>NZ_JBAKBA010000507.1:0-201 GCF_038155225.1 Psychromonas arctica | reverse complement strand
TGGCGATCAACGATGATGGTACCGTAACGTACACACCAAACGCCGATTTCAATGGTACGGACACGTTTACTTATACCAATGTCGATGGCAACACTGAAATCGTGACGGTCACCGTTGATCCCATTGCTGATGACACCGTATTAGCCGCTGATAGCGCAACGACTAACGAAGACACACCTGTGACGATTGATGTTACAGCGA
>NZ_JBAKBA010000506.1:0-201 GCF_038155225.1 Psychromonas arctica | reverse complement strand
TGTTACCGCCGTGAAAGGGCGGTGTCCTAGGCCTCTAGACGATGGGGACCCGGAAACTACTTTGCTTTTTAATCAGTCTAATCAAACAATCTGTGTGGGCACTCATTATTACTTGCGCCAATGTACCGAAATACAAAGGATGTGTTTCTTTACGTAAGGAGGTGATCCAGCCCCAGGTTCCCCTAGGGCTACCTTGTTACG
>NZ_JBAKBA010000505.1:0-201 GCF_038155225.1 Psychromonas arctica | reverse complement strand
ATGGGCGATTAGCTCAGTTGGGAGAGCATCGCCCTTACAAGGCGAGGGTCACTGGTTCGAACCCAGTATCGCCCACCATATTACTGATTCTTTTCAAAAGAATTAAAACGTTGAAATTTGAAAGTGGGCGATTAGCTCAGTTGGGAGAGCATCGCCCTTACAAGGCGAGGGTCACTGGTTCGAACCCAGTATCGCCCACCA
>NZ_JBAKBA010000504.1:0-204 GCF_038155225.1 Psychromonas arctica | reverse complement strand
TCAACGGCACCGATACCTTCACTTACACTAATGAAGACGGCAATACAGAAACGGTCTCTGTGACAGTAGATCCAATCGCTGATGACACCGTATTAGTCGCTGATAGCGCAACAACGAACGAAGACACACCGATTACGATTGATGTTACGGCGAACGATACTGACGTCGATAACGGTGAAGTTTCACCCGTTGATACCGTGACGC
>NZ_JBAKBA010000503.1:0-205 GCF_038155225.1 Psychromonas arctica | reverse complement strand
CGATCACAGTGACAACCAGCGATGGTGTTGAACAAGAAATTGTGATCACTATCAATGGTGTAGATGACTTATCAGTGGTTGCGGGTGACTCAGTTGGCGACGTAACAGAAGATGATGCAGCGACATTAACCACTTCAGGTAGTTTATCGTTAACGGATGTAGATACCTCGGATACGACCACGTTCACGGCAGCAACGGTAGAAGG
>NZ_JBAKBA010000502.1:0-206 GCF_038155225.1 Psychromonas arctica | reverse complement strand
CAATTGTACCTACTGCACGCGCAGCACGTATTGAAGTACGTTTCCCAGATGCAACAATGAACCCTTACTTAGGTTTCTCTGCAATGTTGATGGCTCGTCTTGACGGTATCAAAATCAAGATCCAGCCTGGTGACTCTTTAGATAAAGATTTATACGACCTACCTTAAGAAGAAGCAGATGCAATCCCACAAGTAGCTGTTTCTTTT
>NZ_JBAKBA010000501.1:0-206 GCF_038155225.1 Psychromonas arctica | reverse complement strand
TACTAATCTAATAAATATTGTATCGGAGAACCAATGCGAACACGTGCGTTACCTTTACCTGCAAAAGCATCGCCAGTGACAGTGACAATACGAGATACAAGAGACTTACCGTAAATTACGTCTTCTTTTACAGCAAACCCGGTTCACACAATAAGCAAAACAAAGCCAAGCTCCGACGAATGCTTACAGATTGGAGATTGCTCACC
>NZ_JBAKBA010000500.1:0-206 GCF_038155225.1 Psychromonas arctica | reverse complement strand
GCCCGATATCAAAAGCCACTTCACACAAGCGATATGATTCATCTAAGGTTAGAATCAAATCAGGATAAGCCAACAACAACTCAACAAATTGCTGCTTTAACTTAATTTGATTATCGACGATAGTTGACATCTTCGCACCGGAACGAAGTGTTAAGTACCCTTACTTTTTCTCCATAATGAATTCACCGTTTTCACCAATCACGGCA
>NZ_JBAKBA010000499.1:0-206 GCF_038155225.1 Psychromonas arctica | reverse complement strand
TTTAGCTTTATACCAATCTTAACGAGCACACAATATAAAGTTCCAATCATTATATTCAATTAAATATTCCGCAAATATACTGTATTCAGTTAACTCTGTTTTAACATAACTTATATCATACAAATCATCTGGAAATGTCAGGGAAGAAGGATCGTCTATATAAAAATTATAAACACCACTGTTCGGATCGTCACCAATATTTGAGC
>NZ_JBAKBA010000498.1:0-206 GCF_038155225.1 Psychromonas arctica | reverse complement strand
GCTCAACGAGTATAGGTTTTGAAAAAAGCTGACACCAACGATAACAAATCTCTTCATGACTTAAGCTTACGTTAAGCGCTTCGTCGATATGTAATACAAGGTGATAATGGTTAGACATCATAGCGTAGGCACAAATGACGAAATTAAACAAAGAGGCTAGGTAATGCATACGCTCAACAACACATTGTCGTCAATGTTCAAATGAT
>NZ_JBAKBA010000497.1:0-206 GCF_038155225.1 Psychromonas arctica | reverse complement strand
ACCGTAGAAGTGCATGGTTTTATTTTGACAGGTATTACGGGGAAAGTGTCAGAGCAGCAAAAAGATCAAGCAAGTAAATACTCTATTGCTGTATTTCATGGTTCGAAAAGACAAATCGTTAAAACTGCACCAGCTGAACAATAGTCAGAACAGGATGCGGATTCATCTGCAGATATTATAGAAAGCACTGAAGCGACACCGGAAGA
>NZ_JBAKBA010000496.1:0-206 GCF_038155225.1 Psychromonas arctica | reverse complement strand
CACAATTCTTTTAATGCGTAGTGATCATTTTAGTAGGTGATGTTTCACCTTGCACTATCAAAGACGTTGGAAACTTTCGACGTAACTTGTCAGCGTCTAAGTTCATTTGCCAATAAGAAGCAAATAACACTAAAGTAGCGGCTTTGTCTTCTATACGCTGGGCAATATTATCCATTAATTCGTTATCGAACCGTTATTCTGTAGGG
>NZ_JBAKBA010000495.1:0-206 GCF_038155225.1 Psychromonas arctica | reverse complement strand
ATCATTTCAAAAGAGATAACAGTAAATTGCATCTCAACGCCAGAAGCATAAAACAACCTTGTCAGACAGCGTTTATCGACCACCCAACCATCCGAATACAGAGTCATACCCGCGAGCTTTTCATTCAACAAACAAGCCACTTCAGAAACAGGTTTTCCATGATTTTCCAGCATTTTTCGTGAAAAAGTACATCATATTTCACGAAA
>NZ_JBAKBA010000494.1:0-206 GCF_038155225.1 Psychromonas arctica | reverse complement strand
GCTGACGTAGTTAAGCCGTCGTCAGCACTGACAATACCAGTGTTCATAGTCACTATATTGATGTCATCACGTATTGGATTACTTGATTCACCACCAGCTGCTGGACCAGCTACAGTCTCAGCACTTTCAGTATTAGCTTCAGTACCTGCAACATAAGCAACAGTACTAAATGTTAATCATACATTAACCGCAAGCTCAGTTAAATC
>NZ_JBAKBA010000493.1:0-206 GCF_038155225.1 Psychromonas arctica | reverse complement strand
TAAGATTGAGATTGTTTTTTATCATTAGCTTATGTAGGTTTTTCACCTCAAAAGTTACATTTTTTAAGTTAATAAGCTGTTATGTTTCATATGCTAATTAATTCTGACTTTATCAATAACTTTATTGTTTTAAGGAAAATAGATTGTCAAAAGAAATCAATACTAAAAAATCAACCGCATCTGGTGTTCAATCTGGTGTTCAGAGT
>NZ_JBAKBA010000492.1:0-206 GCF_038155225.1 Psychromonas arctica | reverse complement strand
ATACAGTTAAAGGTTATGTTTTTTTAGAGCATAAATATGTTTTATTGTTAACGCTATTGGTGAACGGTATCTTAGAATGAGCATAACATTTTCAATACGCTATTTGTTATGGATTACAATTGTTTTATTACGCAATGATCGACTATTCAAATGATTGAAATGCTATAATTCATTCATTTATCACATATTTAAGTGCAATAAGATAA
>NZ_JBAKBA010000491.1:0-206 GCF_038155225.1 Psychromonas arctica | reverse complement strand
GATCTTGATGAATTAAAAGATACTGGAAAACCAATGAGTGAAGAAGAGTTATCTCGCGTAGACAGCATCTTAGATATCCCCGTTACCATTTCTATGGAAGAGGGGCGTAGTAAAATTAATATTCGTAACTAATTGCAGCTTAACCAAGGCTCTCTTGTTGAATTAGAGCGAATTGCTGGCGAGCCTTTAGATGTATTAGTTAATGG
>NZ_JBAKBA010000490.1:0-206 GCF_038155225.1 Psychromonas arctica | reverse complement strand
ATTAGAGCCAATTGCATTACCAATTGATAGTCCTGAATTCCCGTCTAATGCGGCCATAGATGACACTAACATTTCCGGGGAAGATGTACCCAAACCAACAATAACAACACCGACAATCAAAGGCGAAATAGAAAAGCTACGGGCTGTATTAGATGCGCCAAATACAAACTTATCTGCACTCCAAATAAGCAGTCCAAAACCAAATA
>NZ_JBAKBA010000489.1:0-206 GCF_038155225.1 Psychromonas arctica | reverse complement strand
CTCAGGTCAGCGTTGGACGATCATTTCAGGTGGTAATCCAGCAGCCCATGCAATACGCATAAAGAGCGATAAACGAGTCAAAATAGCGGCTTGTGAGGGATTATCATAAGATAGGGGATCAAGTTGTTGTGCAATAGCATTGCAAAAGGTCGATGAAAAGTGCCAGTGCTTAGCTAATTCAACGCCTACCTCTGTGTAATCGAAAC
>NZ_JBAKBA010000488.1:0-206 GCF_038155225.1 Psychromonas arctica | reverse complement strand
GGTTAGGATTTTGATTTCAGCTTTAAAACCCCAACAAAAAGTTTAATCGCACCCCCGACCATACCAACCCATGCTCGAAGTGGAGGAATAGAGCTATTGGCTTCGATCTCTTGTGAACTATAGACGTCATAACCCCATACAAATAAGATAATGCCGAAAACGATCAGTACTAACCCCATTACTTTGTTATTCATTCAAACTCCGAT
>NZ_JBAKBA010000487.1:0-206 GCF_038155225.1 Psychromonas arctica | reverse complement strand
TTGTTCAGGCCATTCGTCTAACTGGTCTAAATCATCTAATAGCTCTAGTGCTTAAGCTGTAATATTAATAAACCACTGTGGTATCTCTTTTTGCTCAACGATTGCACCAGAACGCCCGCCGCGACCATCGATAACTTGCTCATTGGCTAACACTGTTTGATCCACTGGATGCCAGTTTACAGTTGCCATTTTTTTATAATCTAAAT
>NZ_JBAKBA010000486.1:0-206 GCF_038155225.1 Psychromonas arctica | reverse complement strand
GATGTAATTGTAAGGCGCTAACCGTCCACAAATGATTAACACACGCTTCAACTGCGGCTTGTAGCGCTAGTGCTTTATGGCGACCAGTGACAAGCGTTATTACTTCTGTTGCATCTAATAACGTAGCAACGCCAATGTTTAATGCTAACTTGGGCACTTTATCGATATCGTTACCAATAAATCGGGAGTTAGCAATTCTAGTTTCT
>NZ_JBAKBA010000485.1:0-206 GCF_038155225.1 Psychromonas arctica | reverse complement strand
CTGCTTACTTAATGCGTTTACGTTAATCACTAAATGTTGTTTATCGGCTAACTGAAGCCTGCTATACGCAGGCTTCAAATATTCTATTTAATTAAACTTATTTAGAAATAAGTGCAACTTGGTCTAGAACTTTATTAGAGTAAGCGATTTCGTTGTCGTACCAAGATACAACTTTAACGAATTTGTCAGTTAGTGATTATCCAGCT
>NZ_JBAKBA010000484.1:0-207 GCF_038155225.1 Psychromonas arctica | reverse complement strand
AAAAAATTGAGAGTTCAAGAGGCGACTAATTGTAAATCTCAAATTCAGACTGTAATCGTAGAACTTAAAAGTAATCCATTAATTTTATCGCTAATGTCTATGATTGCATTGAATAAAGTTCAAATACCAGATTCAAGATTAGAAGTGTATGAATCAATAAAAGAAACATTGGTTGAAAAAAGAGATATTGAAGAAAAAGAATAGAAA
>NZ_JBAKBA010000483.1:0-207 GCF_038155225.1 Psychromonas arctica | reverse complement strand
AAAAGGTACAAAACCTTCAATAATGATACGCCCTTTGCCTGTACGTCCTCCATCCTGTGAATAGGGCCAAGAGTAGTCTAAATCAGCATCACTTTTTACCACACTCTGGCCTTTACCTGAGCTACTCATGACGGGTTTAATCACTCAAGGTTCGCCGATGGTTTTTACTGCTTGTAAATACTCTTCTTTAGTATCTGCAAAAATATA
>NZ_JBAKBA010000482.1:0-207 GCF_038155225.1 Psychromonas arctica | reverse complement strand
ATCCAGAAGATCCAACAAAATCAGGTTTCATGGGCTGTCCAGCTCGCTGGAATAGTCAAATTTCAACAAAAAATCAATATGAAGCAATGAATCTTGAAGAAGCTGGATTTGAATTGTTAGATCCAGGTTCAGGTGCAGGTCTTTCAGGTTCGATTGCTAAAGAGTAAGAACGTGGTGAAGGCTGGTTTGGTTACTACTGGGCACCAA
>NZ_JBAKBA010000481.1:0-207 GCF_038155225.1 Psychromonas arctica | reverse complement strand
TGATAGTTCGTTTACCCAAGTTACTACGGTGCAATAGCTCCTGCTTTTTAGTAATGTAGATAGTAGTGAAAGGTTATCACCGACATTGCTTGAATCGATCATTAATACACGTCTTTTATCGACTCCTGCCTTTTGGAATAATTGTGTATTCGGTTTACCAGGAGGAGCTAGAAATAAAATCCAACCGTTATCTTGTCCTGTTTGTAT
>NZ_JBAKBA010000480.1:0-207 GCF_038155225.1 Psychromonas arctica | reverse complement strand
GCAGTTATTGGTTTTGAAGACGAATCAACGGGAGAAAGGTTTAAACTGTTAGTTGTATTAAATGATCATAAGGTTACCGTTGGTAACATTAAAACCCATTGCGCGAAGTATTTGACGCGTTATAAAGAACCTAAACAAATAGAAATTGTTACCGAGTTGACTAAAAATAATGTCGGAAAAGTATTACGTCGTTTATTAAAAGAATGA
>NZ_JBAKBA010000479.1:0-207 GCF_038155225.1 Psychromonas arctica | reverse complement strand
CTTTAGAGCCTTGCCCAATGTGCGCAGGAGCAATCGTCCATGCTCGCATTAAACGTTTAGTATATGGTGCTGGCGACTATAACACAGGCGCTGCAGGCAGTGTATTTAATTTAGTCTGCCAGGATAATTTGAACCATCAAGTCGACGTGACATCTTGTATTTACGATGAGCACTGCGCTAATAAAATAAGTGATTTTTTTAAACGTC
>NZ_JBAKBA010000478.1:0-207 GCF_038155225.1 Psychromonas arctica | reverse complement strand
TTTTAATCAATCTGCTCTATACCTTTTAGTCGCGGTAATATGCGTTCATTTTGCTATAAGATTTGCATTAGGCTCAGTGCTTGGTTACCTCAGTGCAGGTGTAATCATTGGCCCTAATACCGGATTAGCAGGCGAAGAAAAAAACACTATTCAGCATTTTGCAGAATTTGGTGTTGTCATGATGCTATTTATTGTTGGTTTAGAGAT
>NZ_JBAKBA010000477.1:0-207 GCF_038155225.1 Psychromonas arctica | reverse complement strand
CTGTGATTGATCCCATTGAGGAGGACGATGTTGGGCATTGTATTTGAAGTGCCTTTCTAACCAAGGAACACGATTAACAGTACCAGCAGCACTTAACCAAATCTGATTTTTATCAGTTAAACACTTTATAGCATAATAAGTATTATCAACATGCGTACTTAATGGGATAAGCGCTTGATAAATAACGCCAAAATCAGATAAAAAAGA
>NZ_JBAKBA010000476.1:0-207 GCF_038155225.1 Psychromonas arctica | reverse complement strand
AACAGGACATAAATTGACAGTATGGTCAGGACCTCAGTCACTGTCGGTGTTGCTTATGTCTCACACGTTAAAAAAGTAGCAGAGCTTATTATGCAAGCAACAACAGATCATAAAAGAATAGTAGAAAGTCCTGCTCCTGTCGTTACTTTTGAAGATATTTGTGATAATGCTTTAATGTTCGAAGTCACTTTTTGGTTGGACTCTAGT
>NZ_JBAKBA010000475.1:0-207 GCF_038155225.1 Psychromonas arctica | reverse complement strand
GACCCTGTTTCATATATTATGCTGAATGATGGTATTGTTCGTGTATCTGTGTATGTATCAACGAAACAAACAGTATTAGCAGAACAGCAGAATATTATTCAACGCGGTGTAACACTAATTTATACTAAGCAAACAGAAAATATTGAAATTAATGTTATTGGAGTAATTCCACTTCTTACTGCAGAAAAAATTGCAGCCTCAATCGAG
>NZ_JBAKBA010000474.1:0-207 GCF_038155225.1 Psychromonas arctica | reverse complement strand
CCTTCAGATCATGCGCCAATCTGGACTGAATTCGCTTAATAACCATTGAAAGTGTATAAGAGAAGTAATGGTATTATAGAGCGTAAAAGTTTAGTAAATGACGAACAGAGTCACTAACTAATAAATTTAATCATTACACTATCTACCCCAAAAAAATAAAAGGCTTGCTTACAGTAGTAAACAAGCCTTTTTATCACTACACTTTTT
>NZ_JBAKBA010000473.1:0-207 GCF_038155225.1 Psychromonas arctica | reverse complement strand
CATATGCCAGTAATTAAACTTCGTGAAATCGAACCATTTGACCTAGCACTACGTCGTTTTTAACGTTCTTGTGAAAAAGCAGGTATCTTAGCAGAATCACGTAAACGTGAATTCTTCGAAAAACCTACTACAGTTCGCATACGTGCTAAAGCAGCAGCTGTTAAACGTCACTTGAATAAACTTTCTCGTGATAACGCTCGTCGCGTT
>NZ_JBAKBA010000472.1:0-207 GCF_038155225.1 Psychromonas arctica | reverse complement strand
ACATTGATAAAACCATTAATAAGTCTCACCACACTGTATTAAGTCCTTTATCTAACTCTTTTCTCAATTCTTTATTTTATATATTACGTGATTCACTTGTTGCAGATTTTATCCTCGTCAACTGTTCGAATAACGCTCACTTTATGTTGGTTATTATTTCGTTTCAATACTAAAAGTTGTTTATTTTTCACAAAAATTTATGGGTTT
>NZ_JBAKBA010000471.1:0-207 GCF_038155225.1 Psychromonas arctica | reverse complement strand
GTTTAGGAATGCGCGCAGGCAAGAGCTTTAAATTCTTTAATCGTCCAATTGAGTGTGTGCTTAAAAATTACAGAATCTCACCTAAACGTGTAGTGGAAGGTGTGGCAATTGTTGAAGAGGCACTTAAACCTGCTAAGCAGCCTATCATCACCGTATGAGGCTAATTTATAATAATTTTCATTTTGAATAAAAATACCTTAAGCCTAT
>NZ_JBAKBA010000470.1:0-207 GCF_038155225.1 Psychromonas arctica | reverse complement strand
CGCAAGTGCTAATGCAATCAGTGATAAACCAACTACCCCTAAACGCACCACTAATACGACTTTTTCAGAACTAGCTTCAGGATTAATATGTTGTTTGTAAAAATCCTCTGCTAACGCTGAAGAAGATACAAGCAACTGCGAATCAGCCGTACTCATTATTGCGGCAAGAATTGCCGCTAATAAAATACCTGCGATCACAGGATGAAA
>NZ_JBAKBA010000469.1:0-207 GCF_038155225.1 Psychromonas arctica | reverse complement strand
TGGAGCCCAAACTAACGATAACAAGGCACTTTGAACGGTCATCGCTATAACAGTGAATCCAAAATAACAATATAATAATGTGCTCTTAATAACTAAAAATTCCGCTTTAATAAAGCAGCATTTTTCTTTTAAACTTATTAAAGCTTATAGCAATCACAGTAATTAATTGATCTATTTTATTCGTTAAAATCATTTATTTTTTCATTG
>NZ_JBAKBA010000468.1:0-207 GCF_038155225.1 Psychromonas arctica | reverse complement strand
TCAATAGTTTAATTGTCACGAATGTTGGGTTGATAAGTAGAAAATAAGTATTCACCTAATTGCAGACATAAAGCACTGAATCGAGAACGCATTAATTGTTCGCAAGTGTCTGGTTTTTGTTGTTATTGATGTATAGGCTGACAACATTGTTGGTTTGTTTGACCACTTTTACATAAACACTGGTTTGTATTCATTTTCTTTCTTCCA
>NZ_JBAKBA010000467.1:0-208 GCF_038155225.1 Psychromonas arctica | reverse complement strand
ATTTCAGCAGTGAAGAAGATGTTGTTAAAATGGCTGAGCTACCTGAATTTCAAGAAACGTACAAACCAGTCATTGCTTGGTCAACTAGCATTGGTAGTGGCGTGGATAAATACTATTCACAACTTAAACCTGCCGTAGATGAAAAAGCCCATTATGTTGCAGCTCGTGATGGAGAAGTGAAAGCACTTTCTTTTAAAAATGGTAATAA
>NZ_JBAKBA010000466.1:0-208 GCF_038155225.1 Psychromonas arctica | reverse complement strand
CCCGAACTCAGTTAAGTCTTCATTATCTTTCCAGCTAGGCTCTTTAGCTGCATCCTGCACTTCTAAGACCTCATAGGTATTAACCACTCGCTCACAATATAACGCGTGATGACCTTCAGAATGAGTGCTTTTATTCCCTTTATCTCGAGCATGATAAATTTCTTTACCTCCCTCGCCACCACTTAATACCCCTTCCATTTCAATATCA
>NZ_JBAKBA010000465.1:0-208 GCF_038155225.1 Psychromonas arctica | reverse complement strand
TATTCATAAACTATCCCATTATTTATTCTTAGGCTCTATCTCTTTACTGCTCATTGTTTGGATTTCTTTGAGTAATAAAAGAAGAAAAAAACTATGGTTTAGTATGATGGGAATTGGCTTGTTGTCTGGGTTTATTTATCTTTATCAACCGAGATGTTCACCCAATTCTATATTAATTCAATTAAGCAGCGCTTTAACATTAAATAAA
>NZ_JBAKBA010000464.1:0-208 GCF_038155225.1 Psychromonas arctica | reverse complement strand
GTTTTTCATACTCAATGCAAACAAAGTAATAAAAAAACTATTAAAGTGATTTAAAAGAATCATTAATAGTAAATAACTATGACTTTGTGAAAAATGAAATATTTATTTCTTTTGCTAATTCATGTGGTTTCAATATCAAGCTAACAAGTATAAAAAATAAAACAGTGAACCGAAGTTTGACGAATAATGAAGCAGAAGTTCTTCGAAA
>NZ_JBAKBA010000463.1:0-208 GCF_038155225.1 Psychromonas arctica | reverse complement strand
GGAAAACTTTATCGTCTGCTAAAGCGTTAGCACTTGTCAACATGACTACAGCGGCTATTAAGGTACTTTTATTAAAGGAATTCAGCATTTTAAACTCCATGTAAGGTTAGGATTGAATGATTTGTTATCAAAGCAATAAACTAAGAGGTGAAACGACAAATTAAATAAGTCAAATAAGTATCAAATACTTACTTTATGATGTTCATAA
>NZ_JBAKBA010000462.1:0-208 GCF_038155225.1 Psychromonas arctica | reverse complement strand
AGCATTAGCACAAGCCGCAGAAGAAAGTGCATTGGGAACTTCACGATTTGCGCTTGAGGGAAAGGCATTTTTTGGGAAATGTGATTGCAGCGGTAATGGCATTTAACCAAAACAACAACGTACTGAATTAGGTAATTACGGCATTGCTCGTTTGGATAGTCCTTTAGGCTCAGTGGAGGGGTACATGTTAAACATTAATACTACTTCT
>NZ_JBAKBA010000461.1:0-208 GCF_038155225.1 Psychromonas arctica | reverse complement strand
GTGCTGCTGATATTTGTTTTATGGGTGGTAGTCTACTTGGAGACAAGATCGGTGGACATAATTTATTAGAACCTGCTGCATAAGGTAAGCCTAGCTTAACGGGCCCAAGTTATTATAATTTTAAATTAATAACAGAACAATAAATAGCAGTTGATGCATGTAAGGTTTGAAATGATAGCGAAACGATAACCAATGAAGTTAAACAATT
>NZ_JBAKBA010000460.1:0-208 GCF_038155225.1 Psychromonas arctica | reverse complement strand
CTGAACACGCTATTAAAAATCTGCCGCAGGATGAACTAAAGTAGGATCAACATTGTAATGAGTTTCACCGTGCTCTTGAGCTAGAATCGGCTCTCCAGCAGCAACTTTACCGATTAAAGGAAACACTTCGTTGACTGCTTCATTATCTTTATGCTCACTAATAACGCGAAAACCGCGAGATGTGCCAGATAATATTTCAATTGCCCCT
>NZ_JBAKBA010000459.1:0-208 GCF_038155225.1 Psychromonas arctica | reverse complement strand
ATGCATTACATAGCTATGTAGCTATATGAAATCAATTGATTTTACCGCAGATCATTTTGAACAACTGTTAGCGATGGAGAAAGAGTATTGTCAACAAGAACACTACGCATCCTTAGGGCGTTATACGCATTTGACAATTGCTAAACAGGTATTATGAAATCCTAGCATTTTAGAATAAATATTAGTATTCAAGAGTTTGAAAAATTAT
>NZ_JBAKBA010000458.1:0-208 GCF_038155225.1 Psychromonas arctica | reverse complement strand
ATGACACTTTAACGTTCAATAGTGTTTCTACTGATCAAGTTGATGGTGCGATAGTGACTAGCGAAGGGAGATTGTTTGTTTTCGGTCGCAATTATAGCGGTGAGTTAGGTACTGGCAATGAAAGTCCTGTTAGAACACCTATTGATGTGTTTTTACGCGATGAAGAATTGGCTGTTTATGCAACGTCAGGGACATCCAGTAGTTATGT
>NZ_JBAKBA010000457.1:0-208 GCF_038155225.1 Psychromonas arctica | reverse complement strand
AAAACGGCAGGTGCTTTATCGATTGTTAAGCCATATTTTTCAGCTAGTTCTTCTAACACGTGATCAGGTTTAAAACGCACCCATAACTCACCGACTTGCAATGTCGTATGGCGATATCCTAAGTGATAGCAGACTTTACTGAAGGTTAACCAATCAGTCCCAAGCGCAGTTGAAACGGCTTCCGCTTGCCCATTTACTTCAATCAATA
>NZ_JBAKBA010000456.1:0-208 GCF_038155225.1 Psychromonas arctica | reverse complement strand
ACTTTAAAAATTCAGTGGTCTATTTATGTGAGCATGTTGAACAAGGTGCAATGGGTTTTATTATTAATTACCCCGTTAAACTCACCGTTCATGAATTATTAAAAAGTGCTGAGAGTATCAGCCATGAACCAACTCCTCCGATCACAGAACCTGTATTTTTAGGTGGACCATTGGATATGGTCAGAGGTTTTGTATTACATAGCCCGAT
>NZ_JBAKBA010000455.1:0-208 GCF_038155225.1 Psychromonas arctica | reverse complement strand
ATGTAGCTCTTTATGAATTGCTTTTTGTTGCACTGACCATGTTAGAGGTGTTTCGCTATGACGTGCTTTTACATGTTGAGTAACTCCTTCATAGGTTGGTTGGTAGTTAATATCAGATTGAGTATTACCCACATTACCTACGCCAGCCTGATTGTAATTAAATACAACTACTTTTGGACGGTTAATGGGAAGTTGCTGGTGGTTAGGA
>NZ_JBAKBA010000454.1:0-208 GCF_038155225.1 Psychromonas arctica | reverse complement strand
GTAGAGTTTGAGTTTTTTTGTAATGGAGAACTGATCGATTCTTTTATTGCGCATAGTTTTTATCATGGTTTTGCTAAGGTTTACTTCCCTCGTGAGCGTTATATTGGGGTTCATATACCACTGACTAAACTATCTAAGAAAGGCGATAAGTTAGAAGGGTTTGCTAAAGAAACAAGGCAGCAACTGACTTATAAACCTTTAATTGTTA
>NZ_JBAKBA010000453.1:0-208 GCF_038155225.1 Psychromonas arctica | reverse complement strand
GATAAAAAACAAATCATCGTTCCTGTTACTGCCGTTAACTACACACTATACGGAGAAACAGTTTATGTATTAACTGAACAACAAACTGATGAGGGTAAAACGATTTTAGAAGCGAAACAAAGAATCGTCACATTAGGTAAAACAAAGGACGATAGTCTTCATGTGTTATCTGGCTTAGATGAAAATGATGTGATTGCCACTAGCGGAC
>NZ_JBAKBA010000452.1:0-208 GCF_038155225.1 Psychromonas arctica | reverse complement strand
TTTTAAAGATGAGAACAATTCAACTTGAATATCACCTTCAAAGTTTTCCGCTTATTCACGCATTTGCAACAAAGTCGCTTTACGTGCACCTTGCATTAATTTATCCGCTTTTGTTAATAACGCTAAAACAGGAATAATCGCATCGATAGCCCAGAAAATAAGCTGTTGATCCAGATCTTTAAATGGGTGACGAATATCCATTAAAACA
>NZ_JBAKBA010000451.1:0-208 GCF_038155225.1 Psychromonas arctica | reverse complement strand
CGGGATTGTTGCGTTTGAAATGCTCGCGGTGCTAGAAATGCCAGTTGTTGAAAGCCCGGTTGTGTCAATCACTACCCGCTATGAAGGCGCAAGCGCCACCTTTATGGAAAGCCAAGTGACTTCTGTTATTGAAGATCAAGTAAGCGGGATCAGTGGTATTGATGAAGTAGATTCTGTTACGCGTAATGGGATGTCTCGTATTACCGTT
>NZ_JBAKBA010000450.1:0-208 GCF_038155225.1 Psychromonas arctica | reverse complement strand
AGGAATACCATCTCTCACAGGGTAAGCTAAATGGTCAAATTTACAGATCAGATCATTATCAGCTTTATTATAAGCTAATTTACCTTTGCATATTGGTCAGGCAATGATATCCAATAGTTTAATATCAAACATTTTGATTCCTAAATCTGTTTTAATTTTTCTAGAAATGGTTGAGTAAATGTATCTGGGAGTAGTCCATCAATCGGTA
>NZ_JBAKBA010000449.1:0-208 GCF_038155225.1 Psychromonas arctica | reverse complement strand
CATTAATAAAATTATCACTTTCATTAAATAGGCGATTTATGTCATCTTCATTATATATTCTGTGCATTGATTCTTCAACAGAAGCTTGTTCGGTTGCATTATTAACAATAGATGCAACTACTTATCAACGTTTTATGTTTGCTCCTAGAGAACTTACACAGAAAATACTACCAACAGTTGATGACGTTGTTAAAGAAGCAAAATTATC
>NZ_JBAKBA010000448.1:0-208 GCF_038155225.1 Psychromonas arctica | reverse complement strand
GTTCTGCACATTCATCACTGATTGATAAATCTAATTTAGCAGCAAAGCTGATTGCACGTAGCATACGAACAGGATCTTCACGGTAACGTACTTCAGGCTCTCCAATTAAGGTTAAACGACGTTGCGCCAAGTCATCCATACCACCACAGAAGTCAAACAGTGAGAAGTCTGCAATGTCGAAATACAATGCATTAACCGTAAAATCACG
>NZ_JBAKBA010000447.1:0-209 GCF_038155225.1 Psychromonas arctica | reverse complement strand
TTTAATGGTTCCTGAAATGGGGACGTTAAACTTTGTTGATGATAATGTTTATGTTGTTTTATCATTACATATGTCTGCTTTTAATGGGATTGATGACGACCATGATGGACATGTTTCATTGAAATAATTTAATGATCACAGAACAGAAATAAGTGCGTATGTTATGCATAATGTTTATTTATCTGACGTGAACAATAAGTTTAATATTG
>NZ_JBAKBA010000446.1:0-209 GCF_038155225.1 Psychromonas arctica | reverse complement strand
ATAAGCTATCTTCAACGATGATTCGAACCAGAGGGTGCGGTAACGTTCATGCAGATAGTGTCCATCGTTGTTCAGACTGTTGAATACATTCTGGTGCTAGACCTTCAGGGCCTCCGATCAATAGGCTAATATTCCGCCCATCATGCAGCCACTTTGTCATTTCATTGTCTAATTGTTCAGTTGTCCAGGATTTACCAGTCACTTCTAGC
>NZ_JBAKBA010000445.1:0-209 GCF_038155225.1 Psychromonas arctica | reverse complement strand
TATTCTGTTCCATTATCTGTCGCAGTCTGGTCATGCTCTGTCATTTTTTTACCTTTATATTGATCAGCTATAACTGTAATTGTGCTAATTAGCAGTGCATTATGCAATGTTATATTAATTGTGGAACTCTGGTAGACTATAGCCCCCCCATTATTATCGAAGTGTTTCTAGTGTGTGAGTTTCATTTTAGCCAAAGAATCAATGATTGG
>NZ_JBAKBA010000444.1:0-209 GCF_038155225.1 Psychromonas arctica | reverse complement strand
ATTAAGGTATAACTCGAATCAACTCTCAGAAATCCCTGAGTGTATTCAGTATATGCCTTTATAAAAAGAGATATCTATTGATGGAAATTTAATCACTAAATAACCCATTTGGATATGTACGATAAAGTTAATTTTCATTTGGAAGGGCGATAGGGATGGAAAAGGTACTAATCTAGGTATCAATCTTTATGGAAACCCATTTGAAGCAC
>NZ_JBAKBA010000443.1:0-209 GCF_038155225.1 Psychromonas arctica | reverse complement strand
CCTTTTTTCTGCTTAGCTAATGCGAGTTCTAAGTGCATACGAGCGATATTAAAGCCTTGATAATAAAGCGCTTGGTATTCTGCCGCTGTTTGTTTCCATGCCACTGAATACAGTAAAGGGTATGCTGTTTCGACAAGATCATTGGCTAATACTGCCGGTGTTATAAACGGACTACAAAGTGCGATAGTGAGGAGTGAGTTTTTTAAAAA
>NZ_JBAKBA010000442.1:0-209 GCF_038155225.1 Psychromonas arctica | reverse complement strand
GCGTCACAGTCGAAACCAAGCTCAAGGATAAAACGGTCTACATTAGCGATTAAAGTTGCACAGCTCCAACTCATGTCAGCGATGGTGACTTTGCCACATTCACTAGCGACAGCTGGCATAGTGAAAGAAGCACATGCCAATACAATAGAAGACGAGATAATCTTCCGCATATTAATATCCTTATTAATTATTAATATTATTATGAATCA
>NZ_JBAKBA010000441.1:0-209 GCF_038155225.1 Psychromonas arctica | reverse complement strand
ATTAGTGATTAGGTACTAACTTTCATTAAGCACTCTCATCTCTCTTTACGCGATTATGCCATTTTGTCTACTAACTCAATCGCTTGACGAATGTAAGAAGCGGGTGTCATAGCGTTAAGTTCATTTTTCACAGCTTGAGGTAGCTCTAGAGTATCGATGAAATCAGACATACCTGTGCCATATACACGTTTACCAAGAGTCAATTCTAT
>NZ_JBAKBA010000440.1:0-209 GCF_038155225.1 Psychromonas arctica | reverse complement strand
TGTGAATTAGAGCAACTCGGTGATCATGCTCATGCATTAAAAAGCTCAGCAGGATCATTAGGTGCTGAAGCTATGTTTTCATTTTGTAAAAACTACCCACTTTTAGCAAGATTTTCAATAGTTTGCTTATAATTGTCTCTCCACTGTTGAAAGTTACGCGGTTGGGTGTTACTTTCTTGATGAACTGGACCCCTCTCTACAACAGACAA
>NZ_JBAKBA010000439.1:0-209 GCF_038155225.1 Psychromonas arctica | reverse complement strand
CTAATAATAAAAACCACCTAGTTAGCTTTGGGGGGGCATTTTCAAATCACATTCGCGCTTTAGCGGCAGCATGTAATCATTTTAAGTTTCTAGCAACAGGTATTATTAGAGGCGAGGTACATTATGCATCGAGCCCTACTTTATCTCAGGTCCAAAAATGGGGTATGGAATTACAATTTATAGATTGAAAAACCTATCGATTAAAAGAA
>NZ_JBAKBA010000438.1:0-209 GCF_038155225.1 Psychromonas arctica | reverse complement strand
CATGAACCAATGAAACATGAATAACAGAATCTTTAATAACACCCGGTCCCGGCTTGAAGGTCCAAGCCTGCTCAGCCATTAGAGAATTCACGACAGAGATATCAATCATTGATAGCAAACCTTTTAGCTCTCTAAAGATAAAAGTGCGATGCGCCCATGGACATGCTAACGAAACATATAAATGGTAACGACCTGCTTCTCCTTTAAAG
>NZ_JBAKBA010000437.1:0-209 GCF_038155225.1 Psychromonas arctica | reverse complement strand
AAATGCAGAGCAATTAGGTGCTAAGCTACTTATCGTTGCAACACGTGCTGGTAAATCAGCTCGCTCACTTCGTAAGAACTTCCCATCAATGCCTATCCTAGCATTAACAAGTAACCCTAAAACAAGCAAACAACTAGCGTTAACTAAAGGTGATTCAGCTAAAGTTGTAGAACAACAAACTTCAAGGGAAGAATTCTACAAGTAAGGTA
>NZ_JBAKBA010000436.1:0-209 GCF_038155225.1 Psychromonas arctica | reverse complement strand
ATGAAATCTCGCGTTGTAGAATTTGCGAATACTGAACTCAAAAACGTATCAGCACAAGTATTACCTTCGCTATCTAAAAGCTTACGCACCAACATAAAACAAACACTAAATTATTAAAGTCGACAAGGTGATTGGCAGGTGAGCTTTTGTGATGATCCGTCATTACTAGAAAAAGAGTTAAAACGACTATTTGAATTGCATAATTTACG
>NZ_JBAKBA010000435.1:0-209 GCF_038155225.1 Psychromonas arctica | reverse complement strand
ACATTAAGCGAACAATTTCAGTAACTTTATTAATGAAGACTAAACTAAAAAATGAGTGATGAAAATTCTCCAAAAACGGGAAATGAATCGGAAACAATCGAATCCCTAGATACAAAATTAGTGCCGCCATCTATGTATAACGTTTTATTACATAATTATTATTATTCACCAATGGATTTTGTTATTGATGTGCTGCATCGTTTTTTTCG
>NZ_JBAKBA010000434.1:0-209 GCF_038155225.1 Psychromonas arctica | reverse complement strand
AACAATTAACAAGATGACGAATTTATCAACTTTACTAAATACTGATTTATGTTTTTGAGCAAATTTCAATAATAACGGACGTGCTAACTCACCAAGAATCATAGGCAATAATAATAATTTTGAAATAGAAATAATCGACGCCATTAATTCTAGCTCTACACCTTCAAATCCCATAAATGATTGGATTAACAATTGCGTAATAAAGATAC
>NZ_JBAKBA010000433.1:0-209 GCF_038155225.1 Psychromonas arctica | reverse complement strand
ACAATTATCGTTAGTAACAAAAGATATTCCGCCTTCACAACCGCTAAAGACTATCTTCTTTCAAAAAATACAATCAGCTCGGTTATTAAAATCGAATATAAAAAATGAGCTCTCTTAATGAAAATAAAAAAAATAATATATGCATGGATCAGTAAAAAATTTATGGGTGGTTGTAGTTACTACAACAGCTTAGAAGTTCGTAGAAGCTG
>NZ_JBAKBA010000432.1:0-209 GCF_038155225.1 Psychromonas arctica | reverse complement strand
GCCGCCCTACTATCCCTAACGTACCTGGCGCAGAGCTAGGTATTGATTCTAATGGTTTCTTCGACATTGTTGAACAACCTAAGCGTGTCGCGATTGATGGTGCGGGTTATATCGCCGTTGAAATTGCAGGCGTATTAAGCGCAATAGGAACAGAAACCCACCGGTTGGTGCGGAAGGAATCTCCATTACGGAGTTTTGATCCATTAATA
>NZ_JBAKBA010000431.1:0-209 GCF_038155225.1 Psychromonas arctica | reverse complement strand
GGCCTGTCACGCCGGGGGTCGCGGGTTCGAGTCCCGTCCACTCCGCCAACAGTGTGTTAAATCGTTACCACGACGATCTAAAATAAAGTGGTTAAGTGGTCTGTCACACCAACGGTTATAAACCGAAAAGCGATAAAACTGTTATACACTCGGAGGAGTGGTAGTTCAGTTGGTTAGAATACCGGCCTGTCACGCCGGGGGTCGCGGGT
>NZ_JBAKBA010000430.1:0-210 GCF_038155225.1 Psychromonas arctica | reverse complement strand
GGGTGATCACTGCTTTTAATATGGTTGACGCCGTTGATGGCTTACAGGGTTGTTTGAGTATCATCTCATTTTTATCACTGGCTATGCTAATTGGTATAAACGAACAATTTAAGCTCACTTCAATATGTATCTGTTTTATTGCCGCTTTAATTCCTTTTTTTTTATGTAATTTATCGATAATCCCTGGAAATCGCTATAAAGTATTTATTG
>NZ_JBAKBA010000429.1:0-210 GCF_038155225.1 Psychromonas arctica | reverse complement strand
GTGAGCATGTAATCGCCATTTATTCGCAGTAGCTTACTCAATAGTAACTAATAGAGGATTAACTAAACGATCGATCTCACCAAGCTTACGAATTGGTTGACGGACAACACGATCAATCTCATCGTGAAGATATGCGTTAGCAAAACGACCTATAATTTTTTAAATATAAGAGTTATGTGAATCACGTACAAAACCGTAACGATTAATTAA
>NZ_JBAKBA010000428.1:0-210 GCF_038155225.1 Psychromonas arctica | reverse complement strand
ACTTTTTAGACGACTTATCAAAACATTTAACGGACGCATACAACTCAGAAAAACGTATTACCGACAAAATTGAAGAATACATTCAACACAACAACATTCAAGCGCCTGCAGACGATAATATTCATTCACACTACCTGCCTGACACGCCATCAGCGCTTGATATCAACACAAGTGAAATAAGCACCGTTATTAGGGCGACAGGTTTTAGAA
>NZ_JBAKBA010000427.1:0-210 GCF_038155225.1 Psychromonas arctica | reverse complement strand
GAACTATAACGCTCTATAAAAGGTAGTCTACATTACAACACTAATTTCACAATATATTACAGTATATAAAAGTAAAACTAAACTCAAAGTAGACCTATATTCAAAGTAGAATATTAAAAAGCCCCTGTACAGAATATTTAATAAAAAATACCTATCATATACAATTTCCTATCTAGAATCTCACACATAAAAGAAGTAATTAATTTTTCC
>NZ_JBAKBA010000426.1:0-210 GCF_038155225.1 Psychromonas arctica | reverse complement strand
GTGCCTTCTCGTAGTTTCTCTTTACCTTCTCCAGATCCAATTTCAGCCTACCAAAAACTAACAGAAACCAATCCAAGTCCTTACCTGTTTTATTTAAAGGACAGTGATTTCAATTTATTTGGAGCCTCGCCAGAGAGCGCGATTAAATTTACACAAGACACACTAGATGTTGAAATTTACCCTATCGCAGGTACGCGTCGTCGTGGTTTT
>NZ_JBAKBA010000425.1:0-210 GCF_038155225.1 Psychromonas arctica | reverse complement strand
ATAGAACGCCATGAATTGACAATCAATGTAGGAGAGTGGGAGATTGATACTGCCCTTACTCAAATATCTCATTGGCAAAAACAAGGTCTCAATATTATTGTTAGTGATAATATCGATGCGCTACAGTTACAGCAAGCGGCTTTTGTCGACAGATTATCCACATTATTAGCTGCCCATCCAGATGTCCCTAGAGGGTCTCTTCAATTAGAA
>NZ_JBAKBA010000424.1:0-210 GCF_038155225.1 Psychromonas arctica | reverse complement strand
TCAATTCACCCGTTTCAATGAACACTTTTAATGTTACTGCTTTACAACAGACTACACGGCAAGCTTTAACCATTTCTTCACCAACAACTGCAATACCAGCAATCAGTGCACGGTATGCGAACACTAAATCAACTTCGTCTGCACCATAAGCAACACCGGCTTTAGTCTCTGCGACAGCCATTTCAATATCATCATTACCGTGTGGGAAAT
>NZ_JBAKBA010000423.1:0-210 GCF_038155225.1 Psychromonas arctica | reverse complement strand
TTGAAGTTTGGTGGCGAAGCTACTGAAGATGTCGTAGTAGAAGAAGAAGTCGTTGATGTAACGGGAGTAAATCTAGGCGCAAATATACTAGATACCACTGTTGGTGATTCTGGCGAATTAAGAATTGTACTTGAAGATCAAGCATCCGTAAGTATTATTCTAGAAGGCAAAGTAAGTGCAACAATTCAATTACAAGAAGATGCCGATACG
>NZ_JBAKBA010000422.1:0-210 GCF_038155225.1 Psychromonas arctica | reverse complement strand
AATGCAACTTTTGTCATATTATAATTAGTTTGCTATCTTATATCATTGTCAAATTACTGATAAGTAAGTATGAAAACGATAATTTGTAGCCATTGCGATATGGTTTCTCAACAACCTATTATACAACCAGGCTACGTTGCAAAATGTGCTCGTTGCTATCATGTATTTTGCATAGCGACAACAAGTAAACCCAATAAGGTCTTTGCTCTA
>NZ_JBAKBA010000421.1:0-210 GCF_038155225.1 Psychromonas arctica | reverse complement strand
TTGCCAGTAACAAAATATTACCACACTCTTTATACTAGTTGAATTCAAGCTACCTTATTTTGTTACCTCGGAAATTGCATTTTAAGGTGGGTTGAGTTCCATTAGGGAATAAATACAAACGAATAAAAAATGATCACTAAAAATCTACCTCTAACTGATATACATCGACATATAGATGGCAATATTCGTATTGAAACTATTTTACAATTA
>NZ_JBAKBA010000420.1:0-210 GCF_038155225.1 Psychromonas arctica | reverse complement strand
TTTTTTCTAATGCTTTTAGTATGGTGGACATAATGGCTCTACAATATTGAAGGTATTGTTGTATCTTACTGTTGTACTAAAGGCATTAATGTTTGTCGACCAACAATGCCATCCGCAACTATATTATTATTATTTTGGAACTCAATCACTGTATTTTTCAATTTCGAATCAAAGCGACTTTTAGGGTTTTCAGATACCCCATACACTCGA
>NZ_JBAKBA010000419.1:0-210 GCF_038155225.1 Psychromonas arctica | reverse complement strand
TTAGCTTAGACCATAAAGGGGGTAACTTTGAAAAAGGAAAAGAAGCAGACTTTATTGTATTATATTGGGCTGCAAAGGAATTACAAACATTACGCCTTGAAAATTCAAACAGTTTACAAGATAATTTATTTGCCTTAATGATGTTAGGTGATGATCGAAATATTCATTCAACTTATGTTGCAGGGAAATTAGATTATAGCGTCGCTGATT
>NZ_JBAKBA010000418.1:0-210 GCF_038155225.1 Psychromonas arctica | reverse complement strand
AAATTTAAGCTCTTGAGTTAAACGGAGTAGCGGATCAAATAACATGTGTGACATTTGCAACACACCATCTGAAAGCTGCTCATGTGGATCAAGTGTTACTGGATCTGAACTGTATGCAATGGTGATATCAGCTGCAGCGGCTGAAAATCTCAAACCTGTAGCAAGTAATGCAATCGCTAATTATGATTTTAAAAAATTCATTTATAACTC
>NZ_JBAKBA010000417.1:0-210 GCF_038155225.1 Psychromonas arctica | reverse complement strand
AATGAGCTACTTACACTTGGTTTCGTCTTTTTGGCATATTGACAGTGTAGCTGGTATTTCTGAGAGAATAATTGGCCGATTGTATTATCGGGTGCTACGTCACTTTCTAGCGATAATGTATATGCACGTAATTCATCTGACGCTTTAGGAGCTAGTACTTCATTCGTACATTGTGTTGTTAGTTGTTCAGATAGTTGAATATTACTTTTT
>NZ_JBAKBA010000416.1:0-210 GCF_038155225.1 Psychromonas arctica | reverse complement strand
TCATCAACTCAAGATGATCGCCACCCCCATTTTTAAATAGTGTTATCTCTTTATCAGTTTGACGAGCCTTAACACCATTACATAGTTGGTAGAAATCAGCAATGACAGCACACTCTGTTATAACACCTTCTTTAATGGGAATAGATAGCTCACCTATATCTTGAATTGCAGTTTCTCTTGCATCAACAAAAATGCGAGACTTTACCAGTA
>NZ_JBAKBA010000415.1:0-210 GCF_038155225.1 Psychromonas arctica | reverse complement strand
TCATTGTTATTGTGCGATAAATAAGAACATTTATCAGCTTTCCTAATTGTTAAAGAGCAGTGTTAAAAACACTTAATAATCATTCTAAGCAAGAACAGTTATTAAGTATCTTTCATTAAAGTAGTAGTTGGTATCCCCAAGGGGATTTGAACCCCTGTTACCGCCGTGAAAGGGCGGTGTCCTAGGCCTCTAGACGATGGGGACCCGGAA
>NZ_JBAKBA010000414.1:0-211 GCF_038155225.1 Psychromonas arctica | reverse complement strand
TTTCAATCCTGTGATGATCCACAACAGTACCAACTAATTACAGAAACAGCATTAAATGTTGTTTATAACAAAATTGATGATGATAATGGTGAACCTGTTTATATGGAGTTTGCAGGACAAATTGTTTTCCCTAAAAGCAAAAAGTCTTAAAGCTCAGTTATGGTAGAGCTTGATCGTATCAATCACATGGCCTGTACCTAAACGTCATTAC
>NZ_JBAKBA010000413.1:0-211 GCF_038155225.1 Psychromonas arctica | reverse complement strand
AATGAAGAAGGTAAAGTATTACGTTACATTGGTAGTATTGAAGACGGAAAGTGTAAATGTAGTATTATGGCGGTTGATCAGAATGATCCGTTAAATAAAGTAAAAGATGGCGAAAATGCATTAGCTTTTTATAGCCAATATTACCAACCTATCCCGTTAGTATTAGGTGTATATGGTGCAGGTACTGAAGTAACCGCTGCAGGTGTGTTTG
>NZ_JBAKBA010000412.1:0-211 GCF_038155225.1 Psychromonas arctica | reverse complement strand
CTCGTGATAGCAAAGCATTGTTTAATTCAAAAGAAGGATTTTCACTCGTCGCACCAATAAAAAAAAAAGTGCCATCTTCAAAATAAGCCAGAAAAGCATCTTGATGGCTTTTATTAAAACGATGGACTTCGTCAACAAATAATAAGTTACGCCGTCCTGCAGCCTGATTTTGTTTAGCAATTTCAATAGCAGAACGAATCACTTTAATACC
>NZ_JBAKBA010000411.1:0-211 GCF_038155225.1 Psychromonas arctica | reverse complement strand
CTGGAATTAGTATTAGCGTTGTTTAAAACCTATAAAGCCTCCACTGTCTAAAGTCCTAAATCTTCTAAACCTATAAATCTCTAAATCTATAAATCTCTAAATCTCCAAACCTCTAAACCTCTAAAGCTGAAAACCTACAAAAATCTAAACCAACAAATATCAAAACCTACATATATCAAAACCTACAAATATCTAAAAATACAAATATCTA
>NZ_JBAKBA010000410.1:0-211 GCF_038155225.1 Psychromonas arctica | reverse complement strand
TTAAACCCATCTAAATGGATGAATATAGCTTTTATTGCTACAGCTCTCTCTGCTTTAGGACGTGGTTTTTTAGCGTATTTCTTACCTGTTTTACCCTTAATGGCTTATGCCTTAAGTGCTCTTTTTTGGTGTAGTGCATTTATATTATTTATTATTTTTATTGCAAAAATGTTAGTTTCTGCTCGTCTTGATAAACGACCTGGTTAAAATA
>NZ_JBAKBA010000409.1:0-211 GCF_038155225.1 Psychromonas arctica | reverse complement strand
AGTATTGCTGTCGTTGCAATGTGGCTGATGATTATATTAATAATGACTTCTATATTCTCTCCTTGGTTTATGCCTCACTCCCCTTTAGCACAAGATCCTGAAAGTAAGCTTCTGCCTCCCTATTGGGCCGAAGGTGGTAATATAAACAATGTACTTGCGACTGATGATTTAGGAAGAGACACTCTATCTCGTTAATTTCATTATTTACACT
>NZ_JBAKBA010000408.1:0-211 GCF_038155225.1 Psychromonas arctica | reverse complement strand
ATTAAATAATATCGCCACGTAATAAGAACTTACAAAAAGCGGAAGTACATACAAAACCAAGAAGCGCAATCAAAAATGCACTTTCATAATAAATGGCAGAGCCTTGGTGGAGTCCTAACAAGATGATAAGTGAAATACTATTTATGTACATAGAATCAACGGCAATGATTCTGACTGCTGTCGTGTGACCAATGATTAAACTCAAAGCATT
>NZ_JBAKBA010000407.1:0-211 GCF_038155225.1 Psychromonas arctica | reverse complement strand
CTAAAACCGCTCCCCCTAATTTAATTAACAGCGGTTTTAGAGAATAATCAAGCACGGACTAATTTGTTTTCAGCATTAACTGAATATTTAGCAATACAACCACGTCCATTGTTATTAGTACATGGTGGTGGTGTGATTGTGGAAGATGGTCTGAAAAAGCTGAACATTAAAAGTGAAAAGAAAAATGGTTTACGTATTACACCGTTTGATC
>NZ_JBAKBA010000406.1:0-211 GCF_038155225.1 Psychromonas arctica | reverse complement strand
TAATAAAAATACACAATCAATATATCTTAGTTATTTTCTTATCTAGGAACTTTCTTATCTAGGTACTTTCTTATTTAGGTATATTCTTATCAAAGTATTTTTATTTTGAAGTTAACGCTTTAACCATCACGACTAACTGTTTTACTGCATCCTCTGCGCTTAATTAATCACTATTAAAGTAATCACTGATCAGTTGAATGATTTGTGCTTT
>NZ_JBAKBA010000405.1:0-211 GCF_038155225.1 Psychromonas arctica | reverse complement strand
TATCACTTTAAAGTTTGATTTTCTAAGAAAACTATCTTGATCACAACTCTGTTTAATAAATTCAGATAATTCTGCACCAGAGGTAATATATTTACCTGGTATGCCTCTGTAGCAAGAAGTGTTTAAAATAGTGATAGGCAGTTTTACATCATTTCTTTTAGTTCGCGTTATATTAGATATTGTGCGGATTGACTGTTGCTCTTGGTAGTAA
>NZ_JBAKBA010000404.1:0-211 GCF_038155225.1 Psychromonas arctica | reverse complement strand
GCTAAGACGTGTAGCGTGAGAGAATTACAAGCATGTAATTTTTTCATTTCAACTAACATTTCATCTTTTTTAGAAAATGCTTTTTCTAATGATGTTAATTCTAATTGACCAATTGCTAGTTTCTCACCAGCCATTTCAAACACTTTTTGATCACGTAAATTAAGTTCAGCAGCCGATACCGCTTTAATATCTGATTTAGCTTCAAACTGTG
>NZ_JBAKBA010000403.1:0-211 GCF_038155225.1 Psychromonas arctica | reverse complement strand
AAATGAGGAATAACATGTTCCCATTTTTCTCCATCTCCAAAAATAGCATTTCACCTATTAGCTTTACTTTGAATCTGCTTATTAGTGAAAGATGTGTCTCCTTAAGCCTCAATCATAACAATGTGGGTATATTCATGCTTATCTTCAAAAGCTAATAAAAAATCGACATCTTCATGGGTACCGCTAATACACAAACTATTTCTCAGATAAG
>NZ_JBAKBA010000402.1:0-211 GCF_038155225.1 Psychromonas arctica | reverse complement strand
ATATAAAATAGCTATATGGGATTACGGTAATAAGTAATTGTATGGCTTCATTAAATGAGTGTACATTAGCTATTAAACAGAGGTGACTTTATCAAGAGAGTAACTGGCAGACTGGTTTTACTAATAAAGAGTAAAATTAACGCTAAACGTCATTAAATCTATACATAAGCCTACTTACTCTATAGGCGATTAAGACATCTTATTTTACAAA
>NZ_JBAKBA010000401.1:0-211 GCF_038155225.1 Psychromonas arctica | reverse complement strand
AAAAATCAGATTTGGTTAAGTTCTGCTGGTACTGTTAATCGTGTTACTGGGGTAGAAAGCCACTTCAAATACAATGCCCAACATCGTCCTACTCAATGGGTTCAATCACAGGTTTTCTATCAAATTTTTCCAGATCGTTTTTGTAAGGGAAATCCTGATATTGCTGTCAAAACAGATGAGTACCATTATCATAATGGTGATCATCGAGTGA
>NZ_JBAKBA010000400.1:0-211 GCF_038155225.1 Psychromonas arctica | reverse complement strand
CGTGGTCGTGGTTATGTCTGGTTGGGGGAACAAGAACCAAAAATACAAAGTAGTTAAGTGTTCCGTTTATCAAAGTATAAAAAGAACTGAAACATAAAGACGACTATTACATAAATAGCATAATCATATTATAACTATAAATAGCCAAAGGAGCATTAATTGATGCTCCTATTTTGATCAGGCCATTATTTTATGCAGAGAAAAAATTCAA
>NZ_JBAKBA010000399.1:0-211 GCF_038155225.1 Psychromonas arctica | reverse complement strand
GTAAAAAAGACATGATATTAGTCTCTGTTTTTTATGTTTATCCTAATGAAATAGAAGATATAGTAGTCCAATTGGACGGAGTACTTGTAGCTGCAGTTATTGGTATTGAAGACGAAGCAACGGGAGTAAGGGTTAATCTGTTCGTTGTATTAAATGATCATAAGGTTACCTGTGGATACATTAAAACCCATTGCGCGAAGTATGTGACGCG
>NZ_JBAKBA010000398.1:0-211 GCF_038155225.1 Psychromonas arctica | reverse complement strand
TCGCAGAGCTCCTCCGCTCATGACACTAGGCTTTGCCTAATTCGCCATGCGCCCCTAAATCAAAAAAATTTATTGATATGTTGTATTCAGTAAAACTTACAGACCCACAGCGCTTTAAATTTATCTTCAGTAGTTTCTGTATTACCGTACTAAAACACTCGCTAGGTTAACCACAACATAAATAGCAGGCATAAAAAAGCCCCGCTAAAAG
>NZ_JBAKBA010000397.1:0-212 GCF_038155225.1 Psychromonas arctica | reverse complement strand
GCGCTGAAGCATTGATGCTTTTAGATGCTATCGAAAATAAATACTTTGATTGTATTGTAGCTGCATGAGCTTTATTAGGTTATCGACGGCAATAACTTCTGATGATGCCCATTTCAAAAATAGATGATAAAGACCTAGGTGAGTTGATTGTTTTTACTGAAGAGGTATTAATTTATGTTCGTGCATCAAGTTCGAAGATACAGTGTAAAAAT
>NZ_JBAKBA010000396.1:0-212 GCF_038155225.1 Psychromonas arctica | reverse complement strand
GAATTTCTTTTTCGCATGTGTAATCGCAGCATTCGCAATATCAATTGGCTTTTGGCTAATATCACTTGGAAAGAACTCAACAGCAACTTCAGCAGCTAATGTTTCCAATTGCTTGATCGCAGCAGCACGATAGATATCGGCACTTCCTACTAATACCGATTTCTTTACTTTGTTTTTAAATAATAAAGACAGTTTATCAACAGAAGTGGTTT
>NZ_JBAKBA010000395.1:0-212 GCF_038155225.1 Psychromonas arctica | reverse complement strand
TGCTAACCCCCCATCTATATAAGTGTATTCATTTCGGGAGAATTTAGTATGCGTTTAGATAAATTAAATAGTAAATTTCAATTAGCTTTGTCCGATGCTCAATCTATTGCATTAGGTCTAGATCACCAATATATAGAAGCGACACATGTATTGCTGCCCATGCTAAATCAAGATGGTCGCGCAATGCGTAGAATCTTGTCTGATCTTGAAAT
>NZ_JBAKBA010000394.1:0-212 GCF_038155225.1 Psychromonas arctica | reverse complement strand
TAAAGTAATTCCTGCACTTAACGGTCTACTAACTTGTATGGCTTTCCGTGTCCCAACTGCTGACGTTGCAGTTGTTGACTTAACAGTTAACCTTAAAACAGCAGCTACATACGAAGAAATTTGTGCAGAAATGAAACGTGCTTCTTAAAATGAAATGTCTTGTGTTCTTGGTTACACTGAAGATGACGTAGTATCACAAGATTTCATCGGTG
>NZ_JBAKBA010000393.1:0-212 GCF_038155225.1 Psychromonas arctica | reverse complement strand
ATAGGTGAAACCGTTGCTTATATTCCTTTGCAAGATTACCGCAGTATGACCTTAGATAATTTCGATAACATGGAAAATATTACGCTTGTTTGTATTGATAATGTCGATGCACTTGCGGGTGATAAAAAATGGGAAAAAGCTCTTTTTTATTTTTATAATCGTTGGTTATATAATAAAGATAACCGAGTCCCTGGTGCTAATTTAGTAATTTA
>NZ_JBAKBA010000392.1:0-212 GCF_038155225.1 Psychromonas arctica | reverse complement strand
ATTTGTTACGTATTGTACTTCTAACGTTGAATTTCCATTTTTCTTTATACTTGACCATTTTGTGGACTCAGATCGAATTCTATTAAATGCCCCCTTAGCACCGGATAAAGAATGCTCCTCTCGATCTAATTGATACAAAAGTTCTGATAGGTATTCTTTAAGGTCACTCAATATATCATCTTCGTATATACTTTCAATGTGGCTAGCAATTT
>NZ_JBAKBA010000391.1:0-212 GCF_038155225.1 Psychromonas arctica | reverse complement strand
ATTAGGATTCTTTAGCTATACAAAGAAATCGAATAATAGAAAGGAAATCACAATCCTTTATCTATTGTTCTTAAGCTATGGAACTTCCTATAACCTGTATAATCAATGAGTAAAAAAGTATAGCAATACAACATGCTTTACTTCAAAAAGTCAGATAGGAAAGATGACTGTGCTTCTTTGTTCCTTTATATATCGACACATATACAGGTTAC
>NZ_JBAKBA010000390.1:0-212 GCF_038155225.1 Psychromonas arctica | reverse complement strand
ACTTTCAAATAGCAAATGAATGGCTTAATCAACATACCCAATGGGATGATGTAGAACTCGCAGCAGTTAAAATCGCCACTATTGCAGCTTCATCTAACGACTCAATAGAGATTGCTTTGCAATGGTTACCTTTTATTAAAACATCTACACTACAAAATGAAACACAACAAAGAGTGATTAAACGTTGGTATCGCTATGATCAGCAAAGTGCC
>NZ_JBAKBA010000389.1:0-212 GCF_038155225.1 Psychromonas arctica | reverse complement strand
GCCGTGACATGTCTGTTAATCCAAAAGATAATAAACAAAAAAATGCAGACGGCGTTAAAACTTATCAAGTCGATGCGGGAGATTTAGGGCCTGAAGCCTTTAAATATGTCAGTGCAAAAGACAGCCCTTCTGGCACACCTATATTAATCGTAGGAAATGAAGTTAGCGGGACGACTCGCTTTTATAGAATTAATACAAAGGTAAAATAGCCC
>NZ_JBAKBA010000388.1:0-212 GCF_038155225.1 Psychromonas arctica | reverse complement strand
ACACAAGCAAGCTAATATCAATCATTGCAAATCATTGTTCAGCTTAGCTGACTACTCCAGCTTATTCTTCTAAATTAGACAAACCAAAGAGCTACTTATGTTAATTTATGCTCTAAGTTTAACTCTAGGGTGCGATGTTAAGATTACAGATTTAATATGTATCCGTTGCCATTCAGAGTGCACCATTCAGCAAATGATGAAGAGAAAAAATG
>NZ_JBAKBA010000387.1:0-212 GCF_038155225.1 Psychromonas arctica | reverse complement strand
AGACTTAGGCATCGGTTATCGTGGTGGTTATTATGATAACGCCGGCGCGATGCGAGATATGATACAAAATCATTTATTACAAGTGATTGCGAAGGTCGCCATGGAACCGCCTGCCGTTATCAATGACGACTCAATGCGTGATGAAGTGGTTAAAGTGTTGCAATGCCTAAAACGATTGAACGAGGATGATCTAAAACATAACTTAGTATTAG
>NZ_JBAKBA010000386.1:0-212 GCF_038155225.1 Psychromonas arctica | reverse complement strand
ACAAGTTTTAGAGATTTATAGAAAGGCAGCTGAAAATGATTACTTGCTCAAAGTGATTGTTAAAGATATGCGTACTTATGATCACTTCTATCAGCAATTAGTGAATGATGTAGATGGATTAACAGATGTAAATACTAGCTTTGCTATGCAACAGTTAAAATTTACTACCGAACTTCATATAATGTAATCAAATAGTGATCCTCAACGTTTAA
>NZ_JBAKBA010000385.1:0-213 GCF_038155225.1 Psychromonas arctica | reverse complement strand
TACAAAACAATTAATTCAGAAGTACGGAGCATTCAAAGGATGGCTATTAGGATTGTCTAGATTTAAACGATGTAATAAACCTGATTTAGTAGAGAAATTACACGATGAGGTGCCTTAATGTCGATATTTGAACCGATGCAAACACTTGAAAAAAATGAAGAACTGTTTAGGCAACAATTAAACTGATAATCAAAAGAACAAAAGAAAGCCTTC
>NZ_JBAKBA010000384.1:0-213 GCF_038155225.1 Psychromonas arctica | reverse complement strand
AATACTTAATTGGTCGTGTGCACATGTGTATTATTCCTCTTTATCATGGTTGGGAAGAATTTGGTAACTTTTATGTAGCTTCAGAAATGAAATCATTAACCCCTATTTGTTCAAAAGTATCTGAATTTACACCAGTGAATTACCTAGATAGTGAAATTGGCTAATTAACTAAATATTACACCCGTTATTGGATTGAATATGATTCAGTTAAAG
>NZ_JBAKBA010000383.1:0-213 GCF_038155225.1 Psychromonas arctica | reverse complement strand
TGTTATGTTGTTGCGCTTTTTTTATAAGGTAACCATTGATATATTGAATTTCAGTCTCGCTACCGTAATAAATATCCCTATTCTTTGATGAATAATTTCCAGCAGTTGCTTTAATTACATTTGAAACAGTTTGTTGTAACTCGGTCACTTCAATATCAATCTGCTCAGCTTCTGCAATACTAAATACTTCTAATACTACAGGTTGAATTAAAG
>NZ_JBAKBA010000382.1:0-213 GCF_038155225.1 Psychromonas arctica | reverse complement strand
CAAAGTGATCAACAGTGTAACCTAATAAGGCATTGGCTGCGACAGCACCACCATTGTACCCGAATAGACCGGTTAATCCGGTTGCTGTTTTTAGGTATAAGTTCAAGCGCGTATAAACCAATTAATATCACAAGAACATAAATTAAGAAACCAATAGAAATTAAAGATAGGGTTCAACGATAGCGTTACCTGTAGGATCAACCTCATAAACAA
>NZ_JBAKBA010000381.1:0-213 GCF_038155225.1 Psychromonas arctica | reverse complement strand
CAGACAATTATAATATTCCATTTCTAGAATCTTTATACAAAAATTACCCTAATTCTTCACTACTTACTTATTGTGAGCATGTTGGTTTGCCAACAGGACAAATGGGTAACAGTGAAGTGGTTCATATGAACATATGTGATGGGCGCATTGTTTACAAAGACTTAGCAAAAATTAATATCGCAGTAGCAGAGAAAACGTTATCTATAGAACCGG
>NZ_JBAKBA010000380.1:0-213 GCF_038155225.1 Psychromonas arctica | reverse complement strand
ACTGCTTTTTCAATGGTATTTTCTTACTCGGGTGGTGAGGAGTTAATTGAAGACTTAATGTTTAGTTTACCTGGTGAGTAATGGGGCTTTTTAATTATTACCATGTTGGTTATTTTAGTACTTGGTTTCTTTCTCGATTTTGTAGAGATGTCATTTATTGTCGTTCCTATGTTGTACCCTATCGCTGAAATGATGGGCATTGATTTAACGTGG
>NZ_JBAKBA010000379.1:0-213 GCF_038155225.1 Psychromonas arctica | reverse complement strand
TTGGACAGATTGGTGGTGCACCTTCAACAGATACTAAGTTGATTACTGCTACGATCACAGCACAAAGTCTATTATCGACAGTGGATGAATTAAAAAATATATTAATTAAAGTAAATGAAGATGGTTCACAAATACCTTTACAGGATGTTGCTAAAGTTGAGTTGGTTACTGAAAGCTTTTCGGTTGCACCTCTTTTTTATTGGCAAGGCACAT
>NZ_JBAKBA010000378.1:0-213 GCF_038155225.1 Psychromonas arctica | reverse complement strand
AACGCCGTCACGGCGTTGCGACAGGACGCCAAGGATCTCCACGAGATAGTCGATATAGTCGTCGAGATCGAAGGGACCGACGGTCGAAGGCACGAGACGCGCGTCCGTCCAGTCCGTGATGAACACGTCGTGCGACGGGAGGAAGGCTTCCACCGTCCCGCGCAGCAATGTCGCATAATGGCCCGACATCGGCGCGACGATCAGCAACTTCGG
>NZ_JBAKBA010000377.1:0-213 GCF_038155225.1 Psychromonas arctica | reverse complement strand
ATCACGCATTGTATCCACTGTTAAAATTAATAATACCGTTCTTATCATCAGTTGCTAAGTGGTAAAACAACCACCTAATATGAGAGATTGTTTAATAGGTGAAAGATTTCTTTTACATTAAGCAAAATCGTCACCCTAATATATAGGACGTAAGTATAAGGATTTTTCTGTCTTTTGTAAGCTGATTATCCACAAAAAGAGTGATTCTTATTG
>NZ_JBAKBA010000376.1:0-213 GCF_038155225.1 Psychromonas arctica | reverse complement strand
CCCAATAAAAACACTAATGACTGCCAAAGGTGCTGATCAGACAGAACTGCTTCAAAAATTGAATCATAGGTTTCGCCACCAATAATCACATAAACGTAACCCTGAAGGTTTTCATCATTATAGATAGGTGAAGCTGAGAATAATTTTAGTTCATTAATATCACGCGGATCATCACCGTAAATAGGTAATGATATTTTTAGATTAATAAAATCA
>NZ_JBAKBA010000375.1:0-213 GCF_038155225.1 Psychromonas arctica | reverse complement strand
TTTTTTAAGAGCTCAAGAAAGAACAGATAGCTCTTTTTAAAGAATGAATAATAGCGATGCTAATTAAAGCGAGTCGATGAACTCAGTTACTGAAATTGTAAGCTCTTTCTCTTTCTCAGTATTTAAAACCCCATCTACAAAATCGTAATAAAAACTCCCTAAGCTGTATGACCCTCTAATATCAGCCCCCCACCATGGCATTAACTCCGTTAA
>NZ_JBAKBA010000374.1:0-213 GCF_038155225.1 Psychromonas arctica | reverse complement strand
ATAAAGGTTAACTATTTAGCTCAATTTTCATACCAATGGAATTAAATAAGTGATAAGAGATTGCGTAGGAAAAATTAACAGTAATAAGGCGTGAGTTGTAGGAGATAGTTGTTCTCACTTCAAATCTCACAACGCAGTTAGGGGTGATTTTAACCAGCAAGAATGATCACCTTATTAAGTCTTTTGGTATTAGAGACGCTGCTCTGTTTCATG
>NZ_JBAKBA010000373.1:0-214 GCF_038155225.1 Psychromonas arctica | reverse complement strand
TAGCGTCTTTAGCTATCTTTCTTAGTTATCTTTCTTAGCTATTATTCTAACTTATCTATTTTAGTTACTTTCCTTACTGGCTTTTAATACAGTAGCGCTTCATGTTCTGTCTTTTTATATAGTGAAGTTGATATAGCTTTTTATATGGAAATCATAAAATGGCTGCTTTTGACTCATTGTTTATTTTTTAATGGGTAGATTTCCCCCCATTCTA
>NZ_JBAKBA010000372.1:0-214 GCF_038155225.1 Psychromonas arctica | reverse complement strand
CTTGGTGACCTGCTTGAGTATTATCTTCTGCATTTTCAACCGCTTTTAAAATAGCAGGCTTGCCACCGGCAATTAATCCAACCACTTGTTACGCTGGACTACCAAAAGTAGGAGGGCATTCACTTGCATCTAAAATACATAAGCGCCCAGACGTCCCTGCGCCACAATAGAATAAACTTCCGCCTATACTAAAAGCATGCTGAATAGCATCTAC
>NZ_JBAKBA010000371.1:0-214 GCF_038155225.1 Psychromonas arctica | reverse complement strand
TTCAATGATGATTTCTGTTTGGCTTAGCGCCGTAGCAGAATTACCTTGAGGTAATGTATATACAACAGGGTTAGAGAAACCTAAAGTTAGGTTTACATCTTGACCTTTAACTTGTGCACTGTAACCAACTCCTTGAAGAAGAAGAGTCTTCTTAAAGCCTTCAGTTACACCTACAAACATATTGTTAACTTTAGAACGTGCAGTAAATGCTTGT
>NZ_JBAKBA010000370.1:0-214 GCF_038155225.1 Psychromonas arctica | reverse complement strand
AAGATAGCTAAACGTTTAACTGTGATTAATTGCGACAACTTAGTTTGTAACACACCTCTAAAGAACGCCTCTTCAGCAACACAGGTGAACAAAAGATTAATCGCAATAAAGGCTAACCAAAATCCTGGCACTTTAGGGCTAAACCCGACGAGCCCAATCATTAACGCCACCGTAAAGGTCACTAATACGGTACAAATAATAATGAAAAAAGGCT
>NZ_JBAKBA010000369.1:0-214 GCF_038155225.1 Psychromonas arctica | reverse complement strand
GGTTTAACTGTTGCACTTGCACTGGTTCCTGAAGCGGTGGCTTTTGCGTTCGTTGCAGGTGTAGAACCAATGATTGGTTTATACGCTGCATTTTTGGTGGGTTTAGTTACTGCTATATTCGGTGGTCGTCCAGGTATGATCTCTGGCGGAACGGGTGCGATTGCTGTCGTAATGGTTGCATTAGTGAGTGAGCATTGTGTTCAATACCTTTTTG
>NZ_JBAKBA010000368.1:0-214 GCF_038155225.1 Psychromonas arctica | reverse complement strand
CATCACAGGTTCAATGCCATTAATGTTAATATTGGTGGCGGTTTGAACTACTTTTAATTCTGACAATATCATGATTGACCCTTACTATTTTTCGTTCTAAAAATACGTTTATTCTTTGAACCTGCTAACGCTATAAGTAGCAAGTTAATACATAGCATTATCATTAAGAACCAATAAACAGTGCGAGCTACAGGTATAAACAAGTCCTTTGTTT
>NZ_JBAKBA010000367.1:0-214 GCF_038155225.1 Psychromonas arctica | reverse complement strand
GACGCTAAATTCCTAGAAGCAGTCAACTCTAGACGTACATTCGCGATCATCTCTCACCCTGATGCGGGTAAAACAACGATTACAGAAAAAGTACTATTGTTCGGAAATGCATTACAAAAAGCCGGTACTGTAAAGGGTAAAAAATCGGGTAAACATGCATACTCTGACTGGATGGAAATGGAAAAAGATCGTGGTATTTCTATAACTACCTCCG
>NZ_JBAKBA010000366.1:0-214 GCF_038155225.1 Psychromonas arctica | reverse complement strand
GGGTTCTACTTTTTTATCGTGTACTAAATACAAATCATCTATAGTAGTACGAAGTAAATGGCGATCATGCGATACCACTACCATTGCGCATTCAAATGCTTGTAAAGCAACAGTCAAAGCATGACGCATTTCTAAATCAAGTTGATTGGTTGGTTCATCAAGTAATAATAAGTTAGTCTTTTTCCACACTAATAATTCTAAAACCAAACGTCCT
>NZ_JBAKBA010000365.1:0-215 GCF_038155225.1 Psychromonas arctica | reverse complement strand
CAATGATGATGAAACGGTCAGGATAACTATTTTTAATTGAATTAATAAAGTTTTGCATTATGTTAGAAGAAAAAAGCTCCGCTGCATGGATAGTGTTATTACCAACAGGGATAACCCTGACTCTAGGAATACCTGAAGGATAAATAATATCTGTTATAGAGTCGGTGTATTTCGCTAAGAACTTGGTTAAACCAATCGTTGGTTCTTAGTTTAAA
>NZ_JBAKBA010000364.1:0-215 GCF_038155225.1 Psychromonas arctica | reverse complement strand
TTGTGGTAATTTAGTTGTTGATAGCCCTTGAAAGAAGGTAATTGCTGTCACCATCGTGACACCAGGCGTAAGTACTGCGCCTATTGTTGCACTGTTAAGTTGGTTAATGTGGGGTAATGAACGAGGTTCCGCGACAACAGTGACAGTACACAGTTCGCTTAATGGCACCATGTCATTATTTATAGCACGCACATATAAATCACCGAATTGATCAG
>NZ_JBAKBA010000363.1:0-215 GCF_038155225.1 Psychromonas arctica | reverse complement strand
ATACCCAATATGCATAACCGGAATAGATTAAAATAAGTGGCACTAAGAATATTGTGCCCATTAGTACGAACATTAAACTAGAAACAGGCGCAGCTGCTTCAACGATGGTTAAACTTGGCGGTATAATATAAGGATAAAAACTAATAAGAATACCGATGAAGCTGACTACAAATAAACCAAGATAGGCAATAAATGGCTGCGCTTCTTTGTCATGC
>NZ_JBAKBA010000362.1:0-215 GCF_038155225.1 Psychromonas arctica | reverse complement strand
AGAGACATTTTTACAGCCGCTGAAATTGGTTGTGATTACTTAGGGGTTTCTTTTCCAAGTAACGGTGCGGATATTCATTACGAACGTAAGCTCGCTCAAGAAGCAGGTTGTTTTGCGAAGATTGTAGCAAAAGTTGAACGAGCTGAAGCAGTTGAAACAAAAGAAGCACTAGAAGAGATTATTTTAGCGTCTGACGTTGTGATGGTGGCTCGTGG
>NZ_JBAKBA010000361.1:0-215 GCF_038155225.1 Psychromonas arctica | reverse complement strand
TTTTTGAAGGGGATAAACAACCAAACGGTTACACCGAACCCTTACTACATGAGGACCGCGCTTTAGCAAAACACGCATTAACCAACTAGCCACTAACAAGGCAACAATTAACAAAGCACCAACTTTAATCTAGACCCTTTTATTCACTGTACATTAACAATTACTTATTGATAACACATGATAAAATGAGAGGTCACTATGATGAATTACAAAGC
>NZ_JBAKBA010000360.1:0-215 GCF_038155225.1 Psychromonas arctica | reverse complement strand
AAAGATAATATCAAAAGGTGTATTTTTTGCATGTTCAACAGCTTCTTTACCAGTCTTACAAGTTGTTACTCGATGAACTCTAGCGGTTAACATTGCAGAGATAAGTTTTAAGTTCTCTCTATTATCATCTACAGCCATTACATTAATATCTTTACGATGTATTGGCAGTGCAAGTTGTAATGTTGTTGGCGTTGTTTCATTAGACACTAAGGCAT
>NZ_JBAKBA010000359.1:0-215 GCF_038155225.1 Psychromonas arctica | reverse complement strand
CGCAGCATTTTTTAAGCCGCCATGTTTTAATGCTTCGTTCACTGATTAGTAAGCATCAGGAAACTCAGTGTATTTACCCACCATACCAATAATAACTTCACTGCTTGTATTAGCTTCTTCAGAAACTACATTTTCCCATTCACTAAAATCTCCTTCAGGACAATCTACACCAAAACGTTCAACACAGATTTGATCTAAACCTTGTTGTTTTATCA
>NZ_JBAKBA010000358.1:0-215 GCF_038155225.1 Psychromonas arctica | reverse complement strand
AGAGCACCTGAACCAAACAATTCACGAACAGCACCCACTAAAACTAGTATCAGGCCGTAACCTAATCCATTACCTATACCATCCATAAAGCTTGGAAATGGTTTGTTTTTCATTGCAAATGCTTCAGCACGTCCCATTACGATACAGTTCGTAATGATCAGACCAACATAAACAGATAACTGTTTAGATATACCAAAAGCAAATGCTTTTAGTGC
>NZ_JBAKBA010000357.1:0-215 GCF_038155225.1 Psychromonas arctica | reverse complement strand
TATGCATCGCTTCACCCTCGCAATACCATCGACAAAATACTCGCAGAACCACTTGCTATTCATTGTTTTAAAAACACCGAACAACGTATTGCAAAAGTGATTGAACAGGTCGCCCTTCCCAATAAATTTCGATTTCGTTATCCACATCACTTATCTGGTGGGCAACGTCAACGTGATGCAATTGCTCGTGCTTTAATTTTAGAACCTAAAATTTT
>NZ_JBAKBA010000356.1:0-215 GCF_038155225.1 Psychromonas arctica | reverse complement strand
AACAAACTCATCATCAGGTATTTATAAGTTTATATATTTATACAGGCTTAGATGAAAATTTAATTACACGTTAAACAATTTATATAGGAATAATATGAAAATTCTTTATAAAAAAGCATTAATTGCATTAGTTGCAGTGAGTAGTTTATTAACTGTAGCTGCATTTGCTCAGCATACCGTTAATGTAGGTATGTCTGGTCGTGTTTTTCCATTAA
>NZ_JBAKBA010000355.1:0-215 GCF_038155225.1 Psychromonas arctica | reverse complement strand
TTCACTGCATAATAGCAATCAGGATAATTGGCAAACGCATAAACTGTTTTGCCAAAACGAGCTTGGCGGGCAATTACATGACCACTCTTACAACTTGGACAAGGCACTGAAGCTTCTTTCAGAGCTTCTTCTTCTGGCTTATTTTGTTCTGAAAGTGGGGCAGTATGTTCACAGGTAGGATAGTCAGTACAACCAATAAATAATCCAACACGGCC
>NZ_JBAKBA010000354.1:0-215 GCF_038155225.1 Psychromonas arctica | reverse complement strand
CGAATGAGCATGAAGCTCACGAGTCTCACCTTCTTGTACAAGAAGGTGTACATGCCGGGGTGCACTTAGAAAATCTGCACGAGGATGAAGTCCATGCCGAACATGAGCATGAAGATATACATCATAATCAAAGTATCGAAAAAACCGAGGCGCGACATCAACAACACAATACACCATTAACACTAGTTAACTTCGCTAAATTAGCTTTATACAGT
>NZ_JBAKBA010000353.1:0-215 GCF_038155225.1 Psychromonas arctica | reverse complement strand
TGTTTATTAATACATTAGATTGGCAACTATCATCAGTGCAACATCAAAATAAAAAATAATAATAAAAGGTATAATGATGAAAATTACTCGTCCTAGTACTTTAAGAGTATTCAAAAAATACCATCCTCGCCAAATTGCAAAATTTGCTAAAGGATTTTTTTATGGCCGTATTTTTATAGCAGGCTTAGGTCGCTTTAGGGTCGTTGATGGAAAAG
>NZ_JBAKBA010000352.1:0-216 GCF_038155225.1 Psychromonas arctica | reverse complement strand
GCTATACCTGCATGGATTGGTCTTTGCCATTGTTTTATCCACAGCCTTAATTTTAAATATAAACTCAGCAAACTAGGTCAACATCCATTTCTTTCATTTTATAGCCCAAACCAGTACAAAAGGCATCTGCGAAACATTATTCTACTAATAACTATATATATTAAAGTCTTATTGATCAAAGTAGATTGATGGTTGATGTTTATTATTTACATGGAT
>NZ_JBAKBA010000351.1:0-216 GCF_038155225.1 Psychromonas arctica | reverse complement strand
GTTGGGGTTACGCGATACGAGCAATGGTAGCAAGCCCTTCAGCCGCTGAATATGGTGGAATTAACCGTAAACGCTTAATAATCATTGTCATGATAATCTCTGGTGCTTTATCAGGTTTATTAAGCCTGAATGAAGTACAAGGATACGGACTACAACTTAAATTAGGTTTTGTAGCAGGGTATGGTTTTACTGGTATTGCGGTTTGTTTAATCGGAC
>NZ_JBAKBA010000350.1:0-216 GCF_038155225.1 Psychromonas arctica | reverse complement strand
GCGGCTTTTGAAGCTGAGCTTGAAAAGTTAGCAGCCGATAAAGATATTAAGCTTGCTTAGAACGAAATTGATGATGCACTTATTTATGCATTATTCCGTGAGATTGGACTTAAATTCTTAGAAAATCGTAATTATCCTGATGCATTTGAGCCAGTACCAAGTGAAGATGTTATGAAAGTAGCTGCACCATCAAACTAGGAACCTGAATCATACTCA
>NZ_JBAKBA010000349.1:0-216 GCF_038155225.1 Psychromonas arctica | reverse complement strand
TACGAAATTGATTTTATTGATGTTGCTGGTAGCAGAGGCAATGGTTTAAAACGTTTATTAGCAGCTACTTTTCAAATATTAAAGTCCATTTTCCAAGCACGTAAAGTATTTAAAAAGAGAAATGTTGATTTAGTCTTAGGCATGGGTGGATTTGCTAGTGGCGCTGGCGGGTTTGCTGCTTGGACGTTAGGTATTCATGTGGTGTTCGATGAGCTA
>NZ_JBAKBA010000348.1:0-216 GCF_038155225.1 Psychromonas arctica | reverse complement strand
AATAAATTAGTGACCATAAAAATGGCTGTGATTAGCGGAATCATAGTACCTGCAATAAGTAAATAGAACGTTGGAGTAAAGCGTTTCTCACTGACTTTTTGTGACTCCGAGTCATCATAAAAGACCAGCACCATAAACACTAACCAATGCAGTGCTGAGTGATACAAAGGGTATTCTGGTTGAGTATCTAGACGTATAGGAATGACCAAGGCTAAT
>NZ_JBAKBA010000347.1:0-216 GCF_038155225.1 Psychromonas arctica | reverse complement strand
ATACTTAATAAGGTGTGTTTCTTATAATAGAAACACACCTTTGATTAAAGATTAATCTGCAATATCACATACTCGTCCTAGTAATAACATTGTTCATTCAAATTAAAGCTTACCATTGATTAAGTACAACATCAGGAAAGTGCTGACGTAATATTTAATTTTGAAAGGCATCATAAACACGGCAGTTAATGATAATGATAAATCGTTCAAAAGGTG
>NZ_JBAKBA010000346.1:0-216 GCF_038155225.1 Psychromonas arctica | reverse complement strand
GGATGAAGTGCTAATCTTTCTTGCCTCCCGTACGAATGGATTGTATGTGGTTGTATAAAATAACTGTGAATAAATAGATGATGGAATCTTTTGCTGAACTATTAGAAGAATCTCTTCAACAAGTAGAAACTCGCCCAGGAACAATTGTTATAGGAACAATCGTACGTATTAGCAATAATTAAGTATTCGTTGATGCTGTTCTTAAATCTGAAGCTG
>NZ_JBAKBA010000345.1:0-217 GCF_038155225.1 Psychromonas arctica | reverse complement strand
AATATAATGTACTTTTCATTTCTACAATTCCATTTAATAAATTCAAAAAAATCAAAAATAATATGTATTGAAATATTATACGAATAAAGGATGTTATGGGATCAACATTAGAGTGGGTTTGGACATTTTATGATGTCTTGTTTTGATGTCCTGTGCACTAACATTAACAATTAATAAATGAGGAGGATTTTATTGAAGAAAATCAATAGTAACTGTT
>NZ_JBAKBA010000344.1:0-217 GCF_038155225.1 Psychromonas arctica | reverse complement strand
CTAAAACCGCATCGGATGTAGAGCGTGCGTTATCAAATCCTCGTTTAGACTTGGAAGATTTTAAAGCGTTAATAAGACCAGCTGCTGAACCTTATTTAGAGCAAATGGCACAAAAATCACAACAGTTAACATTGCAACGTTATGGTAAAACGCAACAGTACTACATTCAACTCTACCTCTCGAATAAGTGCAGTAATATTTGCACTTATTGTGGTTT
>NZ_JBAKBA010000343.1:0-217 GCF_038155225.1 Psychromonas arctica | reverse complement strand
GTAACCATCCATGTAAGTTAGTGCTTCTAGGCGATCAATTTTTAATTCTTTTGCTAAACCGAATGAGCTCATGCCATAGATTAAACCAAAGTTAATCTCCTTAGCACTTCGACGTTGATCAACAGTCACTTCATCAAGTCCAAAAGAGAAAACCTCTGCAGCAGTTGCTTTATGAATATCTATTCCCGTTGAGAAAGCCCTTAATAAGCCTTCGGCT
>NZ_JBAKBA010000342.1:0-217 GCF_038155225.1 Psychromonas arctica | reverse complement strand
TAAGACTTTACCTTCGCCACAGCTGTCTTTTAAGTGGATATCTAAACGTTATGCTAAGGCTTTTAATCCTTCCATGCTATCTAGTTCAGATGCTTCAATGCCATCATTGTATTCAAGAATTGATTCTTACATTGTTAAGAGTATAAAAGATTGGCCAAAATCAAACGATTCTTCACCAAATTTAACAATGCTTGAACCTAATAAGTTTTCAGTAATA
>NZ_JBAKBA010000341.1:0-217 GCF_038155225.1 Psychromonas arctica | reverse complement strand
ACTTTAATACCACAGGTAAAATAAAAAGAGGCAGTATAAAGCAGTACAGAGATAATGCGTTAAGAATTGGCGCAGTTAAATCAATTTAAAACCTTATGGTGTCTAAGTAAGTGTGTCTCAGAAGTAAACTTAAAAAGGAACCCCACATATCCTTTAATTTATCTCTTAGAACAATTGTTTTTAAGTTGTTCTTCTAACGAAAGGTCTAAAATTGGAG
>NZ_JBAKBA010000340.1:0-217 GCF_038155225.1 Psychromonas arctica | reverse complement strand
ATCGCACTGCTGTTGCTTCTGAATATTCAAGTTACTTTGAGTTTCTACTCCTTCAGCTATTTTTTTCATGTCTAGTTGCTTGCCCATGGCATTAATAGTTGAGGCTATCGTATCGTAATCACTGACGAAGCTCTTATCGATTTAAAATACATCAAAAGGAAGTTGTCTTAAATAACTAAAACAAGAATAACCCGTTCCAAAGTCATCCATTAACAAT
>NZ_JBAKBA010000339.1:0-217 GCF_038155225.1 Psychromonas arctica | reverse complement strand
CTTTAGTCAGTCGCTTTCAAAGATTGCCTTTAACTGAAATGTTGCTGTTATTGGTCGCCATTTTTTGTGGAACAAGTTATTGCTTAACAAAAGAAGCACTTATTTTTACCAGAGTTTTATTGTTTATAGCAGTTCGATTCTCGTTAACCGGTCTTTGCATGGAACCTATCGTATTTAAAGAATACCGAGAAGGTAAAAATAAGGATTGGAAAGTGGC
>NZ_JBAKBA010000338.1:0-217 GCF_038155225.1 Psychromonas arctica | reverse complement strand
AGCAAATTTCCTATCCGTTTACCCAGCGATCGCAGCAACTTCTTTCACCGAGGTTGTCATTACAACATAATTCGCAGCACTGAGTTTCGATACTCGTCTAATATGGGACGCAAATACCGAAGCAAGATAACCCTTCGACAACACCTGTTGATAGTAACTCAAAATATATTTCACCAGAGTGGTATCTGCCTTTTATCGCTACATTATTCGCCCTTTG
>NZ_JBAKBA010000337.1:0-217 GCF_038155225.1 Psychromonas arctica | reverse complement strand
GCGAATATGTAATTTTTTCCCTTCTTTTACATAACGTGCATTCAATACGCTAATTGCTTCAATTGCAGAATGATCAGCAAAAAGTGACTCAGCAAAATCAACATCAACATGTCGAGGATCATTCTGAACATCGAATAGCTCTAAAAAGTTACATTCTGAACCGATGAATAATGTACCATTGATACTATAAGATTTTTCAGTCTTTTCTTTATTTTGA
>NZ_JBAKBA010000336.1:0-217 GCF_038155225.1 Psychromonas arctica | reverse complement strand
ACTGTTAATATTGTTGTTGCACTTTGTGCTAATAGCTCATCGTTCATTAGATTTGCTATAGTCATTGTAATATTAGCCTCTACTATTTCAAAGTTTAATGTCGTACTAGTATCTACATCAAAGCCATCTGTAGTTACAGTAATTCGACCAGCGCCTACAGCATCACTAGCAGAAAAAGTAAATAATGCAATAACATCAGTGTTGGTTAATGCTGTAG
>NZ_JBAKBA010000335.1:0-217 GCF_038155225.1 Psychromonas arctica | reverse complement strand
AAGCACTATTGCTTAACAACATTATTCATTTCAATTTAAAAACAAAAAAAGGATATTTTAAATTAAAATCAAATTCTGAAAACTCGTTACCGCAACTTCTTTCCTTGCCTTATCCGCAGGCTTAGCAAATGCAGGTACATTAGAAGATATAAGAAAAACCGGTGAGTTAAGAGCCTGTTTTGAAGCGGGTTATATGCCGTTTCAAATGAAAGCTAAA
>NZ_JBAKBA010000334.1:0-217 GCF_038155225.1 Psychromonas arctica | reverse complement strand
AATCCTATTTTCATCCAGTATTGACGAGAGATTGCACCTAGTAACATTGAGGCTACATAAGCATCTATTTTTAAGGCATAAAAAGCGGGATATAAAAGAAGAGCCCCAACTGGAATTTGAAAGTAGATATAAAGGGCTAATAGACCCGAACTACTATATAAAACAAAATTACCTAATATACCCAATTGTCTTAATAACAACGTCACGGCACCGTGCG
>NZ_JBAKBA010000333.1:0-217 GCF_038155225.1 Psychromonas arctica | reverse complement strand
TGCAAAAGCAGTTAATTGTGAAGCTACATCACGGCGTTTAACGCCTGAATTCTTTGCCGAATATTCAGTGTCCTCATTACGTAAACAAAGTGACTATTATTTAGAAGATCAAGGTCTCCTATCTGATCCTATGGTTTACCAAGCAGAAACAGACAAATACGTGGCTATCAGATGGGATGACGCTTTTGCATTAATTGCCAAGCATTTAAATGGTTTA
>NZ_JBAKBA010000332.1:0-217 GCF_038155225.1 Psychromonas arctica | reverse complement strand
TTAGAAGACTTAGTCACTAAATTAAATATACCTTATCACACAGAAAGCCATGAAGGTTTAACACGTGAAGAGCATCAAGATAAAGTATTAGAAGCCATTGCGCCTTACACACCAGATAACGTTATTTTAGCTAAATACATGCGTATTTTAACGCCAAAATTCGGTGAGGCTTATTCAAATAGATTAATTAATATCCATCATTCATTTTTACCTGCTT
>NZ_JBAKBA010000331.1:0-217 GCF_038155225.1 Psychromonas arctica | reverse complement strand
AATAATTCATGACCGATCCCACCATAAAAAAGAAGGGTATCGCCAATAACCGAAATGATGAAGCTGATGAAATAAAACGTTGCATCACTAAGCTGACTGGAATCTAGGTATTAATAAATAAAAAATAAAACAACGAACAAGCGATTAATGAAAATGCGATGGGAACGTTTAATAAATATAAAACGAACAACATAATAATTGGAAGATAGATTTCCAC
>NZ_JBAKBA010000330.1:0-217 GCF_038155225.1 Psychromonas arctica | reverse complement strand
ACAAGAAGTCCTCTAAACCACACTCAGATAGAATCTCTTGATCATAAAAACTTAAATCGTAAGCATCTTCTAAATCAGATTCAGATTGATCCAAGCTATGGATACTAATAATAGCTTCTTCGGTATTTAAGTCTAAAGCAAACTCATCGACGACTAATTTATATTAAGTGATCTCACGTTGTTGTAACTGACCGATAACCGTAAGCAAAGCTTCAAC
>NZ_JBAKBA010000329.1:0-217 GCF_038155225.1 Psychromonas arctica | reverse complement strand
AATCGTTTTTGTCGCCGTTTAGATACTAAGGGCTTACCTTATTTAAAACTACATTTAGCACAAAGTTTAGCCAATGGAACGCCTTATGTGAACCGTAATGTAAATGAAGACGATGGACCTGAAGCGTATACTTCGAAAATTTTTGAATCGACGATGGTTTGATTGAACACGGCTAAAAATGGGCTAGATACAAAGCTCATTAATCGTCCTGTTGATG
>NZ_JBAKBA010000328.1:0-217 GCF_038155225.1 Psychromonas arctica | reverse complement strand
AAAACAGTGTAAATGTTAGTACAGTTAAAACGGTAGTTAAAGCACCTGAACCTACTCACCTTAAAGTTAAAAGCGGCGAGTCTCTGTCTGTTATTGCCAAACGATATGGCAGCACTGCTAAACAGTTTCAAGCGTATAACAATCTGAGCTCTTCGCGATTACTTGAGGGGCAGACTTTAAGAATCCCAAGTTCAAATTATATAGTGCCCACTCGTCC
>NZ_JBAKBA010000327.1:0-217 GCF_038155225.1 Psychromonas arctica | reverse complement strand
GTCGATAACGGTGAAGTTTCCCCAGTTGATACGGTCACGCAAGGGTCGAATGGCTCTGTGGCGATTAATGATGACGGCACGGTAACCTACACACCGAATGCCGATTTCAACGGCACTGATACCTTCACTTACACTAATGAAGACGGTAATACAGAAACGGTTTCTGTGACGGTTGATCCGGTTGCAGATGACAGCATTCTGGTTGCCGACAGTGCAA
>NZ_JBAKBA010000326.1:0-218 GCF_038155225.1 Psychromonas arctica | reverse complement strand
GTTTAAAAGAAGTCAGTTGTCTATGTTAATAGGTGCGACGCTTGCCTAATCTATAATTTATGTCAATGCAGCTGAAAATACTGGTATCGATGCCGATCCTGAAAAGTTATTGGTAGTGACTGGTGAGCGGGCTAACTATTAAGCGGACAGCAATACTGGCTCTATGCGCATGGAGATGAATCAACTTGAAACACCGGGGCATGTCACGGTGATTGATG
>NZ_JBAKBA010000325.1:0-218 GCF_038155225.1 Psychromonas arctica | reverse complement strand
CTTTATGATGATAAATTGCTCTAGCATGACTTAAAAATCAAATAACATTCAGATTTCACCTAGAAAAAAGTCAACAATAAAAACCATGGTTAATATCAATAATGAACTACTCCCTGACATCGTGTCTTTTTTACAAACTATCCCTTACTTTAACAAATTCTCGTCTGATACGCTTAAACATATAGCCGATACCGTAAAAATTATTCAGCTTAATGCGG
>NZ_JBAKBA010000324.1:0-218 GCF_038155225.1 Psychromonas arctica | reverse complement strand
GAATTACATCCTGAGCATGTTTTATCTGCCTACAGCGATAACGCAGCGGTAATTGAAGGTTACAAAGCAGGTCGTTTTTACCCAAGTGTTGATGATCGTGAAATTGGTTACCACCATGAAGATATTGATATCTTAAATAAAGTAGAAACACAAAACCATACAACAGCTAATTCACCTATACCAGGTGCAGCAACATGTTCTGGTGGTGTTATTAGTGA
>NZ_JBAKBA010000323.1:0-218 GCF_038155225.1 Psychromonas arctica | reverse complement strand
CTACCAAATGGATTTAAGACTTTATCCGATCCTTCACGTACTGCCTGTAATAAGCCTGGAATGCCATGTAATTAATATTCGGTTTGCTCTAATGAATCGATTAAGCGATCGGCTACCCAGCGAATAATGCCATTGATTTTGCCTAAACCTAGTATTGATTTTAAACAATCTTCACGATTACGTAAGGTCAAATCGGCACTTTGCACTAAGGTATAGCC
>NZ_JBAKBA010000322.1:0-218 GCF_038155225.1 Psychromonas arctica | reverse complement strand
CTCCTTATTTATATAAACTACTAAAAGAAAAAGGCTTAACTGCATTAGAAAGGTAAATGGGGATGTTATTACTGATAATGTCTGTGCAAATGTTTATCGACGGTATTCGTACGTTATTACCGACCTTGGTTTAATACTAGATTAGCTAACTCATGTGGTTATTCTTGTACGAATTACTACTTTGGTGATGGTGTATTAGGCAAGCTATAGAGCATCAT
>NZ_JBAKBA010000321.1:0-218 GCF_038155225.1 Psychromonas arctica | reverse complement strand
CTAAAATTGCACGTATTCCTGAAATATCAGTTTCTTATACCGATAAAAATGCGATTGATAAATTAAATCAACGTTTGAAAATGACAGTCTTTGGTCAAGATTCTGCTATTGATTCGTTAACGGATGCAATACATTTAAATCGTTCAGGATTATCTGATGAGCTAAAAACTGTTGGCTCATTTTTGTTTGCAGGCCCAACAGGGGTTGGTAAAACAGAA
>NZ_JBAKBA010000320.1:0-218 GCF_038155225.1 Psychromonas arctica | reverse complement strand
TCTAAAAGTACAAACAGCTAAGTAAGCTCACTAGCAAGAAACTTAAAAGGTTTTGTAAACGATGAATTCGCCAATACGCCTTTACCAAGATATTGGTATCGCATTAAAAAAACGTATCTCTAGCGGAGAGTTTTCGATCGGTCAATAGCTTCCTCCCGAACGTGAAATAGCACATATAATGTATGTCAGCTGAGCTGTTGTACGTGAGGCTTTGATTA
>NZ_JBAKBA010000319.1:0-218 GCF_038155225.1 Psychromonas arctica | reverse complement strand
TACTCCAGATGAGTTTATTATTACGGTTGATAATATTTCAGATTAATTTGGTGGTATTAACCTTGAAGATATTAAAGCGCCTGAATCTTTCATAATAGAAAAAGAATTAAAAGAACGTTGCAGTATTCCAGTTATTCATGATGATCAACACGGTACTGCCAATCTTACAGCTGCTGAAATGATCAATGCACTAGATATCCTAGGTAAAAATATTGAGG
>NZ_JBAKBA010000318.1:0-218 GCF_038155225.1 Psychromonas arctica | reverse complement strand
GTATTAAAAAAATAGTGGTTTCACACTTATTGAGCTGTTGATTGCAATTGCTTTTTTTGCAGTATTATGTTTTGCTGCTTATCAGATTTTTCAGGGTGTTTTACGTAGTGGTGAAATTAGCAAAGAACATGACCATAACTTAGTTGAAATTCAACGAGGTATGCTATTGATTGAGCGAGATTTCGTTCATATGGTTGCAAGGGCTTCAGGTACTGGGA
>NZ_JBAKBA010000317.1:0-218 GCF_038155225.1 Psychromonas arctica | reverse complement strand
TTAATACAGGCGCAAATTCAATAACGTGGGATTCCACTCCCAATGCTTTTAATGCACCAGCAGCTTCTAGCCCTAATAAACCGCAGCCGATAACTGCACCACTTCTACTACGACGACCAGTACTTTCTATAGCATTTAAATCTTCAATAGTACGATAGAAAAAACAATCTTTGATTTCGTTGCCTATAATGGTTGGTACCAACGTATAAGAACCTGTT
>NZ_JBAKBA010000316.1:0-218 GCF_038155225.1 Psychromonas arctica | reverse complement strand
ATTATTTGAACCCAATAATCATCAATATTCATTAAACCGTCATAATCATTTTGTACTTTGAGATAATAAAATAACTCTTCTTAAGGTTTAAGATGTTAAAGAATAAAAATGGTTTAGTCAGTGCCCTTTCAGCGTTTGCTCTGTTTAGTTCAATTATTAATGCATGTGCAACTGAGTTGGATACGATCTTAGAGTCCTTTCCTAAGCTGGGCAGTGAA
>NZ_JBAKBA010000315.1:0-218 GCF_038155225.1 Psychromonas arctica | reverse complement strand
GGTGAGAAATGGGGCTGTTTAATTATTACCATGTTGGTTATTTTAGTACTTGGTTTCTTTATCGTTTTTGTAGAGATTTCATTTATTGTCGTTCCTATGTTGTACCCAATCGCTGAAATCATGGGCATTGATTTAAAGTGGTTTGCTATCTTAATCGCAATGAATCTACAACCATCTTTCTTAACGCCCCCCTTTGGCTTTAGTCTCTTTTATCTAAA
>NZ_JBAKBA010000314.1:0-218 GCF_038155225.1 Psychromonas arctica | reverse complement strand
TCATCGTATTGTTGATTTTTAAGTTGACCATCTTTAGCGTTTTGTTCACATTTAAAAGCTTTCATATTGTGAAAAGAAAAGCCTGAGCCAATCACTAATAGATTCTCATAATCAAGAGATTGTAAAGCTTTACCAATCGCTAAATGCTGCTTGGCATCAAGATGTTTCACTAATGAAAGTTGGATGGTTGGAATATCTGCTTCTGGATACATTAATGT
>NZ_JBAKBA010000313.1:0-218 GCF_038155225.1 Psychromonas arctica | reverse complement strand
ATTAAATTAGGTTCTCGATTTTTAATGAATAAAGAAAATCGTAAATGTTTGATGTTTGAATTAATGCAAAAAACTAAATAGATTCGTAATAACTTAGTCATTGAAATATCTGAACATTTAATTGATCAACTTTATTCAGCTATGCGTTTTGGTTTGATTGCCTTTCAAAATATAGGCTGCAAAATAGCGGGCGATAATGATGGTAAATCTGTTGTTAA
>NZ_JBAKBA010000312.1:0-218 GCF_038155225.1 Psychromonas arctica | reverse complement strand
TTTTTTAAGTAAAATAGCCACTAATGAATAACCTATAATAATGAATGTAAATATCACCACAAAAGACCAAACAATAGGCACATCAGAAACACCTTAGAAGCCATAACGAAAAGCATTAATCATATAAATAACCGGGTTGAAATGAGAAACACCTTGCCAAAAATCAGGCAGTAGAGAGATAGATTAAAATACGCCACCTAAATAAGTTAAGGGTGTTA
>NZ_JBAKBA010000311.1:0-219 GCF_038155225.1 Psychromonas arctica | reverse complement strand
TGATTTTGAATAAATCAAGTGCAGCACTTCAAAATAATTAACCATTATATGACTTTAGGCAAGTACAGGCTATTAGTTCTATGCTTGCGATTAGTTTCTTTTAGTTATTAGTTAAAATATTTGTTGTATTAACCATTGTTTTGATTTGTTTTGTTTAAAAAATCTATATCTATGTACATGACGCTATATCAGTTATTTTAAACTTATTTAAAGTCTGGT
>NZ_JBAKBA010000310.1:0-219 GCF_038155225.1 Psychromonas arctica | reverse complement strand
CTACAAGTTTACCTTTTTATGTTCAGCTTGAATATATTCAATCGATGAAACGATTTGAGAATGCGATTGTAACTCGACCTGGTTATCCAATTGAATAAGATTATTTTGATCCACGTGATCTTAAAGCGACTATAGAAAGCAAATATATCGATCGTTTATTCTATGCAGGACAAATCAATGGTAACACTGGTTATGAAGAAGCACGAGCAGAAGGCTTGT
>NZ_JBAKBA010000309.1:0-219 GCF_038155225.1 Psychromonas arctica | reverse complement strand
AACATGAAATCAATAAATATAACCGATAATAGAAAAAAATAATAAAAACCGCTCCTCCATTAACATTTAACTCGAAAGTTAAACTATTTTCATACTCTGATAATTAAACTTATAATTAAAATTACTTATTTATTACTGGTGAACATTCCCTAAATCTAAGGGTAAACATTTAATTCATGTCTTTTATTTCTTTAAACAATTAGTATGAAAATCTTTTAT
>NZ_JBAKBA010000308.1:0-219 GCF_038155225.1 Psychromonas arctica | reverse complement strand
GGTTTTGCAGCAGGTCAACGTGCTGAAAAAGATGGCGTTATATCTTTTGTATTTGTTAACCATGCTATTTCTATTGCTGTAGTGAGTGAGCGTTGTCGTGGTTTTGCTGAAGGACTAGGCGTAGATCTTGGTAACTATATGTTAGACAGTGGACAAGATACTTCTGAAATTAAAAATCCTGAATTAGCTTATTTAAGTGCGAATCCTGATGTTGATGCA
>NZ_JBAKBA010000307.1:0-219 GCF_038155225.1 Psychromonas arctica | reverse complement strand
TTAGATAATAACTATCCCTCTAGTGCAGAAATGAATGATGCGGTGAATGGATTCTTTAATCATAAAACGTCGCCATTTATTTACGATCAAGATATTCCTTTTTTCCCTGTAAAAGCGCCTCCGATAAAACGTAAAAACCTGGTGGTTAATAATCCCGATGATGATCAACAAACTGCGTTACAGTTTTTGAATATTAATGGCGGGTTAAGCAGTGATGCA
>NZ_JBAKBA010000306.1:0-219 GCF_038155225.1 Psychromonas arctica | reverse complement strand
CGTAGACCTGAAGTAAATTATGAAAGCTTGATGAAAATTGAAGGCTTAGTCCCAGCAATCGCAGATACTATTGCTGCTGAACAAGTTGAAATAAATATAAAATACCAAGGTTATAATGATCGTCAGTTAGATGAAATTGAAAAAGTGAAACGTCATGAAGACACTGCGATACCTGTTGAGCTTGATTATTCAGAGATTAAAGCTCTTTCAAATGAAGTG
>NZ_JBAKBA010000305.1:0-219 GCF_038155225.1 Psychromonas arctica | reverse complement strand
AAATGCTTGTTAGAAAGGCCTGTTGCCGGTATAAATTGTTGCATGTGACTCCTAGATCATTAAGTTTGTCGGCTTACAAAACACAGTTATACGAGTTATAAAACAGCCGTTCTGTTTTCTATATAAATAACTTTAGAATAACGTTTTTAATGCCAAGTTAGAATATTATGAATAACTTTAATTATAACTCGTCTTACTAATAACAACCTTAAGAAATAA
>NZ_JBAKBA010000304.1:0-219 GCF_038155225.1 Psychromonas arctica | reverse complement strand
TTACAACAATGGCTGTTATCGTTGGTACTGAAATACCAAAGTTCCTAGGAGCTATGATAGTTGGACCTTTAGGTGGCTACGCAATTAGCAAATTTGATAAAGCTGTACACGGTAAAATTAAGAGCGGTTTTGAAATGCTGGAGATCAACTTATCATCACCTATTATTGGTATGATCTTAGCTATCATCTCTTACTAATTGATTGGTCCAGCTGTTAATG
>NZ_JBAKBA010000303.1:0-219 GCF_038155225.1 Psychromonas arctica | reverse complement strand
ACTGTATCAGGGACTATTACATCGGCTTCGATACGAGAATTAACCAGTGGTAACCATTGTCTTTTAGTAACGTCATACGAAGCAAATGTATAGCCTTGCTCATTAAACTGGATACCAAATACAGTGTTTGATATTAACGCTTGATCTTGGGTAAGTTGAAATAATGTACTAAAACGTTGCGCATGCCATTGGCTACCTTGGGCAGTATTGCCTGAACTT
>NZ_JBAKBA010000302.1:0-219 GCF_038155225.1 Psychromonas arctica | reverse complement strand
GTTGAGGAAATTACTAAGGTTTGGCGTGCGGCCATTGATAACTACAAACAATCACCAGCGGATTATATAGTAGAAGCTGACTGGAATGCTGTTTTAGCCAATGTATCTGAAGGTAGCCAAAGAACCTTAGGTGCTTATCATCGCGATTGGCAATAGTCGCTCTATTTTATCGCATCAAAGTTTGGATTAAATATGAAATTATCATTAGGGCCTTTATTA
>NZ_JBAKBA010000301.1:0-219 GCF_038155225.1 Psychromonas arctica | reverse complement strand
TGTCAAAACACAGTGGTAAAAACCAGTTTTCTTTTTAACAACAAGGGTTAGAAGATTCACTTAATCGAACCGCAAAGATTCGTCATACCTAGCATACAGCACTGCGTGAAAATGATTTTTTTCTTGTATACCAACCACAAGATAAAAGTAGTACTGGTGAAATATGTGGTGTCGAAGCATTACTCCGTTTCCCCGCAGAAAAGTATCATGGCCTTAATC
>NZ_JBAKBA010000300.1:0-219 GCF_038155225.1 Psychromonas arctica | reverse complement strand
TGAGTTTGTAAGTGAAATAGACTTAAAAATTGCTCTCCAAAAAACACGAAAACAATCAAAATTAATAACCCAATTAACATTTCTCGAATAATTATTTTCGACTGCTTCTGCTTATCTATATTTTTTAAAATACTTAATAATATAGGCACATTGCCAAGTGGATCTAAAATAAAAAAGCTTAAAAAACCAGTTGAGAATATTGGAAATGTAACATCCATC
>NZ_JBAKBA010000299.1:0-220 GCF_038155225.1 Psychromonas arctica | reverse complement strand
AACAACAGTCAAGTATTCGTATGCTTCAGTCCCCAATGTGTATTCACCGACTTCCATTACGCCAACTGTTGCAGCTAATCTTGCAGTTTGGAATGCGATCGATTTTACATTACAGTCGAAATATTCATTTGCTTGAATACTCATTTTAATCGCTTTTTATGTATAATCAGATATAACATTGTGCGGTGATTATGGCGAAGCTCATATTAAAACTCAAGTA
>NZ_JBAKBA010000298.1:0-220 GCF_038155225.1 Psychromonas arctica | reverse complement strand
AACAGTGCTGCGTTATGTCTTCCAGGTTAGAACTGGTTCAATATTTCAGCGGTTACTTCAGGAGCATTATTACTGGTTGGCTTTGTAAGTGGTGACTTAGGTCTTACTGCATTAATCTTTATGACAGTGATTGCATTAGCATTCGGATGGCATTTAGTAGCTTCTATTGGTGGTGCAGATATGCCAGTAGTTGTTTCTATGCTTAACTCTTACTCAGGTT
>NZ_JBAKBA010000297.1:0-220 GCF_038155225.1 Psychromonas arctica | reverse complement strand
TGCGCGTGATGCGGTATCGCAAATCATTACCTTCGGTACGATGGCTCCTAAACCGGTTATTCGAGATCTAGGGCGAGTGTTAGGTCACGCTTATGGCTTTGTTGATAGCATTTCTAAAATAGTGCCGCCAACGCCAGGCATGACACTAACCTAAGCGTTTGAAGAAGAGCCTCGTTTACAAGAGCGTTACGACTGAAGTGAAGATGTTCGCGCTTTAATT
>NZ_JBAKBA010000296.1:0-220 GCF_038155225.1 Psychromonas arctica | reverse complement strand
TCTATGGGATTGCTGAACGTGGGGGTGTCTTTTCGGCGCCAAACAAGGCAGCAACAACAGGTGGTTAAACGAATACACGTAGTGATTTTAGGCAAATGATGAGTGGCGATTATGGAGTCGATCCGAAGTCTAAACGTAATAATTTCGCTCTTGCGGCTAATCCTAATGCAAAAAAATTTGCTTATATAGGCGGTAAATTAGAAGCGACATTAAAAGTAGA
>NZ_JBAKBA010000295.1:0-220 GCF_038155225.1 Psychromonas arctica | reverse complement strand
GATTTCGTTCGTTCGAACATTGACTTCTCTCACAACAACGCGCCCTTCTGCATCACCAATGCCATCTAGTATACATCGTGGATATTTTATCGTAATTGGAACCTGAATCCCTTCTTCATATACATTATTCAGTAAGCGTTGCTCAAACTCGAATTCAACAAAAAATTTAATAAAAGACTTTAATGAAGCAGAACAAAAACCATTTGCTAAATAACATTTA
>NZ_JBAKBA010000294.1:0-220 GCF_038155225.1 Psychromonas arctica | reverse complement strand
AGCTCTAAAAGTAAATCATCTTGCTCGGTCTTGAAGCTATCATAATTAAAATGACAGTGACTATGAATAATCATACATAACCTCTTTCTAAAACTAATGAAGTTGAATTTACAGAGAGATTCTAAAGTGGTTATAGAACCATTATGAATCTAAAGTTATTAACGAGACTAGATAATAACTTTTAGACTAAATAATAGCTATAAAAAAAGCGCCCGTAGAC
>NZ_JBAKBA010000293.1:0-220 GCF_038155225.1 Psychromonas arctica | reverse complement strand
AGAAAGAGCTGCTGTTGCCCCTAAGCGAAATACATTACAAACAAATTCTTGAACTAATACCACAGCAAATTTAAGTAATGATAAATCAACATGCTTAGCAAATGGAATCATACATTGCTCAGCTGTTTCAGGCACTTTTTTCTCATCTAATAAAGCCAGCGCTAGTAACTCTTCTAGCTCAAATAAACGGTAATAGTCACCTGGCTCACCTAGTACTTTG
>NZ_JBAKBA010000292.1:0-220 GCF_038155225.1 Psychromonas arctica | reverse complement strand
GAACTAGGTGCTATACCATTCTTTGACTTTGCATACCAACGTTTTGGTCATGGCGTTGATGAAGATGCACAAGGTTTAAGTACTTTTGCAAAATATAACAAAGAACTATTGATTGCTAACTCATTCTCTAAAACAAATAAAGTAAATGCAGGTAACTCTGCACCAAGTCCAGTGAAGATATCTTGGAATTGTGGGATAACAAATAATAGTAATAATAAAG
>NZ_JBAKBA010000291.1:0-220 GCF_038155225.1 Psychromonas arctica | reverse complement strand
TGATAATAAAAGTAGGCTGTGTCATTAAGATATTTTAATGTAGTGAACATTTAATATGGCATATAGCGTCTATAACGTTGAAGGACGATAACGAAGTAAAAAAGAGAAAGATAGAGAACGGCCTTTAGTATTCAAAAGCCGTTCTTATTATCATTAACGTAATGGTTATAACAATGCTTTAATCACTGTGCTTAAACTAATAAAAACAACTAGTACAGCC
>NZ_JBAKBA010000290.1:0-220 GCF_038155225.1 Psychromonas arctica | reverse complement strand
AATGGGGTGAAAGGAATGCATTACTTTGCTTCAATTTTTAACATCGTCATTTGTATTTATGGCATTATGTGTAAGCATTAGACCTTGTTATCATGTAGATGAACAATAGAAAATAGTGGCTTCTAGATCTACGCGGTAAGATTTAGTTAAGATTATAATATTCACTGTATTAATAGGATAATTAATGAATGTAGATAAATTTCCAGTCAACGATCATGAT
>NZ_JBAKBA010000289.1:0-220 GCF_038155225.1 Psychromonas arctica | reverse complement strand
GGATCAACGGTGACCGTCACGGTTTCAGTGTTGCCATCTAAATTGGTATAAGTAAACGTGTCCGTGCCATTGAAATCTGCATTCGGCGTGTAAGTTACGGTACCATCATCGTTGATCGCAACGGTGCCGTTAGTACCTTGCGTCACGGTATCAACTGGGGAAACCTCACCGTTATCGACGTCAGTATCGTTCGCAGTAACATCAATCGTCACTGGCGTGT
>NZ_JBAKBA010000288.1:0-221 GCF_038155225.1 Psychromonas arctica | reverse complement strand
AAAAGAATTAATCCCAGCCGTATAACACTCAACCGTTCAGTAAGTATGAGTTACCACATCTGCCTACTCGTCAACAAGAAAGGCAAATACGGAGATTCAAATCCCATGGTCATGCGCAACGGTTTTTGAGATGCAATGGCGTGAATAATAACTTGATTCGACCTCGGCGTCATTTAATTCAAGATAAGCACAACAGTGAATATCGTGAACGAGCCTATTCT
>NZ_JBAKBA010000287.1:0-221 GCF_038155225.1 Psychromonas arctica | reverse complement strand
AACTACACTCATCACTAACCTTTTCTTTTATAAATTTTGAACAATGCTTTTACTATTATTTTTAAAAAATAGAGTTTAAACTTAATGCGACTAACAACTAAGAATAAAAATATTTATGTCATAGGAAACAGTTGACGACACATAGCCATGCCACCTTCAACCCTGTAGGTGTCTTCATAACATTGTTCAGCCAAATATTGAGCGACACCTTTACTACTATT
>NZ_JBAKBA010000286.1:0-221 GCF_038155225.1 Psychromonas arctica | reverse complement strand
TAAATTTAGATTTAATTTTAATTAATGACGCACTACTGACCAAAAATGCACAACCAAACTGTAAAAAAAATCCTAAAAAAATAAGTGGTCATCGATGTAATACTCGAGACCACTTAGTTTATCTAGCTTATTTTTCCTGACGACTTCGATAGAAACATATCTATAATTAGAGATGAATATAGGTTTTCGGTACTTAGATTAAGAGTGAATACCTAAGTTAA
>NZ_JBAKBA010000285.1:0-221 GCF_038155225.1 Psychromonas arctica | reverse complement strand
AATCAATTTAACGTTAATACCCACTTTAGCGAAGTTTGTTTGGATTGATTTTGCCGTATCAACACGAATAGGGCTATTTCGAACTATTAACTCAACGTCGAAACCATCAGAGTAACCACCTTCAGCTAATAATCATTTTGCTTTTTCAATATCTAATGAGAAAGGCTGATCTTCTAATGCACCAAGTAAACCTTTAGGTAGGAATGCTTGTTGTATTTGAC
>NZ_JBAKBA010000284.1:0-221 GCF_038155225.1 Psychromonas arctica | reverse complement strand
ATCGAATTATCTCGACCCTTAGCTGACTCTGGTGATTTCCCCGCTATTGTTGTTAGTAAATCAATTAGTCGAGTTATGACAATGGTCACTTCTGATGAACACCAAACATTAGCACGTGTACTGAAACAGGAATATTCTTTATAAGAAGAAAACAAAGAGCTAATAACAATCGGTGCTTATTCACGTGGCAGTGATCCTCGTATCGACAAAGCAATTCTTAT
>NZ_JBAKBA010000283.1:0-221 GCF_038155225.1 Psychromonas arctica | reverse complement strand
CAATATTTCTCAAAAATTAAGTACGGTTAAATTAACACACCCAATTATCATAGAAGCATTAAATGCTTTAGCAAAACAGACTACTTTAACCAAGGTGTGTTTAGAGTTGGTTAATGGAGTGCAGATAGACAGTGATTATGGCGGTGCCACTGATGATAAAAATTGTAAGCGTATCCCTATCATTATTAATGGCGAACCTTATGGTTATTTAAATTATATTC
>NZ_JBAKBA010000282.1:0-221 GCF_038155225.1 Psychromonas arctica | reverse complement strand
TACTGTTGCGTCAAAACGTTGATAACCAAAACGAATACAAACATCACAAAGGCCACCACCACCAACAGTACCTGCCATTGCAGAGTAGCCAACTAAGTTAACTAAAGTAATCGTTACTGCGTTAATAATGCCAGGTAAGGCTTCTGGAAATAACACCTTGTTAATAAATTGAATTGGTTTTGCACCCATTGCTTGTGCAGCTTCTACTAAACCACTTGGCA
>NZ_JBAKBA010000281.1:0-221 GCF_038155225.1 Psychromonas arctica | reverse complement strand
TAGAAGCAGTAGCTTCAACGATTGCATTTGATTTTTAAGATGATGTTGTTATTCGAATTCAATGAGCAACAACGGGAAGCCTCATTGAGATTCGCTCTCATTCTCGTATCGGGCGTAGCGATCGAGGTAAAAATGCACTACGTGTTCGTGAGTTTATAACACAATTTAAGCAATAAGTTATAAACGGATATATAGAATAAAATGGACTGATTATTTTACTT
>NZ_JBAKBA010000280.1:0-221 GCF_038155225.1 Psychromonas arctica | reverse complement strand
CGTGAGGAAAGGGATTGCTTCTGGTATGACTCAATTAGCACCTTTCAACGAAGCAGTACCAAAAGATGTTGTCGCTAAAGAAACGCCACTATCAAACCAAATTGTAGACGGTACATTCCACCCATTTACTGGTCCAATTAAAGATCAGTCTCGCAAAGTAATATTGCCTGCAGGAGAAGAAAAGAAAGATGGCGACTTATTACGCATGGACTACAACGTAG
>NZ_JBAKBA010000279.1:0-221 GCF_038155225.1 Psychromonas arctica | reverse complement strand
AGCCGTTCTTCTGATACTTTTTTAAAACCATGAGTTTGATATAAAGCAATGGCTGGTTTTTCTGTGAATACTTTTAATTTATTAAAACGATCGCCCCTTGCTGCCGCTAAATCAATACGATAATGTAAACAATCACTACCGATCCCTCTTCCTTGATATGATTATTTTATTAGTAAGTCTCGGATGTAACAATTTTCATCATTAAATGAAAAGCGTACAAC
>NZ_JBAKBA010000278.1:0-221 GCF_038155225.1 Psychromonas arctica | reverse complement strand
TAAAAAATCCTTGGCTTTATTAATAACGGCTTGGCCACGGTGCGGGTTAAATCCTTCTTTATGGGCTAACTCATCGTTATTCGCAATAACATCTCTTCCATAAAAAGCATCGTATAAGCTTCCCCAACGAGCATTAGCTTCATTTAATGCAAAGCGTGCATTGCTCACTGGTACCAGCAGTTGTGGACCTGCCATTGTTGATATTTCAGCATCGTCATTGT
>NZ_JBAKBA010000277.1:0-222 GCF_038155225.1 Psychromonas arctica | reverse complement strand
CGACTAGTGACAGGAAGACGTTGTGATAAGTCGCCATAACCATTTGATAATTCTTGTACTGTTTTCTTGATGGCAAGAACGGGTCTATAGGTGTAGCTAAGTAATAAGAAGATGATGAAAGAACAAATAGAAACTAAAACGACGGTTGTCATTAAAACAGTCATTAATGATTGTTGAACTTTACTATAAATAACTGATTCATCTAATGATAGTAAGAGGTGC
>NZ_JBAKBA010000276.1:0-222 GCF_038155225.1 Psychromonas arctica | reverse complement strand
ACAATTAAAAGTATTTATTACCGTATGCGAGACGGGATCTTTTTCAGCAACTGCTCGTAAATTAAAACGTGCTCAATCAGGTGTCAGTCAAGCGATAGCAAACATTGAAATTTCGATTAACCAGACATTATTTAACCGAGAAAAGAATACGCCACTGCTAACGGAAAATCGTAAAGCGCTGTTGCCAATTCCTAAATCAATTTTGCATCAACAAATCTACTT
>NZ_JBAKBA010000275.1:0-222 GCF_038155225.1 Psychromonas arctica | reverse complement strand
AAAAAATGCATTGATGACTTACTTACGCAAGAAATAAGAGAACACACAACTTAATGAGACTCGACAAATTTATCTGTGAATCAACAGAATTGACACGTAGCGATGCAAAAAGTGCTATTCGTAAAGGCTTAATCAGCAATCAGGCTGGCACTTTACGTAGTGGTTCTTACAAAATCGTTGCATACGATATTATTGAATTTAAAGGACAGGTAATTACAACGC
>NZ_JBAKBA010000274.1:0-222 GCF_038155225.1 Psychromonas arctica | reverse complement strand
CGTAACAAGGTAGCCCTAGGGGAACCTGGGGCTGGATCACCTCCTTACGTAAAGAGACACATTAGCAAGCTTCTTATGAAGTCTTTATTTCTACTTGTAGGAATGATGCGAGTGCCCACACAGATTGTTTGATTAGAAAGTGAAGAGACGTATAGATAGACCTGTTTGGGTCTGTAGCTCAGTTGGTTAGAGCGCACCCCTGATAAGGGTGAGGTCGGCAGT
>NZ_JBAKBA010000273.1:0-223 GCF_038155225.1 Psychromonas arctica | reverse complement strand
GAATGGCTTTTCATGATAAGAAGTCAGTGACCGCAATGGAACACCATGCAACCGCAGGTTCGCCAACACAAGAATTAGCCCCTGGTTTTATGCCTAAAGGTGTTAATGATGAACCTTATGGCCCATTTGCTATCGCAGGTGCGGATCATTTGTATAGCGGTGGTGCACAAAAAGTGCGTGCCATTTCTAACGATGTTGCTATGGGCACTTTTAGACCGGGTTG
>NZ_JBAKBA010000272.1:0-223 GCF_038155225.1 Psychromonas arctica | reverse complement strand
ATGAATGGCGGTTTACGCTTAGTCATTATCATTGATGAGTTAATGCCTTATTACATTTCTGAACAAGGTAAGAGTATAGAGGTTCGCTTCGGCGATACTGAGAAAAGATCAGTAGCAACTGAAGCTGAGTCTGCTGTGGCAGCTGCAATTATACAGAATACAGGCGATCAAACGGCACAAAAAACAAAAAATGAAGCGGCTGATAAACCACGTAAAGCAGCTT
>NZ_JBAKBA010000271.1:0-223 GCF_038155225.1 Psychromonas arctica | reverse complement strand
CGAACGTACTCGTGCATTAGGCGTTCAAGAAAATGTTATCAAACAAGGTGGCTGCGAATCTTTGATCATCACTGCAGATGATTCAATTAGTGTTGCTGCTCAAAAAGAAGCACCTGAAAATGTAATTGATACCACTGCGGCGGGAGATACGTTTGCTGCGGGTTATCTATAAAAAGGTACATTAGGAGAATCAAGTGTTGATGCTGCTGAAAAAGCACATCAA
>NZ_JBAKBA010000270.1:0-223 GCF_038155225.1 Psychromonas arctica | reverse complement strand
ATGGCAGAGACATGAAAAATATATGCAAAATTCTATAAAAGAGTGCCATCAAATTTTAACTAAGTTTCATGAGTTGTCTGTTGAACATTGGTTTAACAGAAATGATGTTAATAATCAGCCTAACGGAAAACATCATTTTCAACCTAAATCTATGCAACGTTTCAAAACTAATTTGGAAGGGGATGACAGTAAAAAATCATTCAAACGTTTACATAGATGGCGA
>NZ_JBAKBA010000269.1:0-223 GCF_038155225.1 Psychromonas arctica | reverse complement strand
CAACCATCGACATTAACGACACATTCATATCGCATTGTACGTTAACTAAGTTAGTAATCATGCCCGCGCGAGCAGATACAAATACCACGCCAACTAACAGCAATAAAACTAACGCGAAGATATACATGAAATGCTTCGCGTTATTACCAAGGTATTAACCCGTAATAGAAGGAACCGATGCCCCGACGTTACGTACAGATAACATGCCAGAGAAGTAATCGTG
>NZ_JBAKBA010000268.1:0-223 GCF_038155225.1 Psychromonas arctica | reverse complement strand
AGTCAGATCTACAAAGACAACATTGCCTTTATTCAGTTCTTGTTCTATTAACTGTGCATTTAATGGTACCCAAGTGATCTCATATTGTAATGGGTTGGCACAATGCTTAGCCGTTAAACTACCTACGATCAAAACAATAGCTGCTACGATCAAAAATATACCAAAAGTGATAAAGAATAAACGTTTACAATACTTTATAAGTATCAAAACAGCAAATATAACT
>NZ_JBAKBA010000267.1:0-223 GCF_038155225.1 Psychromonas arctica | reverse complement strand
GTGTCTTTTAAATCATGCCAATTAATATCTGTTGTTCGACATGAAATGATCGCTTCTAATAAACACAAAATTACACCACCATCCTCGTCAAAATCGACTTCTGTAATTAAAAAGTGCTTCTCTATGTTAATAGATTTAACTGCCGTCCATTTACTACGAAGCAGATTTTTATGCTTAATTTTATTGATGGCGAATACTCACAGTGCATTAAAAAATAATATGA
>NZ_JBAKBA010000266.1:0-223 GCF_038155225.1 Psychromonas arctica | reverse complement strand
AAATTTAATTTAAAATAATACCAACATCTCGTTAGCTCTTTTTGAGCCACTATATCCTGCTTTATAACTTCCGCTATAAGATACAACACTATATTAATGACATATGTGACAAAATTGACATGCCAGTATTCTATCTTTTTACATCGTAGATTCGACCTTAAAGTGCATCACGGCTGCGTAGTGATAGCTAACAGTAAGTTTAAATTTAAACATTATGGCTGCC
>NZ_JBAKBA010000265.1:0-223 GCF_038155225.1 Psychromonas arctica | reverse complement strand
CATTGCCACTGATATCTGCAGTTATTTAGACTTTGTATTGAAGTTGTTTTTTGCCTTTGGTTTAGAGTTTGAAATACCCGTTGCCACGTTATTACTATGTTGGACGGGTGCAACACCACCTGAATCTTTAAAAGCAAAACGACCTTACATTGTAGTCGGCGCAGTTATTTTTGGTATGGTATTCACGCCTCCTGATCTGATATCTCAAACCTTATTAGCTGTA
>NZ_JBAKBA010000264.1:0-223 GCF_038155225.1 Psychromonas arctica | reverse complement strand
CCTGATTTGTTAGAAGCAATCATGACGTCTGATAAACTAAAGTTCTGATCTCCCATCTCAAAACTATTACGCAGTGTTGACTAACTTTGCTGTAAGCCATTAACATTATCAATTGCTTGATTAAGCATAGCAGAAAAGTCAGCAGGAGCAGGGTTGGTCGCTTTAGTGCTTATCATGTTAGCGTACATGGATGAGCTCAGAGCAAAAGGCGAAGAGATTAATA
>NZ_JBAKBA010000263.1:0-223 GCF_038155225.1 Psychromonas arctica | reverse complement strand
TGCTGAAGTTGATGCGGTTGATTTGTCTGAAGATGAATTAGAAGTTGCTTATATTAATATTCAAAACCATGGTGTTTCACAACATGTGTTTCCAATTCAATCGGACTTATTCAGTGGTATTGAAAATGAGAAATACTACCTGATTGTGTCTAATCCGCCTTATGTTGATGCTGAAGATATGGCATACTTACCAGATGAATATAAACATGAGCCAGAGTTGGGT
>NZ_JBAKBA010000262.1:0-223 GCF_038155225.1 Psychromonas arctica | reverse complement strand
ATACGATTACAGTGACAACCAGCGATGGTGTTGAACAAGAAATTGTTATTACTATTAATGGTGTAGATGATGCGACAGAAATAACCGTTGAAACTGGAGACAGTGATACGGGCGGCGTAACAGAAGATGTCGATATAACAACAGACAGTAAACTGACCGACAGCGGGTCATTAACGTTCAGTGATGTTGATACAACAGATAGCGAGAACTTCGAACCTACAAT
>NZ_JBAKBA010000261.1:0-223 GCF_038155225.1 Psychromonas arctica | reverse complement strand
TTTAGGAGATTGATTTATCAGCTCTTCGGCATGGACAATATCGTGTACTTGACCTACAGATAATGAAAAACAAACGGGTAGCCCATAACTATCACTGCAAAGTGAATCTTTGTTGAGTTACCGCCTTTGCTTTTACCTATTGCTTCATCGTCATTTGTGACAGCACCCGTTCCATGCTGATGAGTATGGACTATACTACCATCAATAAATAGCCATTCTGAAT
>NZ_JBAKBA010000260.1:0-224 GCF_038155225.1 Psychromonas arctica | reverse complement strand
CCATAGAAGCGTTTTTCTTGATTAGCAATAACAGCATATTGACACGTAGCCGAGTTAGCAACGGTAGTGAAATCAGCAGGAATAGCTGACACATTATCGCCATGACTCATCCATACATCTAATAATGGTTTTACGTCTGCAGATAATGCGTCTTGGATAGCTTTAAGGAATGCAGAATTAGTATGCACTTCAACTTTCGCATTCCAAAACTCGCCTTCGCCTTC
>NZ_JBAKBA010000259.1:0-224 GCF_038155225.1 Psychromonas arctica | reverse complement strand
TATTCTGCTTTGGTTGGTGCTGGTGTTATCGATTTTAAAGATGCATTAAAATTAGTAGAGCTTGGTGGGCAACTAAAGCAACAAGCTGTTCCTGCTGGTGTTGGCGCTATGTATGCGTTTATTGGTCTAGGTGATGCTGAAATTAAAGCTGCATGCGTTCAAGCTGCACAAGGTGAAGTAGTTTCTCCTGTTAACTTTAACTCGCCTGGTCAAGTGGTTATCTC
>NZ_JBAKBA010000258.1:0-224 GCF_038155225.1 Psychromonas arctica | reverse complement strand
GGATATGAGCATGAACTTCTTGTGCTTGCTCAGATGTTGCAACTTTCCCAGTACCGATTGCCCAAACTGGTTCATACGCAATCACTGAATTTTCAAGAGCGTCAATACCTGCTAGGTCACCAACTGCTTTAAGTTGAGTTTCTACAACAGCAAATGTTTAATCAGTTTCACGTTCTTCTAGTGATTCACCAATACATAAACCAGGTACAAAACCATTTTCTTGA
>NZ_JBAKBA010000257.1:0-224 GCF_038155225.1 Psychromonas arctica | reverse complement strand
TAATATCGTAAATGTTACTTTTTCATGGACTTCTATGTCAGTACTGTCAGTGCTATCACTATTACATCCAGATAAAATCCCTGCTGCTAGTAAGGCACAAGTAATACCGTTTACATTTTTGTTTAACATGATTTTCCCTTATATATTCATATGCTTTTATTATTATATATATTAATTTCGATAGTATTGTCGATTACAGTAAATTTACGCATGCAAGATGACAG
>NZ_JBAKBA010000256.1:0-224 GCF_038155225.1 Psychromonas arctica | reverse complement strand
TGTATTGCGGGTAAATAACCGTTAATTTTATTGATTTAGGGAGAGTACTATCAGGATGGATGCCTGGTGGTTTAGTCCTTGTTAATGTCGCTGTTTCTATGTTATTTGCTGGTATTTCTGGTTCCTCAACTGCTGATGCTGCCGGGTGTGGGAAAATCTTAATCCCTGCCCTGATTAACGAAGGTTATGATAGACGTTTTGCCAGTGCCAATACCGCCTGTTCG
>NZ_JBAKBA010000255.1:0-224 GCF_038155225.1 Psychromonas arctica | reverse complement strand
TCTAAATATCGTGATTATAAATTACGTACTAATTATTTTAAAACTAATCAACATTTTTTACAGAAAAGGTGGGTTAAAGTTTTAAAAGCTGCTGAGAACCATTATATGCACAGTAACTATTTAATTAAAATGGGTTTTATTGCTGATGACAGTAAAGATCTTCATTTCTTAAAAATATTACAAGCTTAATATCATACGTGGCTATTTTTTAAAGTAACCGTTTT
>NZ_JBAKBA010000254.1:0-224 GCF_038155225.1 Psychromonas arctica | reverse complement strand
AATAACGCTTTGGTTGCTGATAAACGCATCTGCTCTTTATGTGCATTTAGTGCGGCATCTTTTTCTATAAAGGAATCTGAACTGGGCACGTTAGCTTCAGGTTGGTAATAGTCATAATAAGAAACAAAGTATTCGACATCATTGTTCGGAAAAAAAGCTTTCATTTCTACGTATAATTGCGCAGCAAGTGTTTTATTTGGATCAAGAATTAAGGTGGGTTTATT
>NZ_JBAKBA010000253.1:0-224 GCF_038155225.1 Psychromonas arctica | reverse complement strand
AAAGAGCTAGGTAAGATTAATAAGCAAAAAGATACAGAAATTGTCCATGCATTTCATTCATTAACAGCACAAATTGAAAAAGCATTAGCGTTTGATAAAGAGATTGCAGCGTTAGCACAAGACTTTGCTGATAAACATCACACATTATTCTTAGGTCGTGGTGAGAACTACCCAATTGCAATGGAATCTGCATTAAAATTAAAAGAAATATCTTACATTCATGC
>NZ_JBAKBA010000252.1:0-224 GCF_038155225.1 Psychromonas arctica | reverse complement strand
CGATTGTGCTCGGCGCTATCACCTTTGTCTGGTTTGATAATCAATTACTATCACTCACTATCTTTATATCTATTTTAGGTAATATCCTGATCGCTTCACTCTCTGGAGTATGGGTAGCTTGGATGTTAAGCAAATTAAATATTGACCCTGCTTTATCTGTCTCAGTGGTGCTAACGACTGTCACGGATATTTTTGGGTTTATTGTGTTCTTAGGATTAGGTAGC
>NZ_JBAKBA010000251.1:0-224 GCF_038155225.1 Psychromonas arctica | reverse complement strand
GGCAGTTGCTTCTTTACGTGTATATACCGGATAGTCTGCAAAAACATTTTGTTGAGATAATTTAATTTCAGTATCCCAATAAGCGACTTTCACTAAACGTAAAGGGATCACATCCCCCTGTTCCTTTGCTAAAGCAGCTATCCATGCCAATACAGGTAATGCGCGCTTACTGTATGTTTGAATAACAATGCCTATCTTTCCCCAACCTTGCGTTGTAGGATGAC
>NZ_JBAKBA010000250.1:0-224 GCF_038155225.1 Psychromonas arctica | reverse complement strand
TGATCTGTCTTATATTAAAAAAGTGGGTGGTTTTAAAGAAAGTAACTTTAATCCATTATCTAGCGCATTACCGGTAGGAGGTAAACAAACCCCTGCATTAACAGAGTTTGTTGCAACGGATAATAGTGCCGTGTTTTTAACTCTTTCCTTTAATCAGCACGATGCAGTCTCGGATTTTTTAACTCAATTAAATAGCGCGAGGGATTTAATTAATCGTCAAATGA
>NZ_JBAKBA010000249.1:0-225 GCF_038155225.1 Psychromonas arctica | reverse complement strand
CATCTATTTAGGAGCTAAATAATGACAGTAATATGTGGCTTAGTCGGAATCGTCGGGAGTCCTAATGTAGGGAAATCAACGCTTATTAATGCATTGCTTGGTCATATAGTAAGTATTACTTCACGTAAAGCACAATCATCGCGTCACCGTATTCTTGGGATCGATACTGATGGTGATTATCAAACGATCTTTGTTGATACTCCTGGATTACATTTTGAAGAAAAA
>NZ_JBAKBA010000248.1:0-225 GCF_038155225.1 Psychromonas arctica | reverse complement strand
GTATAGAAGTACGTATCCCACATCCAACAATGAACCCTTACTTAGGATTCTCTCCAATGTTGATGGCTGGTCTTGCCCGTCTCAAAAACAAGATCCACCCTGGTGACTCTTTAGATAAAGATTTAAACGACCTACCTAAAGAAGAAGCTGATGCAATACCACATGTTGCTGTTTCTTTTGAAGAAGCACTTGCTGCACTAGAGGCTGCTCGTGACTTCCTTATTG
>NZ_JBAKBA010000247.1:0-225 GCF_038155225.1 Psychromonas arctica | reverse complement strand
TCCAGCTTTAGCAGTTGAACCGATTATTGGTCGTAGTATGGGGTAGATCACCGGTTAAAAAAAAGCCTCAGTGATTGCCTTCAACTCTCCTGCAATTCGAGAATTGGGTCAAGCAACTGGTTTAGACTTTTATCTTCAAGATGTGGGGGGAATTGGACAAGATAAATTGATTCAAATTCGTAACCAGTTACTGGGGAAAGCTGCTCAAAGACCTATTTTAAGCGG
>NZ_JBAKBA010000246.1:0-225 GCF_038155225.1 Psychromonas arctica | reverse complement strand
AGAAAACTGTTCATGACGTTCCGATGTTTTAGTTGCTATCGATTTGTTTAAATATAATAACATGATCAGACCTATCTCAATCGATACGCCAGCCAAAGCAATGAACCCAACACCAACCGCAATCGAGAAGTTAAACCCAAGTATGAACATCACCCAAATACCGCCGATTAACGCAAAAGGTAAGGTAGATAGAATCAATAAGACTTCCCCAACACGTCTAAAGGC
>NZ_JBAKBA010000245.1:0-225 GCF_038155225.1 Psychromonas arctica | reverse complement strand
ACTTTATTAGCTACACGCGCAGCCATATGTACAGCTGACACACCTCCAGCCCCGATCTATGGATTAATACGACTCTTAGAGAAGCGCCCCATAATTTTTGCCATGATAACACCAGATGCAGTACCAATAGAGAAAGCAATAGCGCCTAACCATAAAAAACCTACCGTTTCTAAGTTCAAGAACTTATCTGCTGATAATATAGAACCAACACCTAAACCTAAGAAG
>NZ_JBAKBA010000244.1:0-225 GCF_038155225.1 Psychromonas arctica | reverse complement strand
TTGTATTATTCAAGTTATCATTTTGATAATTAGCAGTGTTAATAATAGATGATACTATCCTGCCTAAAGCTTCAAGTATTCCAATAAAAAGAGTCTAACCTAAACATAGGTTAACCTCTTTATTTGTATGTAGCCTTCTCTTGTTTAGGTTACTTTTATTAAGATTATTCTAGTTTGAATTTCTTAACTATCGAATCTAATTGTGAGTTTGCTGATGCTAAGTTT
>NZ_JBAKBA010000243.1:0-226 GCF_038155225.1 Psychromonas arctica | reverse complement strand
CCAATAAATTACAAGAGAAAAAGTATATTCGATCAAATGAACCTGTCTTTTGGGGGCTATTTGTTGCTGGAGGCATGATAACGGCATTTCTAACTCCAGTAATGGTATTAGTGACAGGGTTATTAATTACATTAGGCATAATTGATGCTGACCATCTAAGCTACGATAAGTTTCACGAATTTGCCAGTAGTTGGAATCGCGCAGCTATCATCTTGGTATTAGTCGC
>NZ_JBAKBA010000242.1:0-226 GCF_038155225.1 Psychromonas arctica | reverse complement strand
TATTATAGTAAATATTCCTTCTTATTGCTACGCACTTATTATTTATTACTATGTTCTTTTATTAGTTTATTTGTCTCACTCTCATTTGATGTTCGAGACCAGTATCCCGCTAAAATAGAACCGCTCATGTTATGCCAGATAGAGAAAATAGTCCCGGCAAAAGCCGCTGTGGGCGCAAAGAACTTCATTGCCAATGCACTAGCGAACCCTGAATTTTGTAAACCAA
>NZ_JBAKBA010000241.1:0-226 GCF_038155225.1 Psychromonas arctica | reverse complement strand
GGCTCCAACAACACCCGTTGAGGCTGCTAATAAACAACCTACTAAAATAGTAGAAACAGCAACACCACCTCTAACGCGGCCAAATAACTCCCCCATTGCCTCTAACAATTGCTCGGCTAACTTGGTTATTTGTAATACGTTCCCCATGAAAATAAACATAGGACCTGCCATCATGATTGAATTTTCCATGATGCTCATAATACGGTAGGGCATAAAGGCAAAGAAT
>NZ_JBAKBA010000240.1:0-226 GCF_038155225.1 Psychromonas arctica | reverse complement strand
TTTAGCGGATGCATCTATGGAATATGAGAAAGCACAGGGCGAGTTATTACCTCCATTAAAAGTGATTAAACAGATCAGTGAAAAAATTGCGTGTGCAGTGGCACATCAAGCAATTGAAGATAAATTAGCGCTACCAGTTAACGATGATAACATGCAACGTCGTTTAGAGGCTAACTTATGGTTAGCTAAGTACCGTATCTACCGTCGTACTTCTTTCTAATAAAGT
>NZ_JBAKBA010000239.1:0-226 GCF_038155225.1 Psychromonas arctica | reverse complement strand
CTAAAGCTTTGTTCAACTCTTTATTTTCATTTGTTAAAACATAATGAATTTCTCGCTCGGCATTAAATTACTCCTGAATAAAATTCATACGTTCTGTAAGCTGAGTATTTTCAGTCGTTAAACTCTCTGCATGCAACTCTAGTAATTGCACTTTATGCTGTAAAATATCTTTTTTAAATTTACCCACCATAAAACCAAAGTAGAGACAGATTAAGCTGATCACCAG
>NZ_JBAKBA010000238.1:0-226 GCF_038155225.1 Psychromonas arctica | reverse complement strand
ATGGCACATTCTCGTCAAGAAATGGCTGAAATGATGTCATTTACTGGTGCATTGCTTATTAATATCGGCACCCTAGATAGCCAATGGCTTCCGCGTATGATTTACGCTATTGAACAAGCAAACGTACATCAAAAAGTCGTGGTATTAGACAACGTTGATTGTCGTGCGAGTACATTACGCACTGAGACATCACGCCAAATACCCTCACTGGCAAAACATATAATTA
>NZ_JBAKBA010000237.1:0-226 GCF_038155225.1 Psychromonas arctica | reverse complement strand
GTTCAATAACTTCATTTTATGATAAACGATAATAGTTCAACGTTAACACGACAATCACTACAATACCGGCAATATTGATATAAAGGAAAGGCACTAACATTGTAAACCCTGACACAAGCAACATAGCACGACCTGGGAACGATAATTTCTTCTCTAAACGTCCTTCGATCGTTCCTGCAAAAGCAATATTCAAACCAATGGTTAAAATAATTGCAATAATGAAATC
>NZ_JBAKBA010000236.1:0-226 GCF_038155225.1 Psychromonas arctica | reverse complement strand
ATACTCAAATATTAGTTGAGTGCATTGATCGTTGTATAGACAAGACCAAAATTAAGATGCAATCTATTACTGAAACTAAAGTTGAATCTAAAGTTGAAACTGATGTAGACAAGAACCTCGATGAAAGTAATAACAACATTGCTACTAATAACACGAATAATGACAACGAATAGTTAATAGAAGAAACATTTTTATCGAAAGAAGTATTACTATCAAAATAGTCGCT
>NZ_JBAKBA010000235.1:0-226 GCF_038155225.1 Psychromonas arctica | reverse complement strand
AAGATGAAAGCTAATAAACCAGGGCCAGAAAAGACAAACAAAATCATTACAAAGGCGTTATCACAACCCGCCCAATACAAAGTTAATTCAGTCCAGTTCAAGAACACAATAAAATCGGGTAGTTCTGGGTTACCGTAAACGCCTCGATCACCAATTTGTCGCATCAGGTACATACCCATCGCGTAACAACCTAAGGCAAAGAATGCACCTTGACCTAAGGTTAAAA
>NZ_JBAKBA010000234.1:0-227 GCF_038155225.1 Psychromonas arctica | reverse complement strand
TTTACTTCTCCCTTTTAGTGATTAATTTCTGCCTTTATCTTAACTCATATTTTGTTTTTTTAAGTTGATTATCTCTCTTTTTCGATTATTCTAAAACAGATATGCTTTTGCCTTGAAGTCCCTTATTACTTAAGAGTAAGATAACAGACATACTTGTTTAGATTAGAGTTATTCATTAAATAATCCTTATATTAATGTAGCCAAGATAAAAACTAACTTAAAAGCTT
>NZ_JBAKBA010000233.1:0-227 GCF_038155225.1 Psychromonas arctica | reverse complement strand
CACTGAAGGACCTTACTATTAAAAACCGCCGTATTATGGTAAATCTTTTAACTTCTGAAGAGCGAGGAATAGCTTATTGTGATCCCTTATTCATATCCAAACATGATATTGATAAATGGGCTGTTATATTTAAAAAAGAAACTTTTTCAAATTTGATCTTAGTAGGACAGTTAGATAATTTACTTTAATCTCGCTGACATATTAATTTCTTCATCATTGGTGGTAAG
>NZ_JBAKBA010000232.1:0-227 GCF_038155225.1 Psychromonas arctica | reverse complement strand
GTGGGTATGGCCTATTTGGTATGGAGTTCTTTGTAAAAGGTGATGACGTTTATATCAGTGAAGTTTCACCTCGCCCACACGATACAGGATTGGGCACTCTCATATCTCAAGACCTTTCTGAATTTTCTTTGCATGTACGAGATATTTTAGGTTTTCCTATCGGAGAAATTACACAATACGGCCCTGCCGCTTCTAGTGTAATTTTAGGGAATGGGGTATCAAAGGAC
>NZ_JBAKBA010000231.1:0-227 GCF_038155225.1 Psychromonas arctica | reverse complement strand
CCCAATCACCATTGATGTAGTCGGTAATGATACGGATGTCGATAACGGTGAAGTTGCACCTGTTGATACCGTGACGCAGGGCGCTAACGGCACCGTTGCGATTAATGATGATGGTACGGTGACGTACACACCAAACGCCGATTTCAACGGCACTGATACCTTTACTTACACTAATGAAGATAACAACACTGAAACGGTGACCGTCACCGTTGCTCCAATTGCAGATA
>NZ_JBAKBA010000230.1:0-227 GCF_038155225.1 Psychromonas arctica | reverse complement strand
AATGTGTACTAGAGATTGGATGAGTCTGATCAACTAATTATGCGGAATGGTATAATATGGAAGTGATGACGAAGCACTTACAATTAATTTCAGATGCGACGCCAGTTGGTAAGCATTCAGTTATCATTATGGATCAGGCTAGCTGGCATCAAACTTATTTAGAAGAGCAATATTCTAACCTCACTATCATTCATCTTCCACCTTATTCACCGGAGCTTAATCCAATT
>NZ_JBAKBA010000229.1:0-228 GCF_038155225.1 Psychromonas arctica | reverse complement strand
TATAAGCTATTTGTATTTGATGTTGCACTGCTGATTATCAATTAGAATTAAGTGAGCTAGTTAGTACAGTTAGTTTAATAAACTCATTATACTTATTATTGGACTAATTCTTCCAATGATAAACGCCCCTCTTTTTCAGTTCTTTCAATATTTATAGATTCTTAATTCAAAATACCATCAACATCATTGCTATAAATTGTATTGCATAAAATAGCTATATCACCTGCA
>NZ_JBAKBA010000228.1:0-228 GCF_038155225.1 Psychromonas arctica | reverse complement strand
TAATAACTCGCGCTGCTGCACTATAATATTGCTGGTACATTAATAAATTAGCGGCTTCTTCATCGATATTTACACCACTTAATCTTTGAATTCGCTCAAAAGACTGATCTTTTAAAATTGATGCTGATTGCATAGCTACATCTGCATTAGCTGTTTTCGCTCCAATTTCAGATATGATATTGTTTTAAATATCCTGATAGCTTGATTTATTTCCATTCATTATTTTAG
>NZ_JBAKBA010000227.1:0-228 GCF_038155225.1 Psychromonas arctica | reverse complement strand
GCGAGCTCGACTGAGATCTCTAGCACTTTATGTGTTATTAGCAATGGCATTAGGTTGGGGCGTTGATATATGGCGAGCTCAATCCATTGCATCTCGTAAAGCACCTGAATTAGTGGCAACCAGTCTACAAGGTGACAAGGTTGATTTGGCCGCAATGAGTCAAGATAAGCCAGTTTTAGTTTATTTCTGGGCTTCATGGTGCAGTGTCTGTAGCTACGTTTCTCCCTC
>NZ_JBAKBA010000226.1:0-228 GCF_038155225.1 Psychromonas arctica | reverse complement strand
TTTTTAAAGGTAAGCCGTAGAAGTGTCAACATTTGGATTAAAGCATACCTTCATTTCGGGTTAACAGGACTGGAAGTAAAGCCCCGTAGCGGGAGGCCTCATCGACTCACACCAGAGCAACTTGCTAACATAAAACAATATGTGATTGATAATGCGATAAAATTAGAAGGAGACCGTCTGCAGGGGAAGGATATAAAAGAATATATTGAAACAACATTCGGGGTCACT
>NZ_JBAKBA010000225.1:0-229 GCF_038155225.1 Psychromonas arctica | reverse complement strand
TCGATTATTTTGTATAGCAATAGTCTTAATTTGTTTATCTCTTGTCGCAATGCGAGAAAATCCACCATTACTAATATAAGGAGATAGATTTATTCCATCAATATTAAGCTGTAATTGTAACGGTAGGGGTTCAAAGTTAGAGTGTCTATCATTTATATGTCCCAATGTTATTTTCACTGGCTTATTATTTTTTATCATAACCCTTCAATTTTTACTTTTATTAAATCGT
>NZ_JBAKBA010000224.1:0-229 GCF_038155225.1 Psychromonas arctica | reverse complement strand
CTACGTAAAGCATTAGAAGAAAAATCTGATGGAGAACATCATCAAGGTATTATGTCGCTAGTAAAAACATTGAAATTATTAACGGACAATGATTTAGAGCCGAATTTAGCAGCATTAGATGTTCCACCATTCTTATTGATTTTAGATGGCGTGACTTAACCGCATAACTTAGGTGCTAGTTTACGAAGTGCTGAAGCTGCTGGTGTAAACGCTGTAATCAATCCTAAAG
>NZ_JBAKBA010000223.1:0-229 GCF_038155225.1 Psychromonas arctica | reverse complement strand
ATGACAGGTGTTCAACGTGGCTTATTCTCATATGAAGCGGGTATGGGTAGCGCAGCTAATGCAGCTGCAACCGCTTCGCCTTATCCGCCACATCCTGCTTCACAACGTTATGTACAAATCCTCGGAGTTTTTATCGATACCATTATTATCTGTACAGCAACAGCATCGATTATCTTATTAACTGGCGGTTTAGAATCATTCTCAGGAATGGGTGGTGTTGAAATAACAC
>NZ_JBAKBA010000222.1:0-229 GCF_038155225.1 Psychromonas arctica | reverse complement strand
GGCGTATGTATCGACACTTGTCATACCTTCGATTCAGGCTATGATTTACGTTGGGCTAATGAAACAGAAGCGACCTTTAAAGCCTACTCAGACATTGTTGGATTTGAATATATACGCGCTATGCATATTAATGACAGTAAAGTGCCTATTGCTAGTCGAGTTGATCGACATGCGCATTTAGGAGCAGGTGAGATTGGCAGGGGTTGCTTTGAATTTTTAATGAAAGATC
>NZ_JBAKBA010000221.1:0-229 GCF_038155225.1 Psychromonas arctica | reverse complement strand
TTTTCCGGCAATAACAATTACTTCATCGTCACGTTTTATTTTTGCTGCCAGTTTCGGTTCCTTACAGTACTTCTGGCGCCAGCGAGACTAACTTCATGAAATTTTCATTTCGAAGCTCACGGGTTACAGGGCCAAAGATACCTGTACCGACAGGCTGGTTGTTGGCATTCAAGATACCCGCAGCGTTGCGATCAAAACGAATTACAGAACCATCCGGACGACGTACACC
>NZ_JBAKBA010000220.1:0-229 GCF_038155225.1 Psychromonas arctica | reverse complement strand
CTAAATAAATACTGCCTTTAGTGTATCTCGCTGGAAGTATGTAAGAGATTTATTCAATTTAGACGGGCAGGCATGTAGATTGATATTGTTAAAGGTAAATACACTGATCCTAACTCTATAGATGAAGGTGAAGTATCTCATTTTCAAGCATTAACAACTGGGCTTTCAGGGAGTGTTTGCCTAGGTAATATTGCTGGTGTAGGTGGGGCTCTTGCGATTGGTGGCACAG
>NZ_JBAKBA010000219.1:0-229 GCF_038155225.1 Psychromonas arctica | reverse complement strand
ATAATAGACTGGGTTTTTCACATAACACTTCAGGGGTGACTACAGCAGGACCTAGATTAATGGTTTCTCTTACCCATTCATTAATTAGGTTTTTGGTTTTTAATGAATCGATCGCCTCTTCATCTAACTCAGGAAATTAAACATCTGCACCTGTTTTTGCGTTATAGAAACCTTGGCAAAAAGCCAAACATAAATATGAATTCCATTGTTCACCCACTAACTTCATTAT
>NZ_JBAKBA010000218.1:0-229 GCF_038155225.1 Psychromonas arctica | reverse complement strand
TGATTAATTTCCATAATGGATAAATCATTTTACCGCTATAAATCGTCTCATTAGGAATGTTGGTATCTTATGTAAATTGTCGACAAAATTGAGCTAATGTTAACGATACTTTTCCATAACCACCCTCATGAAAGCCAGTATGTATATGCCAATTTATTTGACTCTCTTCTTGTACAAAACCTTTATCCGTTTCTTCTAAATATTGTGCATTTTTGAGTACCGCAATACC
>NZ_JBAKBA010000217.1:0-230 GCF_038155225.1 Psychromonas arctica | reverse complement strand
AAATATTTATGTTGAAACTGCTCGTTATTTAAATAAAACTGATGAAAGGCTATTATGTAATGGTGTTCGGCTTGAGGTAGGTAATACTATTTACTTTGATATGCACGAACATAATTTTTCATACTCTAATACAGATGACGATGCGCGAAAAAAAATACAAAAGCTTATTCAGTCAGGACATATTGATTCCTTACATTCATTTGGAGATTTTGTTGATTCGCGTGAAACAA
>NZ_JBAKBA010000216.1:0-230 GCF_038155225.1 Psychromonas arctica | reverse complement strand
AACTCTGGCGTAATAAATCACTTGAGCACAACTTACTTTTACAGAGTGAACGTATTGCAAAGGATATTGCTATAATGAATATTGAGTTGGCGCAAGCAGGCCATAAACCATCTCTCTCTTTAACTGGCTCGCTAGATTATGATGATACACAATATGATTATGATTCTGCTAATAGTGACAGTCATTCTTCGAGAGGAATAATTGGTCTAACACTAAATGTTCCTTTGTAC
>NZ_JBAKBA010000215.1:0-230 GCF_038155225.1 Psychromonas arctica | reverse complement strand
CAGCGACTTTATTGATGACGAAGGGATTGAGTTGATTGGCGTTGAACCTGGTGCCCATGGTATTGAGACAGGTGAGCATGGTTGCCCAATCGCGTGTGGTACTGACGGCATTTTCTTCGGTATGAAATCATTAATGATGAAAGATGACCAAGGTCAAATTCAAGAGTCATACTAAATTTCAGAAGGTCTTGATTTTCCATCTGATGGTCCGCAACACGCACATTTAGCGA
>NZ_JBAKBA010000214.1:0-231 GCF_038155225.1 Psychromonas arctica | reverse complement strand
AAGAGAAATCAAGTACACTTAACGGTAAGCTCACATTGGTACTTCATCATATAAAAGGCAAAATGATAGGTTATATCAATAATACTAAAATAAATTATTTTCTAAAGTTGAGTCATTAAAAAATAAATTTAAAAAAATTATTTTCTGTATTAAATACTATTTAGAGGTATAAAAAAAACTAAAATAGTTATTGCAATTTGTATAATACAGACGTCACTTGCGGCATTTTGT
>NZ_JBAKBA010000213.1:0-231 GCF_038155225.1 Psychromonas arctica | reverse complement strand
TCTACTCCAAAAAAGACAAGCGGGAGATGACGATGCTGAAATTCAATCGTTTATTACTTCAGATCTACAAGTTACTGAATTAGCTAAGTTAGAGAAATCAAAGTTAATATAACAAATTTTAATGTTAAAAAGAAAAAGCTAATTTTTTTTAATGCATTCTTGTTTAAGTGTAGAAATACCAATAATAATTAATAGACAAACAAAATCGTAAAAAAATACATCTATTTTTTG
>NZ_JBAKBA010000212.1:0-231 GCF_038155225.1 Psychromonas arctica | reverse complement strand
TTATATGATGAGTTTTATGATCTAGAGTCTGATAATGAATCGTTTGACAGTCTAGAGTTTGGCTCTGATAAGTTAAGTAATGATAATGTAGATGCAGAAGTACCACATGCAGATACGTTCAATACTGAATCTTTAGGCGTTAAATTTGATGAAATAACGGATGTATTTAACAAGGTCTCTAAAATAGCCCAAGAAGCTGGTCAGTGGTCAGAATCCACCATCAAACTGTTT
>NZ_JBAKBA010000211.1:0-231 GCF_038155225.1 Psychromonas arctica | reverse complement strand
ACTTGAATTCATTACACCGACCATTTTTACTGGATTATTTGGAATGTCTGCCGGTCTTTTGTTTTTTTTATCAGTAACATTAGCTTCAAATTTACTTTTGTCTTTGAAAAAATAATGAGTAAATAATGAAGACCTTACGAAAGTTTCATCGAGCCCAAATACTTGTTTATAGTATTAAAAGTATTTATAAAAATTTAAAATAAAAACGAAAGAAGATAAAGCTAAAATTGG
>NZ_JBAKBA010000210.1:0-231 GCF_038155225.1 Psychromonas arctica | reverse complement strand
AGTGTTAATTTTTCCTGCACAATCTCTGATCACTTATTTAATTCCATTGGTATAACGTCAGTCAACAGGGATTATAGTATTAGGCGCTTGGCATGGAAAGGTATTGCAGAGCTCCACCGCTCGTCACATATTGCTGTCGCAATACTCGTCCTACGTTTTGCTCTCAAATAATTCAGCCGCTAAAACGAAAAAATCCCTGCTGACGTGAGTCAACAGGGATTATCGTATTAG
>NZ_JBAKBA010000209.1:0-232 GCF_038155225.1 Psychromonas arctica | reverse complement strand
CTTTAGCACTTGGTTTGATTGAGGGTCTAGGTAGCCCCGGATACGTAGCAAGAGACGGTATTCAAGCTGAAGAAATTGTTGATTATTCAATTAAACCATCTCCATTAGAAAGCTTTACTGAAAGCCTAGGCTTATCAATTGGTGAACGTGTTTCAAGCTTATTGAATCGCTCAGATACAGCAATGGAACTGAGGTAATCAGCTCACTGTTTTTTAGATCTCTAGTTAAAATA
>NZ_JBAKBA010000208.1:0-232 GCF_038155225.1 Psychromonas arctica | reverse complement strand
TGAGGTGGCCGCAGCTGCAACCAGCATTAATACAATGAAGGATAATACGCACGAAATTATTAAAGCATTCCGCGTGATTGGTGAACTAGCAGACCAAACTAACTTATTAGCGTTAAATGCCGCAATAGAACCTGCACGAGCAGGTGAACAATCCCGAGCTTTTGCAGTCGTTGCAGATGAAGTTCGTTCGTTAGGAGCACGTACTCAAACAAGTACCGCTGAAATAAACAAA
>NZ_JBAKBA010000207.1:0-232 GCF_038155225.1 Psychromonas arctica | reverse complement strand
CACGCATTAAATAACAAACTATTGTGAGCGTTATTAGCAGAAGATGAAGCATTTGAAATGGTGACATTTGAAGAACCTGTTAGCGAGTCTCCAATAGAATACAATGAGCCATTATTTGTTCCTTCATAATGAACGCTAAATTGAGTGTGTTTATTTAAATACATTCAACATTAAATATTAGTTAAACCACTTTATGTAAATAAAGTGGTTTTTTTTTAGGTTTGGAATGTAG
>NZ_JBAKBA010000206.1:0-232 GCF_038155225.1 Psychromonas arctica | reverse complement strand
CGATTACATTAAATATGTTATCTAAATTTCGCGCTGGAAAGACTGTTCCATTCAAAGCGTAAATGACTGTTTCTTTTGCGAAATTTACAACGAGGTATCAGGCTGTTTTAACAAGTAAAATAGATAAGCTATTTATTGTGATTGTTATAATATGTAATTAACCTTAGTTCTGATTAAGCAACGCGATACAACACTGCTATTTCGGTGGATTTCTGCGTTAAATTATCTATCA
>NZ_JBAKBA010000205.1:0-232 GCF_038155225.1 Psychromonas arctica | reverse complement strand
TTTCTACAACAAAGCGGTTGTTGATTGTGTATTTACAGATTTTCCAGATCGCGCGGTTATCTTCTTAAAAGAAAATAAGCAGTAATATAAAGCGTACGTACTATCAAGATAACAATCGTTTAAAGCATTAAATGATTGTTATCTTTTATTATTACATTCGAAATCACACGATTCTAATCTAGAAAGATGGTCACTAAGTTATACCTATTAAATAGTTATCTAAATTTTGCGC
>NZ_JBAKBA010000204.1:0-233 GCF_038155225.1 Psychromonas arctica | reverse complement strand
TAAACGGGGTAAATAATGTTATATTAAATACTCAGCGGCGTAATATGCGATAACTTCATATTCAATAGCTGTATCTTAAATCGCACCTCTTACTGCTAAGCGGTAACCCGAGTTAGCATATTCAATTTTAGGCCATAAAAATCCGGGCGTAGCAGACACCATAATCCCACTGGCAAGGCGAATGCCTTGATGGTTGTTGGTCACTGCGGGTTCATTACCCGTTGTAGCAATAA
>NZ_JBAKBA010000203.1:0-233 GCF_038155225.1 Psychromonas arctica | reverse complement strand
ACACGAAAATAGATAATAGGAAATCCTTCTTTTTTAGTTATTTTGAGTTTTTCAGCGAATGCAGCATAATTAACTAATAGTTGGATGTCATGCATAGCTACCACAAAATCTAACAAAAAGTAAATAGCGAGGGCGGCTTTACCAGTGACACGAAAAAATAAGTTAGCAATAAATAATCCCCAAATAATGATCATTAACGCTTTAGCAAAGTGACTAAAGAACTTCATCATTAA
>NZ_JBAKBA010000202.1:0-233 GCF_038155225.1 Psychromonas arctica | reverse complement strand
AGTCTTTCTCATCGGTATTACTCTCATTATATATGATCCTCTTGTAACTATTGCAGGAGCAGTTATATTCGTAGGTGGTTATTTAATTCTTTTTAGAATAACTAAGCCTAAATTATCACAGAACAGTATGCGAATATCTAAACGAAACCAACAAAGATTACGTGATTTAAATGAGGGGTTTGGAGATATTAAGATTGTTATTTTAGTGAAGAAAGAAGAGTATTTTATACAAA
>NZ_JBAKBA010000201.1:0-233 GCF_038155225.1 Psychromonas arctica | reverse complement strand
TGGCGTAGAAGGTATGTTACAACGTTATAAAGAGCTGAAAGACATCATAGCTATACTAGGTATGGATGAGCTTTCTGAAGAAGATATGCAAATCGTATCTCGTGCACGTAAAGTTGAGAAGTTCTTAACTCAGCCTTACCAGGTAGCTGAAGTATTTACAGGTGACGCAGGCATTTACGTACAACTTAAAGACACATTAGCTGGCTTTAAAGGCTTAATCGCCGGTGATTACG
>NZ_JBAKBA010000200.1:0-233 GCF_038155225.1 Psychromonas arctica | reverse complement strand
CGATACCGTATATCGTTTTACCATTCGTTTTATTAACCTCATCAAGCGACGTCACTTGTTGACCAACCAACTTAAGATCTTGATTTGCTTTCAGTGGAAGCGTTTTTAGTTCTTCTTCTGTAAATTGACGTGGTAACCCTAAGCTTACTAATTAACCGTAAGATAACTAACCTTTACTTGAGATAATTTTACCGTTTTTAGCTTCACACTCTTTGGTTTTAATGCCCCATTTC
>NZ_JBAKBA010000199.1:0-233 GCF_038155225.1 Psychromonas arctica | reverse complement strand
GAACCCAAACAATGCCATCCCAAAAAGAATTTTCACATTACTATCAAGTCCAAAGTCATATACAATATTATAATAAAGCGCTAATGGAAGGCTGGCGATGAAAAAGCAATACGTATCTAATTTTATTTGTTTTATCTGTTTGTTTAAGGCGTGATGAGGTAATTAAAAGTGTCGTATTAGCAATTAGATAGAAAAAGTAATTGATACATGAATAAATATCTCACTATTCGTTT
>NZ_JBAKBA010000198.1:0-233 GCF_038155225.1 Psychromonas arctica | reverse complement strand
CTGCAATAGCACCGACTAAACCAACAATCGCTAACCACCAATCATGCCAAATCATAGCGAAACAGAATATAGTTAATGTTAGGCCCATCAAGACACCAGCAGCAGTATTTTTAGGAATATGAATAGGTTCATAGCTTGCTTTAGACTGATAAACTTGTCACTTTTCTTTCATATCTGTCCATGCATCAATGTCATTTACTTCAGGGATCACAGCGAAGTTATACGCTTGTGGA
>NZ_JBAKBA010000197.1:0-233 GCF_038155225.1 Psychromonas arctica | reverse complement strand
ATCACTCTGTGGCATGATCTTCAGTCTGAATATGATCTCTAATAATACACTATTAACAAATCAATAAAAAAAACATTCATCGTTAATTTAACTTACTTCATTGTATCAATCATTATTATTAAAAGATTGTCGTATATATCACTGACAGATATATCATTGTTCGGTATATCAATAATAAATATTATTAACTAAAAGCATTCTTATACGAATGACATTTAATAAGTATTCTAGAT
>NZ_JBAKBA010000196.1:0-234 GCF_038155225.1 Psychromonas arctica | reverse complement strand
CTGGTATTGCACTTGCTTTTGTTGCCGCAGCTCGAGGTAAGCCTCTTTATCTGATCATATTGAATTAAGTTTGGTAACTCATAATACAAGTAACGAAGACTTCACTTATGGTGGTGCGCTTCATACTTATTTACATGTCGATGAGAGTGGGCGTTGCTCAGTAGACGGGCTTGCCGCTAGCTATAAAGACTCTCTCGATAACGGTAAACGTAAGAATAGCGATCAAATTTTAAA
>NZ_JBAKBA010000195.1:0-235 GCF_038155225.1 Psychromonas arctica | reverse complement strand
TTAGAAAAATAATTGATAAAGAGATCCCATCGGATATGCTTTATGAAGATCAATACGTTACTGCTTTTCGTGATATTTCACCACAAGCTCCTGTGCATATTTTAATTATTCCAAATAAACTGATTGCAACCGCGATTGATATTGAAGTTGAAGATGAGTTTTTAATCGGCAAAATGTATACAGTCGCTAATCAATTGGCTAAGCAAGAAGGCATCGCAGAGTCTCGTTATCGTTT
>NZ_JBAKBA010000194.1:0-235 GCF_038155225.1 Psychromonas arctica | reverse complement strand
GGCTCTGTGTAGTTTTTATAGTACCCAAACAATAAAACGCAGCGTAAGCTGCGTTTTAAGAGTGTTGTTTAATAAAGTAGGTTTATTTTAGTTAATTTCTTCTTCTACTTCATCCGGACTTTCAGGTTCAATCAGCTCAGGCTGTTCATGTAAATCTGCTTTTAATTGACCTTTACGGTGTTTTAACAGGGTATCTAATTTTTTAGCGGCACTTGCAATAGCAGGGTACATACCT
>NZ_JBAKBA010000193.1:0-235 GCF_038155225.1 Psychromonas arctica | reverse complement strand
AAAAAGATATTAAAGTCGATTGTTGAACATGAATTGCCCCCAGGCGCTAGATTGCCTGAAGATAAGTTGTCAGAGGCTTTTGGTAGAAGTCGCACTAGTATTCGTAAAGTATTACAACGTTTAGCATAGGAACGTATTGTAACGATTGCCCCCAATAAAGGAGCACAGGATAATCAACCTAGTGAGCAAGAGTCACGAGAAGAGTTAGATAGCCGCATTATGTTAGAGCCATTGC
>NZ_JBAKBA010000192.1:0-235 GCF_038155225.1 Psychromonas arctica | reverse complement strand
CAGAAAGCAATTTTCGTCCTAACAACTCTTCAAAAGTACTAAATATTCTGCTTAAGTTGATGGCTAAATATACGCCATGTAAAGCGCCGAAAATACATCCCACTAAACCATTAAAGGCACCTTGAACAAAAAAGATAGCGCGTAAAGACCATTTATCAGCCCCCATAGTTTTTAAGATGGCTATATCTCCACGTTTTTCATTAGCCGCCATCACTAAAGTAGATACAATATTAAA
>NZ_JBAKBA010000191.1:0-236 GCF_038155225.1 Psychromonas arctica | reverse complement strand
TTTTCTTTTATCCTAATTTAGGAAAGAAATTATTTTTTAGCTTCAGCTTTTTCAGCTTTAACTTTCTAGACTTATTTTGGGTATTTGAGCATCAGATACTGAACCAGTACAAGGCATGGTGTTTTAAACGACATAGATAACTGGCCACGAACGTGAGTCGCCTAATTCGCCCTGCAGCATTGAGCATAAGGAACTGAAGTAAATATCCAAAAATTTATGAATATCGAGTTACAAAA
>NZ_JBAKBA010000190.1:0-236 GCF_038155225.1 Psychromonas arctica | reverse complement strand
TAATAATATTACTGCCAACCACAATACTAGCTAGTGAAGCAATCATGGCAATTAGCCCGACGGGATTAAGTGTTAAATTCAAAGTATCAAATAAAAGACAGGCTAATGTAATTAACGTCATACCTGATATGAACTGTATTTTACTAGGTTTCTTTTTATGTAATAGCCAGTAATAAAACATGGCAAAAACTGGCAGCGACACCATTCCTACACCTGATATAGCAGAAGGTAGGGTT
>NZ_JBAKBA010000189.1:0-236 GCF_038155225.1 Psychromonas arctica | reverse complement strand
CATAAATATCTATACTATCTACATAACAACGCATTAATATTATATTAATAAGGATTTATCTGTGGATTTAGCAACACTCTTTGGAATTATAGGCGCCTTTGGCTTTGTTGTAATGGCGATGCTGATGGGGGGAAGACTCGATATGTTTGTCGATGTGACTTCTATCTTGATCGTGTTTGGCGGTAGAGCTTTCGTTGTAATGATGAAATATAACAATGGACAATTTTTTGGTGCCG
>NZ_JBAKBA010000188.1:0-236 GCF_038155225.1 Psychromonas arctica | reverse complement strand
GATCCAAGTGTGACCACGGTAGATGATCCAACTATTGTAACGTCTGATACTGCTATAACGAGTGAAGATACCTCGGTTACGATTGATGTGTTAGCGAATGATACTGATGTTGACGGCGTGGTCTCGCCTGTCGCTTCTGTTACCGATGGTGATAACGGCACAGTCGCTATCAACGATGATAGCACGGTAACTTACACACCGAATACCGATTTTAATGGTACGGATACGTTTACTTA
>NZ_JBAKBA010000187.1:0-236 GCF_038155225.1 Psychromonas arctica | reverse complement strand
ACTCATTTTTCCTGCGCAAAATTTAGATCACTTATTTAATGTAATCGGTATAACCAGTTTCATCTCAAAGGGCTGAGCATCAATGTTGAAGAGACGTCCTTAAGATTATTCTGCTTCTAATACCAATCACACTAATTAACTAATCTATTTTACTTGTTAAAATAACTTATTTCTTTGTTGGAAATTTCGTAAATGGAACAACCATTTAGCTCAATTTACGCCTTAAACTAAGTCAT
>NZ_JBAKBA010000186.1:0-237 GCF_038155225.1 Psychromonas arctica | reverse complement strand
ATTAATGAAAGTTATATAGAACAGCTTAATGTATTAAAAGTTGAATACATTAATGATACTCAAAATATATGGGTGCTCTTACAGCACGAAGATGAAGTGTTAGATTATCGAGAGGCTCTTAAAAAGTACAATCAATGTAAAGTGACTTGTGAACAAGGAGGCGCTCATAGTTTTATTGGCTTTGACCGTTATCTTCCATAAATAATTCACTTTCTTTACTAAATACATACAATTAAT
>NZ_JBAKBA010000185.1:0-237 GCF_038155225.1 Psychromonas arctica | reverse complement strand
ATGTCATCTATTGGCCATGGCATTAGCCATATAACAGCTTGCCGTGGAGTTGCAGCTGAATTAGCAGCCGCTTCTACGGTTGCTATTGCCTCTGGTACTGGATTAACTATTTCAACAACACAGACATTAGTTGGTGCGGTATTAGGGGTTCGTATGGCAAGAGGAATTGCAGCCTTGAACCTAGGTGTAGTGCTTAACATCGTCATTTCATGGGTCGTTACATTACCTATCGGTGCC
>NZ_JBAKBA010000184.1:0-237 GCF_038155225.1 Psychromonas arctica | reverse complement strand
AGGCTCTACGCCACTGTTAATGTCTCGTTTAAGTTCTGGTTTACGGATTTATGCCTTATCGAGTAATCAGCAATCATTTAATTAGTGTGCTTTATACCGTGGTGTGACACCGGTTAAATTTTAATCAACAACGACAAGTAGTGTTGAGTTCATTTCGAATGCATTAGATACATTAAAAGCAGCAAACTTAATTAAAACATGTGATTTAATCCTGTTAAAGCACGGTGACAATATTGA
>NZ_JBAKBA010000183.1:0-237 GCF_038155225.1 Psychromonas arctica | reverse complement strand
TAAAGATAAAGAAGGGAGCATCAAAGAAGATCTAGTGGCTAAAGATGAAATGCAAATTGATCAACTAGAAGATGAAGGCGAATGTGTTAAAAAAGCACAAGCAACAGTGTGGCCTGAATTCTACGAACAAGTAGGCGGTAAAGATAAAATTAATGAATTACTAATACTTTTAGATCGAGAAAGTATCTAAAAGTAATGCCAAAAGCTGAGTGGAGACACTCAGCTTTACATTTCCTA
>NZ_JBAKBA010000182.1:0-238 GCF_038155225.1 Psychromonas arctica | reverse complement strand
GTTATGCAGTCACCTATTGATAGTATTGTTAATATTTCCGAAGCTGATAAAATCTATCAAGCATCGGTTCACCCTAAGAGCTTTGTCATTTTAGATAAGTCAGATCACCTATTAACTGACAAAAAACATTCTGAATATGCTGCAGAAGATATTGCTGCATGGGTAAGCAGATATATAAGATAACAATTAATAATATTCAGAGTCATTAATACTGAAAGCTGAACTATATAAACTTTCC
>NZ_JBAKBA010000181.1:0-238 GCF_038155225.1 Psychromonas arctica | reverse complement strand
AATGAAAACCTTATCTATAATAACTTTGTGCCGACGTCTGGAGATGCGGTAAAAGAGCATATGACGCGGTTCATTGAAAAAACTAAAAAAATGAGCATGATGGGGATCGCCTCATTTGTGGTGATTGCTTTATTATTGATTTCGAGCATTGACCAAACCATTAATAGTATCTGTCGTTGTAATAATAAACGTTCACGTATACAAGCTTTTACTATTTATTGGACCATTCTGAGTTTAG
>NZ_JBAKBA010000180.1:0-238 GCF_038155225.1 Psychromonas arctica | reverse complement strand
AACAGTATTGAAGAAGGAGCCATATTGTCTCCTTTTTTTTGATCTAAAATTTGCTTTAGTTATTCTTTAAACTTGTCTTACTATTCGTTCTTATTCAAACTCTTATTTTTTATCATTAGCCTTATTGTATTTACACTTAATTATTTATACACAATAGATTGTTTTAACTCCCTCTAGTTGATGGTTTTTTACATGTCATTAATATCATTAGATCCTTAACTGTATGTGCTCGTCTATC
>NZ_JBAKBA010000179.1:0-238 GCF_038155225.1 Psychromonas arctica | reverse complement strand
CAAAAACAACCGGGGGGCGGTTGGCCCTTATGCGTAGCGAATGCCGATGTGAGCTCTAACGTTCGCACAGGCACTATCCTAGATAAAGAAGCCGTTAATCGTGGTAACTCTGTTTATTTCCCAGATCAAGTTATTCCAATGATACCTGAAGTGTTATCAAACGGTTTATGTTCATTAAACCCACAAGATGACCGTCTCTGTATGGTTAGCGAAATGGTGATTGGACAAGACGGTCATT
>NZ_JBAKBA010000178.1:0-238 GCF_038155225.1 Psychromonas arctica | reverse complement strand
TGCCATCCCTATTCCTATTCAAGAGGCTTATGATCTTGGCGCAAAGAATATCATTGTATAGCGTACAGCCCCTGCGAACCGCAGTATTCGTTCACCTTGGGCACACAAGATGAAATCTTGGGTATGTAAAACCAACTCATGCCCTAAGGTGTTAGATATTATAACTGGTCATGAAAATGCTTACAACGACGCCATTAAATTTATTCATCTTCTGGTGGAGTATGAATAAATTTAATGG
>NZ_JBAKBA010000177.1:0-239 GCF_038155225.1 Psychromonas arctica | reverse complement strand
CTATAGAGTTTATCGGCAAGCCATGCTGCAAACTTATCTTTTAAAGAGGCAGGTTTGTAACTGCAAATAAATAATAAAGCTAATAGTAGCCAAGTTCCGCAGTATTTTGGAAGGAAATGCTTTGCTTTAAGTGAAGTATCAAAACGAGAATTATATTGCGTCATATATAGACCTTTAGAAACTAAGAGTGATTAGATTATATAGAGATATTTGGGTGGGAGGTCTACCACCCACCCAAA
>NZ_JBAKBA010000176.1:0-239 GCF_038155225.1 Psychromonas arctica | reverse complement strand
ATCTGACTTAACAATCTACCCAGCTATATTTTCGTTATACGCAGCTACTAAGTCTTCAAATGCAGATGATGTAGTCAGAACAAAAATAAACGTGTTTTTTAAGTTTTCATCTTTACGTATATTTTGTAGAAAGTCTATCCCACCCATAATTGGCATCTTCAAGTCCAATAAGATCAAATAAGGCCTTTGTACTATACTTTTATCACGTAGCAACTCTAATGCTTCTAATCCATTTTTTG
>NZ_JBAKBA010000175.1:0-239 GCF_038155225.1 Psychromonas arctica | reverse complement strand
GTAAGCGTGTTGTTTCAGTTAATAACTGCTGTTGTAGATGTTGCATCTGTTCCGTTAACGATTGCATTTCATCTTGCTTTAAACAGGCATCAAGGTAACCCGCGTGGTCAGCAAACAGTGAAGAAGTTAATGCCCTTGTAAATAGCTCCTCAGCATGGGTTAACTGCTCTTTATATTGAGCTGCTAAAGTAACCAGCTGCGAGTTTTCACCTTGCAATGCGTGTTCTGTAGCACTTAAC
>NZ_JBAKBA010000174.1:0-239 GCF_038155225.1 Psychromonas arctica | reverse complement strand
CACCAGGCGCTTTCAACATTATTGGGCTTATTATTGCTCAAAAAAATACCATAGATAATAAGATAACAAACAAATGAAAACACTAAAACGTAGAGAAATTTTAACCCGCCTGAGAGATAATAATCCTCATACAGAGACAGAGCTAAATTTCAGCTCTCCCTTTTAATTATTAGTCTCAGTAACACTCTATGCACAAGCAACAGATTTCAGTGTCAATAAAGCAACTTATAAATTATTCC
>NZ_JBAKBA010000173.1:0-239 GCF_038155225.1 Psychromonas arctica | reverse complement strand
ATAATGTTGAGTTATCTATTAGCCCAGACGCTATCGTGATCACTAGTTTGCTGAACGGACATTGTGTTACTACCACCAGACGTTGCCATGCCCGAGGCATTAATATGCAAATGGTCTGTGATGTGCAACGTATTTGTGTGATGGAAGAAAAACAGTTACTTGATGCTAAAGAAGTGAAAAAACGGCTACAACGATTAAAACGATTTAAGCATATTCGTTGGTTAGTGGTGTTAATGATC
>NZ_JBAKBA010000172.1:0-239 GCF_038155225.1 Psychromonas arctica | reverse complement strand
TGTTCTTATTTATCGCACAATAACAATGACTTGCTTGCAAGTTGATTGGTGTGATAGATAAAACGAAAATGTTTAATTCATTTATTTGAATTAAACGAGTTCTCAGTAATTAATTTAACTATTCGTAGTTGAGGTAATTACTGTAATCAAGCAAAAATAAAAAGCACATTACATGCAAATGTAATGAGTACGTATCTACTCAATCATGTAAATGATTGATAGGTGCACGAAAAACGATT
>NZ_JBAKBA010000171.1:0-240 GCF_038155225.1 Psychromonas arctica | reverse complement strand
CTTGTGGTAGTTCGAAAACTAAAGGGATCAATATAGCGAGCATTAATGAGTTTTTAGCCAGACAAGGTTTGATATAATTAAAGGATTTGTGGATTAATATTCACTATTCATCATAAGAGGAACCGCCCTGTGCGGAGCCGCATGCAGGGGGGTGTGGGGCTGAAGGTTAGATACCTCCGGCTACGCGATTAGGCATTTTCATTGATACGCACATAATAGCGAGGGTAAAGCCACTATAAA
>NZ_JBAKBA010000170.1:0-241 GCF_038155225.1 Psychromonas arctica | reverse complement strand
AAAAACAAATCAAAGCGATTATAGAGTCAGAAGTCGATCATAAATTGTTGGTACCACAAGCCGCTCGTAGCTGTCATGTGACATTTGAAGAAGATCGAACACAAGTGGATTATGTACTGAATGACAATAGTGTTATTCAATTAATAAGTCCTCATGAAGCTTATTGTTTATTAGACAGTGAAGATATTACGACAAGACTATTAGCCAGTTACCTAGAAAAAGTGATATTAAAAAAACTACC
>NZ_JBAKBA010000169.1:0-241 GCF_038155225.1 Psychromonas arctica | reverse complement strand
CCTTGACCTTCAATGACATCCCAGTTATCAGCATCGTTTGCTGGTGCGATAGTTTCAACTGCACAGGCGATAAAGTCAGACACAACAGCATCAATACTGACACCTGAACCACTAATCAAAATACCTGATTGACCAGTCGCTCGGAAACTGGTTTTCATGCCTTGTGCTAGCATTTCTTTTTCTAGTGGTAATGCGGTATACATTTTACCTACTGAGCTGTCTGTACCCACTTGTAATACAC
>NZ_JBAKBA010000168.1:0-242 GCF_038155225.1 Psychromonas arctica | reverse complement strand
TAGTGCTTTTGTCCCTGTCAATATTATTGTATTTATTGTGGCTTATGCAATGCACTTGTTTTTTGATTGGCGTTACGCATACGCTAATATCTAAGGTAATACATCCTCTGATAGTGTGCTTAATTGCGATCCTAAACACGCTGCTTTAACCGCCTTAATAACGTCGATGAAACGGAATTTTAAACCTTTATTTTGCGGAAGCATACCCACTGCTTATGGTTTTATTCTATTAAGGTTTAGCC
>NZ_JBAKBA010000167.1:0-243 GCF_038155225.1 Psychromonas arctica | reverse complement strand
GTGTTAGCTTTTTATCCTGTTCATCCAAAATAATATTGGAAAGAAGTGGTGTTAGTGGCCCACCTTGCGGTAGGCCTTTATCGGATGGAAACCAAAGACCTGTTTCTGCCTCTGCAATACGTGCTCGTAAAACCCGACCGAGTAATTCCATTAATGCCTTGTCTTTGATTTTACGACCAACGCGGTTCATTAGAATGTCATGATTAACTTCATCAAAGAACTTTGAGAGGTCAATATCAACGG
>NZ_JBAKBA010000166.1:0-243 GCF_038155225.1 Psychromonas arctica | reverse complement strand
ATCACTTTTAATGAAACCTTCGTATTTTGTAATTTAGGTTATTTAGCGCGTGCACATCCACCAGGCATTCAGAATGACCCTAAAAAATATTTCCAAGCCATACATAATGTTTTCTATACGCATGCACAGACTGTCATCGCTTATAAAAAGTTCAATCAATTTGGTGAAATTGGGTTAAGTCATGTCTTCAGTCCAGCTTTTAGTCTGGATGACAGTGAAGAGAATCAGTTTGCCCCAGAGCAT
>NZ_JBAKBA010000165.1:0-243 GCF_038155225.1 Psychromonas arctica | reverse complement strand
AAGATGCGGATGCAGCGACATTAACGACTTCAGGTAGCTTATCGCTAACGGATGTGGATACCTCGGATACGACCACGTTCATGGCAGCGACGGTAGAAGGTACGTACGGCGATATTACTATTGATGAAAACGGCGATTGGTCTTACGCAGCAGATAATACACAAGCGGCTATCCAAGCATTAGACGACGGTGAATTCCTAACGGATACCATTACAGTAACGACCAGTGATGGTGTTGAACAAG
>NZ_JBAKBA010000164.1:0-244 GCF_038155225.1 Psychromonas arctica | reverse complement strand
ATAAACACCGCCTTTACAGTCTAAACTGAGTGCTAAGTTACCAGCGAAGCCGCACATTGCTTGGCAAAATAAGGTTAAGGTTTGGGTGGCTAATTCACATTTATTATTTAGTGCTGCTTTTGTAATGCCCTTTGCTTCTTGTTAAATATTTTTTATTTACTTTCTCATACAACTTATTAAACAGACGATCTTCAATAGATAGCTTTTCACCTTGCCACGGAGTAAATATCCATAATGCGGTGAT
>NZ_JBAKBA010000163.1:0-244 GCF_038155225.1 Psychromonas arctica | reverse complement strand
AACATTTAGCATTAATCTAATAATTTGTTCCTAATTTAAAAACGCTAGGCGTAACTTACAATACAGGTGAAGCAAACTCTGTTTCAAGTGTTGCTGAGTTAAAAGTGGCAGCCGCTGAAATGGGTATTAAAATTATTGAATCTGCAGCAGCAAAATCTGCTGACGTAATGATTGCAACAAAACAATTGGTCGGCAAAGTACATGCTATCTATTGTCCAATTGATAACACTATTATTAGTGCTGT
>NZ_JBAKBA010000162.1:0-245 GCF_038155225.1 Psychromonas arctica | reverse complement strand
CTCATCTTATATTTTAGATGATATTGCGCTTGCAGAAGCAGCTGATAGTTCATTGAGTTCTGAAAACTTTACTGACCTTAAAGGTGCGGCTTTAGATCCTGATTTAGCGAAAAATACACGCATAGCCACCACCATCACTAAAACGTCTCCTTCGTCATTCGGTACTATGGTTGGACTGAGTGTGATGAAAAATGAGAATAAAGAAGAGGTTGAAGCTACTAAAGCATTCATTGAATATATGAATG
>NZ_JBAKBA010000161.1:0-245 GCF_038155225.1 Psychromonas arctica | reverse complement strand
AGGTAATTAGTGTAACAGGTATTAAATAAAACACAATTAAGGTCTACTGCTATCGCATCAATCAACACATTAAAGAATACCGTTCTATACCAACTTTCATAAAAATAAAAAAACCACCCGAAGGTGCTTTTTAATGACTAATAAAACTTGCTTATCTTGGTATAAATAACTTATTTATTATTTTCACGTGCAATCGCTGGGTAAGCGATATCATTGCGATGGAACATACCATCCCAACTAATCTG
>NZ_JBAKBA010000160.1:0-246 GCF_038155225.1 Psychromonas arctica | reverse complement strand
ATGTAGATTTAAAAAAGGTTTTATCGGCATAGAGATGGTTTAAACCGCACTTGTGTTAGAAGTGAGAGAAGGGCGTATGTATATATTTATCCCGCCTACCAGTCACTTCGAACAATATATGGGCTTATTAAATGCTAATGAAAAAGTAGCTAAAGGATAAACTATTCCCGTCGTCATAGAAGGGTATACGCCGCCAAAAGATAGCCCTGTTGAAAAATATGCGGAGACACCGGATCCAGGTGAAAT
>NZ_JBAKBA010000159.1:0-246 GCF_038155225.1 Psychromonas arctica | reverse complement strand
TAAATACGCAGCAGACGCAGCCGTTGCGCTCACACCGGGAATTACTTCATAATCAATACCATGCTTTTCTAAACTTCGAATTTGCTCTGCAATTGCGCCGTATAAAGCAGGATCACCACATTGTTAACGCGCCGCATCCTTACCTGCTTAAGCAGCTTCAACAAAATACGCTTCCATCTCATCAAGATTGATTATCGCCGTATCAACAATCAATTCAGCGCTATCTTCAACATCTTGTAAAGTTTG
>NZ_JBAKBA010000158.1:0-247 GCF_038155225.1 Psychromonas arctica | reverse complement strand
TCATAATTATTTTTATTAACGCGGTCTTTAAATTATGTTTCATGCTGCTCTGGCATTTTCTATCGCTTCAATGGTCGCGATGTTATTGGTTAATTTATCTTTTGGAATCATGACCATAGCAGCTCCTCAGTTGAATATTTTCAGCTTAGGTTTATCAATTAGCATGTTATTTGGTTTATTTGTTCTATGGATTACGTTATTAATTGTGCCATTCCATTTTGAAAACCAGTGGATTAAAGGAATTACT
>NZ_JBAKBA010000157.1:0-247 GCF_038155225.1 Psychromonas arctica | reverse complement strand
AATATTACGGTGAATAAAGGGATGAATAAATTCACGCTGCGCGGCCAAGATAAAGTGAATACGCAATGGCAAATGTACTGTCTCGTTCATAATATAGAGAAGTTAAGGAATAGTTTACATTAAGCCAAGGGCAAAGCCCTTAACTCAATAAATCCCTCATGTTTAGCCCTCTAATCCCATTTATGACTCAAATTAATCAATTAGTTAATAAAAACAAAATAATCTATTTAATCTCAAGTAAATGTAA
>NZ_JBAKBA010000156.1:0-249 GCF_038155225.1 Psychromonas arctica | reverse complement strand
TGACCAAGATAGAGAATGCTCGAATTTCAATGGAATTGGATATTCAAGGTCAAGGTGTTAATTACAAATTACACGAACCCGCGACCTATCCAAACAAGCCTATTGGTGCTCGTTTTATTCACTTTTTTGCTCCCGGGCCTCTTGTTGCATTGTTGATTGAGATTGCTATCTTTGTGGCTAAAATATTGGTCGATTCGAATATCAGATTTTCATCTCAAATTAAAGAAATCGAAGGAGTGAGTTTATTAG
>NZ_JBAKBA010000155.1:0-249 GCF_038155225.1 Psychromonas arctica | reverse complement strand
TACGTCAAACACCATCGGCGAGAAGCCGTGTTGAGAATTTATATTTAAAGACTTTTTGCAGTAAGCATCCAGAATCAACAAAGCTAATACGAAGCATATTAGCAGCACAGGATAATACGCAAAGCACACCGATTGAAAAAAACCCTAAAAAACCCTCTATAATTAAAAGTAATGATGTATTTGAATGGGCGAAAATGAACAACAAATAAAGCTATCAATAAACCTGTTAATCTGTGATATTATCGCGCG
>NZ_JBAKBA010000154.1:0-249 GCF_038155225.1 Psychromonas arctica | reverse complement strand
CGAAATTGGTGTTATCCAAGATATTGCTGCTTACGGCGAGTTATGTCGAGCAAATAAAACAATCTTACATGTTGATGCAGCGCAAAGTGCAGGCAAAATTGAGATTGATGTGCAAAAAATGAAACTAGATTTAATCTCTTTCTCTGCTCATAAAATTTATGGTCCTAAAGGTATCGTCGCATTATATGTTAGTCGTAAGCCTAGTCTTCGTTTAGAAGCTCAAATGCACGGTGGCGGGCACGAACGTGG
>NZ_JBAKBA010000153.1:0-251 GCF_038155225.1 Psychromonas arctica | reverse complement strand
GCTTTAAGTAAACTTATTTTCTGCTGACGATAGCAATTAATAAGTAATACAACGCTACTTACCAAACTTGCTACAAGCAACATTAGTAAGGCACTGAAATAAGTTAAGGTAATTTTAAAAGCAGAGGCCACAGTGGACCACATTAATACAGCTAATAAAGCAAACAGCGTAGCTGTTTTTTGATTTTTGATCATGATCCTAACTCTATTAACGAACGAAATTCATTTTTAAAGCATTTTGATCATCAACGC
>NZ_JBAKBA010000152.1:0-252 GCF_038155225.1 Psychromonas arctica | reverse complement strand
ACAACAAGGTGAACACATGATAATGATCGCATTCGCACGAATACCATAATGAATGGCATAGTCAGTAGCCACATCACAAGCATGCAATGCAATCATTACATCTGTTTGTTTTGGTGCATGCGTTTTTACATCTCCACAAAGAAAGTCTATACCTTGATGATCCTAAGTAGATGCAGTTTCATTGCATAAATCAGCTAATGCTTGTCGTAACTCCTCTGCCGTCACTTGCGCGTCATTCTTTAAGGTATGACG
>NZ_JBAKBA010000151.1:0-252 GCF_038155225.1 Psychromonas arctica | reverse complement strand
ATAAAAGTCGCATTAGATTGTTTACCTTCATGTTTTCACCTAAAGGTTTTTTGTATTAAAGTGGGGGAGAGGGATTATAGTAAAACCTGCATCTCTTCTATAATTTGCAAACACCAATCGCTGATTCGCTGGTCGCTTAACTCATATTGCGTATATTCATCTAAAGCTAATCCAAAAAAAAATTCGCCGTCTTCACAGAGTGCTTTAAAGGCATCAAACTTATAACCTTCACTTGTCCAGGAACCAAAGAAA
>NZ_JBAKBA010000150.1:0-253 GCF_038155225.1 Psychromonas arctica | reverse complement strand
AGAAACCTCAGTCGAATGCTTTTGTATTTCTGCATCATCAGGTGAAAGCTGAAGTGCTTTTTCTATTAATGGCGTTGCTTCAGCAACTTTACCGTTCTTAAACTATATCCAACCATACGTATCTAAAACTGCTGCATTATTAGGGGCAACTTTATAGTCTCTTGATGCAAACTCTTCAGCTTAAGGAGCAGAAATTAATAAATATAACCAACCAGTATTATTTAAGCTTCTTAATTCATTAGGTACGATAGCA
>NZ_JBAKBA010000149.1:0-253 GCF_038155225.1 Psychromonas arctica | reverse complement strand
ACGTTCAGCGAGCTGTAACATAACCGCTTCGCCACCGGGAGGACATTTATAGATGTCATCACCATCAGCAATCGCTTTTGCATAAGGTTTACATCCAGGGTAACCACATTGCCCACATTGAGTTTGCGGCAACATTGCATCTATTTCTTCAACGATTGGATCTTCTTTAACTTTAAATTTAATCGATGAGTAAGCTAATAAAGAGCCAAAAATAAGCCCTAAAACACCGAGAGTTATTATCGCAATAATAATA
>NZ_JBAKBA010000148.1:0-254 GCF_038155225.1 Psychromonas arctica | reverse complement strand
CTTGTTCAACACCATCACTGGTCGTTACTGTAATGGTATCCGTTAGGAATTCACCATCGTCTAATGCCTGGATAGCATCTTGCGTATTATCCGCCGCGTAAGACCAATCACCATTTTCATCAATAGTCACCGCACCGTAAACACCCGTTACCGTTGCTGGTGTAAAGGTGGTTGTATCATTCGTATCAACATCCGTTAGCGATAAACTACCTGAAGTGGTTAATGTCGCTGCATCATCTTCTGTTACGTCGCCA
>NZ_JBAKBA010000147.1:0-255 GCF_038155225.1 Psychromonas arctica | reverse complement strand
CAACAGGTGAAAATCAAATACAAAAGTCAAAATACTTTGTTTAAACTCAAGTTATGTTGTCTTATTTATCTGTAAATAACGAATATTATATACGATGTAAATTCAGTAAAAGCTCTGCTTCAGCACGAGCTAACTCACACTCAGACATAAGCTCCTCAATACTTGCACCTAATTCGACCATTATTGTCGCACGTGTATAAATTCTATTTTCAGGTGCACATGCCACTAAATTAACTTGGTTTTCTTGCGTTTTTT
>NZ_JBAKBA010000146.1:0-255 GCF_038155225.1 Psychromonas arctica | reverse complement strand
AGAACTAGAAGTATTCGCCTTTAAAGCATCAAAGGCCTTAAAGGCGATTACTTCTAGTTCTTCTTTATTCATAATTACGTATCCTTAATAGAATTAAATTAATGATAGGTAATTACATAGATTTCAGTGCTTAATTAAAAATTTTATCTGTATGCACTTGTTTTTTCTATGTATTTATTAGAATACATATTTAATGGTTTGTATTTATTTATCTGTTGGTTTGAGAATTTGTGACGCACCATTGTTAGAGTGAAG
>NZ_JBAKBA010000145.1:0-256 GCF_038155225.1 Psychromonas arctica | reverse complement strand
ATTTTACTGGATGTAATGATGCCAGGCATTAGAGGTTTAGAAGTCACGCGAAAAATAAGAAACGACAAATCTTCAAAAAATATTCCTATTATTCTAATCACTGCGTTAAGAGAAACAAAAGAGCGAGTCGAAGGCATTGATGCAGGATGTGATGACTATATTACTAAACCAGTAGATAAAAATGAACTGTGCTCTAGGGTATAGTCTTTACTTAAAATAAAAGATTACAACGATCTAAAAGATAATTATCAACAAA
>NZ_JBAKBA010000144.1:0-257 GCF_038155225.1 Psychromonas arctica | reverse complement strand
AAGCTGGTTCAGTAAGATCTATTTTTTCGATATAAAAAGGTTCTTCACCACGTTCATGTTTGTGTGCATTAGCCATATCAAATGCCCACTGAACGATGGTCAATGTTCTTAAACCTAAGAAGTCAACCTTAACTAAACCAGCGGTTTCGACATCATTTTTATCAAAATGTGTTACTGGGTTATTACCTTCATCGTCACAATATAATGCTGCAAAGTCTGTAATGGTGCTTGGTGATATAACCACACCACCAGCATGC
>NZ_JBAKBA010000143.1:0-257 GCF_038155225.1 Psychromonas arctica | reverse complement strand
GTAAAAATGATGGAGAGCTCTTTTTAGGCGGAGGTGGTATCGCAACCAGCAAGTTAATTTAATAAATTACGAAAGCGAAGAAATCAGTCACTATTCAAACACCTTATTTGATCACCACCGATTAAAGTAAAGGCATTTTAAAAACCTTAGTTGATAGTGGAGTAGAGGAAAAAATATTAACCAACAGCCTCGCTTCAAACGATAACTTAGAAGCTGTTAGCTGCTAACAAAGAGATCGTGATGCTTTACTAAAGACT
>NZ_JBAKBA010000142.1:0-257 GCF_038155225.1 Psychromonas arctica | reverse complement strand
CAATATGTTAGCCATCTTATTCCAATACTGTAAAAGTGCTTAGCTCATAGTTATCTCGACTAGATAGAATTTTTGCATCATGAACTCTGAGCTTTTTATTATCGATTTCAGTCACAACAGAAGAGAACAAGATCGTCATATCTTTATGGTAAACAAAGATTTCACTACCGCCTCGTGAATTTTTAGTGCTGATAAATACCAAAGGTTTATTATGGTATTTGTGCTCTAATAAATGTTGCGTGTGCCAACAAATTTTT
>NZ_JBAKBA010000141.1:0-258 GCF_038155225.1 Psychromonas arctica | reverse complement strand
TATTAATGCAACGTATTGAAAGCGAATGGTACACATTGGTTGCTATCGTTATGTATAATGAAGTTGCTAAAGCAGAAGCTGCACGTATTAAATTACGTGCTAAAATTCTTGAAGTTGCACCAGTATTTGATCACATCTCTTACTTTATGTCTGAAGAGTTTACGATTGTTGATTGTTACCTGGCTCCGTTATTATGGCGTCTACCAGAATTAAAAATCGACTTAGGTTACGAAAATGTAACAGGTCTAAAAAGCTACA
>NZ_JBAKBA010000140.1:0-258 GCF_038155225.1 Psychromonas arctica | reverse complement strand
GCGGATTTCTGCGTTAAATTATCTTTCAATAACCCGTTATTGCTTCAATAATTCGTCTTGAACTACGCAAAACTAACGGCACCGTAGAGTAAAAAATAGTACCTTATGATGTTAAGTGTAATTCCGCTTTCATTAACCAGAATTGAGGTTAAGTGAAACAAAAATTTGCCGCTATGAACGTTTGATCAAGGATAATATCTATATAATACCAAAAGAATTAATAAGGTGATCATTCTTGCTGGTTAAAATCACCCCTAA
>NZ_JBAKBA010000139.1:0-260 GCF_038155225.1 Psychromonas arctica | reverse complement strand
TTTTTCTTAATGAAGTTCGACACCTAAGTTATCCAATTGATCTACTGAAAGCACATAACATAGCGGTTAAAAAAGTATTAGGTGGGTGTTTATGTTGTACTGCAGGTTTACCTTTCCGAGTTGCCTTAAATGAGATGATTAGGGATAACAAACACGATCGTATATTTATTGAGCCTGCTGGAGCCGGACATTTAGACAATATTAAGCCGTTATTAACAGGTCAGTTTTATCAACCGATTATTAATATCCCCCCCACTCAA
>NZ_JBAKBA010000138.1:0-262 GCF_038155225.1 Psychromonas arctica | reverse complement strand
AGTGGCATTAAAGTATTATTGGCCATCAACATTAAAGGTTTCATAGGTTTCATAGGTTTGATTTGGTGTTGTGAAAGCTTGCATCATTTTTGTTGAGGCATAATTTTAACGCGCTGAAAAGCGTGGTGAAAAATATAAACACAATGATACTTGTGCATATTGTTCATTGGTCAGGCCGCGTTTGTGATCATAGTTAAGGTAGCCAGATACTAAACTTAAGCCGCCAATGACAAAGTTAACATGGTCATTAGAATTTGCAAAT
>NZ_JBAKBA010000137.1:0-263 GCF_038155225.1 Psychromonas arctica | reverse complement strand
AAAGCAAAGTTATTGCCTATAATAATTTTTATGAATTTGGTGTAGGCATGGGCGTTCCAGCAGAATTTTCTCAACAATTCAAAGTAGTTCCTTGGTCTTTAACAATTGATGGTTTAGTTGATAAACAGATTACTTTGAATTACGAAGATTTGTTGAAAACATATGATATAGAAGAGCGTCTATACAGAATGCGTTGCGTTGAAGCTTGGACAATGAATATCCCATGGTTGGGATTCACACTAGCTTCTTTATTAAAAAAAGCA
>NZ_JBAKBA010000136.1:0-263 GCF_038155225.1 Psychromonas arctica | reverse complement strand
GCTTGCCCTGCTGTTTTAAATCATGTGATATTTCATCTTCACTCAACCCATCTTGCGCTTGATGACGTGCAAGAATACGTTGACTTGCTCGGTGCAACTTCATTTGCTTACGTTCAAGCTCATCAAATGTGCCACTCCGTTCTTTGCTAGCGTTTGATCACTTCCTTTAAGGAATAGTTACATCCATCGATGGCAAACATGTTTCGGTCGATCAATCCCTCACGGTCGCATATCATTAATACTTGAGTAAATAGTGGTTCAAT
>NZ_JBAKBA010000135.1:0-265 GCF_038155225.1 Psychromonas arctica | reverse complement strand
CCAACGACACACGCTATACCTTCAAAAGAGGACAGTCCGATGCGCTACCAACTGAGCTAAAGAGGAAGTGCTCTCTTTGCTAATGTATTAGAGAGATCATAAATTTTAGGCAAATAAAATCCTGAACAATAATGTTCAGGATTTTTAATGTGGCTCCTCTTGCTGGGGTTGAACCAGCAACACACGCTATACCTTAAAAAGAGGACAGTCCGTTGCTCTACGAACTGAGCTAAAGAGGAAGGGCGCTGTGTGGTAAGGTATGAGG
>NZ_JBAKBA010000134.1:0-268 GCF_038155225.1 Psychromonas arctica | reverse complement strand
TAGAAAAAAAGCTAGCGAAGGTCGATTACTCTCATTTACCAGAACATGCTCGTCCAGTAGAACGATTTCTAGCGGATCAAAATATTGCGCCTTTACCCCATATTGATTTATTAGATTGACCTGACAAAAAAGAAAACCCTATTTCACAGCAAGAGTTAGATACAGCAGCTCGTTTAGTATAATCTAAAATGCTAGAATTTAAAATAAAAGCAGATGTCGTTAATGTATTACCGGGGCCTGTGATCAGTCGTGTTGAATTAGATTTAGC
>NZ_JBAKBA010000133.1:0-269 GCF_038155225.1 Psychromonas arctica | reverse complement strand
AACTATCACTAAATTTGGGACAGACAGCCGCTATTATTTGATGGTTAGAGGGTGGTTAGTACAAAAGGTAAGGGGAACTGATAGTCGGTTACAATCACAAAACTCACAAAGTAAACGAGAGGTGTTAGTGACTGAGGTTGATGCTTTAAATCAAGGTATTCGAGCCATTGATTTAGAGTAGATGAAATCTAAGCTATTATATTTAAAAAAGCTTAGGGTGTAAGTTGAGCCTAATCGCTAATATGCTGTTATTTATTGAATGCTTTTTA
>NZ_JBAKBA010000132.1:0-270 GCF_038155225.1 Psychromonas arctica | reverse complement strand
ACATCTTCAGTTACGAACCCTCTTTCGAATGCAGTACCGTCGGGCTCAATTGTTGTCGGATCATCTGAGCCATTAATCGTAATAGTAATATCGTGCGTCGTACCATTTAATGTAACGGTTTAAACTTCGGTTAATGTTTCATCTTCACCTAAATACTGTAGAGCGCTGTTATCTACTTCATAAGACCAATTGCCATCAGCATCAATAGTAATCTCTCCGAGTGCAGTATCTCCATCTTCTGCTGGTGAAAACTCAATTGTAGGTTCGAAG
>NZ_JBAKBA010000131.1:0-271 GCF_038155225.1 Psychromonas arctica | reverse complement strand
CTTTAATCACGGTTATTGCTCTCACCTATGCTTCTTTACTCGAAGGTTCGCTGTTAACTGAAATTGTATTTTCTTGGCCGGGCTTAGGTCGCTACATTACTGACGACTTACTTGCGGCTGATATGAATGCAGTTCTTGGCGGAACGATTGTCGTCGGTTTAGTGTTCATATTATTAAATTTAAACTCTGAATTGCTCTATAAAGTATTCGATCCCACAGCAAAATAAATCTCAATATCACTAATCATTTCTCATCCAGAAGTGCTAACAAG
>NZ_JBAKBA010000130.1:0-273 GCF_038155225.1 Psychromonas arctica | reverse complement strand
AACCTCGAATAAAAAGTACAATAACCTCTATTGGCTATGGTCAATGTCTCACAAGGATAAACCAGAGAAAATCGATAAAGTACCTTGAAAAATTGAAATGATTAAAAGGAGGGTTTAAAAAATTAATTGAAGTAACACTTTTAAATGATCCTGCGAAAAAAGTTTTATAGATAGGTAAGAGGTAAAACTAGGTAAATAATTTCTGGTATTCCAGAAACAGGAAAGGGCAGCCGAAGCTGCCCTTAATTTAGTCTTTCTATCGAATCCGTGATA
>NZ_JBAKBA010000129.1:0-276 GCF_038155225.1 Psychromonas arctica | reverse complement strand
CGGTTAATAAGATTTCTCTAGGGATAGCGCGACCGTTTTGGCCAGATAGATATAACTGACTTAAGAAGCTACTAAGTACTTCTTCTTGAGAACTATTTTTAGGTACTATAGGGAAGTAATTACGGCTGCCTAATACTCGCCCTTGACGAATAAATAACATGTGGATGCTCGCCACTCCATGCTGGTAAGCAAAGCCTAAAAGATCTATCTGTTCAACTTCACCAGTTACCGATTGCTGCTCTTGTACTTTTTTAAGTGATTGGATCTGATCACGCC
>NZ_JBAKBA010000128.1:0-276 GCF_038155225.1 Psychromonas arctica | reverse complement strand
AATGAAGGTATGCTTTAATCCAAATGTTGACACTTCTACGGCTTACCTTTAAAAAGTCGCAATATCAGTTCTACTTTTCCCTTCTAAGAAGTGCGAGACAGCGAGTAATTTTAATCGTTGCCTCGCATTGGTTGTCGCATTAATTAATTCAGCAAAATTGTGACTCATATTAACTCCTTTGTAAGAAGCTTAATTAGATCACATATTTATCGGAAATAGTATTATACCATTCCGCCTAATTAGTTGATCAGATTCATCCAATCCCTAGTGCACATT
>NZ_JBAKBA010000127.1:0-277 GCF_038155225.1 Psychromonas arctica | reverse complement strand
TATAACACCTTGATTAATAACGCCTTCACCACGAGGCAAACGTAATAAATCAATTAAAGTATTCGCTTCTTTATGTGGTTCCGTCAGTTGCCCAAGAATATGCAATCCATGACGAATTTGCGCTGCTTTAATATCACAGAGGTAAGTATCTAACTCTTCTAATACCTCAGCATCGTCTTCACGCGCAGCTTCATTTAATTCATCGAGAATATTAGTGCTTTGAACTTTTTATAAAATTTGTTCGCGTAACCACACTTCCCTACGAAAGTCTAAACCT
>NZ_JBAKBA010000126.1:0-278 GCF_038155225.1 Psychromonas arctica | reverse complement strand
CACTGATAGAGGCGTTACTCATTTGACTCTGTAGAAGTTACTCTAATTTTTTAGCTTCTGCCTGACTTGGTAGGTATTCATTATAAGTACGTTGGAAATCAACCACTTTTGTATCTTTTATATCGATAATACGTGTTGCCAATGAAGAGACAAACTCACGGTCATGGCATACAAAAATAAGCGTACCTTTGACTTCTTTTAATGCATTGTTTAATGCATCAATTGCTTCTAAGTCCATGTGGTTAGTTGGTTCATCCATAACTAGTTCATTAACGTGT
>NZ_JBAKBA010000125.1:0-282 GCF_038155225.1 Psychromonas arctica | reverse complement strand
GGAATTTTTCAATCACTTCACTACGATTACGTGTTTGCCCACTTAATTTAACAAAATCAATCCCAGATTCTAGTAATGCTTCTTCAATTAACCCTAAGATCTGTGCAAATAGAGAGAAAATAAGAATACGACGACCTTCTTCAACCATCTCAGGCACAATATCAATTAAGAAATCCAATTTAGCAGAGCTCTTGATTTGCTGTGCATGTTCTACTTTTACTAGTCGTGGGTCACAACAGGCTTGGCGTAGTTTTAATAATGAATCTAAAAATTCAATGCGGC
>NZ_JBAKBA010000124.1:0-318 GCF_038155225.1 Psychromonas arctica | reverse complement strand
CCTTGGTTGGCAGCCATCACTTTAGTCGATTAAATATCTTCTGTTTTAATACCAAATACTTTTTGTGTACGTGGTTTATCCCATAAAAAAATATCTAATATTAATATGTATAGATGCTCAACTGAGACTAAAGCGACCAATATGATTGATAAGGTTTCCATGGTGATATCCTGTCATAACTTAATAGAATTTAAAAATAACAATTTAGTTTCTTTATGGTTTTACTACCTCTATTAATTAACCATTATTTTATTTTTTTAAATAGAATCATCTGTACACTCACGTTAAAGATAAGACAATTTATCGATCAAAATGAAG
>NZ_JBAKBA010000123.1:0-325 GCF_038155225.1 Psychromonas arctica | reverse complement strand
AATAAGTTATTTTAACAAGTAAAATAGATCAGTTAATTAGTGTGATTGGTATAAATATTGCGTAGGGAAAATGACTTAGCTTAATTCATAAGTTTAGGCCTTTCGAAGATTAACTTCTTTAATCTTCCGCGGTGGAATTAACTAAAAGATATTAATACTTTAATGATTGTCCACTTTACGAAACTTATACCTATCTGGATAAATAAATGCTCTATTTAGGCGTTAGCGAAAATGGATGCTAACAAGGCGTTGATTACAGTAACTGGTATTCTCATTACAAAATTAACAACGAAGCTAGCATTCATTTTAACAAGCATAAATGACT
>NZ_JBAKBA010000122.1:0-328 GCF_038155225.1 Psychromonas arctica | reverse complement strand
ATGTGTACTAGAGATTGGATGAGTCTGATCAACTAATTATGCGGAATGGTATAAAAGAGGTTAATTCTTTAATGATTGTTCCCTTTAGGAAACTTATAACGAAGGCATGGGTTATTTTAACAAGTAAAAGAGAACAGTTAATTAGTGTGATTGGTATTATTTAAAGCATAGCAAGCTTGGAAATGGAAAGGTATCGCAGCGTTTATACTCTCATCAACCGAGTCTGCTGACTCATACACCCGATGTCTATATAAGCTATATTATTAAACTACCAAAACGAAAAAATCCCTGTTGACGTCAGTCAACAGGGATTATCGTATTAGGCGCT
>NZ_JBAKBA010000121.1:0-340 GCF_038155225.1 Psychromonas arctica | reverse complement strand
TAGGGCGTGTTGATCTTTGATGCTCAATAATTACTCAGCATGTATAGGGGGCCACATAATAGTGAATGCTAAAGCAACCATGCTTGCATAATTTTGTTCTAATTTATCGTATCTCGTTGCTATTGCTCGGAAATTTTTAATTCTTCCAAATACATTTTCAACTAAATGTCGATACTTATACAGACACCAATCTATGTCATTGTTTCCTATTTTATTGTTTTTTCGTCTAGGGATGACTGAAATAGCACCTTTTTCATGTATATGATCTCTAAGCTTTTCACTGTCATAACCTTTATCTGCAACAATATAAGATGATTTAGGAGATTGATTTATCAGCTCT
>NZ_JBAKBA010000120.1:0-348 GCF_038155225.1 Psychromonas arctica | reverse complement strand
TAAGTTATTTTAACAAGTAAAATAGATAACTTAATTAGTGTGATTGGTATTACTAGCATATTCAACCTTGAAGTACATACCTAATAAGTCCCCTTCTTTTCTAATCATCGTTTTAAAAAATACATAAAGCCAAACAGTTCTCTTTAAGTATTTAAACTAAATAATACCGATTACATTAAATAAGTAATCTAAGTTCTGGATAAGCAAAGCGATAGAACAGCGCTATTTCTGAGGACTTCTACATTAAATTATCTATCATTAATCCGCCTTGAACTACGCAAAACAAACGGCATTGACTAGGGCGTGTTGATCTTTGGTGCTCAATAATTACTCTGCATGCATAGGGAG
>NZ_JBAKBA010000119.1:0-368 GCF_038155225.1 Psychromonas arctica | reverse complement strand
TACATTTCCACCATGCTGTTCAAAAATTACTCTTGAAAGATCAACACGCCCTAATATTCATTAAATCGATTAAAGAAGTTATACCAAGCTGGATAAATAAATGGTCTATTTAGACGTTAGGGGAAATGGGTGCTAGCAAGGCGTAGATTGTAGTAACTAGTTATTCTCATTACAAAATCAACAGCGAAGCTCGCATTCATTTTAACAAGCATAAATGGCTAGATAACTACTTAGATAACTACTTAGATAACTCCTTAGATAACTCCTTAGATAACTCCTTAGATAACTACTTAGATAACTACTTAGATAACTACTTAGATAACTCCTTAGATAACTACTTAGATAACTACTTAGATAACTACTTAGAT
>NZ_JBAKBA010000118.1:0-384 GCF_038155225.1 Psychromonas arctica | reverse complement strand
CTTAGATAACTACTTAGATAACTACTTAGATAACTACTTAGATAACTACTTAGATTGGTATTAGATGCTGAATAGCGCTTTTTTATATTTATTATTGCTAAAGGTTGTCATTAAATTTCAAAACCTTAAAGGAAAGAGTAGATATCAGCATTATTAATATCTGATTTCTTTATTAACTGCTTGATATTAATTCGTAATATTTTTGAGTGTCTTACTTTATAAATTACTACCAGTCGTTACGTTCAGTATCTTAAGTAGGAAGTTTAAATTGTGCGTAGAATAATGATTGAATTTAATACCAATCACACTAAGTAATTGATCTATTTTACTGGTTATACCAATCACACTAATTAAGTTATCTATTTTACTTGTTAAAATAACTTA
>NZ_JBAKBA010000117.1:0-392 GCF_038155225.1 Psychromonas arctica | reverse complement strand
CAAACCTGACTTATCTTGCCAAAGTAAATTCATTCCGATTGATTTCGCACAGCAAATTATCCCCGGTACTTTTGAATATGCACTTTCCCATATTGTGGACAAACATCTTGATTTAAGTTCATTTGATAAATGGTATGACAACGACAAAGGTGGCGCCGCAGCTTACCCACCGTCAGTGATGTTGAAGATAGTTCTGTTTGGTTATTCACGTGGGTTAGTTAGTAGCCGACGTATTGCGAATGCGTGTGAAACCAATATTACCTTCATGAGTTTATCTGGTGATGAGCAACCTCATTACACTTCTATTGCTAGTTTTGTCGCTAAAATGAAAGACCAAATTGAACCACTATTTACTCAAGTATTAATGATATGCGACCGTGAGGGATTGATCG
>NZ_JBAKBA010000116.1:0-401 GCF_038155225.1 Psychromonas arctica | reverse complement strand
GACGACTTATTCATCTATAAATAATTATTTTTTATTTTACTAAAAACAAAAAAGCTCATCGAAGTGAGCTTTTAAATAATGTAAACAGCAATACCATTCTGGATAGCAGAAATTGTTTAATTCAAGGCACTTTGCTGTGATATTTAGTTAGCGATATTTAGTGCTTCTTAAACGAGTGGTAAAGCCACGATGAAGTAGACGACTTATTCATCTATAAATAATTATTTTTTATTTTACTAAAAACAAAAAAGCCCACCGAAGTGAGCTTTTAAATAATATAAACAGCAATGCCATTCGGGATAGCAGAAATTGTTTAATTCAAGGCGCTTGCTGTGCTATTTAGTTAGCGACGTTTAGTGTTTCTTAAACGAGTGGTAAAGCAACGATGAAGTAGACGATTT
>NZ_JBAKBA010000115.1:0-411 GCF_038155225.1 Psychromonas arctica | reverse complement strand
AATATTACTGACCTTTAACTTCTTTAAGGCTGAAGTTAATGAGGTGCAGTTGTGTCTAAAGCTTTTCAATATGTAGAAGTTGGTTGTCCACAATTAATATTACGTAGCTAATAAAGTGCTGCAACACGGTCTGAACGGCTTAATGTTATTTCACCAAACAATAGGCAAAAAAAATCCCCACCGAAGTGAGGATTTATAAATCAAAGTAGAATATTTTGTCTAACCGAAGTTAGCGTTAAATATTACTGACCTTTAACTTTTTTAAGGCTGAAGTTAATGAGGTGCAGTTGTGTCTAAAGCTTTTCAATATGTAGAAATTGGTTGTCCAAAATTAATATACGTAGCTAATAAAGTGCTGCAACACGGTCTGAACGGCTTAATGTTATTTCACCAAACAATAGGCAAAAAAAA
>NZ_JBAKBA010000114.1:0-425 GCF_038155225.1 Psychromonas arctica | reverse complement strand
CCAAAAACGACAAACAAATTAAAAACAATAACTTATGTATTTTTATTGTTTTTTTTAATTAAATAACCTCGAATAAAAAGTACAATAACCTCTATTGGCTATGGTCAATGTCTCACAAGAGTAAACCATAGAAAATGGGTCAATGACTTCAAAAACTTGATTATCGTTAAAATACAGATTAAAAAATAATTTGATCTGCTTTAAAAACTGTTATTACCTGTCATTTTAAAAAGCAGTAAGTAAATAGATATTTTTATAAAGAAGTTTATAAGAGGAGTGAAGATAAATTGTATTTCTAAATATGAGCTTAATTCCTCTACTATTTTTATATTAACTATTTTATAAATTCATTCCATTACAATTTCAGCCCAAGTAACAAAAGTAACAAAAGTAACAAAAGTAACAAAAGTAACAAAAGTAACAAA
>NZ_JBAKBA010000113.1:0-431 GCF_038155225.1 Psychromonas arctica | reverse complement strand
CGTGTGTCGCTGGTTCAAGCCCAGCAAGAGGAGCCACATTAAAAGTCCTGAACATTATTGTTCAGGATTTTTTTTGCCTAAAATTTATGATCTCCCTAATACATTAGCAAAGAGAGCCATTCCTCTTTAGCTCAGTTGGTAGAGCAACGGACTGTCCTCTTTTTAAGGTATAGCGTGTGTCGCTGGTTCAAGCCCAGCAAGAGGAGCCACATTAAAAGTCCTGAACATTATTGTTCAGGATTTTTTTTGCCTAAAATTTATGATCTCCCTAATACATTAGCAAAGAGAGCCATTCCTCTTTAGCTCAGTTGGTAGAGCAACGGACTGTCCTCTTTTTAAGGTATAGCGTGTGTTGCTGGTTCAAGCCCAGCAAGAGGAGCCACATTAAAAATCCTGAACATTATTGTTCAGGATTTTTTTTGCCTAAAATT
>NZ_JBAKBA010000112.1:0-448 GCF_038155225.1 Psychromonas arctica | reverse complement strand
GCATGGCATCAATGACTTCAGTACCTTAGTACCTCGACATCGTATCTCAGTGTTAATAGAAACCCGGATTTACCTAAGTCTCCCACCTACATACTTGAACCTGGACAACCATCGCCAGGCCCACCTAGCCTTCTCCGTCCTCCCATCGCAATAATAAAGGGTACGGGAATATTAACCCGTTTCCCATCGACTACGCCTTTCGGCCTCGCCTTAGGGGTCGACTCACCCTGCCCCGATTAACGTTGGACAGGAACCCTTGGTCTTCCGGCGGGGAGGTTTTTCACCCCCCTTATCGTTACTCATGTCAACATTCGCACTTCTGATACCTCCAGGATGCCTTACAGCTTTCCCTTCGACGGCTTACAGAACGCTCCTCTACCACGCATAATAAATTATGCGTCCGCAGCTTCGGTGATATGTTTAGCCCCGTTAAATCTTCCGCGCAGGC
>NZ_JBAKBA010000111.1:0-456 GCF_038155225.1 Psychromonas arctica | reverse complement strand
GCCCAGTTAAGACTCGGTTTCCCTACGGCTCCCCTAAACGGTTAACCTTGCTACTAAAATTAAGTCGTTGACCCATTATACAAAAGGTACGCAGTCACGGAATAAATCCGCTCCTACTGCTTGTACGTACACGGTTTCAGGTTCTATTTCACTCCCCTCACAGGGGTTCTTTTCGCCTTTCCCTCACGGTACTGGTTCACTATCGGTCAATTAGGAGTATTTAGCCTTGGAGGATGGTCCCCCCATATTCAAACAGGATTTCTCGTGTCCCGTCTTACTCGTTTTCACTATAAAGAAGTTTTTGTGTACAGGACTATCACCTTGTACCGTTGCACTTTCCAGAGCATTCCACTAACTTTTAAACAGCTTAAGGGCTGTTCCGATTTCGCTCGCCGCTACTGTCGGAATCTCGGTTGATTTCTTTTCCTAAGGGTACTTAGATGTTTCAGTTCCCCT
>NZ_JBAKBA010000110.1:0-460 GCF_038155225.1 Psychromonas arctica | reverse complement strand
GTGCCGTTGAAATCGGCATTCGGTGTGTATGTAACCGTACCATCATCGTTGATAGCCACGGTGCCATTCGACCCTTGCGTTACCGTATCAACAGGTGAAACTTCACCGTTATCGACGTCTGTATCGTTCGCGACCACATCAATCGTAATCGGTGTATCTTCGTTCGTTGTCGCAGTATCAGCAACTAATACCGTGTCATCTGCGATTGGATCAACCGTGACCGTCACGGTTTCAGTATTGCCATCGACATTGGTATAAGTGAATGTATCGGTACCATTGAAATCGGTATTCGGTGTGTAAGTCACCGTACCATCATCGTTAATCGCAACTGCGCCGTTCGCACCTTGCGTCACGGTATCAACCGGGGAAACTTCACCGTTATCAACGTCAGTATCGTTCGCCGTAACATCAATCGTAATGGGTGTGTCTTCGTTTGTTGTTGCGGTATCAGCGACTAATA
>NZ_JBAKBA010000109.1:0-465 GCF_038155225.1 Psychromonas arctica | reverse complement strand
ATTAAACTTTAAATTGAAGAGTTTGATCATGGCTCAGATTGAACGCTGGCGGCAGGCTTAACACATGCAAGTCGAACGGTAACAGAAAGTAGCTTGCTACTTTGCTGACGAGTGGCGGACGGGTGAGTAATGCTTGGGAATATGCCTTATGGTGGGGGACAACAGTTGGAAACGACTGCTAATACCGCATAACATCTCCGGATCAAAGTGGGGGACCTTCGGGCCTCACGCCATAAGAGTAGCCCAAGTGGGATTAGCTAGTTGGTAAGGTAATGGCTTACCAAGGCGACGATCCCTAGTTGGTCTTAGAGGATGACCAGCCACACTGGAACTGAGACACGGTCCAGACTCCTACGGGAGGCAGCAGTGGGGAATATTGCACAATGGGCGCAAGCCTGATGCAGCCATGCCGCGTGTGTGAAGAAGGCTTTCGGGTTGTAAAGCACTTTCAGCGAGGAGGAAAGG
>NZ_JBAKBA010000108.1:0-508 GCF_038155225.1 Psychromonas arctica | reverse complement strand
ATTGAACCACTATTTACTCAAGTATTAATGATATGCGACCGTGAGGGATTGATCGGCCGAAACATGTTTGCCATCGATGGATGTAAAATAAGATCAAACGCTAGCAAAGAATGGAGCGGCACATTCAATGAACTCGAACGTAAACAAGCGAAACTACATAGAGCAAGTCAACGCATACTTGCACGCCATCAAGCACAAGATGGGTTGAGTGAAGATGAAATATCACATGATTTAAAACAGCAGGGCAAGCTTGATAAAAGTGCTAATAAAATTAAAGCATTTTTAGCAATGAATGAAGAAAAGTTAGGCAGTCGTAAGACGCCTGTGAAAAGTAATATCACCGACCCAGATAGTGCGAAAATGACCACCAGTAAAGGCACTATTCAAGGCTACAATGGCATTGCCATTAACGACGATAAACATCAAATCATCTTACAAGCGCAAACATGGGGTTCAGTTGGTGAACAACAAACCTTAAAACCTGCCATCGAACAGCTGCAAGCACAAC
>NZ_JBAKBA010000107.1:0-508 GCF_038155225.1 Psychromonas arctica | reverse complement strand
AAAAAAACAATAAAAATACATAAGTTATTGTTTTTAATTTGTTTGTCGTTTTTGGTGTGATAAGAGTCAGTTATTAAATATTATCATTATCCCTTTTATTTTAGAAAAACCGTATTATCTATCTCGCAAACGGGGATTGATTTACAGGATGTAAAATTTGAACCTTTGTATTGCTAGGATGGCAATTTGGACCTCTCAGGATGAGAGCTTATAAAACAGGATGTTTTATAATTAAGGATGATCAGGACACTCTAGGATGGAGTTTTTAGTACCTACTAGGATTGTAGTTATTAAGCCAGGATGGCAAAAGAAGGACACCTCCTAAGGACAGGGAGATGACGGATAAACAAGATGTTTATCTAATATGGATGTTACAAGGATGAACCCAAAGGATTTGGGAAGTGGACGCCTAGTTTGGCTTAGTCAAAAGGATGTACTGCAGGGAGCATCGACTATCACGGATTCGATAGAAAGACTAAATTAAGGGCAGCTTCGGCTGCCCTTTCCT
>NZ_JBAKBA010000106.1:0-508 GCF_038155225.1 Psychromonas arctica | reverse complement strand
ACTCGCTAGGTTAACCACAACATAAATAGCAGGCATAAAAAAGCCCCGCTAAAAGCGAGGCTTGGTAATTAGCACTCAGTTAAGAGATTACCAACCAGTGATTTCGCGTAATGCGCTACCGATTTCAGCTAGAGATTTAGTCGTTTTCACGCCTGCGTCTCTTCATTTAAGGTATAGCGCTTTAAATTTATCTTCAGTAGTTTCTGTATTACCCTACTAAAATACTCGCTAGGTTAACCACAACATAAATAGCAGGCATAAAAAAGCCCCGCTAAAAGCGAGGCTTGGTAATTAGCACTCAGTTAAGAGATTACCAACCAGTGATTTCGCGTAATGCGCTACCGATTTCAGCTAGAGATTTAGTCGTTTTCACGCCTGCGTCTCTTCATTTAAGGTATAGCGCTTTAAATTTATCTTCAGTAGTTTCTATATTACCGTACTAAAATACTCGCTAGGTTAACCACAACATAAATAGCAGGCATAAAAAAGCCCCGCTAAAAGCGAGGCT
>NZ_JBAKBA010000105.1:0-536 GCF_038155225.1 Psychromonas arctica | reverse complement strand
TCAGTTGGTGAACAACAAACCTTAAAACCTGCCATCGAACAGCTGCAAGCACAACTTACCAAGTTAGGCACTCCTGATACTTTTTCAACCACTAAATTTACCGCAGATAGCGGTTTCCATAGTGAAGTTAATCTTGAATTCATGGCAAGCACTGGGCTCGATGCTTACATGGCTGATAGTGCCTTTAGAAGTCGTAACCCCTTATTTAGTCAAAGTGAAAGGTATCAAACAGAGCAAGAGAAACGACGATTAAAACGAAGTAAAGGTCGGTCTAGATTATTTAATAGTAATGACTTCCACTTTGATGAAAAGAAACAAACGTGCCATTGCCCAGCAGGTAAGGAAATGTGGTTGAGTGTTAAAAATATCGAAACAGCAGGTCGGCATTATGTTCGCTACTCAGGGTATTTAAAAGATTGCCGCGTTTGCCCATTACAAACTCAATGCATGAGAAAGAAACCTACAAAACAAGGTCGGCAGGTTCAGTTTGAAACGAATATAAAAGATAAAATTATCTCATATACCGATAAAATGCG
>NZ_JBAKBA010000104.1:0-538 GCF_038155225.1 Psychromonas arctica | reverse complement strand
ATCAGTTAATAATAATGAATATATTAGATCATATAATTAGGCGGAATGGTATTACCCATCAAACGTCCTCGTTGTACTTTGACTGCTCGAGCTATACGTACTCTTTTAATTGAGCTTTTTACTCGTTGCTTAAGCGAGAAGGCTGACCAGTCGCTAGTTTTAATGCCAAAGTATCAAACCCACCCGATAGATAATTTTTACCCATTCATTAACTAAGCGGCGACTTACATTCAGTATTTTTTGCAATTTAAGTTCGATAGTGACTTTCATTAAATTTTTTTCAGCCAAATAGCGTAGTTTAATGATCGCATTATTTATATATGGGATTGTTATTTGTGAAGTATTTTTCATATGATAATCAATCGGTTAATGATAAATAAAAAGCACCACATTAGATCACGAATTAAATTCTTTTGGTATAAGTGTTATATTTCATTAACTTCAGGCTCTAAACGCTAAAACGAAAAAATCCCTGTTGACGTCAGTCAACAGGGATTATCGTATTAGGCGCTTGGCAATGACCTACTTTCACATGAGG
>NZ_JBAKBA010000103.1:0-574 GCF_038155225.1 Psychromonas arctica | reverse complement strand
TATGCGTCCGCAGCTTCGGTGATATGTTTAGCCCCGTTAAATCTTCCGCGCAGGCCGACTCGACTAGTGAGCTATTACGCTTTCTTTAAAAGATGGCTGCTTCTAAGCCAACTTCCTAGCTGTCTAAGCCTTCCCACATCGTTTCCCACTTAACATATACTTTGGGACCTTAGCTGGCGGTCTGGGTTGTTTCCCTTTCCACGACGGACGTTAGCACCCGCCGTGTGTCTCCCATGATTGCACTTGTTGGTATTCGGAGTTTGCAAAGGGTTGGTAAGTCGGGATGACCCCCTAGCCTTAACAGTGCTCTACCCCCAACAGTGATACATGAGGCGCTACCTAAATAGCTTTCGAGGAGAACCAGCTATCTCTTGGTTTGATTGGCCTTTCACCCCCAGCCACAAGTCATCCCCTAATTTTTCAACATTAGTGGGTTCGGTCCTCCAGTTGATGTTACTCAACCTTCAACCTGCTCATGGCTAGATCACCAAGTTTCGGGTCTAATCCTAGCAACTATTCGCCCAGTTAAGACTCGGTTTCCCTACGGCTCCCCTAAACGGTTAACCTTGCTACT
>NZ_JBAKBA010000102.1:0-584 GCF_038155225.1 Psychromonas arctica | reverse complement strand
AGGTAGCCCTAGGGGAACCTGGGGCTGGATCACCTCCTTACGTAAAGAAACACATTAGCAAGCCTTACGATGAATTTGCTTAGGCAAATAAATTTACCGGCTATGAAAGCTTGCTTAGGCAATTTTCATATGAGTGCCCACACAGATTGTTTGATTAGAAAGTGAAGAGACGTATAGATAGACCTATTATTTTGGCTCTGTCGCTTAGTTGGTTATCCAACGATGAGATAGAACTGAAAATCGGGTCTGTAGCTCAGTTGGTTAGAGCGCACCCCTGATAAGGGTGAGGTCGGCAGTTCGAATCTGCCCAGACCCACCAATTTCTTGTAAAATGAAATTGGATTTCTATTTATATACACCATGTTGGGGCTATAGCTCAGCTGGGAGAGCGCCTGCCTTGCACGCAGGAGGTCTGCGGTTCGATCCCGCATAGCTCCACCACTCATTCTTAAATGAATAAGTGACCAACATGATGAGAAGCCTTAGATAAGCAACACTACTTATCTAAGGCTTTTTTTAACGAAAAAGTCTGCTCTTTAACAATTAGGAAAGCTGATAAATGTTCTTATTTATCGCACAATAAC
>NZ_JBAKBA010000101.1:0-628 GCF_038155225.1 Psychromonas arctica | reverse complement strand
TCGGAATCTCGGTTGATTTCTTTTCCTAAGGGTACTTAGATGTTTCAGTTCCCCTCGTTTGCTTCGACTAGCTATGTATTCACTAGCCGATGACACTAAGTGCCGGGTTGCCCCATTCGGAAATTCCAGGATATAACGCTTGTTATCAACTCCCCTGGACTTATCGCAGATTACCACGTCCTTCATCGCCTCTAATTGCCTAGGCATCCACCGTGCACGCTTATTCACTTAACCATACAACACCTAAAAAGTGTCTTTTAAGCTTTTTTATGAATGTACTAAACATTCAAAAAAAGCATAATAACAAATCAAAGATTCTGTATGTTGTTTCCAAGACGCTTGTGACTCATATTTTACATATGAAAAACAATCGTTTTTCGTGCACCTATCAGTTAATAAATTAACTGAGTAGATACGTACTCACATTACGATAACGAATTATCATAATGTGTGCTTTTTATTTTGCTTGATTACAGTATTCATCCTAACTACTAATAGTTAATTTAAATACTGAGAACAATTTCGTTTATATTCATCACACCAATCAACTTACCTTGTTATTCACAAGAGAAATCATTGTTATTGTGCGATAAATAAGAACATTTATCAGCTTTCCTAATTGTTAAAG
>NZ_JBAKBA010000100.1:0-680 GCF_038155225.1 Psychromonas arctica | reverse complement strand
AACGTTCGCATCAAAACTAGCACTATCCGAATCGTCAGCATCGGTGAACTGGAATCGACCACCATCTGTAAGTTGTCCTGAAGTGACGTTAACATCTTCAGTTACGAACCCTCTTTCGAATGCAGTACCGACGGGTTCAATTGTTGTCGGATCATCTGAGCCATTAATAGTAATAGTAATATCGTGCGTCGTACCATTTAATGTAACGGTATAAACTTCGGTTAATGTTTCATCTTCACCTAAATACTGTACAGCGCTGTTATCAACTTCATAAGACCAATTGCCATCAGCGTCAATAGTAATCTCACCTAGAGCAGTATCTCCATCTTCTGCTGGTGAAAACTCAATTGTAGGCTCAAAGTTCTCGCTGTCTTCAATATCAACATCAGAGAATGTTAACGTACCACTATCTGTAAGTTTACTATCTGTTGTTACATCGATATCTTCTGTCACTTCACCTAGATCAGAGTCTGAACTTCCAACTAATATTTCAGTTGGGTCTTCAACTGGACTTACAGTTACAGTGACCGTTTCAGTGTTGTTATCTTCATTCGTGTAAGTGAAGGTATCAGTGCCGTTGAAATCGGCATTCGGTGTGTACGTGACGGTGCCATCATCGTTGATCGCGACCGTACCGTTAGTACCGTCTGTCACTGACGCCACCGGTGATGTAACGCCAT
>NZ_JBAKBA010000099.1:0-688 GCF_038155225.1 Psychromonas arctica | reverse complement strand
ACACGCCAATCACGATTGATGTGTTAGCGAACGATACTGATGTTGATGGCGTGGTTTCACCCGTCGCTTCAGTGACCGATGGTGATAACGGCACCGTGACGATCAATGATGATGGCACCGTAACCTACACGCCAAATGCTGATTTCAATGGCACGGACACGTTTACTTATACCAATGAAGATGGCATCACTGAAACAGTGACTGTCATCGTTGACGCAGTAGCCGATGACACGGTTGTGGCTGCGGATAACGCAACCACTGATGAAGACACGCCAATCACGATTGATGTGTTAGCGAACGATACTGATGTTGATGGCGTGGTCTCGCCTGTTGCTTCTGTGACCGATGGCGATAACGGTACGGTAACGATCAACGACGATGGCACCGTGACTTACACACCGAATGCCGATTACAACGGCACTGATACGTTTACTTATACCAATGAAGATGGCACCACTGAAACCGTGACGGTCACTGTTGATCCAATCGCAGATGATACGGTATTGGTTGCTGACTCAGCGACAACGAACGAAGATACACCTGTGACGATTGATGTTACGGCGAACGATACTGACGTTGATAACGGCGAAGTATCCCCAGTTGATACCGTCACGCAAGGGTCGAATGGCTCTGTGGCGATCAACGATGATGGTACCGTAACGTACACACCAAACGCCGATTTCAATGG
>NZ_JBAKBA010000098.1:0-756 GCF_038155225.1 Psychromonas arctica | reverse complement strand
AATATTAATCAATCTTGTGGGTTTTCTTCGTGCTCTTCGTGTAGCGCAGCGGCTTTGTGGTGATTAATACTTTTTAAAATAAAAAACGATTTAACCACGAAGGATAAAGAAGGTTAGGTCAAAAACATTAATATTAATCAATCTTGTGGGTTTTCTTCGTGCTCTTCGTGTAGCGCAGCGGCTTCGTGGTGATTAATATTTTTTAAAGTCAAAATGGCTTAATCACGAAGTTGAAGGGTTTTATTTAACCCAAATTTTAGACATAAAAAAACCAGCTAGAAGCTGGTTTCATTATTTTAGCGTGTGGCCAAATCATGGTGCGGAAAGAGAGACTTGAACTCTCACCTCTTACGCTTACTTAGCATAGCTGAATCTAATGCTAGCGCGTCTACCAATTCCGTTACTTCTGAATAATATGGCTAGGATAAGAGGGTTTGAGTTTTTAAATAATAAGAGCATAAATTTTAGACATAAAAAAACCAGCTATAAGCTGGTTTCATTATTTTAGCGTGTGGCCAAATCATGGTGCGGAAAGAGAGACTTGAACGCTCACTCTTACGCTTACTTAGAATAGCTGAATCTAATGCTAGCGCGTCTACCAATTCCGTTACTTCTGAATAATATGGCTAGGGTAAGAGGGGTTGAGATTGAAGGGTTTTATTGAACTCAAATTTTAGACATAAAAAAACCAGCTATAAGCTGGTTTCATTATTTTAGCGTGTGGCCAAATCATGGTGCGGAAAGAGAGACTTGAAC
>NZ_JBAKBA010000097.1:0-760 GCF_038155225.1 Psychromonas arctica | reverse complement strand
TTTAACGATTAGATTTTTTCGCATAAGCATATAGTAGATATTATTTTTTGGTAGGTTATTGTCTATGTATTGGTTGAATAACTTTAGAACTTCTAAATAGTTTAGAAGTTGGTTGCGAGAGCAGGATTTGAACCTACGACCTTCGCCATTGTTTATAGAGAATTGAGTCCGACGAGCTACCAGATTGTTCTATTTTGAATACAATATATTTTAACGATTAGATTTTTTCGCATAAGCATATAGTAGATATTATTTTTTGGTAGGGTATTGTCTATGTATTGGTTAAATAACTTCTAATGATATTAGAAGTTGGTTGCGAGAGCTGGATTTGAACCTACGATCTTCGCCATTGTTTATAGAGAATTGAGTCCGACGAGCTACCAGATTGATTCATCTTACATAAGAGATGTTTTCTAACGATCAATTTTTTATTGAAAAATACTGTAGATATCAACTATTTGGGGTGTTTAAAATGAAAACTTTAGAACTTCTAAAGAGTTTAGAAGTTTGTTGCGGGAGCAGGATTTGAACCTACGACCTTCGCCATTGTTTATAGAGAATTGAGCCCGACGAGCTACCAGATTGATTCATCTTACATAAGAGATGTTTTCTAACAATCAAACTGTTTTATTTAAAAATAACGTAGATATTAACTATTTGGGGTATTTAAAATGAAAACTGTAGAACTTCTAAAGAGTTTAGAAGTTGGTTGCGAGAGCAGGATTTGAACCTACGACCTTCGGGTTATGAGCCCGACGAG
>NZ_JBAKBA010000096.1:0-775 GCF_038155225.1 Psychromonas arctica | reverse complement strand
TAAAAATCCTGAACATTATTGTTCAGGATTTTTTTTGCCTAAAATTTATGATCTCTCTAATACATTAGCAAAGAGAGCAATTCCTCTTTAGCTCAGTTGGTAGAGCAACGGACTGTCCTCTTTTGAAGGTATAGCGTGTGTCGTTGGTTCAATCAAGCCCAGCAAGAAGAGCCACATTAAAAATCCTGAACATTATTGTTCAGGATTTTTTTTGCCTAAAATTTATGATCTCCCTAATACGTTAGCAAAGAGAGCCATTCCTCTTTAGCTCAGTTGGTAGATCAACGGACTGTCCTCTTTTTAAGGTATAGCGTGTGTCGTTGGTTTAAGCCCTACAAGAAGAGCCACATTAAAAATCCTGAACATTATTGTTCAGGATTTTTTTGCCTAAAATTTATGATCTCCCTAATACATTAGCAAAGAGAGCCATTCCTCTTTAGCTCAGTTGGTAGAGCAACGGACTGTCCTCTTTTTAAGGTATAGCGTGTGTCGCTGGTTCAAGCCCAGCAAGAGGAGCCACATTAAAAGTCCTGAACATTATTGTTCAGGATTTTTTTTGCCTAAAATTTATGATCTCCCTAATACATTAGCAAAGAGAGCAATTCCTCTTCAGCTCAGTTGGTAGAGCAACGGACTGTCCTCTTTTGAAGGTATAGCGTGTGTCGCTGGTTTAAGCTCTACAAGAAGAGCCTCATTTAAAAGCCTACTCATCTGAGTGGTTTTTTTTGCTTTAATTTTGTAAAAAAGATCAAAACACAATTCCTCTTTAACTCAG
>NZ_JBAKBA010000095.1:0-906 GCF_038155225.1 Psychromonas arctica | reverse complement strand
CATCATCTTCTGTTACGTCGCCAACTGAGTCACCCGCAACCACTGATAAGTCATCCACACCGTTGATAGTAATAACAATTTCTTGTTCAACACCATCGCTAGTCGTTACTGTAATGGTATCCGTTAGGAATTCGCCATCATCTAATGCTTGGATAGCATCTTGCGTATTATCTGCTGCGTAAGACCAATCACCGTTTTCATCAATAGTAATATCGCCGTACGTGCCTGTTACCGTTGCTGGTGTAAAGGTCGTTTCGTCTGTCGTATCAACATCCGTTAGCGATAAGCTACCAGATGTCGTTAATGTCGAAGCATCCGCATCTTCTGTTACGTCACCTGCCGCATCGCCTGCAACCACTGATAAGTCATCCACACCATTGATAGTAATAACAATTTCTTGCTCAACACCATCGCTAGTCGTCACCGTAATGGTGTCAGTTAGGAATTCGCCATCATCTAAGGCTTGGATAGCATCTTGTGTGTTATCGGCCGCGTAAGACCAATCACCATTTTCATCAATAGTAATATCGCCGTACGTGCCTGTTACCGTTGCAGCAGTGAATGTGGTTGTATCATTTGTATCAACATCCGTTAGCGATAAGCTACCTGAAGTGGTTAATGTCGCTGCATCATCTTCTGTGACAGAGCCTGCGTCATCACCCGCAACCACTGATAAGTCATCGATACCATTGATAGTGATCACAATTTCTTGTTCAACACCATCACTGGTCGTCACTGTAATGGTATCGGTTAATGACTCACCGTCGTCTAATGCTTGGATAGCGTCTTGCGTATTATCTGCTGCGTAAGACCAATCACCATTTTCATCAATAGTAATATCGCCGTACGTACCTTCTACCGTTGCTGCCGTGAACGTGGTCGTATCCGAGGTATCTACATCCGTTA
>NZ_JBAKBA010000094.1:0-932 GCF_038155225.1 Psychromonas arctica | reverse complement strand
GCTAAGTTTCTTAAAGTGAGTCGTACTAGTGTTAATAAATGGATATCTCAATATCATCAAAATGGATTGGCTGGATTAGTTGATAAAAAGACAACCGGTCGTCCCTTTCGATTATCTGAAGTACAATCACTTCAACTAATTGAATATATTAATGAACATACAAAAAATGATAAGGGGGGACGATTGGTCGGAACTGATATCCAGTTGTTTATTGCTGAGAATTTTGGTCATGAATATCATCTTTCAAGTGTCTACAAATTACTTCACCGCTTGGGATTTTCATGGATAACCTCTCGTTCTAGACATCCAAAACAGTCCCTTGAAGTTCAAGAATATTTTAAAAAAATTCCAAATAAAAACGATCCTTAAGATCCCTGGTCATATCTCATTAGATAATGTAGATATCTGGATACAAGATGAAGCTCGTTTTGGACAACAAAATACCACAACAAAGTTATGGGCTAAAACAGGTAGCAGGCCATTAGCCGTGAAACAGCAACAGTTTGAATATGCTTATTTATTTGGCTCTGTGTGTGTTACCAATGGGCAATCACAAGCGATGGTAATGCCTTATGTGAATAAAGATATTATGCATGCTCACCTTAAACAAATATCGATGAATACCGCCGAAGATCGACATGCAGTTATTATTATGGATGGGGCAGGTTGGCATACAGAAGATCTTGCTATCAACATTAATAACGTGAGCATTATTAAGCTTCCTCCATACTCACCAGAATTAAACCCAATAGAACAAGTATGGAGTTGGTTGCGTCAGCATCATTTAGCTAATCGTTGTTTTAATGGCTATGAATCAATTGTAGATGCTGTTTGTGATGCGTGGAATGACTTTGTCAGTGATAGTCAAAGAGTCATAAAAATGTGTACTAGAGATTGGATGAGTCTGATCAACTAATTATGCGGAATGGTAT
>NZ_JBAKBA010000093.1:0-955 GCF_038155225.1 Psychromonas arctica | reverse complement strand
ACATCAATCGTAATGGGTGTGTCTTCGTTTGTTGTTGCGGTATCAGCGACTAATACGGTGTCATCAGCGATTGGATCTACTGTCACAGTAACCGTTTCTGTATTACCGTCTTCATTAGTGTAAGTGAAGGTATCAGTGCCATTGAAATCTGCATTCGGCGTGTAAGTCACCGAACCATCATCATTAATCGCAACGGTGCCGTTAGCACCTTGGGTTACCGTATCAACAGGTGAAACTTCGCCGTTATCAACGTCGGTATCATTCGCTGTAACATCAATCGTCACAGGTGTGTCTTCGTTAGTCGTTGCGCTATCAGCAGCTAATACGGTGTCATCAGCAATTGGATCAACCGTGACCGTCACGGTTTCAGTGTTGCCATCGACATTAGTATAAGTAAACGTGTCGGTGCCATTGAAATCGGCATTCGGCGTGTAAGTTACGGTACCATCATCGTTGATCGCAACTGTGCCGTTAGCGCCCTGCGTCACGGTATCAACTGGGGAAACTTCACCGTTATCGACATCCGTATCATTACCGACTACATCAATCGTAATGGGTGTGTCTTCGTTTGTTGTTGCGGTATCAGCGACTAATACGGTGTCATCAGCCACCGGTTCAACCGTCACAGAGACCGTTTCGGTATTGCCTTCTTCATTAGTGTAAGTGAAGGTATCGGTGCCGTTGAAGTCTGCATTCGGTGTGTAAGTCACCGTACCATCATCGTTGATCGCAACGGTGCCGTTAGCGCCCTGCGTCACGGTATCAACTGGGGAAACTTCACCGTTATCGACGTCAGTATCGTTACCAACTACATCAATCGTAATGGGTGTGTCTTCATTCGTTGTCGCAGTATCAGCGACTAATACGGTGTCATCAGCAACCGGTTCAACCGTCACAGAGACCGTTTCTGTATTACCGTCTTCATTAGTGTAAGTGAAGGTATCGGTGCCGTTGA
>NZ_JBAKBA010000092.1:0-1077 GCF_038155225.1 Psychromonas arctica | reverse complement strand
TCTTTACGTAAGGAGGTGATCCAGCCCCAGGTTCCCCTAGGGCTACCTTGTTACGACTTCACCCCAGTCATGAACCACACCGTGGTCATCGCCATCCCCGAAGGGTTAAGCTAATGACTTCTGGTGCAGCCCACTCCCATGGTGTGACGGGCGGTGTGTACAAGGCCCGGGAACGTATTCACCGTGGCATTCTGATCCACGATTACTAGCGATTCCAACTTCACGGAGTCGAGTTGCAGACTCCGATCCGGACTACGACAAACTTTAGGAGATTCGCATACCATCGCTGGTTAGCAGCCCTTTGTATTTGCCATTGTAGCACGTGTGTAGCCCATCCCGTAAGGGCCATGATGACTTGACGTCGTCCCCACCTTCCTCCGGTTTATCACCGGCAGTGTCCCTAGAGTTCCCGGCATAACCCGCTGGCAAATAAGGATAAGGGTTGCGCTCGTTGCGGGACTTAACCCAACATTTCACAACACGAGCTGACGACAGCCATGCAGCACCTGTCTCAGAGTTCCCGAAGGCACTCATCTATCTCTAGGTGATTCTCTGGATGTCAAGGGATGGTAAGGTTCTTCGCGTTGCATCGAATTAAACCACATGCTCCACCGCTTGTGCGGGCCCCCGTCAATTCATTTGAGTTTTAACCTTGCGGCCGTACTCCCCAGGCGGTCTATTTAATGCGTTAGCTTTGAATCCCACGGCATATAGCCACAAAATTCTAATAGACATCGTTTACTGCGTGGACTACCGGGGTATCTAATCCCGTTTGCTCCCCACGCCTTCGCGCCTCAGCGTCAGTCTTTGTCCAGGTGGCCGCCTTCGCCACTGGTATTCCTTCAGATCTCTACGCATTTCACCGCTACACCTGAAATTCTACCACCCTCTACAAAACTCTAGTTAACCAGTTTCAAATGCAGTTCCAAGGTTGAGCCCTGGGATTTCACATCTGACTTAATTAACCGCCTACGCGCGCTTTACGCCCAGTAATTCCGATTAACGCTCGCACCCTCCGTATTACCGCGGCTGCTGGCACGGAGTTAGCCGGTGCTTCTTCTGCGAGTAACGTCACAG
>NZ_JBAKBA010000091.1:0-1112 GCF_038155225.1 Psychromonas arctica | reverse complement strand
ATACCATTCCGCCTAATTAGTTGATCAGATTCATCCAATCCCTAGTGCACATTTTTATTACTCTTTGACTATCACTTATAAAGTCATTCCATGCATCACAGACAGCATCCACAATTGATTCATAACCATTAAAACAACGATTAGCTAAATGATGTTGACGTAACCAGCTCCATACTTGTTCTATCGGGTTTAATTCTGGTGAATACGGAGGAAGCTTAATAACACTCACGTTATTAATGTCTGTAGCAAGATCTTCTGTATGCCAACCCGCTCCATCCATAATAATGACTGCATGTCGATCTTCGGCAGTACTCATGGATATTTGTTTAAGGTGAGCATGCATAATATCTTTATTTACATAAGGCATCACCATCGCTTGCGATTGCCCATTGGTCACACAAACAGAGCCAAATAAATAAGCATATTCAAACTGTTGCTGTTTCACGGCTAATGGTCTGCTACCTGTTTTAGCCCATAACTTTGTTGTTGTATTTTGTTGTCCAAAACGTGCTTCATCTTGCAACCAGATATCGACTTTACCTAATGAGATATGGCCTGGGATCTTAAGGATCGTTTTTATTTGGAATTTTTTTAAAATCTTCTTGAACTTCAAGGGACTGTTTTGGGTGTTTAGAGCGAGAGGTTATCCATGAAAAGCCTAAGCGGTGAAGTAATTTGTAGACACTTGAAAGATGGTATTGATGGCCAAAATTCTCAGCAATAAACAACTGGATATCAGTGCCTACTAATCGGCCGCCCTTATCATTTTTTGTATGTTCATTAATATATTCAATTAGTTGAAGTGATTGGGCTTCAGATAATCGTAAGGGACGACCCGTTGTCTTTTTATCAACTAATCCAACCAATCCATTTTGATGATATTGAGATACCCATTTATTAACACTAGTACGACTCACTTTAAGAAATTTAGCAATATCAGTACGAGAGCGGCCTTCTTGAAAGTGTGCTAATGCAGAATAACGCAGTCTCATACGCACACTTTTATGTGTCTTGGCCAATTCAGAAAAGTCATGTTTTTTCATACGTCACCAAGAGAATATAATTAGTTAATAATTGAATATATTAGATCACATAATTAGGCGGAATGGTAT
>NZ_JBAKBA010000090.1:0-1163 GCF_038155225.1 Psychromonas arctica | reverse complement strand
AGTAAATGTAAGCTACTGTCATTTTTATTTAAAATAAACAGGCTGAAATGAGAAACTCTACAGCCTCGTTAGGCTTATAGTCGGAATTTTTATAATTAATCTGGGAAAATATGAATAATGTAGCTGTAACAGTAGAAGGTGAAGGTTTTTTTGATTGGTTTCATGCGATGTATGAAAATGCTTTCGAAGAACTAGAAAAAATTTCATCTATTGATGTTGATTTCAATTTATTCGATATTAGGTTGAATAACACTTTATCTACTTCAATTGAAATGAAGGCTGGGTTTCGACATTCACAAGAAGAAAACAACCAAATATCACACACATTAATGCATAAACTGTGTGATATTTGGTTTTGTTATGAAGCTTTGTTGATTGCTTTTAAATCAGAGGGATTGGTTACTAACCCCCGATCTAAAATTAATGCGCTTTCCGAAGAAACCTTGAATGTTATCGATTTGCAGCACGATATATTCGACGTCAGGCTTGATTTTTGGGGGATGAATGGTGATCTTGTACATAAAGGTGATCACCGAGCCGATATGCAACAGTATATTGATCATTTGCAAGCAAGTGCTACTTCTAGAGAGCAAAAAGAGTATCTGCCGCAAGTCTTTAATTTGTTTACAAATAATGATCAGTTCTCAATTCCTCAAATATTGTCATTTGCGTATGCTGTAAGAAATCAATTTGTACACGCCGGTGAGTCACCATTATCTGGAGTACAGTTCGTAGAAACAAAAATCGCTGCTTTAAAGTTTTCTTATGATTTCTTAGTTCTATTTTGTCTACGTGCTGGCGAATTTTTACTGGAACATAAAATAAATAAAGCTTCTGGTATTGTTTAGCAATAAAGCCTAACAAGGCAATTAAATGGAACTAAAACAGTGGGTTAGGTTTCGCTTCGCTACACATTATAACCCACCATTTTAGTCCACTTATTGCGGCGTTGAGGCTGTAGAATTTCTCCGAAAAGAACGTTTTTACGTTCTTTTTTCATAATCTCTCATTGTACAAAAAACAACCTTGATTGAGCTGATCGTCTGTGATCTAATAGTTATTATTCGCTCAGAGTTAAATGTGATGGCATCCTTTTTAAATAAAGAGGCAAACCTGACTTATCTTGCCAAAGTAAATTCATTCCGATTGATTTCGCACAGCAA
>NZ_JBAKBA010000089.1:0-1332 GCF_038155225.1 Psychromonas arctica | reverse complement strand
AGTCATCTACACCATTGATAGTGATCACAATTTCTTGTTCAACACCATCGCTGGTCGTAACCGTAATGGTATCGGTTAGGAATTCGCCATCATCTAAGGCTTGGATAGCCGCTTGCGTGTTATCTGCCGCGTAAGACCAATCACCATTTTCATCGATAGTAACCGCACCGTAAGCACCCGTTACCGTTGCTGGCGTAAAGGTTGTTGTATCATTCGTATCAACATCCGTTAGCGATAAGTTACCTGAAGTCGTTAATGTCGCTGCATCCGCATCTTCTGTCACAGAGCCCGTTGCATCTCCCGCAACCACTGATAAGTCATCTACACCGTTGATCGTTACTGTAATATCTTGTGTTACGCCATTTAATGTAACGGTATAAACTTCTGTTAATGTTTCATCTTCACCTAAATACTGTACAGCACTATTATCAACTTCATAAGACCAGTCACCATCGGCATTAATAGTCATGTTACCTAAAGCAGTATCACCTTGTTCAGAAGGTGTAAATTCTACTGTGGGTTCAAAGTTCTCGCTGTCTTCAATATCAACATCAATGAATGTTAACGTACCACTATCTGTTAGTTTACTATCTGTTGTTACGTCGAAATCTTCTGTTACTTCACCTAGCTCACTGTCTGAACTTCCTACTATAATTTCAGTTGGGTCTTCGACAGGATCAACCGTCACAGTCACCGTTTCAGTGTTGCCATCTACATTAGTATAAGTAAACGTATCCTTACCATTGAAATCGGCATTCGGTGTGTACGTCACCGTACCATCATCGTTGATAGCGACTGTGCCGTTAGCACCTTGCGTTACCGTATCAACCGGGGAAACTTCACCGTTATCGACGTCAGTATCATTACCTACTACATCAATGGTGATTGGAGTATCTTCATTCGTTGTTGCGCTGTCGGCAACCAGAATGCTGTCATCTGCAACCGGATCAACCGTCACAGAGACCGTTTCTGTATTGCCGTCTTCATTCGTGTAAGTGAAGGTATCAGTGCCGTTGAAGTCTGCATTTGGTGTGTAAGTTACGGTGCCATCATCGTTAATAGCCACAGAGCCATTCGAACCTTGTGTCACGGTATCAACTGGGGAAACTTCGCCGTTATCAACGTCAGTATCGTTACCAACCACATCAATCGTAATGGGTGTGTCTTCATTCGTTGTCGCAGAGTCAGCAACCAATACCGTATCATCTGCAATTGGATCAACCGTCACTGTCACGGTTTCAGTATTGCCATCAACATTGGTATAAGTAAACGTGTCCGTGCCGTTGAAATCGGCATTCGGTGTGTATGTAACCGTACCATCATCGTTGATAG
>NZ_JBAKBA010000088.1:0-1412 GCF_038155225.1 Psychromonas arctica | reverse complement strand
ACTTAGGTGTTGTATGGTTAAGCCTCACGGGTAATTAGTACAAGTTAGCTCAATACATTACTGCACTTACACACCTTGCCTATCAACGTTGTAGTCTCCAACGGCCCTTTAGGGAACTTAAAGTTCCAGTGAGAACTCATCTTGAGGCTCGCTTCCCGCTTAGATGCTTTCAGCGGTTATCGATTCCGAACGTAGCTACCGGGCAATGCATCTGGCGATACAACCCGAACACCAGCGGTTCGTCCACTCCGGTCCTCTCGTACTAGGAGCAGCCCCTCTCAATTCTCAAACGCCCACGGCAGATAGGGACCGAACTGTCTCACGACGTTCTAAACCCAGCTCGCGTACCACTTTAAATGGCGAACAGCCATACCCTTGGGACCGACTTCAGCCCCAGGATGTGATGAGCCGACATCGAGGTGCCAAACACCGCCGTCGATATGAACTCTTGGGCGGTATCAGCCTGTTATCCCCGGAGTACCTTTTATCCGTTGAGCGATGGCCCTTCCATTCAGAACCACCGGATCACTATGACCTACTTTCGTACCTGCTCGACGTGTCTGTCTCGCAGTTAAGCTGGCTTATACCATTGTACTAACCTCACGATGTCCGACCGTGATTAGCCAACCTTCGTACTCCTCCGTTACTCTTTAGGAGGAGACCGCCCCAGTCAAACTACCCACCAAACAGTGTCCCAAACCCCGATTCAGGGGCCATGGTTAGAACTCAAAACATACAAGGGTGGTATTTCAAGATTGGCTCCACGTCATCTGGCGACAACGCTTCAAAGCCTCCCACCTATCCTACACATGTAGGCTCTAAGTTCACTGCTAAGCTATAGTAAAGGTTCACGGGGTCTTTCCGTCTAGCCGCGGGTACACAGCATCTTCACTGCGATTTCAACTTCACTGAGTCTCGGGTAGAGACAGCATGGCCATCATTACGCCATTCGTGCAGGTCGGAACTTACCCGACAAGGAATTTCGCTACCTTAGGACCGTTATAGTTACGGCCGCCGTTTACCGGGGCTTCGATCAAAAGCTTCGACCTAAGTCTAACCTCATCAATTAACCTTCCGGCACCGGGCAGGCGTCACACCCTATACGTCATCTTACGATTTAGCAGAGTGCTGTGTTTTTAATAAACAGTTGCAGCCATCTGGTATCTTCGGCCTCTAGCAGCTTAGAGAGCAAGTCTCATCACCGCCAAAGGCGTACCTTCTCCCGAAGTTACGGTACCATTTTGCCTAGTTCCTTTACCCGAGTTCTCTCAAGCGCCTTGGTATTCTCTACCTGACCACCTGTGTCGGTTTGGGGTACGATCCTTTATTATCTGAAGCTTAGAGACTTTTCCTGGAAGCATGGCATCAATGACTTCAGTACCTTAGTACCTCGACATCGTATCTCAGTGTTA
>NZ_JBAKBA010000087.1:0-2104 GCF_038155225.1 Psychromonas arctica | reverse complement strand
CAGGTAACTCTTCACCGCTATTAACTAATGCAGCACCAGCTTCGGTTAAGACAACTGTATTACCCACAATTTCGTAATTGATCGTGTCGCTTAAGGTAACCGTGACTTCATCGCCATCTTCATCGGTTGTTTCAAACGTTGAAACGACCGCGCTTTCTACCGCACTACCATCATCTTCAGTAAAGTCATTTGAGCTGGTAATGGCGATCGTTGGGGTATCGTTTACTGTCGTGACACTTGGATCATCACTGATTGTCTCGCCATCGGCGGTGCTGTCGTTCACGGTTAAGGTATAAACAGGTAAATCTTCGCCGCTATTAACTAATGCTGCGCCAGCTTCGGTTAAGACAACGGTGTTACCCACAATTTCATAATTAATAGTGTCGCTTAAGGTAACCGTGACGTCGTCGCCATCTTCATCGGTCGTTTCAAACGTTGATACCACTGCTCCTTCTACTGCACTGCCATCATCTTCAGTAAAGTCATTTGAGCTGGTAATGGTGATTGTTGGGGTATCGTTTACTGTCGTGACACCTGGGTCATCACTGACACTTTCACCATCCGTTGTGCCGTCGTTCACCGTTAAGGTATAAGCAGGCAAATCTTCGCCGCTATTAACTAGTGCTGCGCCAGCTTCGGTTAAGACAACAGTGTTACCAACAATTTCATAATTAATAGTATCGCTTAAGGTAACCGTGACTTCATCGCCATCTTCATCAGTTGTTTCAAACGTTGATACCACTGCACTTTCAACGGCGCTGCCATCATCTTCAGTAAAGTCGTTTGAACTCGTAATGGTTAGAGTAGGTACTGAATTATCAATTACACCATCAGCAGTAGCATTGATATTGTTTAAACTATCATCTGTAAATGTGACGATTGGGGAAGCGTCATCATCTAAGCCTGTAGTTTGAAAGTTAGTGGTTGCGATTGTTTCTTCTGCATCTCGCTCGAAATCAACAAGTGTAAAACCACCGCCCGATTCTTCACCAGCAGCGGTTTCAATATCTAAATCAAAAACTTCTTCACCAAGTGCAAGTATCGCTTCGAGATCATTCACATCAATGTCAGGGTTTATGTCACCTGGAGCAGCAGATTCAGGCACATTAGGTTTCGCAGCATCAGAGTTGACAGTTTCGCCATCTTCTAGTGGGGGGAATTGTGGTTCGGCTGAGGTTAATGCTTCTCCAGACTGATTTAATTGCTCTTTAGCTTGATTTAACTGCTCTGTCGTTAATTCAACATCAGTATCTTTACTTTCATTAACTGGATTATTCTGTTCGGCCATGATTATTCCCCACGTGACTTTTAAAACTTCTAATAATTATGTACGACATAATTAACAATAGAGCCAGCATTAAAACTAACTATTTATGCTGTCCTTTTTAATATGATTTACTTATTTTTTAAAAAAAGTAAATCACTCCTAAAGTAATAACTATAGACAAATCTTTTGTAATAGTAAATTTGATTATTAATTAACATTTAAACAATTGAAAAAACTGCTAGAAAACAAAATATTTCAATGAGTTAGAAATTTATTTTGTTTTATAAAACCTAGATAAACTAAATTTTGGGGTACAAACTAAAAGAAGAATATAACTAAAATTTACTTATTATTAACTATTACGAATTATAGAGCACATAGGTTCACATTAAAATATAAAAATTGACTTTAAATTGCTTAATATTGACTTTTATAAAGATTATAAAATACACAAAAGATCTTAATTAGTCCTTATCGAAATAATTATGCATATAGAAATGAATAAAAAACGATATTTTAAATTTTTTATAATAATCACCAACTCTAAAAGTTCTTTTAAAAGAGTATGATTAATCAATTAATTTGATAATAAAAAATAGATAACTAGAAGTGTTCTTGACAAAGTATAAAAATATTTAAACAGTAAAAAACTAAATTTAAAAGGATAAAAATAAGAGTAATTAATAGAATAAATATAGAAGATAAACAACATTTTATTATAAAAATGTCAAAGATGTATGTGAAATTGAATAGATAAACGGCAGAAATAATTTAGATTAAAGATGGTGGGCGATACTGGGTTCGAACCAGTGACCCTCGCCTTGTAAGGGCGATGCT
>NZ_JBAKBA010000086.1:0-2152 GCF_038155225.1 Psychromonas arctica | reverse complement strand
ACCTTCTGGTTTTAAATATAATTCCGCTTTCATTAACCAGAGTTGAGGTTAAGTATTATTAAATTGTTTGTTTAGCTATTCTTGTGGTGGAATGGGTGGAATGGGTGGAATATGGATAGAGGATTTTGACTTAAAATATTTTAATGGTTTTGTTTCACTTAGCTTTATTAAGGGATTATCAGGCTATTTTTTTAATAAAATAGCCTGATAATCATTAGCGATTAATTACTGATTTTTGTTTTGCCAATCTTTAGCTTTATTGATTAATGGCACAATACTAGAGCCTTGTACAAGTATTGAAAATAATACAACGCCATAAGTCATGACTAAGATTATTTCACGTACATCAATATTCTTTTCAGGTAGTACCCATACACCAGCAGGTACAGCCATTGCCATTGCTAAAGCAAGCCCACCACGTAATCCTCCCCAAGTTAAAATTCGTACAGAATAAGGATTGTAACTACGGAAGCGGTTAAAACCTAGGTAAGCTAAGCGTACGCTTAAGTAGCGTGCTAGCAATACTAAAGGAATGGCAATAAGCATAATAATCCAATCCTCTTTATAGAAGCTGAATTGCAACATACTTAAGCCAATTAATAGAAATAATATACCATTTAAGAATTCATCAACTAATTCCCAAAAATGGTCTAACTGGGCTTTACTCTCTTTAGAGAATCCATTTTTTCTGGTCCAATTACCAATCATGATACCTGCAACAACCATCGCCAGTGGAGCAGAAACGCCAATCATTCCACCAAATACGTATCCAGCAGTTGGCACACCAATGGTAAGTAAGAGTTCCATTGCATGGTCATTGGTCGCGCTGATTAAGTAATGGAATAATAACCCAAGTGCAAAACCGTAAACGATGCCGCCAATAGCCTCATGTAAAAAAAGCATCGAAACACTTTCTACTGTTAATGGTTGTCCAGAAAATGCGATATTAAATAAAGTAACAAAAATAACTAATCCAAAGCCATCATTGAATAAAGACTCCCCTTCAATTTGAGTGGATATTCTTTTTGGAGCATCTAGCTTTTTAACGATAGCTAATACAGCGATAGGGTCGGTAGGCGATATTAATGAGCCAAACAATAAACAATAAATGAGGTCGAGAGGTAAGCCGATAAGTTGGCAAATATAATACAACACGAAACCGACAAAGAAGGTAGAAAAGAGTGTTGCAGCTAAAGCAAGAACGGTAATTTCCCATTTTTGATCTTTTAAACTTTCTAATTTAATGCCTAAACCACCTGCAAATAACAAGAAACCTAATAAGCCATTTAATAAGAAATGTTCGAAGTCTATTTCTGTAAGTTGAGTGACGGCTATTTCTCGTAATTGAGTAAAGCCATTTTTACCTGCAATAACAATAATCAGTGATAATAATAACGATCCAGCGGTGATAGCAATGGTATTTTGCCATTTACCTAATTTACTATTAACGAATGTAATTAACATTGCTGCTGCAGCGAGGAAACAAAAGGTGGCATAAACTGTCATAGTAATAACCTGAGGTATAAAGAAGGTGTGAATATAATGCGAAATTATATCAAATACTATGCTTAGTTCACTCTTTTATAAGCTTATTGATTGTTTTTTATTCATTCATGACCGAATCTATAATTGATTCACTAATATTCTTAAAATAACTCAATAAATACGTTTTATATCTTCATTTTTATAACATCACTGCCTCTTCTTTGTGATCTAGATCGATAATAATTTCCCGTTTATTTCAATATTAACTTTGCCCTAATTTCCCTTTGTGCGAGATCAACCATTAGCAACGTAGTAGATCCTCACTTTAAATAGTTAATTTAAGACACTTTAAAAATTTAAATTGAAATTAAGTCATTGAAATTAAATGATAAGTTTATTTTTTGTTCGATTTGTTTTCGGTATGTTCTTTATTTACTTGGTTTTATTTAAGAAATGCATCGTATTATCTCTCCCGCAAACAAGGAACGTAGATGATTCACAGGATGTAAATCAGCAACGGACAGCAAGGAAACAACAGGATGTTGTTAAAGGGTAAATAAAGATTATTTATCCTATGAGGATGATAAAAGGACACTTCAAGGATTGGAGTTGGATAAGCAGGATGTTTATCGTTAAGGAAGAGCACGGAAGATATTACAGGATGTAA
>NZ_JBAKBA010000085.1:0-2287 GCF_038155225.1 Psychromonas arctica | reverse complement strand
ATTGGCAAGCGTTTTATTGTGTTTATTTCAATTAAGTGACTGAGTGATTAATTAAACTACAAAGTGAGGATATTTCATTCAAAATGAGGCATTCATTTGTGTAAAATAGTATTTGAGTAGACCCTAAACCTATTCATTTGGATAAAAAGTTTTATTCTACAAATTCAATCAGTTTACCTTTTAACCTATAACTCATTCGATCAATATTAGAGGTCACTGTATATGTATCAGGTAAATTCAACCTTGAAGTGCATAACAGCTAAGCAGCTAACGCTACCATATCCACAACCATTAATTTGGCTGGCGTTTTATAATTAAGCTTTTTTCTCAGTCTGTTATTTAATTCCACTATCACATTTTCAATTGATGATTGCGATACCTTTTTGAAGTCTGTTGATTTCGACCAGTATTGGCGTAATAAACCATTCGCATTTTCATTTAAACCTCGTTGCCAAGAACAATAAGGATCTCCAAAATAAACATCACACTTTAAGTGCTCTGTTAACACGCCATGATAAGCAAATTCTTTACCATTATCGGCTGGGATCATATGTACAACTTCTTTGTAAGATTGTAATACCATTTCCGATAAATATGTGATCTAATTAAGGAACTTACAAAGGAGCTAGTATGAGTCACAATTTTACTGAGTTAATTAATGCGACAACCAATGCGAGACAACGATTAAAATTACTTGCTGTCTCGCACTTCTTAGAAGGGAAAAGTAGAACTGATATTGCGACTTTTTTAAAGGTAAGCCGTAGAAGTGTCAACATTTGGATTAAAGCATACCTTCATTCCGGGTTAACAGGTCTAGAAGTAAAGCCCCGTAGCGGGAGGCCTCATCGACTCACGCCAGAGCAACTTACTAACATAAAACAATATGTAATTGATAATGCTATAAAATCAGAAGGAGGCCGTCTGCAGGGGAAGGATATAAAAGAATATATTGAAACAACATTCGGGGTCACTTATCAAAAAACTAATATTTATTATTTACTCAACAAATTAAATCTAAGCTGGATAACAACTCGCTCTAAGCACCCCAAACAATCAGAAGAAGTCCAAGCATCTTTTAAAAAAATTCCAAATAAATACGATCCTTAAGATCCCTGGGCATGTTCATTTAAAAGATGTGCATATTTGGTTTCAGAATGAGGCTAGGTTTGGTCAACGTAATACAACCACTAGAATATGGGCAGAAAAAGGGACCAGACCAAGGGCTATTCAGCAGCAACAATTTGAGTATGCTTATTTATTTGGTGCGGTCTGTATCAATACAGGTCAAACCGAGGCATTAGTAATGCCTTACAGTAATAGTGAAGTGATGAAGATTCATTTACGCTTAATTTCTGATGCAACCCCAAAGGGAAAACATGCCGTTGTAATAATGGATCGAGCCAGTTGGCACCAGTCTTATTTAGCTGAAGAGTTTACTAATCTAACTATTATTCACCTTCCTCCCTATTCTCCTAAGTTAAATTCAATCGAGCAAGTTTGGCAATGGATGCGGAACAATGAAATCGCAAACGGGTGCTTTGACGGTTATAACGGTATTGTCAATAAATGTTGTGATGCTTGGAATCGCTTCAGTGAAGACAAAAATAGAGTCATCTCACAATGTTATAGAGACTGGACTAATCTGGAAACTTAATTATCGGAATTGGTATTATACCAATTCCGATAATTTTGTGATCTAATATACCTTTAATAAAGGAGTTGTTATGGACCATGATTTCCCTAAATTAATTGCATCTACATCTAATGCAAGACTTCGTATGAGACTTCTAGCCGTTTCACACTTTACTGAAGGCCTTAGTCGAACACAGATTGCTAAGTATTTAAAAGTGAGTCGCGTCAGTGTTAATAAATGGATTAAAGCTTACTTAACTTATGGTCTCAATGGATTAAAAGAAAAGTCTCATTCCGGGAGGCCATCTCGATTAACCCAGGAGCAGTTAAGGGAAATTAAAACATATGTAATTGATAACGCAGTAAAAAAAGGTGGAGGTCGTTTACAAGGGAATGATATAAAAGAATATATTGAAACCAACTTCAACGTCACTTATCAAAAAACTAATATCTATCATTTACTTCATGAACTAAACCTTAGTTGGATAACAACACGTTCAATGCACCCGAAACAATCAATTGAAGCACAAGAAACTTTTAAAAAAATTCCAAATAAAAACGATCCTTAAGATCCCAGGGCATATCAGCTTGGATAACGTCAATGTATGGTTCCAAGATGAAGCAAGATTTGGACAACGCAATACAACAACACGTA
>NZ_JBAKBA010000084.1:0-2973 GCF_038155225.1 Psychromonas arctica | reverse complement strand
AGCTAGCATTCATTTTAACAAGCATAAATGACTAGATAATTACTTAGATTGGTATTGTTACTGTTTACGTATGATGAATAATATTTATAAGGAATTATAGAAGACTATTTGATGCGGGGAGGTACAGAGAACATTGGAGAAAAGAGCTGGCTTAATGAACTTAAATAAATGAGGTGCTAACGTGTGCGGTTAGATAAGAACAGGCTATTTAGTAAGCTCAGTTTTTATTAATCCTTAGCTATTTATAAAAATAGAAGGATTACAATTTACATCGAGTATAAATAACAAAGAGTTTGCTAGGGTCTTCTTTTGCCGGTATATCATAAGTTTTTGCATCATTAGTAATATCACAAACTAAATGGTTTAATAATTCAGTCAATGTTTCACTGTCTTCAGCTTGGATGATTCTGGCATACCATAATACTAGTTCATCATCGTTATCTGTTTTTGCATAAATATGTTGATTCAAACTACTGTTGAAAAACATTTGTGACGGTTTTGAACTACGAATAATTTTATCAGGAAAATAGAAATGACCATTTTCATCTGTGACAACCTGATCTAAATATTCTTCTCCATAGGTTAACACTCTAAATACTTTAACATTAGATAGCGGTTGGCCATTATCAAGTAAAAGCCCATGAACTTCTCTTGATAAAACAACGTCCTGTTTTTTTAATAAACCAAACATATCCGCAAATACCAATGTTGAAACGAGTGAAAGAAAAGCAATAGAAACAACCACTATGAATAGTCTTTTTAACTTAGATGATGACAAGATAATAGACTCCTCTTAAAGCGTGTTTATAAATAAGAAAAAGTTGGGCGATAAAATAAAGAGCATTCAAACATACTGATAACTAAGTTTAAAAGCTTTTCTATAACAAACGATACGGCAGTTAATAAAACAAACATTAACTTACCGTATCATTTTTAGATTATAAAATTTTCCATATAACAAATGCCGCAGCAAAACCGATTAAATAAAGTAACCCTAACCAAGTTAAGCTTCGCAATAATGCACTGTGTTGAATGCTCTGCTCTGAACGAACTAACTTAAAGTTAAGCCATGCAAATATTGGCGTCGTAACAAAGGCAAGTGTCATCGCAAACATCAACATTGGCGCAAGAACCGATTTAAAGAACAATATAACTGCCATACCCGAAAAAGATTGTAGTAATAGCCAAATATTCAAACTGTGTTTCGATTGCTTAAAGCCTAATAGTTTATGCGATTCATTAAGTGTACGTGCATAACCATCAAGCACCGTTAAGGTTGTTCCAAATAGACATAAAAAAGCAATAATCGACACTAGTGGACGCGACCATTCACCGATCGTCATGGCATACATATCAGTCAGTTGTTTAGCAAATGCAACACCACCTAATACTGCAGTACTACTTTGACCATATTGTATTAACACGCCTAAGCCAAAGAATACTAATGCCAAGATCGCTGTTAACCAATAGCCAACATTAAAATCAAGTAAGCCTTGTTTTCTGGTAATGGTTTGTTGTGTTTGTTTTTCTTTTAACCATAACGAACTCAGTGCAGAGACCTCAATAGGTGCTGGCATCCAGCCCATTAGAGCAACCATAAAGCTAATCATCACTAATTCATAAGGCGATGGACCTACATAATCAGCAGGCGCCATAGGGCCGTTATTAAAGGCAATAATAAATGCAATCACCGTCGTAATAGTCAATATCAACATAATAAGTTTAGCAACATTATCAAGCGCTTTAAAATGCCCAAGCAATAAGATAACTAAACAAACTGCAAGTATTAACCAACACAACACCGTCACTGGAACAATAATAGGCAGAGCATAGTGCAATAAGCTTGCCGTTAATAAAATAACACCAGCAGTATTCACTACGGCGGCAATGATGTTTAAAACAATAAACGAATAAAAAAACCAAGGCCCTTTACTTTGGTAACCCTCAATCAGGCTTTTACCTGTCGCTAATGTATATTCAACACCAAAACGAAAGAAAGGATATTTAAGTATATTAACGGCAATAATTAACCAAATCAGCTGCCAACCAAAAATAGATCCCGCTTGCGTTGATGCGACTAAATGAGAACCACCTATAGAAGCTGTCGCCATGAGTATTCCAGGGCCAAAAGCATTAAGACGTGATTTGAATGTTGAGACTGATTGATTCATTTATAACCTTAAACATATATTTCTCGGGGCACTTAACATACAGAAATTAAAGGCAATAAAAAAGAATAAGTTTTTCTAATAAGTCACAGAATTAAGTTTTTTAACTTAACATTCGCTATTTTGTGAAATAAATTTAAATAATACCGATTACATTAAATAAGTGATCTAAATTTTACGCAGGAAAAATGACTTAGTTTAAGGCGTAAATCGAGCTAAATGGTTATTCCCTTTACGAAATTTACAACGAAGAAATAAGTTATTTTAACCAGTAAAATAGATCAGTTAATTAGTGTGATTGGTATAATGAAGTAAAAAATATAAAAATAGATTTAAAATCTAATTAAAAGAAAATAAGTAACAGGAGAGTTATAGTAGGCAATAGAGAGTAAATTTCGATGAAACATTAAAAATAAGTTAATAAATAGAGATTGTGTTTGATGTTGAGATATTGAGGAAATTAATTTTTTAGATTTGAAGAAATGGTGCTGATAGGCGGATTCGAACCGCCGACCTCACCCTTACCAAGGGTGTGCTCTACCGAACTGAGCCATATCAGCAAATGGGAATCTGACAATGACCTACTTTCACATGAGGAGACCTCACACTATCATCGGCGCAACTGCGTTTCACTTCTGAGTTCGGCATGGGATCAGGTGGTACCACAGTGCTATTATTATCAGAAAAAATCTTATATTTATAGCATTATAAATATTAAAACCCCAGCCGTAGGGCTGGGGTTTTGAATTGGGCGCTTGGCAATGACCTACTTTCACATGAGGAGACCTCACACTATCATCGGCGC
>NZ_JBAKBA010000083.1:0-3441 GCF_038155225.1 Psychromonas arctica | reverse complement strand
AAAAGAATATATTGAAACAACATTCGGGGTCACTTATCAAAAAACTAATATTTATCATTTACTCAACAAATTAAATCTAAGCTGGATAACGACTCGCTCTAAGCACCCCAAACAATCAGAAGAAATCCAAGCATCTTTTAAAAAAATTCCAAATAGAAACGATCCTTAAGATCCCTGGGCATATCAGCTTGTGTAACGTGAATGTATGGTTCCAAGATGAAGCAAGATTTGGACAACGCAATACAACAACACGTATTTGGGCGGAAAAAGGCTCAAGACCAAGAGCAGTTCAGCAACAACAATTTCAAAATGCTTATCTTTTTGGTGCGGTTTGTGTGAATACAGGTCAAACAGAAGCGATTGTTGCACCTGTTAGTAATATGGAAGTGATGACGAAGCACTTACAGTTAATTTCAGATGCGACGCCAGATGGTAAGCATTCAGTTATCATTATGGATCAGGCTAGCTGGAATCAAACTTATTTAGAAGAGCAATTTTCTAACCTCACTATCATTCATCTTCCACCTTATTCACCGGAGCTTAATCCAATTGAACAAGTGTGGAGTTGGTTACGACAGAATGAAATTGCAAATCGTTGTTTTAAAGACTACAACGACATTGTTGATAAATGCTGTATTGCTTGGAATCGATTTTGTGAAGATCAAAAACGTGTTATTTCACTTTGCTATCGTGATTGGACGAATCTGATAAGTTAATTATCGGAATTGGTATAACGAGCGGTAGAGCTCTGCGATACCTTTCCATTGCCAAGCGCCTAATACGATAATCCCTGTTGGCTGACGTTATACCAATGGAATTAAATAAGTGATCAGAGATTGCGCAGGAAAAATTAATATTAATAAGGTAGGAGATAGTTGTTCTCACTTCAAAAATCACAACGCAGTTAGGGGGGATTTTAACCACCAAGAATGATCATCTTATTAATTCTTTTGGTGTTCGCAGGGATTTTATCGTTTAGAGCCTTGCTGCTAGTGAGATGAAGTATAGTACTTATTAAAAACATTATTGACTAGAAAGAAGTCTCATTTTTGACTTTGGGGCGCTTGCTTTAGCCTGCAGAGCTTTTTGTGTGTGTACTTAATCATTTTTTTAAAAAGGTTAATGCTTCTGTTATATCGATTACATTAAATAAGTGATCTAAATTTTGCGCAGAAAAAATGAGTTAGTTCAAGGCGAAAATTGAGCTAAATGTTTGTTCCCTTTACGAAATTTACAACGAAGAAATAAGTTATTTTAACAAGTAAAATAGATAACTTAATTAGTGTGATTGGTATTACTACAAAACTTGAATCCAATAATAACCTTTATTGTTAGCTTATCAAATAGGAGCTAACTCTGAATACTCAGATCTTATTTTTTCATCTCTTTTATAAGGCTTTAAGTAAATTATTTTATCTAATATTTTTGCTTATTTGTCGTAATGAAACTTTTAAGGAGTATTGGTTGTCTTATTTTAAATAACACAAAGCGAAGATTCTTTAAAAAGTATCTTTTAATAGACTATTTTTGTGCAAAGCGATTATGACTCTTTATTCATCAATACCTAGAACCGTATAAATAATATCTTTAAATCAACCAACATATCTTTTAAGTGAGCCATAAACTTAACTTCAATAAATCATTATTACATTACTTATAAAATTGGTGAACATAATGAAAGGAAGTATTATGAAAACATTAATGATTAAAACACCAATTGTTATTTTTCTATTAGTATTGATGGCGCTTCAGAATATGGCTATTAGTGCGCCAATAATCACTATTACTAGCGAAGATTTAACAAAACCAACCATAGTTAATGAGCTTGAAAATGAGGGTTTTAAACAAGATGCAGATTTAATCCGTCATACTTACGAAGCAAATCTATATAGCTTACCTGCCTTCAAATCTGGTCATTATGGATTGAGAATGTATAGGCAGACACTAGATGATAAATATGCTCCGGCAGTATGGTCAGATATGGCGAGGGTTGCTAGCAGACTTAATATGTTCTCCGAACAAGTTCATACAGCTGAACAAATACAAAGTTATTCAGAGAAGCGTATTGAAAATTATCGTGATGATTCGAATCAACGTACAGTATTGCGATATCAAGCAACAAAACTAATGCCTGAGTATCTTTATCTTGGTGTCGGTTTATTAGGCTCAATGGCGCGTGCTGATGAATATGGACTTAAACACCGTGAAGATAAAAAGTTACGTGAGGTAATTCATCGTTATGATTTTACTAAATATGTCATAGATGAAAATATGGTAAAAGCGTGGGCTGCTCAGTTAGCTAATCAAGTTTATTGGTTAAGACAGCTAGGGGAACAAGATGTGGTTGATGATTTTATTGCTACGTTTAAAAAAGTTTATCCTGATAACAATGACAGTTTTCTTTCTGAACAACAGTTTGGGAATAAAGTTTATGGATTAACACACATTATATTTGCAGCATCTCGTTATTATCAAGACCCTATTAATGAACAAGATTACCAATGGATATATGATTACTATCGGAATAATATAGATACGATTATCGAACGGGCTAAAGAAGATGTTATTGCTGAAGTTGGAATTAATTTTCTGCTAGCGGGACTAGATGATGATCCTGTTGTCCTCAAAACAAGAAAAGTTATTCAAAAAGCTTTAAACCGCGAACATGGCCTAATACCTTCCGTTACTGGAGAAATGGATTTAAAAAAGGGAGAACATCGAAATGTACTCGCTATCATGTTACTTGATTGGAAAGGTATGAATGTAGCACCGACACTGACTAATGAACCAGAAGTCTTTAATTCGATACCTTATGGTTTAATTGAAAAGTGATGATGTCGTTATACCCGCCACGCTTTAAGATACAAAAATCAGCAAGTGGTGAAGGAAAAAAATACTAGGCATAAAGTTAAAGATCTAACGAGTTATTTGAGACTTTATCACAACGAAGGTGGTTGCCTCACGACTTGCCAGCTAGAAAAAATATTGCGTTGTAACATTCGATAAGGACTCACCATGTTACGTCTTCTTGTCTGATGTCCGAGTTAACGACTGAATAATGTATCTTGATTGGTAACCGGTATATGTGTCGTTATATAAAGGAACAAAGAAGCACAGTCATCTTTCCTATCTCACTTTTTGAAGTAAAGCATGTTGTATTGCTATACTTTTTTACTCATTGATTATAAAGGTTATAGGAAGTTCCAAAGCTTAAGAACAATAGATAAAGGATTGTTATTTCCTTTCTATTATTCGATTTCTTTGTATAGCTAAAGAATCCTAATTACTTTAAATTCAATGTTATTCGTATAATGTAATTTATCAATAAAAATATGCATTCTCTGAATTTATGATCTTAATCCTACTGTTTTTTGTATATTATTAAGTAATACCGATTACATTAAATAAGTGATCTAAATTTTACGCAGGAAAAATGACTTA
>NZ_JBAKBA010000082.1:0-3698 GCF_038155225.1 Psychromonas arctica | reverse complement strand
AAATATCAATCAGTTACGATAATCTCTTACCCAATGTGGCTGCGACAAGTTCCTCCGTCTCGTTTTTCTGAATCAATTTCAGACTTTAGCAAGCTTAAGGCATGGATGCCGTTGCTAGCTCATTTCGAGACAGGGATGTCGAGTATGAGCGGTGCGTTAAGAAGGCTGTAATTTATTCAGATTAAAAAACGAATCGGAGGTCAGTCTTTTTGCTTACTTTTTCTTCTGACAAGAAAAAGTAGAGTCGCAGACAGGGCGAAAACACTGTAAATAATATTCAAACTGACTGGATGAGCGTAGACGAATTAAAAACACTAATAAGTTGTGGACCCCACTCATTGCGTTAAGAAATATCAATTAGTTACGATAAAACATTACTCAATGTGGTTACAACAAGCCACTCCGTCTCGTTTTTCTGAAACAAGAAATGCCTTTAGCAAGGTTAGGCATGGATGCCGTTGCTAGCTCAGCTCGCCACAGGGATGTGGCGTATGAGCGGTGCGTAAAGAAGGCAGTTATTGGTTCAGATTAAAAAACGAATCGGAGGTCAGTCTTTTTGCTTACTTTTTCTTCTGACAAGAAAAAGTAGAGTCGCCGACAAGGCGAAAACACTGTAAATAATATTCAAACTGACCGGACGAGCAAAGACGAGCCAGAACCCGAAATAAACAATATAGCCATTGTTTGGATTAGAAAGTGATTCGGTGTCAGTCTTTTTGCGTGTTGTGGGTAAAAAGTTTCATCTGATAAGAAAAAGTAGAGTCGCCGACAAGGCGAAAACACTGTAAATAATATTTAAGCTGACGAGACGAGCGCAGACGAATTAAAAAAGAAATTCAAGCCAACGCCCATAAAATATTACTTGATATAACCCCCTACAGCTTGAATAGGAGTTAAACTGTTCTCTTTACTTACCCATGCGCTAATCGCCTGTGCTTGTTCTTTATGTGCCCCTTTAGATAAATTCAACGTCGCTACCCATTGATTATTTTCAAATGTCATCGGAATTTTTTGCCAATCTAACGCCACAAATTCATGGTGTAGTTGCTTATTACTGTTTTCACCACGTTTCACATCACTCTTTAGCCCCATACCTAATGGTGCAACAGATAAAATCAATGGCTTATTTTTATCAGCAATAAATTCTTTGTCAGGCGAAAAAACTGCTTTAACTTCGTGTTGAGAATCTGATGCTTGATAATCTATTTTTAAATTACCAATTGAGTTTTTTGCAAAGGAATCTACGCCACTTTCTATAGAGCGCCCTCTAAAGAAACCTTTCCATTCATTACCCGAAATAATGAAATTTGGTGTATAAGCACCTCTACGACCACTTTCTGATAACAAGTTATATTGCCTAGTGGTATATTCCGGAGTCGCAAAGGGGTCTTTCCAGCCTAATCTATCCCAATAATCGACATGAAAAGCGACAGGAACGAATTTTTTAAATAATTGTGGGCTATCCAACAACTGACTCAATTTTTCATCGGCAGGTGGGCAAGAATGGCAGCCTTCAGAACTAAAAAGTTCAACTAACGCAACAGAATCGACTCCGCTATTAAACGTTTCGGCTAATACATGTTGTTGGCCAAATATAGCAATGGTTAACAAACCAGATGTAATTAATTTTTTCATAACGACCTCTTTCATAACGAGAAGATTTAACTTATTTTTCACTTCATTTTTCTATTGAAATGCTTAAATAGACTTAAAAGATGCAGTCAGATCTTTATTTTAAATTTCCCAGTTAACAAAAACTAAACCCAACCGAAATATGTAAAATAAATGCAATTCAATCGATATTTATTTGATTGAACATGATCGTGTTTGATTAAAATCTTTGATGTCACGTTTAATAGACCAAGCAGGAAGGCATTTGATTTCATTAAAAATAAAAAATGACTAATTTAACGGCAATGTTGATGTGATAAACGGCTTAAAGTTAACGATAAAAAATTACTCAATCTGGCTACAATTTCTGCCTCTAACTTTCACAACCAATTAATTTATCTTCTAACTCAAAGCTAGAAAATTTAAAACAAAAACATTTAAAATCAATTGCTTATACAAAAAGATCATTCGATTTGACTACATCCACTCTCCCTGATTGAGTTTTTCTAAATCGATGACGGCTCTAGTAAGTTTAAGCATGAATTTAAGACTATTAAGGTAGGAAGTAGTTTATATAAATATCACAAATCACTCATGTTACCTCTTATTTATCAATCGCCTATATATTTATTTTGAGAGATTAACATCACAATAAATATTATTGTAATGCAAATAAAAGAAGCTTTAAGGTTATTCTTGTATTTTAGTTATCAATAACGTGTATTTAATTAGGAAGTCTCTATGAAGCGTATATCACCTCTTCAATATTTGTTTACCAGTATCAGCGTATCATTACTTCTCTCTAGTTGTGCTCTTCCGCCTCCCGCTAGCGGTGTATTGCCTGCTGATATTATCGATTTGAGTTATTGGAAAATAACGCTTCCGTTAGAAGGTAATAGCGGCAAAGCGAGAGAAGTTGATATCGGTAGTATTAACTCTTTTTACGATCCTAATTTCTTCTATGCGATTGCTGAACGTGGTGTTGTCTTTTCGGCGCCAAACAAGGCAGCAACAACAGGTGGTTCAACGAATACACGTAGTGAGTTTAGGCAAATGATGAGTGGCGATTATGGAGGCGATCCGAAGTCTAAACGTAATAATTTCGCACTTGCGGCTAATCCTAATGCAAAAAAATTTGCTGATATAGGCGGTAAATTAGAAGCGACATTAAAAGTAGATGCTGTTTCTGTGCATGCAGGCTATCCGAATAAGCCACCAGCTTACTCAGTTGTTGTTGGGCAAATACATGCAGGGAAAGATGATAATCTGTTATATAACACCGATGACGCCTTTGGTTGGGGTAATGAACCGATTAAAATTTATTATAAAAAATGGCCAAACCATGCAACGGGTTCTGTTTTTTGGACCTACGAAAAAAACTTACCTAAAAGAGATCCAAACCGTACTGATGTTGCCTACCCTGTTTGGGGAAATACGTGGGAAAATCCTGATGAACCTGGTGAGAAAGGTATCGCGTTAGGGGAAGAGTTTAGCTACGTTATTAATGTTCACGACAATATTATGTACCTCACTTTCACGACCAATAATCAGACTGACGTTAAGTATGAAATTGATTTATCAAATAATATTAATGCTTACGGTAAAGCAGACACATTGGATAATCCTAATGGCTATCAAAAAGATTGGTTTTATTTCAAAGCTGGTGCCTATAATCAGTGTAGTAGTAAAGATGCACCGGGAATATGGTACACGAATTGTCCTGGCTCAGGTGATTGGTCGATTGATAAAGTAAATGGAGATTACGTGCAAGCGACTTTCTTCAAAATCGAGCTCAGCCCTTCTGAGGCACCCAATAAGTAAGTTATTAACCTATCAACTAAGTATTTTAAAAGCCGTCTACCTAAAGAGCCTCATTTAGTGAGATAACTTGACCATTGATGGCTTTTTATATCTACTATTTAATGAAAGTAAATAATACCAATCACCCTAATACCAATCACCCTAATACTAATGGAATTAAATAAGTGATCTGAGATTGCGCAGGAAAAATTAACGCTAATAAGGCGTGAGCTGTAGGAGATAGTTGTTCTCACTTCAAAACTCACAACGCAGTTAGGGGTAATTTT
>NZ_JBAKBA010000081.1:0-4171 GCF_038155225.1 Psychromonas arctica | reverse complement strand
TACATTTCCACCATGCTGTTCAAAAAACACTCTTGAAAGATCAACACGCCCTAGTTAAATTAACATTAATAAAGCGTACAGTAGATAATTAATTTATACTTATCTTAATGTTTAGGTTGATCTATTTTAAAGTTAGATCGTTAATATTACTGACTTGTAGAGCTATTATTTAAAGTTTGTTTTGTTGTTGAGAAATCAATGAAACTTTTTAATGAAAAATAAGTCAATTAGTTAGTGATAAATGGTTGTTGTTAATCCGAGAGAGAAAATGAAAATATTTAACGTTTTATTAGTAAGTTGTTTGTTTGTTGCTACGCCATGGGTAAGTGCGAGTAATTTACCAGAAAAAGCACATGTATCTGTTTCAGGCATCGCTAAAATTCTGGTAAAACCAGATACAGTGAAAATAGAATTCCAATCAATTGCTGTTGAAAACGATAGCGATGATGCAAAGCGAGAAGTCGATAAACAAGTACAACAAATTCTTTCTAAGTTACAAAAGGGTGGTTTTGACCAAGCGCTATTAAAGCGTGCAGATATTCAAATGCGTCCTGAGTATGAATATATTGAGAAAAAACGTACACCTGTCGGTGTTAAAGCGACACGTAATTTAAGTTATCAATTGGGCGATGTAACTAAAGTAAATGAATTTTTACAAATTTTGGTTAAGAGCGATATTTCTAGTATTGGTCAAATTAATTATGCCTTAAAAGAACCGGTTCAATGGCAGTTAAAAGCACGTGATCTCGCGGTGAAAGACTCAATTAATAAAGCGAAAGGGCTCGCTAAAAGTTATCAAGCAGCTTTAGGTGATGTGTACTCTATTAATTACCAAACTAATAATGCACAGCCTGTCTTGATGCGTATGGTGGAGAGTGACCAGATGGTGCCTAGCTATCAAAATAATGAAATTACCATTACTGAGCAAGTTAATGCGGTTTTTTTATTAAATCATTAAAAAACACTGATATTTAACCGTTTACTATCAGACTTTAAGTGCAGCTGCTTAAGATCATTGGGTAAAAAAAGTTGCTGTAAATAGGTTATGAAATCAGTGCATTGCAGTGCAGAAAAACTGGTTTCAACACTTAAATAAGTACTTAGCTGTTCAGGCGTTAAATGAATGGCTAAATAATTTTCACCGCAAATTGCATTCAATGAATAGCCTTTTGGTTCAAAGCTAAAATGGTCAATTATTAGATCATCAAAAAAGACGTCGAGCTTTAACTTTTCTAGGATTTGTTGTTTATCTAAGGTTTCAGTTTGTAACTGCGTCGCTAGCTTGCCATTTAATCCATGCAACATATAAATACTTTGTGTTGTAATATTCTTTTCTGATATTTCCCCGAACACAAACAAATCACCTTGGTAATTGTCTCTCCAGTGTTGTTGCTGGCCATTAAACTGTTTTTCTAATAACAAGGTGTCTTGTTGAAAGTTAGAGCTCTGCAGTTGCGGTTTCAGCGCTTGATGGCGTTGGAAAATCAGTGTACTTATTTGTTGCTTAGTCAATTCTTGTTGAAGAAACAAAGCAGCTTTTACTAATTGTGTATTACCACAGGTGATCAATAACAGTTTATCTTGCCAAACAAATAAGCTCGATTCTGACAACAAGTAAGCTTTGAGTTGAGTGTTTTGAATACTTGATAATATTTCAGCGCCGCAGTTCACAACTAACTGTTGCCAAAAGCCATCGTCAAAATCAAATAAGTTAAGGCTTTTAGTGCAGATTAATAAACGTTTCTCAGTCCCTTCGTAAAACATCTAATTAACCTTTTCTACTGCGTTAACCTTAAGGTTAAACTGAAATTGGTAAGTCATTATTTATCTATATAATAAAATCATCAGGAGCGCAGTCTAACGTATTCTTATGGTTTTGTTAAAATAGTTAAAGCGTGTTGATGATTGGAGACGCCTCACTCTATTTATAAAATACTTTTAGGCACTACTATTCTAGATTTAACTTTTAAACGCTTAGTTAAATCTACTTTATGGTCAGGGTTCCAATCTAATGTCACTTCCCAAGCATTTTCAGGCTGAATTTCAACGAGCATGGCTGCTTTCACTTTCTTAGCAATCGCTGACGAGGGAATGATGACAACACTTTCCGTGTTTAAATTGGCGCTACGGGGGTCTAAGTTAAAGGTACCAATGACAGTTAAATTGTCATCAATTACCATTGATTTAGCATGTAAACCAAATATAGGAGCCTGCTCTAATTGTTTGGACATTTCTTGTGACATGACTTTTTGTCTTATTTGGGCATCAGGTTTAAATTCATAGATGCTAACGCCAGTCTTTAGTAAAGCATCACGATCTCTTTGATAGCCGCTAAAAGCTTCTAAGTTATCGTTTGAAGCGAGGCTGTTGGTTAATATTTTTACCTCTACTCCACTATCAACTAAGGTTTTTAAAATGCCTTTACTTAAATCGGTGGTGATCAAATAAGGTGTTTGAATAGTGACTGATTTCTTCGCTTGCGTAATTAATGCAATTAACTTGCTGGTTGCGATACCACCTCCGCCTAAAAAGACCTCTCCATCATTTTTACCAGGTGCATCTGAAACGTATTCAATGTTATCTAACCAATGAACATCACCATCATCCACTGCTTTTTTAAAGGCGGCTGGCATTGCTTCTATTTGCGCTCTGACTTCAGGTAAAAAATTTGTAGGGTTACAGGCGTATTGATGGAGTTTTTGAAAGTTGGGCGCTTCTTTTTGAAGTGCTTCTTCAGTTGCTTTATCTGCTAATAAATCGGTAACAGGGACGCTTAAACTATGCTGCCAAAATTCATTAAATGATTGCTCAATATTATTAGCTGTTGGGCCTATTAATAATGTATCTCTATCTCTAAAGTTATATTCATGATCATAACCAAAATATTCATCTGCAACATTCCTTCCACCAGTAATAGAAACGGCACTATCAACGGTAAAGGTTTTATTATGCATACGCTGATTAAAGGCATGAAAATCAGTGACTAAGTTAGTGAGTTTTTGTACGATATTTTTACCGGTATTCACAAGCGGGTTATAAATTTTAATAGTAATATTTGGGTGTGCATTGAGTATTAATAGCTCATCACCTTTAGCATCTAACATGATGTCATCAACTAATATCCGTACTTTAACGCCACGTTCAGCCGCTCTAACCAAATAATCGATAGCTAATAAACCAATGTTATCCGCAGAGAATATAAAATATTGCACATCAATTGTTTTTTCTGCATGTTCACTTAACCAAGCTCTTGTGAACATCGCTTCTGTGCCTTGCTCTAAGACATAAACACCGGTTTTCCCACCTTCGATATAGTGAGAGTAGGGTGCAAGTTGCTCAGTGAGCGTAGTGCTCTTCTGAAAGCTAATATCTTTACAGTAATCTTCGCTATCGTTAGAAAACCTTTCTGGCGCAGGCGTGCATGCAGAAAGAAATAATAGGCTAAGTACTAATGTGACTATTTTAAAAGTATTAATATTGCATCGCTGTGTTAATTGATTCAATTGCTTTCCCTGCTTGATAATTACCATCATATAGTTCATAGGACTGATATAAGTCTTGTTAGTTGCTAATGTTAATGACTAATCTTGCTTATTAATGTTATCTGCTAATAAGCGCACTAACTGTTTTGATTTAGAATTTAAATAATAACAAAACTAAAGGCTGGCTATCGAATTTTATCAATGGGCTCTAATTTATCTTTTTTTATAACTTTAGCTTTTAATAGTTTCATTGCTTTTTTGATGTAGCAGGGGAGTTTTATTGTGAGGTTCTTCTATCTCTGAGTTTAAACTAAAAGCTAAACCAAGGACTCATCCGTTTTAGATACAAAAAAGCCATAATTAAATTAATAATTGTGGCTTAGGAATCGTTACAAAATAACTTGCGCTAAAGTGTTTCCAAAAAGCCTTAAATGACTGGCTATTTTGAAAACAAAAGCGCAAATAATGTTGAAGCCGATTCGTTAATGATGGTGCTTTGTCTCGAGGGTTTAAATAAAGAGTTAAACCAAGGACTTTCCGCGCAAATACAAAAAAGCCACAATTAAATTAATAATTGTGGCTTAGGAATCGTTACAAAATAACTTGCGCTAAAGTGTTTCCAAAAAGCCTTAAATGACTAGGGCGTGTTGATCTTTGGTGCTCAATAATTACTCTGCATGCATAGGGAG
>NZ_JBAKBA010000080.1:0-4339 GCF_038155225.1 Psychromonas arctica | reverse complement strand
TCTTGCCTACCTAGAATATTTCTATTATCTGCAACATGATGCTTTTCACCAAAACTAGATACTTTAATGTTGTCATTGCTGAACCCTAACTCAGATAAGTATGCTTTAACTGAGTTAGCTCTTTCTTCAGATAACACTTGGTTTGTATTAACCGCACCGTAACCATCTGAATAACCTGACACTAAAATTACATTGATAGATTTATCATGTTTTATGTAATCACCGATCATTTTTAAACGTTTTTTGGAAAATTGAGTTAATAAAGAACCATCTTTTTTATAACGTAAAATGCTATATGAGATATCATCGAAATTATAAGGTAATAACTGTGAAATACAGTTATTAAAATCATCGTAGCTTTTATTAAAGTTAATTGATGATAAACCGACACTGACCATTTGTTTATTGTTGTACCAATCATGAAAATAAAAGGTTGGTACTTGACCACTTTCTAGTTCATTGAGCATTCTCCAAGCACTTTGTTTAGTGACATATCCATCAAATTGTTGGTGGAAAGTGACAATATCTATTAATTCAGGAGCTGAACCTGGATGCCACGCAGGAGGCACTGATTTTAATTGAACCTCTTCCGTAGTTGGCATTGCTCGTTTACTCTCTAACCTAAAATCTAGATTAATTTTTTTACTCGCTTTAGCTATAAAATTTGCTTGGCCATATCGAGGAATAGGGTGCTCAAGCGTGCATTGTATTGGAGAAGAACTACTTAAATACCAATTAGAGTTATCCATTCCTGCATGATACTGCTTATTGGCAGAAGTCGCTGGCATTGTCGTTACTATGAATATTAAAGGTAGTATTTTTTTCATAATGGCTCGATATTTTTTAATCACTGTTGTTTATATCGACAAGTAAGTAAATATCTTTAGTAAAATTATGAGGTTTTTCGTGCTTTCTGGCATAATATTCGAACTTTATTTTAACAGTGAGATGAAATGGATAACAAATTAGTAGATCGTTTTCGAGGTTTTTACCCGGTTATCATTGATATTGAAACTTCAGGCTTGGATCCTCAAGTCCATGCTATTTTAGAAATCGCGGCTATTTTTCCTGAAATGGATGAGCAAGGATACTTAAGAAGCGTAGATAAGATACATTTTCATGTGATGCCTTTTGAAGGAGCAGCATTAGATCCTAAAGCACTTAGTTTTACTGGTATTGATCCCTTTAACCCTCTACGTAATGCAATTGATGAACGTGAAGCATTAACAGAAATCTTTAAGAAAGTACGTAAATACCAAAAACACAATGATTGTAATCGGGCAATATTAGTTGCTCATAATGCATCGTTTGATCAAGGTTTTATTAATAAGGCAACTGAGCGTTGTAATTTAAAACGTGTGCCATTTCATCCTTTTGCATCCTTTGATACTGCAAGTATGGCCGCCTTAACACTAGGCCAAACAGTATTGGCTAAAGCATGTGAAAAAGCCGGGGTAGCGTATGATAATAAAGAAGCTCATTCTGCTTTATACGATACAGAAGTAACCGCTAAATTGTTTTATTACATGGTAAATCGCTATAAAGCATTTGGTGGGTGGTAGAAAAGTCAAAAATATACAGTAAAAACAATACCTAAAGTCGCAGTATTTTCATATATTCGTGGCTTTTTTTTTATTATAATAATTTATGTTTTAGTGATATATTTTTCCTCCGTTAATTTCCATTCCTCAAATATTTTATAGATGAATTTTAAAGTGAATCTTTTGCTACTAAGGTAGTCTATAACTTTGAATTTTTTAACTGACTATTTTTGTTGTTCGTTGAAAATAGATTAAATCGGTTAAAAAGGACCTAGTAGAAAATGATAAAAAGTAAGTGTTACAAATTGGTTATGCTGTTAGCGTTTATTCCTTTAATTGGATGTAATAGCGGAAGCACAGATTCACTGCAAAGTAGTGAAGTTTACAATGATTCTACAACTGAAAGTACCTCTGCAAATGAAAGTACTTCTATAATAGATGTTCTAAAGGAATATGAATCTCTTGAAATTAGTTGGGATGATTTAGCTGATAATGAAGAGGGCTTTCTTATTGAACGAAGTGTTGGTGGGAATGATGACTTTATTATATTAACTTCTGTAGATGCTAATCAAATAAGCTATGTAGATAGTAATATATTATCAAATAATACATATTGTTATAGAATTGGTGCATACAATGAAAGTGGAATCGCTTACTCAGACATCAGTTGTAATAACGATAACTGATTAAGTCTTATCATTAATACATATTCAAAAAAAGCCCGCATTAAGATTATTAATGAGGGCTTTTTGCAAGAAGACTACTTTATTTAGCTGCTTCTGCTTTTTCTGCCGCAGCGGTAATTAATTGTTGTAATTCACCTTGTTGAGACATTTCTAAAATAATGTCACATCCACCGACTAACTCACCGTCTACCCATAGTTGTGGGAAAGTAGGCCAGTTTGCATATTTTGGTAATTCTGCACGGATATCTGGGTTTTGTAGAATATCAACATAAGCAAATGGTTGTCCGCATTGCATTAAAGCTTGCGATGCTTGTGATGAAAAACCACAACTTGGTAATTTTGGCGAACCTTTCATGTATAACAAGATAGTATTTTCGCTTAATTGTTCTTTAATTTTATCTAATGTTTCCATTATATTTCCTCTAACGATAGAATGTTATTAATTAATTGCACATTATAACATTTGTATACGTGCAATCTATCTATGAATTTGCGATTATTCTATCATAGACACAAAATGATCTAGATCAATCTTTATGGTGGCTTTTTATTCTTAAAGTAAGTATAAATGACCATTATAAATTTAGACCCCCCCCCAGCCTTTATTAGGAGAATTTAAAATGGCTTTTGAATTACCAGCATTACCTTATGCAAAAGACGCATTAGAACCACATATCTCAGCTGAAACATTAGAATTTCACCATGGTAAACACCATGCTACATACGTTGCTAAGCTAAACGGTTTAGTTGAAGGTACTGTTCTTGCTGAAAAATCTTTAGAAGAAATCATCAAAACTTCTGAAGGTGGCGTTTTTAACAATGCTGCACAAATCTGGAACCACACATTTTACTGGAACTGTTTAGCACCAAACGCTGGTGGCGAACCTTCTGGTGAACTTGCTGCTGCTATCGATGCTAAATTTGGTTCATTTGCTGAATTTCAAGCTCAATTAAATGATAAAGCTGTGAATAACTTCGGTTCTTCATGGACTTGGTTAGTTAAAAAAGCTGACGGTTCACTAGAATTAGTTAATACATCAAATGCAGGAACTCCATTAACTGAAGAAGGTACTACTCCACTTCTTACTGTTGATTTATGGGAACATGCTTACTACATCGATTACCGTAACGTTCGCCCTAACTACCTAAATGGTTTTTGGGCATTAGTTAACTGGGAATTTGTAGCTAAGAACTTCGCTGCATAATTTTATTAAGAACAGAATAATTAGTATTTAACTAAAAATTACTGTTATTAACATTCGTTAATTCGCTTGTTATATTAAAAGCCTATCTAGATACTATTATCGGATAGGCTTTTTTATTGCCAATTTTTACCGAAGGAGATGAAAAAGAATAAGCGGACTTGAGCTTCTGCATCACCACCAAATCTAATTGTAGGCCTACTACAGTAAAGAAAGCGTGTTTTTGACCCAAAAAAACTTATTTCCTTAAAGTTAAATTGGTTTTAAAAATTACCCAATTCAGTTAAATGTATGCTGTAATCACTTTCATTAATAAACATTAATAAACATTAATAAACATTAATAAACATTAATAAGTATTAATTTCTACTATCAATCACACTAATTAACTGATTAAAATAACTTATTTCTTTATTTTAACAAGCATAAATGACTAGAGAATTACTTAGATTGATATTAACTCCCCAACTGACGCTTAACGAAGTTAATCTTCGAAAGTCCTCAACTTACGCCTTAAATTAAGTCATTGTGTCTACGCAAAAATTTAGATAACTTATTTAATATAATAGGTATCACTCAATCTAATAAATAGATGATTGCTTAAACTTAGTGCATCACGCTAATTAAAAAGGTAGATGGAGAATATTATTAGTTTAGTTATTGCCGTCAATAACATGAAAAGTGGGGGGTAGGTGTCGAGTAATAGAAGTTTAATGTAGGAAACGGAGGAAATTGTATTGATCATATTTTAAATCAGAATGTAAGTGAAATGCTATGTTACTAAAAGCACTCTCTCTTTAAATGTTTAACTATGAGAGTACTTTTAGTTTTAATGAAAATTAGGCGTTGAATCTATACTAGGGCGTGTTGATCTTTGGTGCTCAATAATTACTCTGCATGCATAGGGAGC
>NZ_JBAKBA010000079.1:0-4548 GCF_038155225.1 Psychromonas arctica | reverse complement strand
TTGCTGTGCGAAATCAATCGGAATGAATTTACTTTGGCAAGATAAGTCAGGTTTGTAGTTAGCCATCATGTTTATCTCTGAGCGAATAATAACTATTAGATCACAGACGACCAGCTCAATCAAGGTTGTTTTTTGTACAATGAGATATTATAAAAAAAGAACGTGAAAACGTTCTTTTCGGAGAAATTCTACAGCCTATCGTGGTAGAGCGACCTATTACTAGGCCGACCCCACACAGATCCGGACGTGCGGAACTACCGCATCCGGCTCTTCAGTTAAATATACACTCGTGTAAAACACGACCCTAGTACCAATCGACAAGTATATTTCGCTTGCTCACCTTGGGTACTTCAATTTTAAAATAACTTAACATCTTCTTGAAATTACTCCAATTATAGCTTTTCCGACCGCTTCTTCTATTTAACCATTTATACAGATTATGCAGTACATAGTTATATAAATGAGACAGACTACGACTATTGTCAGGCAGCCCAAAGTAATTTCTGAATCCGGTTAGTTTGCGTCTTAATTGGGGAAGCCACTCTCTTAATTTAAGTGAGTATTTTCCCTTTATCCACTGATAATACTCCGTCAACGTCCCTTTCTGTTTCTTAACAGCAGTTCTTCGTCGAAGTCTTACTTTACCATTGGCATCGGTTCCCCAATAAAACTCAAAACCTAAAAATGCAAAATGACGCTTTCGCCCTACATGGAAGCGACTAAACCGCATCAATGATGTTTTATCTTTCGCGACGTCTAAATTGAATTTATTTAATCGTTTCGGTAATACCCGATAAAAGCGCTCCGCATCCTTTGAAAACTGAAATGCACAGACAAAATCATCCGCATAGCGGATCATCATACATCGCCCTTCCATTGCTGGTTTTACTTTCTTTTCAAACCAAAGATCTAATGCGTAATGTAAGTAAATATTAGCCAGTACTGGGCTGATAATACCCCCTTGAGGACTACCACTGGTTGGCTTAGTAAATACACCATCGGGCGATTTAATCCGCGCTTTTAACCATTGGCTTATCAAGCTAAGCATTGCGGCATCATCAATTCGTTGTTTAAGCATCTCCATCAACCAATTATGATCTAGGTTGTCAAAGAAGCCTTTAATATCAGCTTCTACAATGTAACCATAACCTTTAAATTGTAGATTGAGTGTTAAACTATGAATGGCTTGATGGGCACTTTTATTCGGTCGATAACCATAACTGTTACGCAAAAAGTCTTGTTCCCAGATACTTTGCAGGATCTGACTAACGCTTTGCTGTACCAATTTGTCGCTGACCGTGGGTAGGCCTAATGGCCGCTGTTTACCGTTCGATTTGGGAATAAAGATGCGCTTAATATCATTCGCCCTATAACATTTCTGTTTAAGTTGATGACTTAAGCTCGTTATATTTTCAACTAAGTTTGCCTGATATTGATCAATAGAGCATCCATCAATACCAGGCACAGCTTTCTTGTTGAGTTGCCCCCAACTTTCATACAGGCATTCAGTATTTAGTAATCCATATAAATTCTGAAACCTATGTTTAGGGTGAGTATGTGCTTTAAATGTGATGTTATTAAGTGTCGTTGTCATCGTATCTCCAGCCCTACTTTGTCCGGACCATGTATCTGCTTAATAACGGATATAACTGTCAGCTCCTTCGCCGTGTACAAGGCTTTCCCCTGCTCAGACTACTATGGGCTGATCTGACTTCCAAAAGATCTTCGTTTGCCTTGCTTTTCACTCAGCTTCCCTACCACCTTCCTTGTGGAATACCTTTAGATCTCTCAAGTTCTCGATGCATCTCTACATACATGCCACGGCTTGAAAACTCCGCTGACTCGCCACAATCTAACCATTGCGATTGCTTTGCTTGGACTTCGATGGCGTTGCAAACCTCGTCAGTCAGATCTAATATTTATCGGAGCGATACCAGCACTACAGGGACACGCATCCCCTATGGCCTATATGATTCTCTGTGTACGCTTCACCTATCTTGTTCACTTGATTTATCTGGCTCGCACCAATGAAATGCTATTGCAAATCTCAAGCTCCGCCAAAGGCGCAACACTCGATACAGGTGGTTGGTTAAACCTTACCTGACAGGGACTTACACCCTGCAAGATGCACCAAGCTTAGCTTGACGCACCAACGCCCAATTAACAGGCAAAAAATGGTTGGCTAAAATAAGTGAACGGAGTGAACAAAAAGCCAACTGTTTTTTGTCCTTGTTTAATTTCTTGTTAGCTACCGACTACTCAGTATCTTCGTTATAGATACGCGTATAATTTTCAAACTCAGTACCTACTAAGTCCTTTTCAATAACACTTTTAGCTACTTCAAAATCAACAATATAATTGCATGCTTCCATAGTACCACTACCAGTACTGCCACCATCGCAGTTTCCTAAACCAGTCCAGCCGAGCGTTTCATTCATTCGATCTTGCAGCCTACTCCTTTTATCTAAGTCTTCTGAGGTTCCAAAACCATCTACCTCATATTCAATTAAAAGTGTATATTCGTGTTCTGCTTGCACGTAACCTTGATCTGTCAGTTTATCTATTTCTATTTGAATTTTATCTTGTGGCTTTTTAAACAAGCTACGTTTTACTATTTTAGAGTGACCTTTAGTCCCCAATTCACCCCAGTGAATAGTATGAGTACCGTCATCATTATCCCATGTCTCCCAATATTCCTTTTTACTTTCAGTAAATCGATACAACTTGAGCACGATACTTTCCTTAGGTAGCTAACGCCGCGCTAAGCGGACTAAAATTGTGGGTTAAAATGTGTAGCGAAGCGAAACGTAACCCACTGTTTTAGTTCCGTTTAAGCGCCTTGTTAGACCAATTTTACTAGTACACTAGTTTGATTGCAGATATTTTAACTCCAAAACTAGTAACCTCTGGTAATGTACAATTGTGATGTAAACGAATTTGTTCACCTGAAGCGTGTTCTTTACAATGAGTGGTATGCGCATCAGAAACTAATTCAACTGAGTAACCTAAACTCGCGGCTCGCCTAACAGTTGTGTCGACACAAAACTCAGAAGCATAACCGGTAACAATTAAATGTTTCACTTTATTGGTTTCAAGAATATTCTCTAAATTAGTTCTCAAAAACGAATCTGGAGTAGTCTTGCGGACAACAAGATCTCCTTCTATAACATTCAGACTGCTTTGCAACTGCCAGCCCTTACTTTCATATTCCATTACACTTTCAATTTTTTCATGCTGAACATATATAACAGGGTATCCGGCAGTCCTAGCCCAATTGGTAACAGTATTAATTTTACTTAAAACATTATTAACATCAAAAGGTCTAGGCTCTGGATCTATTAAAGCACTCTGAATATCTATTACCAAAACTGCAATTGTCATAAAAACCCTTTCATGTTGGTCTAACGCCGCACTAAGCGGACTAAAATAGTGGGTTATAATGTGGAGCGAAGCGAAACCTAACCCACTGTTTTAGTTCCGTTTAAGTGCCTTGTTAGCTTTTATATATCCATTAGAGATACATTGTAGTTTGATGTAATATCGTCCCAATCGACCTTATTTCTCTCAAAAATTTCTTTCACCTGAGCTTCGAGCTCTTTTTGATAAGTAAAGGCACCAAAAGAGTTACTGAACGCTAATGAAAAATATTGTTTGTAGTCAGAAAGTATCAAGGAAATTCTAGCAATTCCTAACTCCGCAATTTTCTTATTATCGATACTAGCCATATAAAAGTACAATTTTTGTGCATCTTCAGTTAACAACAGATCAAGTTCCTCCAGAGTCGTTACTCCGCACTTTTCTAACTCATTTATTCCTTTTGCTTCATGATCTGCAATAAACTCATATCCAGATGATAATTTATTTTTGAATTTTGACTTTATGTACTGAGCTATTGAAACCGATGTAATTGGAACATTTAACTTACCCGATGTTACTGTTGCCTTTGCCTTTTCTGAAATGGTATCTATTTCTTGAGAAATATTATTAAACTCCCGGTCGGACATTTCGAGAACACCTGCAAGTATTTTAAACCTACGGCTTATATCTGGAGGAAGTTTTCCTGAAAACTTATAGTTCCTATCGTGTTCAATCTCAGCCCAAGCATGTTGTAAAATTGTTCTTATTTGAATTTCGAAAAGTTTATTTTGGAATTGTTTATATTCGGGTAATTTCAATCTATCTTTTTTTAAAGTAGCAACATAATGAACTGACTTGTAGCCAACTTTATCTATACCTAATTCATCGCTCTTATTTGAACTATTCTCCAAGTCAATTTCAAAATTTTCTTCAATAATTTTACAGATAGAATCGATTTCATCTTCAACATAAGTGATTATTCTTATACCACTAAAATCTTGAATTTCATTTATAGGATCAGAATACTTTTCATTATTACCTTTTGCTTTAACACTCTCGATTGTTTTAGCTCTCGAGCTGATCTGATGATACGATATTTCACTCGTCTCAAAAACTTCTGATAAGAGTGATTCAACTTTACTAGGGCGTGTTGATCTTTCAAGAGTAATTTTTGAACAGCATGGTGGAAAT
>NZ_JBAKBA010000078.1:0-4781 GCF_038155225.1 Psychromonas arctica | reverse complement strand
AATAAGTTATTTTAACAAGTAAAATAGATAACTTAATTAGTGTGATTGGTATTATCCTGAACTGAGATTATTTAAGTCAATACTGGTGAGCATTTAATTATCTCATTAATTTAGAGAATATGAACTGTGGATTATTGAGTATGCATTAAACACAAAAAAGGTAAGCCAAAGCTTACCTTTTAAATTAAGCCATTTTTAGTAGCAGGTTTATCATCCCGTTATAAAAATAACAATCAAATCAACAAAGCTTATTTAGCCGCAAACTCCAAACCTTGACGATAATATAAATTAGCCTCTTCAATTTTATCCTGCTGCTCTAGCAGAGAAGCTAATAGCTGATAATCAGTAACATTAGGCAACGTTTTAAGGCTTTCAGTAAGATGCTTAATAGCAGCATCTTGATTGCCTTCTTTTAGCTTTAAATGCGCTAATGCTTGATTGATGTAATCGGCATGTGTTGATTTTTTTAACTGCTTTTCTAGAAAAGTGATAATAGGATAATAATCAGTCACTTTTATTTTTTCAAGATAAGGCAACAATGGCAAAGAAAACTGACGCTGTAACTTATCTAATAAGAACTCCTGCGCTAACTTTCCATTACCATTAACAATAAATGCTTCTAATACCGCTTGTTGGTAAGACAGTTCTTTACGCATCCAGCGAGCAACATCTTTATACCAATAATCATTAAGTAATTGCCCACTTTCAGATGCTAATTTTTTAAATAATTGCTGATGAGCATAAAGTTCTAACTCCGCAAACTCCTGATCATTTAAACCAGTTAATTTACGCTGTTTATTAAGCAGAGAGATTAGTTTACCCCATTCATTAATCGCCGGATAAAGCGTTAAATAATGTTGTAATATTTGTCTATTTTTAGGGAACCGTTGATCTAATTCACTGATGGTAGCTAATGCATTTTCATATTGTTTAGCATCAAGCTGTAGCTCTGCCCATACTAATCCAACTGCCAATTTACAACCTGGGTGTTCGTTTGCTAATTGTAAGTAATCATCACGCTTATTAAATTCACCATTTTTATGTGATGCACGTGCTGCCGCAATATAAGTCAATGCAGGAGATTCGCTACGGTCAGCTGATTTAGACAATAGTTTTTGTGCTTGTTTAGTATTCCCCTCTAATAGAGCAAGCATACCTAATAAACTATTTTTTTGTGCTTTACGCGTTTTTCGTTGTCCAAACCAACCACGAGTAACACTACTCATCGATAATAATTTACGTAAAGCCCACTCTGCTACTAATAATAAAAAATAGAATAAAATCGCAATAAAAGCCGCGTTGATAATCGTTGTTTCATAAGTAGTGTAACTATCAAATGAAACTAGAATATAACCTTTGTGTGCACTTAACTCAGGCGCAAAAATTAGCCCAGTGAGTAAGAATATAACAATAACTAAAAGTCCAATCATAATCGTTACTCCGCATTTTCAATAGTAAATGACTTACTAATGCGTTGTTTAAGAATACTAGAAAGTAAAGGTGCGCTCTTGAATTGATCTGGGTAATCTATTGATACATTTTGCTTACTTAATCTTTTCACTGAAGTATAAAATTGTTGTGTACTTTTATCTTCCATATCGTAATAAAGAGCAACTAACTTTAATGCATTCTGTAATGCTAGGTCATAGATATCTTGTTGTTCTCTATATACAGCGAATTCAGCTTTGGATAATGCATTTCTTAGATTTTCTTTTAAGTACCAAGATTGTTCTGGTGATAATAAAGCTTCAACTGGTTTATCTCGATGAGAAATAACAATAAAGCTTTCAATAAATGAGTTCCAAGATTTATCAACATTAGTTTCCCAATCAGCAACATCTCCAGAAACTTCTTTATCTTTAGCTTGTTTAATTTCAGGTACCTCTAGTCCAGCTACAGTTAGTTTATCAATACGACGTTCCAAACTAGACAAGGCCAAAATAACACCATCAACATCACGTTGAGGTAAGGCTTCAAGCATATTAATGTCTTCAAGCAAAGCACGACGCAACGGATTCAAGCTAGGGTCTCCGATTTCAACAATACGTTTGTCAGCAGTACTCAATAAAGCAATAGTTGATTTTAAATCGTGCTCTAGCCATAATTTACGACCAGACAAGTTAATCAAATATTCAACTTCAGATAAAATCCAATCACTTGGATGACGAATGTTAGTTTCTGCAACACTACGCTGAAGAGCTTGCATATCCGAACTGTGTAATTTGCTTTTATTCTGAGCATCTAACAATTGAATATTGAGTTGTTCAATTTGTGTTTTGAAATTGTCATTCAATGATTTGCTTTGCTGAAACTGATTATTTTGTTGTGCAACTTGGGATTCTAACTTATTAGCTAACGTTTCAATTTTTTGTTGATAAGCAGTATTATTGACTACATTATTTTTATAAAAATAAAAGCCATACCCTATAATACATAGCAATATGATAATAAAAATCAATGCAATAATGACTAATAGCCGAGAGGATTTTTTACGTTTTTTATTAACAACATCTTCTTCTGACTCAGGTGTTGTTGATATATTTTGATTTTCAGTATTAGTATCAGTCATAACATTCCTATTTAAACTAATGGGCTATATACAGTTGCCATTATTTACTTTAAAAAATTCCACAATTTGATCTGTATGTAAGCTTGGTAACAACACAATATGTTGAGCACCTAACAATGCAGCTTGTTTCGCTACACGTTCACTTGGGACATAAAATATTAACTCATCTATCCAACTTGTGTATTCCTTTGGTACAAGCATAAATAATTGATTTAAAATTTCCACACTACTGATAATAGCACCATTTATAGACGCTTGTTGCCAATTATTAACTAATTCGTGACCGTTAAGATCAATCTTGATACGTTTATATGTTTGAAAGAAATCAACTTTTGCACCACGTTCGATTAACGTTGTTTCAAGTAAGTCTCGTCCACCTTCACCACGTAAAATCAAAACACGTTTATTTTTAATTGATTTTAGTTCATCAAGATCTAATAAGCCTTCACTATCAAATCGAGTTAAAGGGCATAAAACATCTTGGACTGTTACTTCATTTAATATATTTTGTGTTGATTGACCTACTGCCAAATAACAAGCTTTAGGCCAATCAATATTTATCTGCTGTTGAGCATATCTAACTGCATTACCACTTACTGCGATAACATAGTCATAATAACCAGATAAAAATGTATCAAGTGTTTTAGGATCATCTAATTCCGTCACCGTTAATAGTGGCTGCGCAATAGAGAAGCATCCACTATCGTTTAAACTATTAGCAAGTCGCTCTGCATGTGGAGCAAAACGAGTTACTAATAATCGTGGTTCAATTATCACTTATAAACTTCACTTAATATTTCTTTTGCACCAGCATCTAATAATTGCTGTGCTAGTGTTTCACCCAGCTCATGAGCTTGATCAACATGACCTGTTAATTCTTTTCTGATGATATTAGTACCATCAACACTACCCACTAACCCACGCAAAAATAGTTGATCACCGTTCATTAAAGCAAAACTACCGATAGGCACTTGGCAACCACCTTCAAGTGCTAAATTCATAGCGCGTTCAGCCGTTACGCGTACACGTGTTTCGCGATGTTCCAAAGGAGCAAGTAAAGCAATAGTTTCAACGTCATCTAATCGACATTCAATACCCACTGCACCTTGGCCCACTGCTGGTAAACTTACTTCAGGTTCAATAAAACTAGCAATACGGGAGTCCATCTCTAAACGAATTAGACCTGCAGCAGCAAGAATAATAGCATCGTATTCACCATCATCTAATTTACGTAAACGTGTATTTACATTACCACGTAAGTCTTTAATTTTTATATCTGGACGTAGTTCACTGATTTGGCATTGGCGCCTTAAACTACAAGTACCGACAACCGCACCTTCAGGTAGATCTGATAATTGCTTAAAATGATTAGAAACAAAAGCATCACGTGGATCTTCTCGTTCGCAAATAATGCTTAACCCTAAACCTTCAGGGAATTCCACAGGAACATCTTTCATAGAATGAACGGCTATATCGGCACGTTTTTCCAAGATAGCAACTTCTAATTCTTTAACAAATAAACCTTTACCACCAACCTTTGCTAAAGGTGTATCTAAAAGAATATCGCCTTTTGTTTTCATTGGTAATAATTCAACAGTTAAGTCTTTATAGTGCTTCATTAACTCATCTTTAACAAAATTAGCCTGCCACATTGCTAAAGGGCTGTGACGAGTTGCAATACGGATTATTTTTTTAGACATTATATTCTCTCAAACAAAGGGATAATTAATGCTATCAAAAACAAACTAATGATCCATACAAATATCATATAAAGTGTCAAAGTTGACATTAAAATATAAATTTAATACATAAAGACAAGAAAAAATTGTAAACAATTATAAATCTACAAAAATTGATGCTTGATAATGCAAAAACATCCTATAGGTTACATAGTTCATAAAACAATACAGGCGCGTCATTCGCTGCTACTTTCTATATTGATCATTATTATTAAATCACCAAACGAAAAAATACCTGCTGCGTTAATCAACAGGGATTGTTCATATATTCCAGGCTTCGTAATGTAAAGGCATCGCAGAGTTTATACTCTCATCAACCGAGTCTGCCGGCTCATACTCCCGATGTTTATATAAGCTATATTATTAAACTACCAAAACGAAAAAATCCCTGCTGACGTGAGTCAACAGGGATTATCGTATTAGGCGCTTGGCAATGACCTACTTTCACATGAGGAGACCTCACACTATCATCG
>NZ_JBAKBA010000077.1:0-4979 GCF_038155225.1 Psychromonas arctica | reverse complement strand
ATATAATTAGTTAATAATTGAATATATTAGATCACATAATTAGGCGGAATGGTATGAGATATGTTCGTGTAGATGAAAAAAATAGCCTAAATCATGATATAGAACAGCTATCTACTAAAGGGGCATCTTCACAAAAGCTATCCATAAAGAATCCTCAAACAACCTTATCAACATCTAATGTTAATGCTGCTAGATGTGAAGCTATTGAAAATTCTATTAATGAAGCAGGGTTTGAAAAAGAAGTTTCTGTTACTTGTGACGATGATTATGATTATGCTTATGTCGTTTCTTCTACTTATCCTGATCATGATCATGAGTTAATGAGTGGCATTACAGGCACTAATGAACAAATACCTGTACCTGCAGAAGGTTATGCAGCACCCGTTAAATTAAATCCTAAAAAAGCCAAAGAAATTACTACCATTGATGCTGCAGTAGGTGTCGCTGTAAATGGTGTGCCTATATATGATTATTCAGCGCAAGGAGAATTAGATGTAAGTGAATATGATGCAAAACACGATACTTTAGCGCTTGGGCAATTAGATAATTGTGGTGGGCATTCAGGTCGTGGTGATGATTACCACTATCATGTTTCACCTACTTGTATGATCGATACAATGAAAAACCAAACGAGTAATGCAATTATTGGTTGGGCATACGATGGTTATCCATTGTATGGCGATAAAAATCCGGATGGTAGTGATATTAAACAAGGTGAGTTAGATGTCTGTAATGGGCAAACTGATGAAATCTTTGGCTATCGTTATCAAACATCATCAACTGCACCTTACATTATTCAATGTTTAGTGGGTGAAGTTGACACCAGTAAACTACCGAGAGTTTCTCCTTTAAGTGGTGATACACAAAAAATAAGAGCGGATCTTAAACCACCTGCTGGTGGCGTTGAAAACCTAAAATATACGACCTTGGAAAATGGTAGCCGAACGATGACTTATTCATATCAAGGGGAAGATTACTTTACGACTTATAGTCCATCAGTTACGGGTGAACATTGTTACGACTTTAAACAAAAAACAATCAGTAATGGAGGACAAATTCAGACGGGTACATTCTGTAGGGATTCTCAATTAAGTGACCATCAACCTGTTGTTACACATTAAAATAAAATATTCAAAAGTTCTTCTGATTCTTATTTAGAGGAACGATTGTTTAATTTCCCCAATAACTACTGAATATTCATCTTTGTAATGATGTAAGGCTATTAATATGTACCTATTAAATAATTTTAAATTTGCACTATTAGTGTTATTACTCGTTTGTGGAATGACGGTATTCAGTGCACCAATCAGAGCGCATGTTTTAAATGAAACAAGTGCTCAAGTCATTTTAAGAGACGGACAAGTTGAAGTGAAAATTGTTACCGATATGAACTATTTAGTCTCTAGATTACAAAATAATCAAGCTTGGTTAATGGGGGATATTGAGAAGGTAATGCCTGAAAACTTAAGTGACAACGAACAACAAAGTGTGATTAAAAAAACACTTAAGCAAGGCACTCATTTAATGCTCAATAATCAGATGATTAATTTTGAGAGAGTTACTTTGACCAATGATAGTGATCAACATAGTGTTGAAATTATTCTTCAAGCAAAGCCTCAATTTAAGGAAGTTGCTGAGATTTCTGTTTCATTCGATAAAAGTTTAGGCGTTGTACATGCTAGCTTTGTGAAACCTCGTTATCGTTTAGTCGGCTTAGGCGAGCGTGCCGATGTCTCTTTTTAAATGCGAACTAAGTAGAGAGTAAAGCTTATAGCCATTAGTTGTTATCTTTTGAGTGTTTTTGATTGGGCATTATTTTTTTTAATGAAAAAGAGAGGTAGTTGTTTGATATGAAGGGACTGGCATTTATAGCAATAAATATTAGATAGGTAGTTCTAATTTATTTTCGGAAATTATGACAAGAAGATTGTGATGACAGAGAAGTGTTGTAAAAAGTGTTATACAAAATATTTTTTATAAGATGTATAACACTAGTGTTTATTAGGCTTTTAAAATCAAGGATTAAAAGCTTAACTTAATTATTGTTCTTTATATTTGATACTAGCAATTCGAGTTTTTTCTGATGATGTATATTCAGATAACTCAGCAGCACTGTTAAATACTTCAGCGATTACTCGTCTATTTTTCTGAGCACCGATTTCAGTATTATTATCGTATAATGGTGAGCTTTCACCAAACCCGATAGCTTTAACCTGAGAAGGTTTAACGCCTAATTTAATTAATTCAGCTCTTACTTTAATTGCTCTATCAGAAGACAGTTTAGCATTGTAAGTTGCCGTAGCATATTTGCTTGTATGACCTTCGATTACTGCATAAAGATCAGTATCTTTAATAAATTTTGCAAATTCAGTTATTTCTTTTCTCTCATCGGCTGTCATGTATACAGTAGAATCATTTTTGAATTCAACATTCAAATTTGGAACCATAATACAGTCGCCAGTGCTCTCTTCAGCGTATAAATTACCAGCTAAAGCTAGGCTAAGGATCGAAGATGTGAATAGTACTTTAAGTGTTTTCAAATTAAACTCCATTTATAATTTTATAACATAGATGAACTATATCACGAAGATGGAATTAAATAGCTAATTAAAAGTTATTTTTGTGATAAAATACTCCGTATATTCAACGAAAGGGAAAAACAATGAAAAATAACTTTAAAATGTCGGCTATCGCAGCAACGGTTCTGCTTACTGTGACAGGGTGTTCAGTAACAGATTCTTCAAATGAAGCTTTAACGATGAAAAATCAAGAGATTCAAAAACTAAATGAAGAGCTGCAAGCAAAAAACACTAAAATTGCATCACTAAGTTCAATGACCGCTCCTGGAGCAACTGACCAATTTGCTGTTGGTAACTCTTTAATTCCACCTAATGCTAAAGCTGGCGAATGTTATGCAAAAGTATTAGTGCCTGCGGAATACAGAACAGATCCAATTCAACGTTTATTAAAAGAAGCACAATCTCAAATTGTTGTTACTCCTGCGACTTATAAAGTCGTTGAGAAAAAAGTAACAATTAGAGAAGCAAGCTCTAAACTAGTTCCTGTTGCTGCTACATACAAGCCAGCTAGCGAACGTATCATGGTTGAGCCTGAAAAAACTGAATTAGTTCCTGTTCCTGCGGTTTACAAAACAGTCACTGAAAGTGTTATGGTTGAGCCTGAAAAAACTGCGTTAGTTGCAGTTCCTGCGGTTTATAAAACTGTCACTGAAAGCATTATGGTTGAGCCTGAGAAAACAGCATTAGTAACAATGCCTGCTACTTACAAAACAACTAGTGAACGTATTATGGTTGAGCCTGAAAAAACTGAACTTGTTACGGTTCCAGCTACTTATAAAACTATTTCTAAGCAGGTACTAGTATCTCCTGCTCATACAGAATGGAAAAAAGGTCGCGGCGAAATTGAAAAAGTTGATAACTCAACTGGTGAGATTATGTGTCTAGTCGATGTGCCTGCTGTTTACAAAACGGTAACAACAACGGTATTAGATAAAGAAGCTTATACAAAAGAAGTTAAAACACCTGCTGTTTACAAAACTGTTAATACAAGAGCATTAGATAATGCACCAACTTCAAAAGCGGTTATTACTCCTGCTGTTTACAAAACAGTGACTAAGCAAGAGCTTGTATCGGCAGCTACAACAAAAGAAGTTAAAACACCTGCTGTTTTCGAAACAATTACGAAAAAAGAATTAGTGACTGCTGCTACTACTAGAGAAGTTAAAATTCCAGCTGTATACAAAACGGTAACCAGCAACGTATTGGCAACAGCAGCTTCAACTCGAGAAGTTAAAATTCCAGCAATATGTAAAATGGTTAAAACACGTGTTTTAGATATTCCTGCTAAAGAAACAAAAATAACTACCCCTGCGGTATATGAAACTTACGATACAACGGTAAAAACTGCTGAGTCGTACTTAAAATGGCAGGAAATTCTGTGTGAAACTAACACAACAGAAGATGTTGTTTCTAAATTACAAAGAGAGCTAAAAAGTAGAGATTACAAAATTACTCATGTTGATGGTGTTTACGGTGCAGAAACTCGTGCTGCTGTAAATGCATACCAAAAAGATGAGAAGTTAAATCAAGGTGCTCTAACATTAAAAACGTTAGAAACACTAGGTTTATAATCACTGCTTTATCTTTTGATTAAATAACTATTCATACCTACTTCCATATCGGAAGTAGGTATTTAATTTTCTCCTCTTAATACACTTCAAATTTACTAAATTAGCTGCTGATAACTACATATAAAAAAGCTGATTTATAAAGTGATTCTGTTTTTATTAGTCATAATAAATTCAAATGTTCATTTCTTTAATTCCGATGTGGATAAATACCAATCTGTTTAGCACATTAAAGTCACTTTTATTACTTTAGACTTTCCTAAATAGAAACCAGTATTAATCAATTTTAACTCTTCTAATTTAAATCCATCTGCAAAATAGAAATGCTGATAGTATTGATAAGTCTCAATGAGAACTTAAAGATAGTAGGATGTTTATACCAATCACACTAATTAACTGATCTATTTTACTGGTTAAAATAATTTATTTCTTCGTTGCAAATTTCGTAAAGGGAACGACCATTGAAGCATTAACATCTTTTAGTTCATTCTCGACAGAATAATTAATAAAGTTAATCTTCGAAAGGCCTTAATTTACGCCTTAAACTAAGTCATTTTTCCTGCGCAAAATTTAGATTATTTATTTAATGTAATCGGTATTAAGTGATTTTCTTCAGTGACTTTTAGTCATATTATTAAATAACCTCATTTCTGGTTAAGCAAATGGATGCAACATCATTATTTTCCTTGGACTACACAACACTAACGATTCTGTATGCTATTAAAACTTAACATATTGATATTAAATAGTATTACGTTTCCATTCCCCAGAAATCAGGTTATACCATTCCGCCTAATTATGTGATCTAATATATTCAATTATTAACTAATTA
>NZ_JBAKBA010000076.1:0-5341 GCF_038155225.1 Psychromonas arctica | reverse complement strand
AACCTTAACTATAAACCTTAACTATAAACCTTAACTATAAACCTTAACTATAAACCTTAACTATAAACTTTAGCTAAAGAGCTTAGCTATAACACTTAACTCAAGATAACTTAATAAACAGAGCTTATCTAAATAATACTTGTATTCAGTATTCATAGTAGAAAGCCCATCTAACACTATCTAAAGAGAATTTCATGGCCATTAAACAATCTTCACCTGAACTACATACTTTTACTTGGCATGGTATTAACCGTAAAGGAGGTAAAGTCTCTGGAGAGTTACAAGGTGAAACGGTTAATGAGATAAAAGCAGAATTACGTAAACAAGGTGTGAGTGTTACACGTACTAAAAAGAAACCAAAGTCGTTATTTTCATTTGGTGACAAAGTACAGCCAATGGATGTTGCCATTGTATCACGTCAAATTGCTACTATGTTAAGTGCCGGCGTAGCTCTAGTTCAAAGCCTTGAATTGATTGCTAAAAGTAATGAAAAACCCTCTCTTCGAAAATTAATGACCTCGATTGCGAATGAAGTGTCAACGGGAACACCGCTTTCACAAACGCTACGTTCTTATCCAAGACAATTTGATACGTTATATTGTGATTTAGTGGAAGCGGGTGAGCAATCAGGTTCATTAGATACCATTTATGATCGTATCGCGACCTATAAAGAAAAGTCAGAAGCATTAAAATCAAAAATCAAAAAAGCGATGTTTTACCCTGCTGCAGTTGTCGCTGTTGCCTTCTTTGTAACTTTATTATTACTATTATTTGTTATCCCACAATTCCAAGATATCTTCACTGGATTTGGTGCAGAGTTACCTGCATTTACTTTATTTGTTTTAGGTATTTCTGACATCGTTCAATCCTATTGGTATATGATCATTGGTGGGGCAATATTAGCCGTATTTTTATTTAAAAGAGCACATCGTGGTAGTGAAAAAGTAAGAAATAATACCGATAAATTTATTCTAAAAATCCCTGTTATTAGCACTATTTTAGATAAAGCAGCAGTAGCTCGTTTTGCTCGTACACTTTCTACCACCTCCTCTGCAGGTATTCCATTAGTTGATGCCTTGCTTTCTGCAGCAGGTGCATCGGGTAACTATGTCTATAGAAGTGCGGTTAACAATATGCGCACAGAAGTAATTAGTGGGATGCAAATTAATGTTGCCATGAAAACAACGGGTGCATTCCCTGATATGGTGTCACAAATGGTGATGATTGGTGAAGAGTCTGGCGATTTAGACGGTATGTTAAGTAAAGTTGCCGACATTTATGAAAGCCAAGTTGATGATGCTGTTGATGCATTAACCAGCTTATTAGAGCCAATGATCATGGTGGTATTAGGTGTGGTAGTTGGTGGTTTAATTATTGCTATGTATTTACCTATCTTTGCCTTAGGTAGTGTTATTGGTTAATGTATTCAATTTATTATTAGGCTGCTTTCTATAAGCAATAGCCGTATAAGCAATACCCGTATAAGTAAGAACAATATAAGCAATAACAGTGTTATAAAGCTAGTGTGATAAATTATTTTATAGATAAAGTGAAAGCGATAGCATGACAATGCTATCGTTTTTTTGTTGCTTAAGTTAAATTTAAAAACTAAAGATTAAACACTGTACACTTTATTTTTTTTCATTGAACGTTCGCTTATATAAGGGGTAAGTCATGTTAGATGCTATTTATATTCTTGATCATGACTCTATTCCTATTCTTGATATTAAATCAAAATTACAGAAACCCCCCTCAATCATAAAGTCTGATGTTAAGGGCAATATATCCCCTAAGTTAAATACTACGACTAGAGAGCATCAGCAAATAACCTTTTCCATTTTTGAGTTTAAGCATTTTACAGCACAACAAATTGCACAGTATCGGCATTCATTATTTTGCCCTGAATGTTTACAAGTTGCTTATTTCAGAAGGGCTTCTAAAGATGGTAAGCAAGCTTGCTTTGGCTCTCGTCACCATCTTCCTCATTGCTCTGAATTAAGTAAAGTCACTAAGAAAGCTTCACTTGATTTGAGCAATGATTTGAATGAAGATATTTCGGTAGCGATCGAACCTAATGATGAAAAATTTATTGATGACAGCATTAAGCAATCAATAAAAGTTAAAGACAATAAAACGGTTGAAGAAAGCCTTAAACAAAGTATTAAACAAAATGTTATTGAAATAGCTAATCCAATAGAGGATTCAGATAAAGGTTTTACTATTGATTTTGCAGCTGCTAATAAAAAAATAGACGTTAAAAAGACTTATATTATAGAGAGTGAAAAAAATACTGTTAACACAGACAAAGTAAAAAGTAACAAAGAGGTAATAGAGACTAAAGTAACGATTGCCGCGAGCGAAAACTCAAATAAGTCGATTAAACAAACCTTACCTAAACTACTAAAGAGCTTATTAAATAACAGTTCCTTAGCGTCTTCTAATGTGTGGGTTCACACTAGCGAAAAACATAAATGGCGAGCTAAGAATTTATTTGTAAATTTCTCTGATGCTGAAGTGCTAGAAAATTTATCCCCTAGAATGTATTGGGGAACCATTAATAATGCAGATAAAGAACTATTATGGTTGAATGTGGCGGATGCTAAGAACGTCGCAATTCCCATCAAGCTTTTTCGACAAGACTTTTTAGATAAGTATTCAATTAATAAAAACCATGACTTAGTCGGTGCAAATATTATTTTATTTGCTAAGTGTTTAACTAATAAAGATAAATCACGAAAGTTCTTACAATTATGGAGCAATGATCTACAGTATCTGCATCTCTCCTTACCTCCTCTATAAGAGGCCTCTTGATAACTAATAAATGATGGAAACTACCATCTATTGACCTTTGTATTATTAATTAATCAAAAATAGAAAACCATCATCTTTTAACCTCAGGGCGCTGGCTTCAGCCTGCAGAGATTTTGTGTTATTTTTTGTTTTGGATTAAAGTCAATAATAAGAAGGTTACTGACCTTGGGGCGCTGGCTTTAGCTTGCAGGATTTTATGTGTTGATTTTGTTTTTGGATTAGAGAATCAATAATATAAAATTTAACCTTAACACCAAACCCCCTGCAAGCTAAAAACAGGACTCGCTGAGCTCCTCCGCTCATAACACTAGGCTTCACCTAATTCGCCATGTGCCCCCAAACTAAACCAAAACAATTAAACATTAATAATACTCGATCTTTTGACCTTGGGGCGCTGGCTTTAGCCTGCAGGGTTTTGTGTGTTGCTTTTTATTTTTGGACTAAATAATTAATTTCAAAGAGTTGTTAACCTCGGGGCGTTAGCTTCAGCCTGAAGGATTTGTGTGTTGCTTTTTATTTTTGGACTAAATAATCAATATCAAAGAGTTGTTAACCTCAGTGCGCTGGCTTTAGCCTGCAGAGTTTTATGTGTTGCTTTTTATTTTGGATTAGATAATCAATAGCATGACATTTAACCTCAACACCAACCTGTAAACTAAAAGTATGACTCACAGAGCCCCTACACTCATGACTCTATGCTTAGTCTAATTCGCGATACGTCCTCAAAAAATATAAACCTTCTAACTTCGTCCATCGTGAGGGCGTTTGACACTTTGTGATGTCATCTCACTGTCACAATTCTTCTGTATTTTACTCTGTTTTACTCATTATAAATGTCGCTTTGTACTTTGAATTGTTTCTCTTAATTAATATTAGTGGAAGCGGCATTGTTGCTTAATCATTATTTGTGTTTGGATTGGAATATTTTATGTGGGAAATCTTCAAAACCTTCTTTATATTAGGCTGCATTAGTTTTGGCGGGCCAGCTGCCCATATTGGTTACTTTAGAGAAACCTTTGTACAACGTTTAGCGTGGTTAAGTGAACGACAATACGCAGAATACGTTGCATTAAGTCAATTTTTACCTGGACCGGGATCTAGTCAAGTAGGTTTTGCTATTGGTTATCACAGACTAGGCTTAAAAGGCGCTTGTAGTGCATTCTTAGGCTTTACCATTCCATCTGTCACCATCATGTTGTTACTGGTGATTAGCACTGGTGAATTAGCGGGTAATGGTGTTTTTCAATCAGTAATACATGGACTTAAATTATTAGCGGTAGTGGTCGTTTTTGATGCCATTTTATTAATGTATAAAAATTTCTGCAAAGATACTCCCCGTATTCTTTTATGTTTAATAACCGCTTGCACATTACTTATTTCCCCTAGTGTTATCGAACAAATTTTAGTGCTGATTTTTGCTGCAGTGATAGGTGTATTTTTCTTAAAAGAAAATAAAGAGGATACGACTAAAAAGAAAAAACATTGTTTAATTTGTAATGTTTGTACGTTGATTAATTACAAGCCATTAGTCTTATTTTTGTTGTTATTGTTTGTATTGCCTTTGTTGATGTTTTTCTATCCCGCAATGCCAGCTAGTATTTCTGTGTTTTCTGATTTCTTTCAAGCTGGTAGTTTAGTGTTTGGAGGAGGGCATGTGGTATTGCCGCTTTTACAGAATATCGTGGAAGGACAAGTTACCGCTGATCAGTTTTTAACGGGTTATGCTATTGCTCAAGCAGTACCTGGTCCTATGTTTAGTTTAGCCACTTATATTGGTTATTTGATTTTACCTAGCGAGCCTATTGTAGGTGCATTGATCGCTACCATTGCAGTATTTTTACCAGGATTTTTATTGTTATTAAGCTGCTTAAAAAATTGGCAAAGACTTTCAAAAATACCAAGTTTAGCCGCTGCAATGAATGGTGTTAATACGGCTGTAGTTGGCTTGCTAATAAGCGCTCTTTACCAGCCCGTATTTGTTAGTGCTGTTTTTAATAGTATTGATATGGCGATAGTCTTAATTGGTGTCTACCTATTAAAACGTCAAAGATTACCGATTATGTGGCTTGTGCTTTTGTTTGCTGTTATTGGTGTTTTATTAAAGTTGATATAGGTATAACTAACAAGTTAGTTTGAAATATTAAACCTCCTAATCTATATCATCGAATGATGAGTTTTTTGACCTTTGACCTTTGACCTTTGACCTTTGACCTTTGACCTTTGACCTTTGACCTTAGGGCGCTGGCTTTAGCCTGCAGGGTTTGTGTTAATTTTTATTTGGGATTAGAGTCAATAATAAAAAGGTTACTGACCTTGGGGCGCTGGCTTCAGCCTGCAGGGGGGTTGTGTGTTGATTTTTATTTTGGATTAGAGTTAATAATAAGAAGATTACTGACCTTGGACGCTGGCTTCAGCCTGCAGGATTTGTGTGTTGCTTTTATTTTTAGCTAGAGAGTCAATAATTAGAAGGTTTTGACCTCAACACCAAAACACCTGCAAGCTAAAAACAGGACTCGCAGAGCTCCTCCGC
>NZ_JBAKBA010000075.1:0-6760 GCF_038155225.1 Psychromonas arctica | reverse complement strand
AAGTCATTTTTCCTGCGCAAAATTTAGATCACTTATTTAATGTAATCGGTATTATACCAACTCCGATAACTAGCTGATCTATTTTTCTTGCTAAAACAGCCATTAAAGCATTAACATCTTTTGGTTAATTCTCCGATAGACGATTCAATGAGTTAATCTTCGAAAGGCTTAATTTACGCCTTGAATCGAACTATTTTTACAGCGCAAAATTTAGATAACATATTTAATGTAATCAGTATTACTCATCAAATGACTATAGAACTTTAGTTAACTGATTTTTTATTAGAAATCCCCGAGAGTTAGACATAACGACATAGAGGTATGAAGCATACCCGTATATAATCGCCTCACCGTTAATAACAAAGATATTTTTCATGAGCATGAATACCCTAACCAACTTTTTAGAACAAGCCCAATGCCAATACCGTGTATATGATTTAGGCCGTATTGTACAAAAAGTAAGTAACAGCGAATTTCAAAAAGTGGCCAATAATGAACAGGCTTATCCTTACCCTATTCAACAACATGCTTTTATTGCGTTAACTTTTTGGCAAGTTGCAGCTCAGAAAGAACACTATGTTTGGTTTTTAAAAATGCCCTTAGACGAACAAGGTTTAATGAAAATAACCGCTCAAACTAGCTTTATTCGAATGGTAGTTGAAGCGATGGGTGAAGACTTAACAGCTAAAATAAGTGATAAGTTACAAGAACGTTTAGCCAGTAATCCATTTGTATACAAACCGAGTGCTGAAAAGTTGGCTATTTTTAATGCCAATATTAACAGTGCTTTTATACGCCCGGCTTCTTCTTTTTACCCTGCAGTACAAAACTACTTTTCTGGTGAAGAAGATTGGCAGCAATGGCAAACTTTAGGTTTCCAGGGTTTTGCTGATTTAGGTGCTCGTTTAAATTATGATAATAACCAACAAAAAATAATTAATGCGTTGGACCACTTGCCAGAACAACCATTGCAAACGCTATCTCTATGCCTTGAGAATCAGAATGATATCAATACTGAGTTAGCTGAAAAAATAACCCAACAAGCAACAAAACGCCTACAGTTAGGCCAAGGTACTACGGCTATTTTATTATTAAGAGCCATTGCCAGTGCGAATGCACAGGGCATGACTAAACAATTATTAAATGAACAATTTTCATCAACGCTTATACATGAAGCTGACTGGTATATTACTATCGCTGGGCGTTGTTGGACTCAGTTAGAAGATGAAACACTATTAAATCGTTATTTTGAAGCCTTAGCAACACATCAACAAGCATTGTTCCCACAACTTTTTGCTGACTTAGTCGCTATCCCTGCATTAAGAGATAAAGTATTAAAACAATTACGTTTAACCGCCCGTTCACCTGCGTTATCACAGGCGATTGGTCTATTATTTTCAGGATTGAAAGAAAACACTTAAGGATAGGTTATATAATGATATGGGATTTATTGTTTATTCTCGTAATGGTATTGGTAGGCACCACCATTTGGAAATTACGTCAACAATCTGAACTAGCTAAGAAAATGATCGAACAGCATTGTAATAAGCTTGAATTACAACTACTGTCTTTTGCTCGATCTCGTTTTAACTACAAATTAGGCAGTGATTTTTTACAAGCCAGTTTTGTATTTGAATTTAGCAGTGACGGCGATAATAATTACCAAGGCACACTCACCTTAAATGGTTTAGTTAAACCGCGTTTTCAATTACCAGCTTATCGTCTTGTTGACGATGAAACCCCATTCTTTTAAAAGGTTAGTTCATGGATCGTATTATATTAGTTGCACAGCAACTCGCGAAAGAAGGTAAAACACCAAACACCGCTCTAATAAAAGCACGTTTACCTAAAAACACACCTTTACCTGCGATTATCCAGGGCTTAAAACTATGGCAAGACAATCCTAACAAAGAAATTAATACACCAACTGAACCTGCTTTAACAGGCGCAACTAGCGAGCAAATAAGTGGCAGTATTGACGAAATAATTAACAGTAAAATTGCCCAAGCTATTACGCCATTAAAAGAAGAAATCAATTTATTAAAAACACAACTGGAGACTCTCAAGAATAGCATTGCCATTACACCAACTGAAACATTGGAAGAATAGACGTGTTTATTAAAGAGCTAAGCTTTGAATGCTATGAAGATACCCAATATGCAGCTGTTGAACGTGCAGTAAATAATTACTTAGATATGCTCCGTTATAACGGACAAATTCTTGGGAGAGAATTTCCAATTGCAATGCAAGGTGCAATATTTACAACTCGGTTAGTTTGCCCAGAAGAAAATAGTTTAAGCGCTCGCTTTAATAGCCCTCAGGTAACACATGCTTTAAGTGGGTTAACAAAAGCGGGATTACTTGCTCCTAAAATTAAAACCATTGCAGAGGATTTAAATTCTCAACAGTGTGCGACTAATTTCACACCAAGCTGGCAAATTCTTTACACTACTTTTTTAGATACGTGCTCTCCTATTCGTTGCGGTGAAACGTTGGCTCCTATTCCACTTTACCGAACACCTGAAGAAATCAGTAACGGAGATCGGAAAAGTGCTATTAAATGGCAAGAGGAATGGGTGAACTTAGATGAATTGCAGATGAATGGTTCAGCAGTTTCTAGCGCGGCATTAAAAGAGCTGGGTGAAGTCAGTAGTAAATTCTTTCACCGCGGCAGTAACCTGTGTAAACGCATTCAATATATTACTAAAGTACCAACATACTACTATTTGTATCGTGTTGCAGGTAAATCACTGCAAGAAGAACAAAATAGACCTTGTCCAAGTTGTGGGGGAGAATGGAAACTAACAGCACCGTTATTTGAGATATTTGATTTTAAATGCGACCAATGCCAGTTAGTATCTAATCTTTCTTGGGACTTCAAAAAATAGGATCATCTACATGTTAAAAAAATTAAAAATGGTAGGCATTATATTGCTAATACTTATTATCAGCTTCTTTGTATTAAAAGGATGCTCTGATGATGAAGTGGGTGATGTCAGTTTAGGTTTATTCACTACTCAAGATATTAAACTGAATATGCTGAAAGATCCGATTGTAACCGGTGTGACTTGTCATGTTGCATCAATAGAAGCAGATCTTAGCTTCTCAGACCCAAGTGATAGTGCGATTGCTTGTCGCCAAACGGGGCCAATCACTTCAGCAATGATAGCTGAGATTGATAAGAGTAAATCTGGTGATGTAGTATTTAAAAAATCTAAAAGCATTTTCTTTAAAACGATGAAAATAAGACGCGTTTATGATCAAGAAAATCAAACGCTAATGTATGTTTCTTACTCTACTAAAGAAACATCTGGCAGCTTTAAGCATAGCCTTTCTACGGTTCCTTTATGGGGAACTGATGCTTACCAATCTTCAACTAAAGCATCATCAGAAACGACCAAAGAAATAGTGTCAGAACTGACAATAGAAAAATAACTATAATGCGCATTAAAGGTAATAAAAGAAAGTCATTCACGCCTTTAAAGATTGCTTTATAGAATTAAAAAAACCTCGTCGAGTAATCACTCTCCGAGGTTTTTTATTGGGTGTTATACCAATCACACTAATTAACTGATCTATTTTACTGGTTAAAATAACTTATTTCTTCGTTGTAAATTTCGTAAAGGGGACAACCATTAAAGAATTAACATCCTTTGGTTAATTCTCCGATAGACGATTAACGAAGTTAATCTTCGAAAGGCTCAATTTACGCCTTAAACTAAGTCATTTTTCCTACGCAAAATTTAGATCACTTATTTAATGTAATCGGTATTACAAAGCGCTTTTATAAAATATGATAAGCGCAAAAGTCGTTGCATTCATTATGTGAACCTAGGAAAAGATTATAAGTTAGGCTTTAATACATCTAACATCGCTTCAATATGATCGTCACGATCATTTAATGCTGCAATATAACGGTACTTTTCACCACCCGCTTCTTCAAATATTTCTCTATTCTCACCTTCGATCTCTTCCAATGTTTCCAAACAATCAGCACTAAAAGCGGGACTAATAATCGCTATGTCTTTAATACCTTGCTCAGGTAAACCTTGCAATGTTGCATCGGTATAAGGTTTTAGCCATTCAGCCTTGCCAAAACGACTTTGGAAAGTACTAATAACATTTTCTTTATCTAGCTGTAGCTCTTTATCTAATGTTAGTTTTTCAATAACTAAACGTGTTGTTTGTAAGCATAAACAATAATAAGGGTCACCATTATCTAAAAATAGCTTCGGCATACCATGGTATGAAAAAACGAGTTTTTGCGGCGTACCATTTTTCTTCAAATCCTCACTGATACTATTCGCTAACGCATCGATGTAAGTTGTATTTTTGTGGTATCCATTAATAAAATGTAATTCAGGAACCCAACGCCATTTACGCAAAACATTGGAAACCGCATCGAATGTAGAGCCTATTGTAGGGCTTGAATATTGAGGATATAAAGGTAATACAACAATGCGAGTAAAGCCTTTTTCACGCAACTCTTCTAGGCCTGACTCAATAGAAGGATTACCGTAACGCATGCTCATAACCACTTCAGTATTTTCGTACCCTTGTTGCTTTAAAAGCGCACTCAATTTATCTCGTTGAAGACGTGTAATATGGGTTAAAGGCGAGCCATTTTCAGTCCAAATACTTTTGTAAAGTTTTGCAGAACGTTTTGGTCGTATTCGAAGAATAATGCCATGTAAAATGATCATCCAAACTAAACGTGGAATTTCAACAATACGAGGGTCTGACAAAAACTCACTTAAATAGACTCTTACGGCTTTAGTCGATGGTTCATCAGGGCTGCCTAAATTGGTCAGTAAAATACCTGTTTTTTGATTAAAACGCTCTTTATGAGGGTTATCCGTAATTCCTGAGAAACGTGACACACAAGGCTCCTTTTGAGCATATAATTTTTAATGGTGACGACTTATAACGAGTCGGTAATGATTTCAGATCACTTTGTATTTAAGTTTATTGCTAAGTATTAGCATACACTTAACAACAATCTGTAGTTTTAATTCTTAATAAGAATTTTTAGAAACAGTTCTTATTATTTAGAAACAATTTTTAGTAATAATGTTTAGTAATAATGTTTAGTAATAGTGCTTAGTAATAATACTTTGTAATAGTGTTTAATAAGAAATGGACAGTAAGCATAGAATAAAGCTTTAATTTAAAATATCCATAAGACATATATAAAGAAAAGTTATTTAATAGTGCGTTACTGGTTAATAAAAAGACTAAGCAGGTTTTATTACAGCCATAACATAATTAACTGATAAGTCTGATGTCGATAATGACCACCGCCACAACAGTGGATTAAAAACAAACCCTCGTTTATCTATCAACTCTAGACTTGTAACTTGAAACATTTCAGCAAGCTCGGACGGTCTAATAAACTTATGCCATTGATGTGTCCCAGCAGGCAACCAACGCATGACCCTTTCAGCACCAACAATAGCGACTAAATAGCTTTTGGGGTTGCGATTGATCGTAGAGCAAAGCATCACGCCACCTTCATTTAGTAATGCTTCACAAGCGTTTAAAAGCGCTTGTGGAGACGCCACATGTTCGATGACTTCCATATTAAGGATCACATCAAACAACTCACCTTCATCCACTAAAGCTTCAGCCATAGTGTTACGATAATCTATTGTTAAACCAGACTGCTTAGCATGAACTTGTGCGACGGGGATATTTCTTGGTGCTGCATCGGCCCCCACCACTTCAGCGCCTAAACGTGCCATAGGCTCACTTAACAACCCTCCACCACAACCAATATCTAATAGTCGTAAACCTTTAAAAGGTAATAAACTACTTAAGTCTCTATTAAACTGAGTCGCTATTTGCTCAACGATATATTCAACACGTAAAGGATTCAACATGTGTAGAGGTTTAAACTTTCCTTGCGGATCCCACCATTCCTCGGCCATTGCTTCAAATTTAGCAACTTCCAATGCATTAACGGTATTGGTGGATGTTAACTGACTCATGTTATCCCCTATTGTTATTGGAAAGTGTTATTGGAAATGCTGGCGAAAGTGCAATTTAAAAGATTGATACCTTAATTTCTGAGAGCGTATCAAAAGAATAGTTTGATGGATTTATTAATCATGTCAGTTGTTAAGATAGTTACAACGGCTAAAGCAATTAATAACTTTCTTTATCGTCCAACATCTTGGATATCTTTTTAAAAAACACTTTCTGAGTATCTTCATCTTCATAATCCATATCAAATGCACCATGAAATAATAAAGTCACGGTCAGATCTTTGAATGATAACCAACAAGTGTACCCATCGAAATCCTGAGACGCTTTTACGCCTGAAAGTTCATAGACACCATCAGTCTTTTTTCCTTTAGTCGTGACTAAATCAAAAGCCTGTAGTAAATCTCGTTTTCTTGATTTATTTACGTCCATAAATCGTGCCTCTTTAGTTTTTGAGTGTCGATATTATTTAATTCAGTGATAAGTGCATATCAATCAACATCGTTTCTTTAATGCACATCTTGTTCTTATTTAACTTACACAATAAACGCATATCACTTAAGTTATTAATATCATAATTAGCACTATCATTAATACGAATGAACAAAGAAAAAGATCAAGTCTGTCAGACTTCTTAAGAAAGAAAAATGGCTAAGTATTAGAGAAACCTCCACTGAGAAAACTCATTGAAAAGAAGGAGAGGAGAAAAATAGTAGTTGATGAGTTATACCAATCACACTAATTAAGTTATCTATTTTACTTGTTAAAATAACTTATT
>NZ_JBAKBA010000074.1:0-6868 GCF_038155225.1 Psychromonas arctica | reverse complement strand
GTTTGATGTTTGATGTTTGATGTTTGATGTTTGATGTTTGATGTTTGATGTTTGATGTTTGAGCCGCAAATTCAAAACATAAAACCTATATACCGCAAAGTTAGTTTTCATTTAGAGGCGCTGGCTTTAGCCTGCAGGGCTTGTGTGTTGAATTTGAAGAAATGTAATTAATAGAACCAAGTTTAGTATTTTATAAAAAACACACACAATAAAACCTTCAAGCTGAAAACAGGACTCGCAAAGCTACTCCACATACAAACAACACAAAAATCTGCAAGCTGAAGCATGCGCCCCGAGGTCAAAACATAAACTATAACAAACTAAAAATAGGGTTTGCAGAGATCCTCCGCTCATAACACTAGGCTTTGCCTAATTCGCCATGCGCCGCGAGGTCAAAATATAAAAGTGCTAAAAAACCAAAAAAATAGCGATGTTGATATCAACATCGCTATTTAAAATCGAACCTTAACGTGAGGTTTACTTAGCTTTTAGACAGATCCAATAACTCCCTTAACGCTACCTGACACATACTAAACTCAGGTAAGCTTACGGCAGATAATGCTTCTGTCATCTTGTGCCAGCGATCTGCTAGGCTCTGATGCTGTACTTGCCAATCTAAATACGCTTTTTCTACGTCTTTATCATGCAAGGTCAATAACACAGCTCGAGTGATACGTTTTTGTTGCCACTCTAAATCATCACGCATTGCTTCACGTGCTAATGACTGCCAATGGCTATCAACTGGTAATAAGTTTAACTGCGCGGCAATATCAGCTAATTTCAGTTTCTCTTCAGAGTAGAAATACACATGTGCTGCTAATTGAGGATCGACTTTCAATTTACTTGCTACATCAATAATATTTAATAAAGCATAAGACTGCTCTGTATTACTGAGTTTCTCAGCAAGTGCGATGGGTACGCCCTGTTCTTTTGCATTATCTAACTCTAATTGACGTTCTTGCAAACTACGTTCACTAAGCAACTTAGGTAGATTCGCTTTCACTGCATGTAACGACGTTTTGTATTTCTTAATTAACGTCGCACAATCTAACTGCTCTCTATGACTTCTAATAAACCAACGAGTGGCATGACGCACCATACGCATTAGCTTATTCATTAGCTCAGTTTGAACTGCACTATCAATCTGATTATCTAATGATTCAATCTCAGCCAATAATTCAGGTAGATTAAAGATATCACGCGCAGCCACCCATGCTTTAGCTAAGTCTAAGAACGAACACCCCGTACTAGACATAATACGATAAGCAAACGTTGCACCCATGACATTGAATAAGTCATTACTCACCTGTGTCGCAACAATTTCAGATAACAACGGATGCTCATGAATTTCTGCTTTGTAAGATTTAACTAGCTCACCTGGGAATATTTTCTCAGCCTCTTTTGCTAAGTAACCATCTTCGGCAATTCGCGCTTTAGCTAACTCTTCTTTCATTTCATTTTTAGCATAAGAGATCATCACCGAAATAACAGGTCGTGTTACACCTAACTCTGCATTTTTACGTTCAGTGATCTCTTCATCACTTGGAATAAATTCTAAGCTTCTGTTTAACTTACCTTTCTCTTCTTGGCTATTGATTAAACCTCGGAACTCTTCAATGCCTTTATGACCTTGTAAGTAAGATAAGCTAATACTCTGTGCTTGGCGGTAGTTATTATGTAATACCAACTCAGAGACTTGTCCGGTCATATTTTGTAGCCAAACATTACGCTGTTTAACCGTTAAATCACCTTTTGAGACGAGTTTGTCTAATAGGATTTTAATATTAACTTCTAAATCTGAACAGTTCACACCCGCTGCATTATCTATCGCATCAGTAAAACATTGCCCGCCATGCACAGAGAACTCAATACGAGCACTTTGTGTCATGCCTAAGTTACCGCCTTCACCAATCACTTTACAACGTAATTCAGAACCATTAACGCGTAAGCTGTCATTGGCTTTATCGCCCACATCAGCATGACTCTCTTTTTCGCTTTTAACGTAAGTACCGATGCCGCCATTCCATAACAAATCAACAGACGATTTCAGTAATAATGAAATCAGGTCAGTAGGCGTGACTTTCGCTTGTTTAATGCCAAACGCTTTAGCCATTTGAGGCGTCACCGCAATTGATTTTGCAGAACGTTCGAAAATACCGCCACCAGCAGAGATCAACTTAGCATCATAATCAGCCCAACTTGTTCTTGGTGTATCGAATAAACGCTGACGTTCTTCAAAACAAGCCTCTAAGTTTTCAGGATTCGGGTCGATGAAGATATGGAGATGATTAAACGCAGCTAACAGCTTAATTTTCTTAGAACATAGCATGCCATTACCAAATACATCGCCCGCCATGTCACCAATACCAATCACTGAAATAGGTTGCTCTTGAACATCAATCCCTAGTTCTCTAAAGTGACGCTGTACACTAATCCACGCCCCTTTCGCGGTGATCCCCATTTTCTTATGGTCGTAACCATTACTGCCGCCTGATGCAAATGCATCGTTTAACCAGAAGTTACGATCTGTCGCTAATTCGTTAGCAATATCTGAGAACGTCGCCGTGCCTTTATCGGCTGCCACCACCAAATACGGGTCATCATTGTCGTAACGCACCACTTGCTGAGGTGGGATTAAATTACCCGCTTCAAGGTTATCGGTAATATCTAATAACGCGCTAATGAACATTTTGTAACAGGCAATACCTTCTTGCATAAAGGTATCGCGATCCATTGTCGGATTAAGGTACTTAGCAACAAAGCCGCCTTTAGCACCAACAGGCACAATCACAGAGTTTTTAACTTGCTGCGCTTTCACTAACCCTAGCACTTCAGTACGGTAATCTTCACCACGGTCAGACCAACGTAAGCCACCGCGAGCCACACTGCCACCACGTAAATGCACACCTTCAAAACGAGGAGAATAAACAAACACTTCGTAACTTAAACGCGGTAATGGAATGTCGCCTATTTTTTTATGGTCGAACTTAAAGCTAATGTAATCTTTAAACTCACCCTCTTGTTGTTGGAAATAGTTACTACGAATTGTCGCCATAATTAACTCAACGTATTTACGTAACACTCTATCTTCATTGAGGTTACTCACATCGTTAAGTGATTCTAAAATAGCGCTTTCTAGATCTGCTTGTTTCTCTAGGCTCACCTGTTTTTCAGGGTTAAAACGAGCATGGAATAAATTAACAATCTGTTTTACAAAGCCGCTGTGATCCAACAAAGTTTTAGCAATAGAGAAATGACTGAAACCAAAACGAATCTGTTTTAAGTATTTCGCATAAGCACGCAACATGGCAATATCACGCCACGCAATGCCAGCCCCTAAAATCAATTTATTGAAGGGGTCGTTATCTGCCTGTGCATACCAAATAGCAAGGAACGCATCAGAGAATAAATGACGATAATTCTCAGGGTCAAAGCCATCATCGTTAACGTATAACAACGTGAAATCATATAACCAAAATACGCTCTCACCTGAAGGCGATACTTGGTAAGGGTACTCTTGAGCTACTTTTAAGCCTAAGTTTTCTAAAATAGGAATTAAGTCTGATAACAATAAAGCCCCATCTTGATGGAATAACTTTAATTTCAATCCACTATTATTCGCTTCAATAGAACGGTAGAAACGTAAGGCCATTGAGCGATCTGGTGATAAAAACAATGATTCGATACGGTCGATATCCGTCACAGCAACACGAGAACTAAAGCTATCTTGGTAACTTGTCGGGAAAGCAGATTCATACTTACGTGCTAGTTTAACCGCCGTTTCTTCACCATGATTTTCAATTAATGAATCTTGCAGATCTTCATTCCATGCTTTCGTAATTTGCTGCATACGCAATTGAATCGCATCAAGTTCTAACTCGCCTTGAAGCGGCTTATCAAGATGAATCACTAAACGTAAACGCGCAAGGTTAGACTCACTCAAATAGGTTTGGAAATCGCTGTCTACAATATCCATCGTGCGCGATAACAACTCAACAAACTTGAGCCTTACCTTGGTATTATAAAGGTCACGCGGTACATACAATAAAGCAGTAACAAAACGCTTATTACCATCGGTTCTTAAAAAGAGTTTAAGCTGCTTTCTTTCCTGTGCATGTAAAACTTCAACCACATTATTAAGTAAGGTTTTTTCATCACAAAGTAACAAATCTTCAATGGCATAGGTCGATAAGATTTGCGTTAACTCTTTGTAATAATGCCCACCCAAACTCAGGCCAGACTGCGCTAAAATATTATTAATTTTTTGTCGAACAACCGGAATGCCTAATGGGCTACCACTGTAAACAGAAGAAGTGTAAAGACCGATAAAGCGAGTACCGCCAATCAACTCACCTTGTTTATTAAACTGCTTAACATACACCACATCAGGATAAGCAATTCGATGCACCATCGCACGTTGTGACGCTTTACTAAAATGCAATAAAGACGGCTCTTGTAACTCATGTAAACAATCGAATTGGGTTTTATCGTGCATAAACTCTTTATGCTTTAATAAACCTAATTGGCTTTTTTCGACAATACTAATAAAGCCGTCTTTTACAGTGAACTGGTCACAGGCAAGGAACGTAAAATGATCGTCCGCCATCCAATCTAAATAAGTTTGTTGCTCAGCAAAATCAGCTTTTGAAGTAATCGCAGACACTTCTTTTTTACTTACCTTTATCGCATCTTTTATTTTAGCCGCCATGTGAGAATAATCATCGACTACCAATGAAACATGACTTAACGCACCCTCTAAACTCTTTTGAATCTTCATTCGTTCAGAAGAAGAACTGGTTTGGTCGATTTCAATATAAAGCAATAACTCAGTGTTTGAATCGTTCGCATTGACAATATCTGAATTAAGCGTTTTTAATTTACCAGAGGCATTACGTTCGCTGTTTATCTCACTGTAAAAGATACGATGCAGTTTAGTATTATGTTTGTTTAGCGTGATTTTGACCGTATCAATAATAAAAGGAATATTACGACTCAAAACACTGATAATTGAATGCGTTGATTGCCATTCATCTTGCTCAACGTCAGGGTTAAATACTTTGACCTTAGCCACTTCCCCTTTCCATTGATGCACTTCACGCCATAAAGAAACCGTTAAACCTGCTAAATCGTCAGGACTAATGATCGCGAGATCAACAATACTGACATCGCGATAAATGGCATTAATAAAATTTTGTAATAAAGACTGTTCACGCACAGGAAAATGCGCTTTTAATTGAGAAAAGATTTGTTCGAGGATGTCTGATTTCTGGTTCGTTTTTATATTCATGTAATACCTACCTAGTGGTAAAAATTAGCGGCTCAGCTTAAGGCTAAGTTAAAAAAATAAATAAACAATACAATAGATTAAGAAGCGCTTATTAGCACACAAAAATATTGAAAATAGAGTAATTAATCCATTGAATAAACAAATATGTTTTTCTGATAATTAAAGAGAAAGGCTAACGATTTTTTTAATTGCTTTTAATCTGATTTTTAAACACCTCCAACAGAGATAAATTTGAATTAGGTTTTATTTGACAAAATATCATTCAACGTCCACTATCGCAAACGAGTAAACAGATCTGTTCACCACCATTTACTTATCGTTAGTACTAACAATAGGCTGACTCAATAATCGTTTTAAATAGCTATCAATTAACCAATTAACTAAACAATCGATTAATTAAACAACCAATTAACTAAACAACCAATGTTGAGAAAATAACATGAAAATAATTTATAAGTTTCTTATTTTACTTACCGTATTCACAAGCCCTTTAACCTTTGCAGAACAAGCCGTTTGGCCTGAAACCACCTATTACCGTAACGTTAACGTTGACGGAAACAACATTTTTTATCGCGAAGCGGGTAATCCGGATAACCCTACTATTCTGTTTTTACACGGGTACCCTTCTTCTTCACACATGTACCGTCATCTGATTCCACTACTATCAGGATCGTTTCATATTGTCGTGCCAGACAACCTAGGGTCAGGTTACAGCGATAAACCCGATCCTAAGAAACACCCATACACATTTGATCTATTGGCAGATGTAATGGATGGGTTTGTTAAAGCACTTGGCATTAAACATTACACCGTATACATGCAAGACTTTGGTGCGCCTGTTGGGTTTCGTTTAATGATGCAACAACCAGAACGCATTACTGCACTGATAACACAAAATGGAAATGCTTATTTAGAAGGGTTAACACCACCACGCCAAGCCTTTTTCAAAAAAGCACATGAAGATACGTCTCCAGAGATGTTTAAAAAGCTTTATGACTTTACTGGCGTACAAGGCATTAAAGATAAGCAATATTTACGTGATGTTAAAGGTAAAGAAGAGATCATGAGCCCTGATAGCTGGACTCATGCACTACACTTTTTAGAAACCGAACAACAACGCGTTATCCAAGTGCAGTTGCTGCAAGATTATTACAATAACTTATTAGCTTACCCAAAGTGGCAAGCATTTTTACGTGAGAAACAACCACCGACGTTATTGGTTTGGGGCAAAAATGATCCCGCCTTTATATCAGCAGGTGCAGAAGCTTACTTAAAAGATGTACCCAATGCAGAGCTTCATTTAATCGATGCAGGTCATTTTGCGATGGAAGAAAAACCAGTTGAAATAGCAAAATATATTATGCATTTCATGAAAGAACTTAATAAATAATTAGCATTACAAAGCTCACGAAGACTTTCAATAAAGAAAGTCAGATGGTCAATGTGAGTTTAAAAACACAACATCAGTAAGCGACTAACTATCAGTAATCTACTTGTACTAGCTTACTGATAGTTATACCAATGGTATTAAATAAGTGATCAGAGATTGCGCAGGAAAAATTAACACTAATAAGGCGTGAG
>NZ_JBAKBA010000073.1:0-6993 GCF_038155225.1 Psychromonas arctica | reverse complement strand
CACGAAAATGAAAATCATGAAGAACATGACCATGAAAAACATCATGATGAAGCCATTCACGATGAACATAACCACGAAGCACGCCATGAAGGTCACCGTGAGACACAAGATCAACGTGTTGCTAGGTTATTAAAGGTAAAACCAGAGAAAATCAATGCAATCTTTGTTGGTTTAACCTCTCCTCAAGCAGTATTAGGCATGCAAAGTTATGTTAATAATTTTCAAGAAGAGCCTTTATCAGCGATTATTCCTGCCCTCGCACTACAGGAATTATGGGAATTCTTTAGTCTTGCTGAAGTTGCGTTGAGCATTGTGACCGTATTTGTTGTCTTAGTTGGCTTATTGGGAATGTTAAGCATTATTCTAATGAGTTTGAATGAACGTCGTCGAGAAATGGCAATCTTACGCTCAGTAGGAGCAAGACCTGGACATATCTTTAGTTTGATTATTGGCGAAGCAGGCTTTGTTTGTTTTGCTGGCATATTATTAGGTATTGCATTACTTTACCTACTCCTTCTCATATTACAGTCACCGCTGGCATCGTATTATGGGTTTTATTTGGATATTAATATGTTGACGTCTAATGATTTACTTATTTTAGCAATTATTCAAATTAGTGCATTATTGATAGCATTAATTCCTGGTTGGTTAATTTATAAGTACTCATTATCAGATGGCATGAGCATCAAGTTTTAGGGAGTAACATGAAAAAGTACTTATTAATCTTATTATTAGGTTTAACGTCGGCAATGCAGGCTCAAGCCCAACCAATGAAAATTGATTGGCAAGACCTGCAAGGAAAAGTTGAACCTTACCAAGACCCTTTTGGTGATTTAACGGAGGATCAACTTTATAATCTTTCTGTTTATGGTCGAATAACGGAAATGAAAAAAGTATTTCCTTCTTATAAGTTAACAGATGCAATGCTTAAAGAAGCTGAAGATGCAAAAGCTCAATTGATAAAAGAAAAAGTAGATATTGATGAAATGTTTGCACAACGTGACATCATTATGGAAAAGCGTAAAAAAGCTTCTTTAGTAACCAATGACTTATTAGCAAATAGAGAAATAGAAATGTCTGGTTATATGCTTGCTCTTGAATTTGATAATGGTGAGGTTTCTGAGTTTTTATTAGTACCAACCATTGGTGCTTGCTCACACAAACCAGTACCGCCTGCAAATCAATTGATATACGTGAAAGCGAAACAATCAATTGCAGCCGGTTCACCTTATATGCCAATTAAAATAACAGGTACATTACGCGTTACCCCATCAACTCAAGACCTTTATTTAGTCGATGGGAAAAAGCAAATAAAAATGGCTTATAGTCTAGATGGCGCAATTGTAGAACCTTTTATTGCAACACATTAGCACGCTCAACTTGATAAACATTTATAACTAAAGTTTATCGCTAAGCAAAACAAACTAAACTAAAGCCGTGATAGATTAACTATCACGGCTTTTTCTTTTAATGCCCTCTGAACTATTTGAACTATCTAAACTAAAAATAAGAAATTTAACTAATTACCCAGTCGATCGTTACTGATTGTGATTTAGTGCACATGCAACGTAGTCTAGTGTCATGAGCGGAGACTGCGTCTCATTCGCCCAGCCCCCCAAGGTCAAAGACTCATAAACTCAGCAACTCAGCAACTCAGCAACTCAGCAACTCAGCAACTCAGCAACTCAGCAAAATGAAATACTTTTCTTTTTACTGAGTAAAGCCTATGAGAGAAAATAAAAGATAACAAAATTAACCATAATGAAATAATTAATCAGATTCAAAAGTTTAATCGTTATATTTCAGTTAGCTTATACCTCCCCCCCTATTTACCTAAACACAAGCAGCTGATTATTAAACAGTTTTTATTTCAGATACGATGACGACAGTAGCGTTAGGCACTATAAAAAAGAGATCTGTTACTCCTTTTGGGTTGTAAGCATTGTCTTTGATATAAAAAATGAGTCATAGATCTAATTAATGAGAGTACATCAGCCACCCAAAACGAAAGATAGTTCACAAAAGCGTTAAATGTATTTAAAGCAGGATCACAAAGTAATTTAATTAAGTAAAGCGAATATATAAAAAGCTGTTAACGTCGATAAAGTAAAAAATGCTGTCATAAAACTGTAATAGTTCAGTATTAGCATGCCACATTAAAATGATTAACCAACCAGAAGGAAATGATCATGAAGAGCAATAAAGGACTTACGAAAGTAGCCATTGCGTTATCACTAGGACTTGTAAGTAATCTTAGTTACGCTGAATCTAAAATTAAAAATGTTATTTTAATGATTGGCGATGGTATGGGCCCTGGTCAAATGAGCCTATTAGAAGAATATGCAACTAAGGCGCCGAATTCAATCTACAATGGTCGTGATACCGCGATGAAAACGATTATTGATAATGGTGCATTAGGCATGTCAATGCACAGTCCATTTAATGCCCTAGTTGTAGATTCAGCTGCTTCAGCATCACACCTTGCTACTGGTGTTGATTCTCCTTCGGAAGGAATTGGTATCGATAAAGATGGCAACCCTGCTGAAACAGTGCTAGAAATTGCTAAAAAACTCGGGAAAGCAACAGGGTTAGTTTCTGACACTCGTTTAACTCATGCAACGCCGGCTGCTTTTGCTGCACATCAACGACATCGTTCGCTTGAAAATGAAATCGCTGTAGATATGTTAGCAACAGGCCCTGATGTCATGTTATCAGGCGGTATACGTTACTTTATTCCAGAATCAGTTAATGAAAAAGGTGTTTTATATAAACAGCTTATGGAGCAAACTGGCGGTACAATTGAAATAAAATCTAAACGTAAAGATGAAAGAAATTTATTGGCAGAAGCTAGCGATTCAGGTTACTCACTTGCCTATACTCGTGATGGTTTAGCAAATGTTAAAGGTGATAAAGTACTTGGTTTATTTGCTTATTCAGGTATGCAAAATGGTATTACTTATAGCCAAACTAAAGACTCAGCTGATCGTACTATGCCAAGTCTGAAAGAGATGACGATGAAAGCACTTGACGTGCTTGCTAAAGATCCTGATGGTTTCTTCTTGATGGTTGAAGGCGGCCAAATTGACTGGGCATCTCATAGTAATGATGCAGGTACAGCATTACATGAAATGCTTAAATTTGATGAAGCAATTCAGTATGTTTATGATTGGATAAAAGATCGTGACGATACATTATTAGTTGTAACTGCCGATCACGAAACAGGCGGTTTTGGATTCAGTTATTCACGCGCTAATGTACCTAAAGCTAAAAAATTAAGCGGATCTACATTTAAGGATCATGACTACAAGCCAAACTTTAACTTCGGAACATTACCGACTTTAGATCGGTTATACGGACAAAAAGAAAGCTTTGGCGACATGCTAGCTAAGTTCGATAAAACGGATAAAACGCCAGAATCATTATTAAAAATAGTTAACGCTAACAGCGAGTTTAAAATCGACTTAGCACAAGCTAAAAAGATTTTAGAAACTGAAGAAAACAAGTTTTATGATCCTGATAATACTTATCTAAAACTTAAAACATTCCCTAAAGTTGACGATTTCGAAGCCTTTTATGTATACGGTCAAGATATTCGTGGTGACTTAATTGGACGTGAACTAGGCCAGGAACAAAATATTGTTTGGGGAACAGGAACACATACAAATACACCAGTTGCAGTTGTTGCTGTCGGTCCTAAAACATTCGCAGAGAAGTTTTCACGATTATCTCACCATACTGATATCGGTAAATTGCTTATTGAAGCAGTAGAACAATAATGAGCAGCTAATTATCACCTTCAAAAGTGGTAGTTAAAATAATGTAAAAGGCTGTGTTAGTAATCAATATTACTGTCACAGCCTTTTAAGCTTATGAACTAAGTATTTATCAGCCCATTTTTCTGCCTATTTCTGAATTAACCTACTAATCTACTAATCTACTAATCTACTTCAGACTCAATTTGCTTTCTTAACGATAAAGCCCTTACCTTTAGATTTGCTTAAATCAATGATCACTTTTTCATCACCAACCCCATGTAGATTGCATTTAGCATTGACCACTACTTTTTGTATTGTTTTCGGTATTTCTACATTACAAAGACTACGTGTAAAAGGTTGTTCGTTATCGTGAGGATGTAAAAGTACTCTTTTACCTAACACGTTACCTTCTAAATCAGTTATTTACCAAGCGTCTGCATAATGATCCCAACTTTGATCGTTATGCCTTACCTGTGCCGAAAAGCACCAACTACCATTTTGACTTTGAGTCGCCTCTACATATTGAACTTGTGCATAATCGAGAGAAGTCGAATAACTTTCAACGTTGCCATCTGCCACTGTACTTAACGAAATAAGTAACCCTAATAGGTATAATTTCTTCATTGTTCTCACCGAAATAGTTAAATCATAAATTTAATAGAAACATAAATTAACATAAAAACTAAACAAATATGAAATATGAGTTATTTTTGAATAATATAGATCTTTAAGGCTGAACTTGGCGTATTAAACATCATACACAACAGTATGAAGTGAAATTCTAGGAGTCTATTATTACTATTAAACATTTTACTCAACATGATGTTGAAGCAATGCCAACCAGACAACGTGCTCACTTCATTAATAGCTTATCTGGCTTCAAGAGTGCTAATTTAATCGGAACACAAGATGTAAATGGACAAACTAATCTTGCGATATTCAGCTCAGTAGTACATTTAGGTGCCTCACCTGCTTTAGTTGGTTTCATTATGCGCCCTGATAATAACGACCGACATACTCTTGATAATATTAGTATGAGCAAGCAGTATACGATTAACCAAGTGTCCGCAGACTTTTACGAAAAAGCACATCAGACATCAGCAAGATACCCAAGAGAAAAAAGTGAATTTGATGAAGTTGGCTTATCTACTTTTCATTTAGACTCGATCAATGCACCCTTCGTAAAAGAAAGCCGTTTGAAATATGCTGTCACATTAAAAGAAATACTGCCCATTCCACTCAATAATACCTTGTTTGTTATTGGTGAAATAACTGATGTTATTTGTGATCAAGAGGTAATTGAAAATGATGGTTATATCGATATAGAGTCATTACAAACGGTCAGCGTATCCGGACTTGATAGTTACCATACAAGCCAACGCTTATCACGTTTAAGCTATGCAAAACCCAACATTAATCCACACGAAATTAATGATAAGTTGAAATAAAATGATCCCACATGATTTAAACGATAAGTTGAAATAAAATGACAGACAATCAACTAACCATTTTCTATGATGGTAACTGCCCTTTATGTAGCTTAGAAATGCAAAGGTTAAAGGAGCAGGATGATAAACAAAATATTCTATTAATTGATTTACACCAAGCTAACTTCAATGAGCAGTATCCACATATCAATGTCGATAAAGCATTAGCCATTTTACATGGTGAATACCAAGGTAAGTTGTTATTAGGTTTAGATGTCACTCATCGAGCTTGGACATTAGTAGGAAAAGGATGGATGGTCGCTCCATTACAGTGGCCAATCATCAAACCTCTATCACACCTCGCGTATCTACAATTAGCCAAGTACCGTTATCCTATTTCTCAGTTTATTTACAAGCGCTTTGGAATCGGTATAAAACAATGCAATGAAGGAACTTGTTATGACAAACCAAACGACACTAATAATAGGGGCAAATAGCGCGATAGCGAAAGCCTTAGCGTTACAAGTAATAAACAACAATGACTCTCACCTAATTGTTGTCACGCGTGATATTAGCTTCTATCAACATGAAAAATTTAGTCATAGTAAAATTATGAGCATCAAAGATTATCAAGAGTCTTCGATAAAAACAGTTGTACAAGCAATAGGTGAAGATGAAGCAATATCAATAAGCCAAGTCTTCATTTGTCATGGTTTGTTACATAACGACGTCATTACCCCTGAAAAACGTTTACAAGAATTTTCAGCAGAGTCATTCACTGAAATATTAACAGCGAATACTATCACTCCTATTTTGTGGCTAAAAAATCTAATGCCAATTTTAAAAGGGAAACAACCTTGTAAAGTAGTAGTATTTAGTGCGCGAGTTGGCAGCATTTCAGACAATAAAATAGGAGGTTGGTACAGTTACCGAGCATCGAAAGCGGCGGTTAATATGCTATTAAAATCTGTTGCAGTGGAATTTTCAAGAACGGCTAAAAATATTAAACTTATTTCCTTTCATCCGGGAACGACGGATACACCACTTTCTAAACCCTTCCAGAAAAACGTACCTGAAAATAAACTATTTACGAGTGAGTTTGTTGCCAAACAACTACTACAAATAGTGGAAGATAATGAAGTTAATGGAGAGGCAAGTTTTTTAGATTGGCAAGGTAAAACAATCCCTTGGTAATTTCTTATTTAACTAAGTGACTTTAGGGTTAACGTCGCTTAGTTAAAAATTGTTTACATCATCACACCTAGTTGTTTCTCATTTATTCTTTGTCTTTTATTCTTTGTCAAAGCTATCTACAACAATTGCTCCCATAGAAGCAGGCATGCTGATCACTATAATGCGCTTTAACGCGGTTAACGGATCATCGACAAAAGGTAATTTATTCAAACAGAATAAGACTAATGCAACGACAAAAGCCGTCATTAAATAGGCAATAACAATGCGTAATATAAAAATAAACTTTCTACTTTTAATCTCTTTCTGAAAAACACTTTGATAGGTATACAAGGTTAAAAACACAACAGATAGTGTTAATAATAACAATAAGTTTTGAGTCGGTAGCGTTTCACCTAATTTCCAAGCTTCCTCAGAAAATGATACAGGTACAGCAAGTGCAAATGCACCTACAAATATCTGCCCAGCATCTTCAGTATTAAAACTGTATTTCATATAAACCCTATTAGTGGTTATTTAGCTCAACATTTTCGGACTTTTCTTATTTAAGCCTTATACCCTTCACACTAGGGCGTGTTGATCTTTCAAGAGTAATTTTTGAACAGCATGGTGGAAATGTA
>NZ_JBAKBA010000072.1:0-7508 GCF_038155225.1 Psychromonas arctica | reverse complement strand
GCTGGTTTTCAAGACCAGTGCATTCAGCCGCTCTGCCACCCCTCCGCAGAACGAGGCGTATATTATAGAAACTAATAAAAAAGCCAAGCACTTTTTGTTAAAAAACGTTTGTACGCTTACTTTCTAAACAAGCTTTGTTTAATAAAGGATCTTTAGCTTATTAAATAAACGACTTTAATAACGATCAAAAATTAAAAACACAAAATACTGACTAATTTACTTCATTTTAATGTTCTAGTTCCTATCTCTGCTCATCTGACGCTAGTGTTACAAACTCTTTTATTACAAAGTTATTTCTGCCCGTTGATTTTGCTTCATAGAGAGCTTGGTCTGCACATTTGAAAATATCACTTATAGGCAAACTATGATCAACTACATCAGTTGCTTTAATAATGGTAGCACCACAGCTAAAAGTCATGTGAGGAGCTGTTTGAGATTTAGGGTGTGCTATATTTAGCGTTTTCATTGCGTCGCCGATACGAAGTAATTTTTCCTGTAAATCATTTTCACTCATATCGCTAAACAATAAAGTAAACTCCTCTCCGCCATAGCGCGCACAATAATCATTCGCACGCTTACATTGTAATTTTAGAACTTGTGCTACATCGACTAGCGCTTGATCGCCTTCTAAGTGACCAAAATGATCGTTATATTGTTTAAAATGATCAATATCGCACATCACCACAGCGAACGTTATACCTTGACGAATACAAAGGTCTTTATGAATTTCTAACACAGCCAAAAGCCCATGCCTGTTAATCAAACTAGTGAGTTGATCGGTGGTGGCTTGTTTTCTTAATAAATCGTTCTGTTGCTGAACGGTATTAATTAGCTGGTTCACATTATTCGACACAATCATCAGTTCTTTAACAGAAAATTTATCATCTAATAATTTAAATCCTAATTCTCCATCAATTAATTTAATACTTAAAGCTAACTTTTTTACTGGTTTAATAATAGTGTGAGTAATCAAGTGATAAAATAAGTAAATAAATAAACTCAATATCGAAATAAAAATAAGGCTATGTTCATTGATCAAAGGAGGAAGATCTCCTTTACTGTGCTTAATTTTTAAAACAGTAACCGGTAACCCATTCATATCTTGAAATAAAATATGCCTGTAAGGCTTAACATCCTCTATTTTGACTTTTTCATTCCACAACGGTAAACCACTCAAGTTTTTACCTACAATATCATTGTCTATACTGATTTTTGTTAGTGTCGACTGATTGAGTAAATCAAGAAATGGTTCTTCTACCAATTGAATAAAAATTAAAAAACCACGATTACCACCAAACTTATTAGAATCCCTTATTTGAAAAGCACTAAATAATGCAGGCCCATATTGGGTATTAATAAAGCCTTCTTTATGAGGAGCGCCTTCTCCACTTATTGGGGTCGGCAACATTTTTGAATTAAGAGGATATTTTTTAAAATCATAAAATGAAAAGGTTAACTCTACATCACTAAGGTGATGCAACCCTTTAGTTAATATAGGCTCAAAATTTTCATTTAAATAAAAGATACCGTCTACTTTTAAGCTATTAAAGGTGTCAGGCACCATATTTTCGTCTATATACTCTTCATTCAAATCATGCATAAAATCATAAGTTGAGGTCCAAACAGAATAATCATAAGTTGAGGTCCAAACAGAATAATCATAAGTTAAACGAGATAAGGAAGTTAAAGCAGTTTGTACACCATAGTTTAAAAGCTTTAATTCTTTTTCAGCCAATAAAGCGATATTTTTTTCTAGTTTAGGTAGCTCAAGAAAATAACGATAACCGATAACCGTACTCGAAAATAATAGAAATAGTACAGTAAGTACACGAAGCTGCAGTTGCTTAAAGGATAATGGTTTCATAATGTAGCGACCATTTTTATCTAAAATAATAAAAGGAAGTTTACTAGATGATTTAAAATACAAAACAAAAATAGTAACTTTAACCCCAATAAACTAACCATTAATAGGTATTAAAATTATAGCCTCTGATGACTATAAGTAAACCGAACCGAATAATGAGGGGTCTATAAAACGTGACTTGATTAACAATGCTGGCGTTTTTAAAACATTTGTTAATAATAAGTTTCAGTTATCTTGTATCGGTGGATTGTAAAAATACTATAGCTAAAAGAGAACAAGACTCATTACTCTATATAACGAAGGATTTAAGTAATGCAAAGTAGATGATAAGCAACTTTGTATTTTTTAAAAGTAACACGATAGAAATGAAAAGGAATTTCTTAAAAAGCCCCCCCCCCCTTTCTCTTCATATGGAAGATGTCGTACAAAAAACTTAAACCTATTAATACATCAAAAAGTAAAAACAGATAGCACAGGATAAATTAAATTTTTTAATGCTTTAGAAAGCAAAAAGGCACTCACAGTAAACTGTAAGTGCTTTTTCTTAATGTGGCGGAGGAGGAGAGATTTGAACTCTCGGAGAGCTATTAACCCTCGCTGGTTTTCAAGACCAGTGCATTCAGCCGCTCTGCCACCCCTCCGCAGAACGAGGCGTATAATAAACAAATTGAAAAAAAAGCCAAGTCTTTTTTTAATTTATTTTCAATTATCGCTAAATAAGATTAATTTTTCACATTTAAGCTATTCAACCTTTAATTCAAAGGCAATCACCTTTACTATCTCATCACAAGTTTATAAATGTTAACGCTTTTATTATTTTTTCAAATACGTTTTCTTTAAGCGCCTTATTGCTATTCATTGAAGGTTTCAAGTATGTTCCAAGACAATCCATTATTAAATCAACTTAAACAAACAATGCAGGAAAAAATACCTAAGCGTACTGGTATTGTTAAAGCGTCTGATCGTGGATTTGGATTTTTAGAAACCGACAAAGGTAAACGTTTCTTTATTGCACCAAGTGATATGAAAAAAGTATTACACGGTGATCGTATTAGTGCTGCTATCACAGAAAATGGTGATAAATCGTCTGCTCAACCAGTACAACTAAAGCAAACTGATACCACTGAGTTTGTTGCGCTGTTATCTATTAGTGATAAACGTGTTTCTATTAAAGCGAATAACCCTTTATTAAATGCCTTCTTTAAAATTAAAGGTGCAATGCAATTAGCGAATAAAGGTTATAACAATGGTGACTGGGTTACCGTTAAATTACTTACTCATGCTTTAGATGGAAATGGTTTCTTAGTTGAAGTGATTGAGAAAGTTGCAGAATATAACGACCCTTTTGCTTATCGTTTAATTGCCGTTGCCACTCACAAGCTACCGAATAAAGCCCCTGATTTTGACCACCCTTGGCAAGTAATTGATCCTGAACTTGATCGCCGTGATCTAACTAAACTCCCTTTCTTCACTATTGATGGCGTTAACACCCAAGATATGGATGATGCGTTATACGTTGAAGAAAACGATCAAGGTTGGTCATTAACAGTGGCGATCTCAGATCCTTCTGCTTACGTGCCAGAACAAAGTGAAATGGATAAAGAAGCACAAAAACGCTCTTTCACTCTCTATTTACCAAACTTTAATGTGCCTATGTTACCACGTGATTTGAGCGATAGTTTATGTTCATTAAAAGAAGGTGAAAAACGCGCCACAATCTGCTGTACGTTACAAATTGGTAAAGGCGGAGAGATTATTGGTGAGCCAGAATTTTTTGCCGCATGTATAAAATCTCATTTCCGTCTTAATTATAATGATGTGTCCAATTACTTAGAAAATGATGAATTAGCAGATGGCCAATGGAAACCAAATAAGCAATTAAGTCAATTATTAAACGTGTTAGATCAAGCGACAGCAGCTCGTCATCAATGGCGTTGTGACAATACAATTGTGATGAAAAGCCAACCTGACTACACTTTGAAGCTGAATAATAAAGGCGAAGTGTATGAGATTCTATGTGAGCCTCGCCGCACTGCAAACCGCTTAGTTGAAGAATCGATGATTGCTGCTAATGTTTGTGCTGGTGACTTTCTAGCAAAAAATAAACAAGCCGGTGTATTCAATGTACATTCAGGTATCGCAACGGATCGTCTAGGTAAAGCGTCTTCTTTACTCGCTGAATATGGCATTATTATTGATGCTGCTTCATTAGCCACGCTTGAAGGTTATGTAAAAATGCGCCAAGCAGTCGCTGAACTACATAATGCTTATTTAGACCATCGTCTACGTCGTTTACTGTCTTACGCAGATACTTCAGCAACACCTGCACCGCACTTTACAATGGGTGTGAAACATTACGCAACATGGACATCGCCTATTCGTAAATACGGCGATTTAATTAACCATCGTTTAATTAAGTCTGTATTAACACAACAAGCTTCGACACCGGTTGACCCAGAGATTGGCGCTCACTTGAATGAAGCGCGTAAATCACAACGCATGGCTGAACGTGATGTCAATAATCTGTTGTATTGTGGTTATTTAAAAGACCAAGAGAATTCAGATTGGCGCTATAAAGCAGAGATATTTGATATCGTTAAAGCAGGTTGTCGCGTTCGTGTACAAGAAAACGGTGCGACTTTCTTTGTACCGAGCAGTCTATTGGGCAAGTCATCGGCAGATGCTAAGAAGATAGAATGTGTTCGTGAGCAAGGTGTAGTGAAAGTAGCCGATCAAATCGAATTGCAATTAGGTGATGTGATTGATGTGATGCTGACTTCTGTTAAACCTGAATCTCGTCAATTAATTGCTAAACTTGCTGATCCATTGGGTTAAACAGCTTTTGCTCCTCTTAAAAAACACTTCTAATCAGTTGATCTTTAAGATCGACTGATTATCCCCTTTTTTTTGTGAACGACAAAAAGCGACTTTGTTAAACTCTATGGTACAATAATCTCAATTTAACATTCCAATACTAGAGATTTTTTCTTGAAGCCAATAACTCCCCACAAAGACCGCAATTTATTTTCATATCCAAAATACAGAGGCGACTCTGTTAAAGCCGCTCCCTTTTTACCTATGTCACGTAAAGAGATGAAACAGCTTGGCTGGGATAGTTGCGACATTATTATAGTCACAGGTGATGCTTATGTGGATCACCCTAGTTTCGGAATGGCTGTCATTGGTCGAATGCTTGAAGTACAAGGTTTCAGAGTCGGTATTATCGCTCAACCTGATTGGCATTCAAAAGATGCATTTATGGAACTAGGTAAACCTAATTTATACTTTGGTGTCACTGCCGGTAACATGGACTCAATGATCAACCGTTATACGGCTGAAAGAAGATTAAGACATGATGATGCTTACACGCCAAACGATGAAGGCGGTAAACGCCCGGATCGAGCCGTTGCAGCTTATACGCAACGTTGTAAAGAAGCCTACAAAGGTATTCCCGTTATCATTGGAGGTATTGAGGCGAGCTTACGCCGCATAGCACATTATGACTATTGGTCTGACAAAGTACGTCAATCTGTTTTGTTTGATGCAAAAGCGGATCTATTAATTTACGGAAATGCAGAACGTCCGCTAATTGAAATTTCACACCGAATTGCACAAGGTGATGATATTAAAACCATTACCGATGTACGTGGTAGTGCCTTCTTAACCAATTCAGCGCTGCCTGGCTGGACAGGTATCGATTCACGTAGTGTCGATAAACCTGGCAAAATAGATCCTATCTATAGCCCTTATCAAGATTTAAGTGAAAAATGTGATACGGCGAAAGATGAAAGCTATGTTGCTGATGAAGCATCAGACATCACTAAAACAGCGCAAGTTATCCAAATGACACCGCATAAAGGCACGCCACAAGAAGAGCGTGAAAAAAGATGGGAAGAAAAATCTAAAGCTTGGTCAACGACTTATATTAATTTACCGACGTTTGAGCAAGTGAAAGAAAATAAAATGCTGTATGCACATGCATCGCGTATTTTTCACCAAGAAGTTAACCCAACCTCAGCAAAAGCATTAATGCAAAAGCATGGTAGTCGCGCTATATGGTTAAATCCACCTGCAACACCTTTAGAAGAAAGTGAAATGGATGGTGTGTTTGGTTTACCTTATGCACGTGTTCCGCATCCAAGTTATGGCGATGCTAAAATTCCCGCTTACGATATGATAAAAACATCCATCAATATCATGCGAGGCTGTTTTGGTGGTTGTACTTTCTGCAGTATTACTGAACATGAAGGTCGCATAATACAAAGTCGTTCGCAAGAATCTATCATCAATGAAATTGAAGACATTAAACTCAAAGTACCTGGATTTACTGGTGTCATTTCAGACCTTGGTGGTCCAACGGCTAATATGTATAAGTTACGTTGTAAGAGTGAAAAAGCCGAAGCAACGTGCCGTAAACCCTCTTGTGTATGGCCAACTATTTGTGGTCACCTCGATACAGATCATACGCCAACCATCGAGCTATACCGCGCAGCACGCAGAGTACCTGGCATTAAAAAAGTACTGATTGCATCTGGTGTACGTTATGACTTAGCGATCAAAGATCCTGAATATGTTAAAGAACTCGCGACGCATCACGTGGGCGGATACTTGAAAATAGCACCAGAACATACCGAAGAAGGTCCATTAAATAAAATGATGAAACCGGGTATGGGTAGCTACGATAAATTTAAAGAGCTATTTGATCATTACTCAAAATTAGCGGGTAAAAAACAATACCTAATTCCATACTTCATTTCCGCTCATCCGGGTACAACGGATATGGATATGATCAACCTAGCCATGTGGTTAAAAGAAAATGACTTTAAGTTAGATCAAGTGCAAAACTTTTATCCTTCACCGCTAGCGAACGCGACGACCCTTTATCACACTGAGATTGATTCTTTACGTAATGTAAAACGAAACAGTAAATCAGTGTCTATTCCTAAAGGAACGATTCAGCGTCGATTACATAAAGCAATACTGCGTTATCATGATCCTGATAATTGGCCAATTATTCGTGAAGCACTCATCAAAATGGGATTAGATAAAACCTTGATTGGTAGCAAAGCCACTTGTTTGGTACCTAAAGAAACACGTGCGGAAGTGATGAATAGAAATGCTAAAAAAGGAAAAGCGCCTTTAAAAGGTAAAGTTGCTCCAAAAAATCAAGGTAAAGTGGTTAATAATAAACGTACGCCTAAAGCTAAATTTGGTTCTAAACCAGCAACAAATGGTAAACAAGGGTTAACACGCTTTAGTACAAATCAGTTTCAAAAATAATTAATCATAATAAATGATAAAGTAGAGTCATCAATTTATATGCAAAAAAGGCGTTAACTTTTAACTAAGTTAACGCCTTTTTTATAGTAAGAATTTATCTGGTTTTTCATTATAGTAATCTGGATAAATAAATGATCTATTTATCCAGATTACTATAACTCGTTTCAATACAGTATTTTTTGCCTGTTTTTGATAGGATTTTTGCTCTCGTGAGTGGATGATTTTCAATCAGTAGTAGTAAGTGTTTCGAATTAATTGATACCTAATGGCTAATCAAACTGGCAGCAAACAATCAGTGTTATACCAATAGAATTAAATAAGTGATCAGAGATTGCGCAGGAAAAATTAACACTAATAAGGCGTG
>NZ_JBAKBA010000071.1:0-8173 GCF_038155225.1 Psychromonas arctica | reverse complement strand
TTAGGGGTGATTTTAACCAGCAAGAATGATCACCTTATTAATTCTTTTGGTATAATCAATCGTTAGCTATCAACAATCAGTTACCAGCAATCAAAAGCGTACCTCTCTATGTTTACACTTCGTCCTTATCAGCAAGATGCCGTCAATGCGACTCTGCATTATTTTCGTCGCTTTAGCACGCCTGCCGTATTAGCCTTATCAACAGGCGCAGGAAAAAGTTTAATCATTGCAGAGCTTGCTAGGATAGCGAAAGGGCGAGTGTTAGTACTTGCTCACGTTAAAGAGTTGGTCGAGCAAAATCACGCTAAATATGAAAGCTATGGTGTTGAAGCGTCTATATTTTCCGCAGGATTAGGCCGTAAAGAAACGTCTGAGCAGGTTGTTTTTGCTTCTGTTCAATCCATCGTCAATAACCTTGCCCTTTTTGATGATGCTTTTTCCTTATTAGTGATCGATGAGTGTCATCGTGTCCCGATGCAAGGCGACTCAAGTTATCAAAAAGTGATTAAACACTTACAATCTATCAACCCAAATTTAAAGGTTTTAGGGTTAACAGCAACCCCTTATCGCCTTGGTTTAGGTTGGATATATCAATACCACACCCGTGGACAAGTTCGTAGTGAGGAACCTCGTTTTTTTCGAGACTGCATCTTTGATTTACCGATTCGTTTTCTGCTTGATGAGAAGTTTCTGACTGAGCCAAAAGTCATGGACATGGCGGTATTAAGTTATGACTTTTCACAAATCAGCCCTGCAAATACTGGAAGTTATCGAGAGGCTGATTTAAATAAAGTGATTGAGAAGTCTGGTCGTGCGACACCTGAAATTATTAAGTCGGTTATTCATCACGCAGCAGACCGACAAGGGGTGATGATTTTTGCTTCTACGGTAAAACATGCTCAAGAAATATTAGGTTATCTGCAAGATGAAAGTGCTGCATTAATTATTGGCGATACCGCAGGCAAAGATCGTGACCAAATTATCCAAGATTTTAAAAATAAAAAAATAAAGTATCTAGTCAACGTTTCTGTATTAACCACAGGGTTTGATGCGCCACATGTTGATTTAATTGCTATTTTACGCCCGACAGAATCTATCAGCTTATATCAACAAATAGTAGGGCGAGGATTACGTTTAGCTGAAGGTAAAAAAGATTGTTTAGTGATGGAGTTCGCCGGTAATTGTTACGATTTATACGAGCCTGAAGTCGGGCAAGAAAAACCAGAAAGTGGCAGTGAAATAGTGACTATTCCTTGTCCTGCTTGTCAGTTTAATAATAACTTTTGGGGGAAGCTGGATCCTGCTGGTTTTGTGATTGAACATTATGGTCGTAAATGCCAAGGGTATTCATTAAAAATCACCGAAGATGATGACGGTAATAAGTTTGAAGAACGCGTGCATTGTAATTACCGTTTTCGGGCTAAATTTTGTGACCAATGTGGAATGGATAATGATATTGCAGCGCGTGTTTGTGGTCATTGTGAAGCCGTATTAGTAGACCCAGATAAAAAACTGCGTGAAGCATTAAAGTTAAAAGATGCAATGATTATTCGTTGTGATGATATGCAACTTGAGGCGACTAAAAATAAACACGGTAAGAATCAATTAAAAGTAACTTATAGTGGTGGCCAAGGACAAATTAGTGAATTTTGGCAATTGACCACTGCCAAGCAAAAAGCACAATTTCTACAACGTTTTATTCAGCCACATTTGATTGATCGCTTTCGCCCTTTTACTGATAGCTCAGTGACTAAGGTGATTAATAATGAGCACCGTTTACAGCCTCCAGAAATAGTGATAGCTAACAAAGTGGGGCGGTTTTGGCAGATAAGAGATAAATTGTTTAATATTCAACAATTCCCAAAAACAGTAGAAGTATTACAACAGATGGAATCGTCGGAGATAGAAGCATAAGTGAAGAACTTAACCGTCAATCATTTATCGAATAAGTAACTTAAAACAATGAATGGCTAAATGAGAAGCATCATATTATGATCTTTTTATAAGCCAATGGCATATTACTGATTATATGAAAAGCTTTGTTGTTGTATTAAAAGTTGTAATTAAAAGTGTAATTAAAATTTGCAATCAAAGCTTTAATCAACAAGATCTTAACCGAAACGTACTGGCACTCGGCTCACTTTGTCATGCTAGGATTTTTTAACACTTTATTAACTAGACTAAATTAACGAGACTAAAAAATGCAAAAATTCTTTTATATCTTAGCCGCAATTATTATCTTAATCATCATCGCTTTTTTTGTATTAGGGTTAGTCTCTAAAAAAGGCCAAGCACCAGGGATACAAGCAGGACATTTACAACCTTGTGTCAGCGCAGAAAACTGTGTGATCAGTGAAAGTGTTGAGGGGGATAAAAGTACTATTGAACCGTTGGCTTTTAGTGGTGATAAAAATGAATTTTTAGATAAAGCCAAAGCCGCGGTAGAATCTCTAGGCGGTGAAATAGTACGTATTGAAACAGATTATATTGCTGCTACGTTTACGTCTGGCATTTTTGGTTTTGTTGATGACTTAGAGTTAAGAGTGAGTGATGATAACTTATTGCATTTTCGCTCTGCTTCTCGAGTTGGCCGAAGTGACTTAGGTGCAAATAAAAAGCGTGTTGATACATTGAAAGCTTTACTGGTTAAATAAATGGCTTCTTTTATTTCTATTGTTGATAACTGATTTTTTTGAAAAACGACTTTCTACTGTTCGCATAGGATTATAAAAATTGCTTGATAAGCATTACAATTTTCACGTCAGGAATAATGAATGAATAAAAATATCGAACAGCTGTTAACTTTAGTTGCGGGTGCAAATGACCAATTAATAGAAAAGCATCAGCAACTCTCTACTACAGTCGGGTTGTTAGAGCAAAGCTTACAAGCGTCGAATGCAGTCACCGTCGATAATATTAAACTTAAACAAAGGTTAATGTTTATTATCTTGGATGCTAATCCTGAGATTGTAGGAGTCGGAACGGGGAAAGCAGGAACGGAAGATTTTGTATTTATTGATCAATATAAACTTGGAGCGTTGTCTGCTCAAGTGCTGATCGAGTTAATGGAACAACATCTCCTAAGCTAATTTTTACTTTTAACTAATAGTTTCTTTTAGCTAATGGTTTCTTCGAAATTCAAAATCTATTTAATTAAATTATCGAGACTAAGTTAACTCTGACTGTTATTAACAATAGTAGCAGCGCCCACCAATTATCTAGGCAAATAAACGTACCTCGATCAACTTTAAAATTAATACATCGCTAAATTGAATAAATCAGTTTTTAAATACAAATAATCTATTGAATCCGTAGTAAATGTAAATTACTGTGGTCTTTGGTTGTGAGTATTTTTCCCTCAATCTAAGTCACTTTTTAATCTTTTTCGCCTCTCTCATTGAAGGATAGATTAATGTTAACTCTTGAAAATAACTGCATTGTGATTTTTGGCGCTTCTGGTGACCTCACACAACGCATGCTAATTCCCGCGCTTTATAAATTATATTCACATCAAAAATTATCTTCTTCATTTGCTATTTTAGGTGTTAGTCGCAGCACTTATGACGACCAAAGTTTCCGTGATAAATTAATAAAAGATCTCGCTTCAGACGATAATGTAGATCATGAGTCATTAGATAAGTTTTGTGAGCATTTATTTTATCAAGTAATGGATCCCGAAAATAAGTATGAATATAAAGCACTTAAGCAGCGTATTCAGTCTATCGAAACAGCATTAAAAATAAAAAGTAATACGCTATTTTATCTTGCTACTCCACCTAGCTTATATTCTGTTATTCCTCAAAATCTTGCTGCGCATGGGTTGAATATTGAAGATGATGGTTGGAAGCGATTAGTTATTGAAAAACCTTTTGGTTATGACCTTGAGTCGGCTATTGCGCTTGATAAAAGCTTGTATCAGGACTTTACAGAGGATCAAATTTATCGAATTGATCACTATCTCGGTAAAGAAACCGTGCAAAATATGTTAGTGCTGCGCTTTGCTAATAGTATTTTTGAACCGCTGTGGAATTCAAAATATATTGATTATATTGAAGTGACAGGTGCTGAAGACTTAGGCATCGGTTCTCGTGGTGGTTATTATGATAACGCCGGCGCGATGCGCGATATGATACAAAATCATTTATTACAAGTGATTGCGATGGTCGCCATGGAACCGCCTGCCGTTATCAATGCCGACTCAATGCGTGATGAAGTGGTTAAAGTGTTGCAATGCCTAAAACCATTGAACGAGGATGATCTAAAACATAACTTAGTATTAGGACAATATACAAAATCCCATGTACGTGATGAATGTTTATTAAGTTATCGTGAAGAAAAAGGGGTACCTGAGGATTCTCGTACAGAAACCTATATTGCACTTAAAATGTTTATTAAAAATTGGCGTTGGGATGGGGTGCCGTTTTATGTACGTACTGCCAAGCGTATGCCAACACGCGTGACTGAAGTTGTGATCAATTTTAAGAAAACACCTCACCCTGTTTTTTCTGCTAACCCACCTGATAATAAACTGATTATGCGTATTCAACCTGATGAAGGTACATTATTAAGTTTTGGTTTAAAGAAACCTGGAGCAGGTTTTGAAACAGAACCGGTGGCAATGGACTTTCATTACAGCAACTTAAAAAACTCTGAATTATTATCTGCCTATGAACGTTTATTATTAGATGTATTAAAGGGCGATGCGACACTCTTTTCTAGAAGTGATGCCGTTAGTGCTTGTTGGGAGTTTGTACAACCGATCCTTGATTATAAAAAAAATAAGTTTGATCTTTATGGCTATGCAGCGGGAACATGGGGACCGATTGAAGCAGAGGCCTTATTTAAAAATGGGCAAACTTGGCGTTCTCCTTGTAAGAATTTAACTGACACTGATTACTGCGAGCTATAACATGAATAATATTATTTTCGATTCAACTCAATCTTTACTTGAACAACTTGCTAATGAATTACTGCGATTAAGTGAAAGCGAACAGCCTATTCATATCTCTTTATCGGGTGGTTCAACGCCTAATCTTTTGTTTGATTATTTAGCCAACTCTCATTTTTCCACCACAATAAATTGGCAACAGTTACATTTTTGGTGGGGAGACGAACGTTGCGTGGCAGCAGAAGATCCAGAAAGTAATTATGGACAATGTAAACAACGTTTATTCGATCATATTACTATTCCTGAAGACAATATTCACCGTATTCGCGGAGAAAATCTACCAGAGGATGAAGCCATTCGTTATGCGCGGGAAATCCAATTAAGTGTTCCCGTTCATGACGGGCTTCCACAATTTGACTGGATTATATTGGGCATGGGAGGAGATGGTCATACCGCGTCTATTTTCCCTGGGCAAACTAATTATGAAGAGACCAACTTAACCTTTATTGCAACACAACCGCAGAGTGGACAGTTACGTATTTCAAAAACAGCGCATTTAATTGAGCACAGTAAACGCATTACCTATTTAGTCATGGGGGCAAGTAAAGCGGATATTATTTATAAAATAAATACTCAAAATAACAGTCGTGATCTTTATCCTGCCGCTCATATTTCAGCCAAAACAGGGTTAACTCAATTTTATTTAGATCCTGAATCTTCAACACTATTACCAAAAGGAAAGAAATAATGAATGCTGATATCGCAGTCATAGGCCTAGCCGTGATGGGACAAAACCTGATTTTAAATATGAATGACCACGGCTTTAAAGTCGTTGCTTATAATCGTACCGTCTCTAAAGTTGATCAATTTTTAGAAACGACGGCTAAAGACACTGATATTGTTGGGGCCCATTCTCTGGAAGAGATGGTGGGTTTACTCGCAACACCTCGAAAAATTATGTTGATGGTGCGTGCCGGGGAGGTCGTTGATCGCTTTATTGATGCGCTCATTCCTTTACTCGATAAAGGCGATATCATTATTGATGGAGGTAACTCTAATTATGTTGATAGTAACCGTCGCGTTGAAAAACTGAGTCAATTAGGCCTTCATTTTGTGGGGGCTGGTGTCTCAGGTGGCGAAGAGGGGGCTCGCTTTGGACCGTCTATTATGCCGGGTGGAGATGTAAAAGCATGGCCACATATCAAACCTATTTTTCAAGGGATTTCTGCAAAAACAGATCAAGGTGAGCCTTGTTGTGATTGGGTCGGTAATGCAGGATCGGGTCATTTTGTCAAAATGATCCACAATGGTATTGAATATGGTGATATGCAGCTTATCAGCGAAGCTTATCACTTTATGAAAGAAGCGTTATTAATGTCTCATGAAGAGATGGAAGCGACTTTTAAAAAATGGAATGAAACGGAACTCAATAGTTATTTAGTAGAAATTACTATCGATATACTTGCCTTCAAAGATACTGATGGCCAACCAATTGTTGAAAAAATAATGGATACCGCAGGCCAAAAAGGAACCGGTAAATGGACAGGGATTAATGCATTGGATCTCGGTATTCCACTGACCTTAATTACAGAGTCTGTGTTTGCACGTTACCTTTCTTCTCTTAAACAACAACGAGTGGATGCGAGCAATTTATTTAATAAATCAATTACACCTATTACAGAGAATAAAGAGCAATGGGTAGAGGCATTACGTGATGCACTATTAGCCAGTAAAATAATCTCTTATGCACAAGGGTTTATGTTAATGAAGCAAGCATCAGAAGATAACAACTGGGAGCTCAATTACGGTAATGTTGCTTTAATGTGGCGTGGTGGTTGTATTATACGCAGTGCATTTTTAGGCAATATTCGTGATGCTTTCGTCGCAGAGCCAGAGTTAACCTTTTTAGGATTAGATTCTTACTTTAAAACGATCTTACAGCGTTGTTCACCAGCGTGGAGAGACGTTACTTCGAAGTCGTTACAAATAGGTCTACCAATGCCTTGTATGACGTCATCATTAACGTTCCTTGATGGTTATACCACTGCTCGTTTACCTGCCAATATGATTCAAGCACAACGTGATTATTTCGGCGCTCATACTTTTGAAAGAGTAGATACACCAGCGGGAGAGTTTTTCCATAATGATTGGACTGGTCATGGCGGTAACGTGTCATCTACCACCTATGATGCTTGATAAAACACCTTTAGATAAATAGATGTAGTTAAAGCTTATTATTCATACCGTTGCTGTTAAGCTTTTTGCTGAAACAGTAACGGTATAACCTTAACCTTTGAGCCTTTTCAGATTTAGCCTTTTAGCCCCATCATTTAAATCAGCGATCAGTTTTTACGCGGAATTAACTTGGTCTAAAAGACGAGTAACAAAACAGCCGACAGCACCAAATAGGATAAATGTGTGTAGGCTTTGATCAACTTGCTAATATATTACTAATACCAAAAGAATTAATAAGGTGATCATTCTTGCTGGTTAAAATTACCTCTAACTGCGTTGTGAGTTTTGAAGTGAGAACAACTATCTCCTACAACTCACGCCTTATTAGTGTTAATTTTTCCTGCGCAATCCCTGATCACTTATTTAATTCCATTGGTATAAAGGGAAAAACTGAGTGGAAATATTATTGACAAGGAACTGGCTGATTCGGCACAAAATCGTATTGTGCGTAGCGTTCAATGCAAGCATCTAGCAGTGCATCATTATCGTAAAATTCAAACACTATTTCTGCAATTTCGTGTAAAGCATCTCTATCATCACTACTAATACAAAACATGTCATGGTCAGTGCCTAGAGATAGTTTAGTCAAAAGCGCTGGATTTTTCTCGGCTAGCATATTTTCAATAACCATCCCCCAATCTTCAGCATCACCTAAGAAGTCATGAACTTCAAATGCTTTCCATTTTAAATCACCTAATGTAAGACTATGTTTTTTTTGAAAACTTGAAAACAAAAACGGCTGAAAAGCATTGGGTTGTTTCATAAAAGATCTCTTTAATGAGTGGATGGAGGAACTAAGTTATAACCTATCCTATTCCTATTAAAATTATGAATAATGCTATGCATCATGCTTTTGTATTTAATAATGTTTAAAAAAGCTAAATAGAGATTGTGTTTTACTTATTTGTGAGCAGAGGTGCATAACAATAATATCCAAGAAAGAGTTAATCGATATCAGGAAATCATGATGAAAGGTATAATATGTTTTTTGATAATAATACCGATTACATTAAATAAGTGATCTAAATTTTGTGCAGGAAAAATGACTTA
>NZ_JBAKBA010000070.1:0-8775 GCF_038155225.1 Psychromonas arctica | reverse complement strand
CACTTCAAAACTCACAACGCAGTTAGGGGGGATTTTAACCAGCAAGAATGATCACATTATTAATTCTTTTGGTATTAGCAACTTACTGATTTTTTATTGCAACAAAATTGCCTCATCATTCACAAAGCGTAATGCCAAACAATCACTGTCTTTACTAATAATCATCGACGAATCCACACGTAAACAACTACCTGCATACTTGCCTGCCGCAGTGAACGTACAAACTTGAACGTAATAACCATCAACTAACGGTAACGGAAATAGCGATTGGTAAATATTGTCTTGATGGGCAAACTGTCCATCCGTTGCATCCAACACATCTTGCGCATGGTCAACTAACTGAATATTCGCCCCACAACGGCCAACAATCGGCTTACTAACATAACCACTGGCTTGTAAATCTTCATTTAATTCAAAGTCAGCATGTAACAATAATGGGTGATTCGGAAATAACGACCACAACACCGGTAATATCGCTTTATTGCTTGGAATTAACGTCCATAACGGCTCAAAAATCATAATTTTTTTATGCAGTAACACATCAGCAAGTCGTGGCGTTTTACCTTTTTTAGATAAAGGCTCAAAGCTCTCTGACGACGCATCATCTGATTCACATTCTAAGCGAATTTGGTCCAGTGCCGTTTCCCATGACCAGGTTTTCCAAACCCAATGCAATACCTCGCCTTGCGCATCAACCACATTACCTGACTCATCCCAAATTAAAGAATCAATTCCTTCAATCAAACGACTATCAATACCTGCCGCTTTTAAGGTCTGTTGAATAAATAAAGCATGATACTTCTCTTCAGGATCATCATCATGAAGAATATGTATCAACCCTTTTACCTGACTTTTTTGCCATGCTTTCACCAGCTGATTAAACAGATCTTTACCTGCATCTTCACCTTCATGAACACCATAATGATCTGCCCATTTTCCCTGAATTTTAGCCCCTTCCATATAACATGATGCAGAGTCACAGTTATATTCATAAACCTTCAAACCTTGCGTTGTCATCGCGAAATCAAAACGACTGGTGATCAACTGGTTTAAACGGTTATCCCAGGATTGACGGATCTTAGGTAATAAAGCACGTGGTAAATTAAATTTTTCTAATAGATGTTCGTTATCAAGCACATAATCCGTGGCATGCATAAATAAACCATGCAGCTCATTGGTCGCTCGGCGTAAAGCATCTTCCGCTGTTTCAGACAATACATAATAGCGATATTCATCAGCAAACGCGGCACTTAGCTTATGCCCTTGCAATGCTTTGACATAAGCCGCTTCATCTTTGTTGGCGACATTTAACCAAGACTTTTTTTGCCCTGAGACAGGCTTGACATGATGGCTAGATAAAGAAAATAACTGCTTATCAGTTTCTTCACGTATTTCCGCATCAGTGTCATCGTCAGTTTGTATCATCCACCCTAAAATCAAGGCATCATTAAATGAACAAGCCACCCAATATTCGCCATCTTCACTGATCGTCGCCACTAATTCACGGCTATAGTTTTGCCCCTCAGGCCACTTAACATGGTCAAGGTTTTGCTCTGCAATACGGATTTTATCGGCGAACACTTCAGTGACAATGGCAACATGTCCTGTTTCTTCAAACTCGCCACCTTGCTCCCAAATTAACAAACAACCCGGTTGCGGGTGACGTTGACTGCCATTACCAAAAGCTTGTAGTGGCAAACGTGTATTAGACGCAATATCGCGCACCGAACGTAAATTGAATATTTCATAAGCCATCGAAACATCATCAAAAATATAACCACTATTTTGATACATCCAACGACGAGCAAACTCAACGCATTGCCACTTATAGCCCATATAAATGCCATCAACATAACTACGGAAAGCACTGCGTTTAGGATACTCAACATCACTAGCACTATCATAGTCACTAGAATACGCAGCAACACCACCTGGCGCATAGCCAAGTAAGGTACCAAAAGAACAAGAGATTGATTTATTAGACAAGATTGTCATCCAATTAAAGGGAAAAGAACGATTTCAATATAGACAAGAACATAGCGATTAGCAATGACTGTATTTAATAAAAAGGTAAATAAATAATGCTTATAAAAGAGGGACTAATAGCGATAATTTAAAGTTGGTATTTGAGGGAAAATGTACCAAAAATAAAAGGATTATACTTGGCTTTTATTAGTTTTAGTTTGGTAAAGACTAGGGTCTGTTGATCTTTCGAGTTCGTTTTTACAGCTATTTGTACAGAGCTGAGCTTATGTAATGTGGTTGTTCCACATAAATAAGCGCAAAAGCACTATAAATTATCAACAAATACTGTCCTCAGGATTGTTATGCTCTTCGTTAGGCAAGATTTGCTTAGAATCACTAAGCTACACCTTACTAGCCCTGATCAAAACGTGCTGGATTGAACAAAATTCGAACGGCAAAGATCAACAGCCCCTAAGAGTATTTTTATAACCGCCAGTGTTTATTTCTGTTTAGATGTAACAGTTTAATAATAAAAAGTATCAGGTTTACTATGTGAGCTTGAGGTTAAAGCGGTGTGTTGCTTTTGCCCCCATAGCGACTTATAAACAGCTTCGGTTAACATCCACAAAAAAATAATCCAGTAAGAAAGAAAAAGAGTCATTTATCAATCTTATCTTGGAATAGAGTCGAAATGAGAATATGACATTCATCACAAAAAAATCACATCTACATGATAACTTTTAGCTTATAATTTTAAGACGGATATTGATTGCTTAGCTATTGTTTTTAAGTGTTTTGTGTTGGTTTAATGATGTTATCGTTATTTGTATAAGAAAAAATGGCTATTTACCATAATAGTCATTTTGTGCATGCTTAATTACAAGCACATTTAACATTCTCATGCTTTTTATAAAAATCACAGTTGAATAATACCTCAAAACAACTTCCAATCATAAGTTAATCATGTATGATTTTAAAGTTGTAGTTTATGGTTTATTTATGGATTATTAAATATGAGTAAAAATATAGAAATATCAGAATCAACATTCCAAAGTTTAGAGTCTTTAGCTAAAGGTTTTGACACTCCTGATTCTGTTATTAGTCGTTTGATTAATAACTTTGAAAATAAAAAAGAAACAAAACCACTTCTTTCTTTTATACCTAGTGATGAAAAAAGATTTCTTAAGCTTTTAGTTAGAGATCGTCTAGCTGAAGTTGTCCTATATAAAAATGATGGAAGTAGGACTATTACTGAATGGAATGCATCGAAATTAATGGAAACATCTAACCTTCGTGCGAATCTCTGGTCTGGTTTTTTAAGAGGATGGAAAGAAAAAGGAATTATTAGTGCAGAGTTTTCGATATACCCTAACCTGAAAAATATTGAGAATGAAAAAACCAAAATACTAGCAAGTACGTTAAATTTAACATTCTCTGAAATGAAAGATCTAGATGATGATTATGAAATAACTAAACATGTTGATACTGATGGTCGTATTTATGATTTCACAATTCGTTTTTTGGATGGGTGCAATTCTAAAATATTAGCTAATATAAATGGGCTTAATAAAAACAAAGAATTAAAATTCGGGGCATTTACAGACATATCTTCTGTAATTTCTAATTTTTCTTCTAAATCAATTCTAGAACCATAATTATTGGCTAGTTCATTAAAGAAATTATGAATTATATTCACCATAAAAGGTAATTTTGTGCATTGTATATAGGAGGAATAATATGGGCAAGTTTGATTTTAGAAATATTTATTTTTGGATACATACTTCTTTCGCTGCGGTCTCGATTGCATTCTTTATTGGTTTATTAAGTGCAGGACCTACCACTACTGATGCTCTATCAATTGAAATAGCATCTGTACTATTTTGTATTAGCGTTGTGTCAAATTCAGGTTTGTCACTATTTTTAGCCTTTTTTGGAAATGGTGCAATTTATGTTAGCCGTGCCTACATTACAATATTTCCATGGAATGAGATAAGTAGTTTGCCTGCTATATCCATACTTAGTTTTATATCTGCCGTAATTTCATTGTTTAGTTATTACTCATATCTGTATATGGCCATAACTATTGGAATGATTATTTATACAGCTAAGTTTCTTCAGTCCATAATACATAAAGCTAATGTGGCTAGTTTCGAAAGTGATGAAGATAGTGAGTGAAAAAAGGTTAGAACAATAGCTATGGTTCTTTAATTTACCATAACACCCGTTAAACGCAGCAATTAGAGGCGACCTAAATGAGTAGCTTTTTTGTATATGAAGGTAAATTATCTAAGTTGCTTTGTGCCCCTTTCCGAGTTAGGAAGTTAACTCTCCCCCTATTGAACCTCATAAACTATAAATATGTGGCCAATATCGCTTAGCCATAACACATTGGATTATTTTATTTTATACTTCATATCATTGATAAATATAAGAATATCTTTTTTTAGATTTGAACTTTCAAAATCAAGTAACAAATTTATAGCAGGATCACTAAGGGACCGAATATTGCAATAATCATTTGAATACCAATGTATGAAACTTCGCCATTCTCGGTAGGTTAATAAATTATCTAACTCTGGATGTTTTAGAGTGTTAGTTAACTCATATTGATTATTAGTGAAATTACAGGTTACAACACCGAAATGTAAATGTTCAGTAGCAACTTCTATAAATAGATACAGGTCTCTCTTAAAGCCACAATCGAAAAATAATCCTATATTACGTTCAGCATTCCTGCTCGTAACGAACCATTTTTCACATTTTTTTTCCGTCACAGTATGATTTTGCTTATCAATAGCACTGGAAATATCCTTATAGTTTTCTTGCTCCAGTACACTTTTAATTTGATCAAAAAAAGAAAATAGAGTGTTCCCTCTGATCTTTTTCATCTCCTTATCTAATCTTAAAGCTGTTCTAAGTAGGTTTTTAGAACTAGGTTTAGATAGCTCCTTAGATATTGTCATAACATTCCCTTGGCGTTGTTTTGTGATTTTCTGAACGATGTCTTTATAATTTTCAAATGCAAGATTAAGGTTACTAATGTTACGTACTTCATACATACAATCATTGATCCAATTTATTATATGCTTCGTAAATGAAATTAGTTTTACATCGATTTTCTTTCCGCCAGTACTGAGTGTCGATGCTGGCGAGCCATATTTTGTTAAATAATAAATTTTTACTTTCTGGTTATTATCTTTCTTTGCTTCTTCAATTAAGTGTCCATAATAATCTTTGATTTGGTTTGATAAATCAGGGGCATTCACTTTCATTTCAATGCCGATATAATAGAAGCTACTTTTAATAGTAAAATCTATGCGTCTATTATTGACTGTTGACGCTTCGGTACAAACTTCAATAGATTCACCAAAATCAGCAGAATTAATACCTAAAACTTTATCGATAAATATAGATAAGAAGAGATCCCCCTGGTAGTGTAATCCGTTAGGGTCTAATAGTGAGTAAAGAACATTAGAGTGCATACCAACCTCTAGATTTGCCTTTCTAACTACATTAACCATATTGTAATCATTTAGGCCACGAAGCTTTTGTTGTTCCTGTTTTTTTATCGTATTTTCAATGAAATTGAATAAGTTATGACACTCTATATCCATATTATTAAATAAGCCTTGTAATCTATTATCTTCATTATCAATGGCTCATATAAATTGAATTATTTTAGTCTTGAAACTAAGTAAATATCATTATATGAATCACATCCCATCTATTTTAAGACCAGAATATTATTTCGTAGCCTAAAATGAAATAACAAAGGCAATTAATTATTATAAGTGTGATAGCAAAAGTGGGCTAAGGCGCTATGTGCCCAATAGCGACTTAAAATATAGATATTATTTGATAGAAAAAAGAAAGCTCGACTCTTTGGCCTTTAGGTTATTTATACAAAATAATTAATATTATTCCCAGTTATCAAATACAAACAAACCTCTTTTTAAACACATGATGCGGTAGTCGATTTATGTAATTAGAAAACAGAACATAATGTAGTACGTTTAAAGCGAAATGAATGATTAAGCTCTTTATAAGACAAGACGTTGTGGTTAAGAACAGACCAATCATTATGGTCATCTTTGATTTACTGAATAACACTCGTGATCCATGAGCCCATTAACTTAGAAGCGTCTAAAATGATAGAAAAGTGATTTGCCTCCTCAATGATTTTTATTTCTTTATTTGCTTTCGGTGCACTATTGTCTTTTGCAAACTGAATAACTTTTTCGGGATCAAACGCTTCATCTTTATTTCCAATCCACAGTCCGAATTGCTGTAATTTAGAGAGTTGAGTATCAGGAGAGTAAGGCGTGACTGCTTTTGACATATTGACCGTATTAAATGTGACTATTTTAGGATTATTGTCTAACACACTCTCAGGGTAATTAAATTTAACCGCCTTTGAATGACCTAGAAACAGCCCGCCACTCATGCTATTTATGACAAAGTCTGAAACATTTACGCTAGAAAACTCATATCCACCATTTTCAGTTTTATCGTAACTAGTTTCTGAACGAAAAACAAAATAAGGGGCAAGAAATACGTAACCATCGATAACGTCTCTTTGCTCCCAATTGGAATAATTAAGTGCAAGGCCAGCTCCCGCAGAGTGACCGCCTATAAAAAGAGGTAAATTAGGGTGCTGACTTCGAGCATGTTTAACCATTGTATTAATATCTAACCAAACTTGTTGAGCATTGGGCGTATCACCTCGTGGCCCATCAGAGTTTCCATGGCCTCTTAAGTCTGGCATATACACGGCAATGTTAAACTCATCGCGCAATCCCACTCCAATATGATTATAAGAAAGCCCGCTATGGGCACCTGCCCCATGGAAAAATATTAATATAGCGTTAGCTTGCAGTGGCAAATAAGTGCGAAACGCCAAAGTGGTATCATCACTCGCCTGTGTATATTGCAGAGGCGTTAACTCTTTGCTATCTGCATTTTTATCTCTTTAAGAGAAAAGAACTTATTTGATGGTTGTGCCAATTGATTTTCATGTGATTTTTTGATTTGAGCAAAGAGTGGAAAAGCGACCATAAGACTTAATAATACGAAGCTTAATTTCATCATAACGCCTTAAGTTTATTGTTAATATTACAAAATGATTTTTGACTATTACTTATGAGGATTACTTATGAGACTATTACTTATAAGGTCATCATTTAACCTATTGTTACCATTAATATTGTTTATATAATCATTTTAAAGGCAGATAAATATCTGTAATGACCTCGCACTCTGCAACATCCGGAAACAGACTGATTCGTTCAAAAAAGAGTGGATAATCACGTAACTCTTCTTCATTTTCGGCAAGCCACTCTGAATATAAATAAGTTATCGCTTTATTAATGGTATCTTCAAAACCAATATGTCGAATAACCGCACACCGACCTGCTGGTATTATTTTGGCAAAAACGCCCTGATCATTTGGCTTTACATCTAATTTAATTGAGACACAAATTTCACAGCGGTATTTGTCTGGCTCAGTGACAGCAGGATCATCATAAATAATATTAAATGTTCTACTTACCTTAGGTGATAACCTATTATCTTTGCGCCAGTGAATAAAATGTTTAATCGTATTACCAAGTGATTCAAAAGAGCCTAAATGTTCTAAAGCAGCGATCTTTATTTCACTCATCTTTACAACGTCAACATGATATAGAGGTTGGCATGATTGCATCCGTTGAACTCGCATTTTTTTGAACCGTTGGTATTTTTCATACCATGGGATCCAATCTGGTTGTTCTCTAAACTGAGATGGATTTTGACCAATAGACTGACTAAAAGCGCGAGAAAATGCTTCTGAACTCTCATAATTATTCGCCATTGCTATATCAACAATTCTCATCTCTTTTTTAAAAGCCAATTGATATGAAGCTCGCTTCATTCTAGCCTGCCTAATATAAGTAAATGCAGAGATACCAAAAAGAGAGGAAAATTGCCTGTGGAAGTGATATTTAGATAAACAGGCAATATGACTTAACTTTTCTACCGTTAGGTCTTCATCTAAGTGAGAATCGATATAATTTAATAATTGATGAAAACGCGCTTGATAATGCATTGTTGTAATATCCTTTAGATATAACTTTTTGATAACAACACGTTACTCGCTTCCATCTGATGATGCATGACAAAAGTTGCGGAATTTCAGGTTCAGATACAACAAACCTCACCGAAGTGAGCTTTTAGATTCTTGATACGAATCATTCTGGATAGCAGAAATTATTTAATTCAAGGCGCTTGCTGTGATATTTAGTTAGCGATGTTTAGTGTTTCTTAAACGAATAGTAAAGCAACGATGAAGTAGACGATTTATATATAAAAATAATTATCAACAACAGCTCCGTTGTATTGATAACTTTCATGGTCAAGCCTTACACGCTATAACAGGTAAATACAGTCTTACACGGTAAAGCGTGTAAATAAGCTTTTACACGCTAAAGGCGGTAATAAAATCAACAAAGAAATGAATTTAATTACTCAAATAAAGCATGTTATTAATATCAGCTAAAGGAGTTTGTACGGTGTTTAATTGCTTATTAAGCAAATGAGAACACAAGAATGAAGTAGCGCGATTTCTATAGTAAAACACTAAATACAAAAAAGCCCACAGAAGTGAGCTTTTAAATAATATAAACAGCAATGCCATTCTGGATAGCAGAAATTGTTTAATTCAAGGCGCTTTGCCCGCGACGTTTAGTGCTTCTTAAACGAGTGGTAAAGCAACGATGAAATAGACGACTTATTCATCTATAAATAATTATTTTTTATTTTACTAAAAACAAAAAA
>NZ_JBAKBA010000069.1:0-9641 GCF_038155225.1 Psychromonas arctica | reverse complement strand
TGTTAATTTTTCCTGCGCAATCTCTGATCACTTATTTAATTCCATTGGTATTATTAACGATTAACTATCTAATAAGAAGAAAGTAGCTTAACATTTTTTAGGTAAGTTTTAACCGCCCTTTATTTAGACCCAAAGTATAAAAAAGGAGGGTGAAAACTCAACTAAAAAGCTAATTATAACCCAACAAAATCATTACTCCCGACGAATAATAACTTGTGCTTCCATGATGACATCTTGTTGTAACTCCGCTTTAATACTGTCTTTAATTGCATCAAGTTTTTCGCTGGTTAAGGTTTCAGGTGTCACTAATTTTACAGATATTTCAATGGGCTCCAACGCTCTTGCATATACTTCTCTAATCACCACTTCACCTATTCTTTTACCTTCAAGCTGTTGCATTATTTTTGCTTCTTCAGATAAACGTAAAAAACTAAATACTAGTGGGATAGAAACAAGTGTCACGCCGATAAAAGCGATTGTGAGTCCTTTTTTAGCACGAGTGAAAGGAGCAAAACCTAAAGCGAGGAAAGTGAGTGCAGCAGCAAAGACAATGCCAGCCAAGTTGGTTAGGAATAATAATAAAGCACCCCAAGCGACATGCGAATCTAACCAGCCAATACCGATACCTGTTACCGCTAGCGGCGGCACAAGCGCGACAGCAATCGCAACACCCGCTAAGCTCTTAGCTGCATCAACACGCGCGTGCGCATAAGCACCAGCAATACCGGAAATAACCGCAACCCCTAAGTCTAATAAACTTGGACTTAACCGAGCCGCAATTTCAGGCGTGACGATCTCCATCGGAATAATAAAACTCGCAACAGATGAAAAGCCTAAAGAAACTAATATACCTATGCCTAAAGTCGTTGCACTGGCGGTAAGTAATGAAGGATCTTGACGTGCTAGAGCCATCGAAAGTGAAATAATAGGCCCCATTAGAGGCGCTAAGATCATCGCACCGATAATCACAGGGGCAGAGCTTGCAAAGAGCCCTACGCTTGCGAGTAAGGTTGATAATGCCATTAAGGTTAGGAATGCAGATGATGTTGTCGCGTTATCTCTGAGCAATTGATACAGGTCTTTAAATTCGTCTGTTGCAGCATGTGCAATAAAAGCTAATGGTTTAGTGGCTAATTCATTCACCGCTTCACCAGATGGTAGACCTTTAATTTTGAGTTGTTCTTTTTGTGCGCTAGAAGTATCTATGATCGGTAAAGATTCTCCCACTAATAAGGTTAATACATGACTTTCTGTTTGAATGGATAACGAGTCAGCTTGCTCTTCTTGTCCATCAATTTGATAATGTAAAACGTCACCATTAGTGAACTCTATACTTTTTGTTTTAACTAACCCTAGAAAACTAGGTAGTGAATAATAACGACCTAATGTAGAAATAGTAATAAATCGTAATAGTTCCATAATACTACGCGGTGCAATCAACATTACGTGGCACATACCGTCATTAATATGGCTATTAGGCAGAATATGTTTAGATAACCAAGAGTCATGAACATGGGCAGTAATAACAACACCTAGCGCAGCAGTCGTAAAACTACTTTCATTCTCAGTATTAAAAGTCACTTTTTTAGGACAAGCATGACGAATTTTACCGAGATTTTTCCACCCTAGTTTAAGTCTTTCAATAAAGCCTAAGCTTTTAGCACTTGGCAATAAGTTAAAGCTTTCTCCAAAAACCAACTCAGAAAGTAAAATTTTACCGTTGCAACGTACAATATCAACTTGTGCGGGTTGGCTTTTCTCAGCTTCTTGAATCGCTTTCTTTAAATTACTTTGAGCACAAAATCCACGTTTAGCATAGATCGATTCAGGATGAGGTAAAATAGCAAGTTGCCAGCCACCATCGATAGCGGCTTGGATAACAGCAGGTGCTTGTTGATCATTTACATAGGCGTAAACACGACTGTCTTTATTAAACTGTACAGGCTCACCTTCCCAGGCTCTTGGTAAAATAGTTTCTTCAAAAAACGCTAATACGTTATCTGTTAATTGATCTTTTTGTGCAATATCAAAAAGTAGGAAACTATCGGCCATAATGCATTCTCACTGAAGAAATTTATAAAAACACAGTATGCGTATAGGTGAGGGGTAGTGCAATAAGTAACTGTTAGTAATGAAGGGTAATAGAGAATAGTAGTAAGGAGTTTATATTTAAAGTGAAATAATCGTTAAAACCATTTCACTTTTTTTGATTAAGCTGATGACAATTACCGTACTTTTAGTCTTGTAACTGCTTTTCTACATCTGCAACAATACTGGCTGGATCACCTATGTATTGTGCATGATTTAATAGAACTGCATTATCATTATGTACTAGCAATAAAGCAGGGAAAGAAACCGTTCCCATGAACCCTTGTAAATCGTTAATATCAGATAAAACATAAAGAGCATCTTTGCTTAACTCTTCTTTAAATACTTTATTTGGTATTGATAATTTTAAGTCATCAGCAAGTTCAGTAAAATCTATTTTTTTACCTAAAGAATTACCTTCTACAAAATGAGCATGTTGCAGAGCTTGTAATACAGGTAATAATTTATCTGATTGTTTAGTTGAGATCCAAGCTAGTAAGTTTGCACTGATAACGCTATTCTTAGGACTATCCGCGAAACGTACATATTCCTGTGAGAAAGGAACATCACTTTCTTTTTCAACTGATTTAATCGTATTAAAACCAACACTGTTACCACCATCATAATTAGCGCAGTGCCAAGCATGAACTTCCATTTCAGGAAAAGCGTCATCTAAAGCAACCACTAATGGCGTTGCAGCATAACTCCATGGGCAATGAGAGTCGTAAATAAAATATAATTCTGAGCTCATAAAATCTACCTTTTCAACGCCCTAAGCGTCAAGTTCTAAATTAATTTGGGTGCAACCTTTAATACATTGCACGCCACTTTCGCCTTCACTTAATACCGTTAACGTTAACGCTTGTTGGCATTGCTCGCAAAGTACTTTTTTTCCCTTCGCAAGACGTTTAATAACATTACGCTGTTGATTAAAAGATTCAGCAGCAGTTTTATTTATTTGAGAAAAATCTATTTTAGTCATCTTAGCGGTGCCAATCTGTTTTAGTTTTAGTTTTAGTTTCAATTTAACTTAACGTTAACTTATAAATTGGAGACTTATAAATTAGTTGATTATAGGTCCATTCTTTATAAATTCATTCTTTAAAGATCTAGGTTCGCTAACCGTTTTGGTGCAATCAAACCATCATCATTCATTTGCCCAACACCAATAAACGTACGTTGCTCGCCAACGGTAATTCTAACAATTGTATTGTCTGGTGCACCGAATACTTGTACAGGTTGACCGTGTAATACATAAGCACCCATTTCATCGGAAATATTTACTTCAGGATAGTTTTTAACCGCCGTATCCATCTCTAATAATAATGGATCTAATAAATCATAAGGGCTAACGTCTTCTTCTTTTGCTTTTTCTATTAACGCTTCTAAGGCTTCAATAGTGACCATACGTTCGTAAGGGTAATCAGCAACCTGTGTACGACGTAACATCGAGACATGTGCACCACAACCTAATAACTCGCCCAAATCATCAACAATAGTACGAATATAAGTCCCTTTACTAACATGAATATCTAAATCAATTTCATTATCTTCAAAACGTAATTGCTTGATTTCATAAACAGTAATAGGACGTGCAGGACGATCAATCGTAATCCCTTCACGTGCATATTTATATAGAGGCTTACCTTCAAATTTCAAGGCTGAATACATAGAAGGAACTTGTTCAATTTCACCACGGAACGTATCAAGAGCAACATCAAGTTGTGCTTGAGTGACTGAAACAGGTTTTTCACAAACTACATCACCTTGAGAATCACTGGTATCAGTTCTTACACCTAAGGTAGCAGTTACGGTATAGCGCTTGTCTGAGTCTAATAGAAATTGAGAGAACTTAGTCGCTTCACCTAAACAAACAGGTAGCATACCCGTTGCCAATGGGTCTAAGGCACCGGTATGACCTGCTTTTTGAGCAAAGAAAATTCGTTTTACACGTTGTAAAGCATGGTTGGAACTGATGTCCGTAGGTTTATCTAATAATACGATGCCATTGATCGGGCGACCCTTTCCACGTTTTGCCATTACTTCGCTTCCTCTTCTTCTGTTGCTTCTAGCGCTTCTTCTTCGCGACCAGCTTCTTTTAGTTTAACTTTGTCATTTTTTACTGCGCCACTCACTAGCTCTGAAATACGTAAGCCTTCAGTCAGTGTTTCGTCAAAGCAAAAACGTACTTCAGGAACGATACGTAGCTTCATTGCTTTACCCAGTAAACGACGGACGTAACCAGCAGCAGCATTTAAACCTTTTAATGATTCATCGTTTGTTTGTTCACCAACAGTAAAAAAGGTCACATATACCGTTGCATAAGCAAGGTCACGTGTAATATCAACGCCAGAAATGGTAACCATTCCAATGCGTGGATCTTTAACTTCTTGTTGTAAGATTCGAGCAAGTTCTTTTTGTACTTGCTGAGAAACTCGAGAAGCACGGCTATATTCTTTTGCCATTTGTAACTCCTAATCAACGCAAATTAAGCGTTGTTTTAAATGAGAATGGAGGCATAAGCCCCCATTCTTAATAGTTATTAAGATTTAAAATTAAAGAGTACGTTTTACTTCAATAATTTCAAATACTTCTATTTGGTCACCTACGCGTACATCATTGTAGTTCTTAACGCCGATACCACACTCAACACCGTTACGAACTTCAGTTGCGTCATCTTTAAAGCGACGTAGTGACTCAAGCACACCTTCGTAAATAACCACGTTTTCACGTAGAACACGAATTGGGTTGTTACGTTTGATAATACCTTCAGTCACCATACAACCAGCGATTGCGCCGATCTTAGGAGATTTAAATACTTCACGTACATCAGCAATACCTGTGATTTCTTGTTTGAATTCAGGTGCTAATAAACCACTCATTGCAGCACGAACTTCATCAATTAGATCATAGATGATGCTGTAGTAACGTAATTCAACCGCTTCGTTATCAATTAACTTACGTGCTGTTGCATCTGCACGAACGTTAAAGCCGATTACGATTGCGCCAGAAGCTGATGCTAATGAAGCGTCAGTTTCAGTAATACCACCAACACCACGACCGATGATGTTAACTTTAACTTCATCTGTAGATAGTTTGTTTAGTGACTCACAAATTGCTTCTAATGAACCTTGAACATCAGCTTTAAGTACTAAGTTAAGTTCAGATACATCGCCTGATTCCATGTTAGAGAACATGTTTTCAAGTTTCGCTTTTTGTTGACGAGCAAGTTTGATATCACGGAATTTACCTTGACGGTATAATGCAACTTCACGTGCTTTCTTCTCATCTTTAACAACAGTCGCTTCATCACCCGCTTGTGGTACACCTGATAAACCCAATACTTCAACAGGGATAGATGGACCAGCAGATTCAATCGCTTTACCGTTTTCGTCACGCATTGCACGAACACGTCCGTACTCAAGACCACAAAGAACGATATCGCCTTGCTTAAGTTCACCTTGTTGAACAAGAATAGAAGCAACTGGACCACGACCTTTATCAAGACGAGATTCAATAACAACACCTGATGCAGGACCTGTTGAAACGGCTTCTAAATCTAACATTTCAGCTTGTAATAAGATGCTATCTAATAACGCATCAACACCAGTACCTACTTTTGCAGATACGAATGAGAAGATGTTTTCACCACCCCATTCTTCTGAAATAACATCGTGCTGTGAAAGTTCAGTTTTAACACGGTCAAAATCTGCACCTTCTTTATCGATTTTATTCACAGCAACCATTAGTGGAACACCAGCAGCTTTAGCATGTTGAATCGCTTCGATTGTTTGTGGCATAACACCATCATCAGCAGCAACAACTAGGACAACGATATCCGTTGCTTTAGCACCACGAGAACGCATAGATGTAAATGCAGCATGTCCTGGAGTATCTAGGAATGAAATCATGCCCTTATCAGTTTCTACATGGTAAGCACCGATATGCTGAGTAATACCACCGGCTTCACCGTCAGCAACTTTTGCACGACGAATATAATCTAGTAGTGATGTTTTACCGTGGTCAACGTGCCCCATGATAGTTACAACAGGCGCACGAGATGTTTTAGCACCACCTTGTTGTGCTTCAGCCATTAAAGACTCTTCTAACTCATTTTCTTTCGTTAGAATTACTTTATGGCCCATTTCTTCAGCAACAATAGAGGCTGTTTCTTGGTCGATAACTTGGTTGATAGTTGCCATAGCACCCATCTTCATCATCGCTTTGATCACTTCAGTTGCTTTAACTGCCATTTTATTAGCTAGTTCTGCAACTGAAATTGTTTCACCAATTTTAACATCACGTTCAACTTTAGCAGCTGGTTTTTCAAATGCTTGTTGCAGTGCATGTGGCGTTGCAGTTGAACCTTTTTTACCACGACGGTTATTACCGCGACGGTTATAAACTGTTTCAAGTGGTTTAGCCGCAGGTGCTTTTTTCTTTTTCTTACGGTGTGTTGGACCTTCCGCTTTTGTATCAACAGCATCTTCTGCTGCTCGAGCTTCTGTTGATGTAGTCACATGATAATCTGCACCTTCAGCTGCTTTACGGTCAGCTTCTTCTTTTGCCCAACGAGCTGCATTTTCTTCTGCTAATTTCTTAGCAAGTTCAGCTTGTTCAACCGCATCTTTTTCAGCTTTAGCTAATGCTTCTGTTTCTGCTTTTTTCAACAAATCAGCTTGCTCTTTTTCTAGTCGAAGTTGCTCTTCTGTTTTAACAGATTTAGTAGAAGCTTGTTTTTGCTTATTAGCTACTGCTGCTAATTTTGCTTTTTCTTCAGCTTCTTTCTTAGCAGCTAACTTTTCAGCTAATATTTTTTCAGCTTGTGCTTTTTTAGCATCTAACTCTGCTTGTATTTTAGCTTCTTCTACTTCTTTTATTGCTTGCTCAGCCGCTTTTTCTGCTTGAATCTCTTCATCAGAACGTTTAACAAAAGTACGTTTTTTACGTACTTCAACATTAACAGCGTTTGATTGACCTTTAACATTTAACGTTGTTTTTGTTTTACGTTGTAAAGTCATTTTTTGCTTTTGCTCGCCACCATGTTGCTTTTGCAAATAAGTAGTTAGCTTTTCTTTTTCTTCAACGCTTATTTTGTCGCTAGCTTTTTTAGTAATACCTGCAGCAGCAAACTGTTGAACTAACACATCTTCAGATTTGTTTAAGTCTTTAGCGAGGTCTTTTAATAGAATTTCTGACATTATTTATTTCTCCATACTGACGCTATTACGCATCTTCACTAAACCAGCAGATGTTACGAGCAGCCATAATTAATTCCGCTGCCTTTTCTGCATCTAGTTTTTCATCAATCTCTAGTAGATCATCAACAGCTTGTTCTGCTAAGTCTTCTAATGTAATCACACCTTTACTTGCTAATACAAATGCAAGGTGTGCCTCTAAGCCTTCAAGTGCCAATAGATCATCAGCAGGTTTTGCACCTTCTAGACTTTCTTCTTCAGCAAGCGCTTTTGTTGCTAGTACATCTTTAGCACGAGTACGTAGCTCTTCAACCATGTCTTCGTCAAAACCATCAATCGCTAATAACTCTTCAGCAGGAACGTAGGCAATCTCTTCTAAAGAGCTAAAGCCTTCTTCCACTAACACTCCAGCAAAGTCTTCATCAACTTCTAATGCTGACGTAAATAACGAAATAACGCCATCTGCTTCAGCTTGATGTTTAGTTTTTAATTCAGCTACTGTCATTACATTTAATACCCAACCAGTTAGTTGAGATGCTAAACGAATGTTTTGACCGTTACGACCAATTGCTTGTGCTAAATTTTCATCTTCTACAGCAATATCCATACTGTGCGAATCTTCATCAACAACAATTGAAGCGACTTCAGCAGGTGCCATCGCATTAATTGCAAATTGTGCTGGATTCTCATCCCACAGGATAATATCAACACGCTCTCCGCCTAATTCATTTGAAACGGCTTGCACACGTGCACCACGCATACCAACACAAGCACCGATAGGATCGATACGTTGGTCATTTGATTTCACTGCGATTTTAGCACGTGAACCAGGATCGCGGGCAGCGCCCATTAAGTCAATCATCTCTTCAGCGATTTCAGGCACTTCTAAGCGGAATAACTCAACTAACACTTCAGGTTGTGTACGTGTCATGAACAATTGTGCGCCACGAGCTTCAGGACGTACAGCAAATAATAAACCGCGTAAACGATCACCTGGGCGGAAGTTTTCGCGAGGTAACATTTCATCACGGAAAATAACCGCTTCAGCATTGTTACCTAAGTCTAATAAAATGCTATCACGTGTCATACGTTTAACAACACCAGTAATTAACTCACCTTCTTTTTCTGCATATTGAGCAACAACTTGTGCACGCTCAGCTTCACGTACTTTTTGTACGATAACTTGTTTTGCAGTTTGTGTTGTAATTCGGTCAAAAGTAACTGAATCAATTTCGTCTTCAATATATTCACCGACTTGAATTTCAGGAGTATCATATTGTGCAGCTTCAAATGTCATTTCTTTTGAAGGGTTTTCCATTTCTGCTTCACTTTCTAATACTAACCAACGACGGAATGTATCAAAATTACCCGTTTCACGGTCGATATCAACACGTACTTCAATTTCTAATTCGTATTTCTTTTTAGTTGCAATAGCCAGTGCACTTTCTAATGCTTCAAAAATCGCTTCTCTTGGTAAGCCTTTTTCATTTGAAACAGCTTCAACAACCAATAAAATTTCTTTATTATTCATTTTTAACGCCTTAATTAATCAAATTTTGGAACTATGTTCGCTTTCTGGATATTACTCAGCGCAAAGCGCTCTTCTTTACCCTCAACAGAAACGGAAATAATCTCACCGTCTACACTACTAATAACACCTTTCCATCTGCGGCGATTTTGAATCGGCATACGCAGCTGTATTTTTACTTCTTCACCTAAAAACGCGGCATATTGCGCTGCGTTAAATAGTGGTCTTTCCATACCTGGAGACGATACTTCAAGTGTGTACTCGTTAGTGATTGGATCTTCAACATCCATAATAGCACTGACTTGACGACTCACTGCTGCACAGTCATCAACCAAAATACCTTCTTCTTGGTCAATATAAACACGCAATGTTGAATGTTTACCCGCACGTACGTATTCAACTCCAACTAATTCATAGCCAAGGTCTTCCACACTTGGCGCTAACATTTCAGTTAGACGCTCTTCTAAACTTGCCAAATCTATCCCCTTTCAGAAACAAAAAAAGGGCATATAGCCCTATTTAAATAACAACTTATGTTTATTTTTGATAAACATAAGTTGTCAGTAAAACGTATTTTAAACAAAAACCAAATACGCAAATAACAAAAAAGCCCCAATAAATTGGAGCTTCATTCGTTTTGTTTGATTAAATCAAACAGATATTGCGATAGGAAACTACAATATCGAATGTGGTAAGGAGATAATGTTTCATCTCTTAAACTTACCTATAAAGTAATCAAAGATTACTTTATAGAACTGGTTGCGAGAGTAGAATTAAAAAACTTCCGACCTTCGCCTGTTTATTAAGAGCTGAGCCCGACGAGCTAA
>NZ_JBAKBA010000068.1:0-10524 GCF_038155225.1 Psychromonas arctica | reverse complement strand
ATAGTATTTCCATATAGTATTTCCATATAGTATTTCCATATAGTATTTCCATATAACTTTAAACTAAACGCCCCACAGACAATAACTTCACAATAAATTATTCGCTATACCTGCGACGATTCACTTTTTATATGAATGTTAACTTTATAAATAATACAGAATATTCAATAACTCAGGTCGCGTTATTACCGACTACCAAGGACTTACCGACATTTTTAAGGTAGAGTCAGTGGTAGTTTTCCTTAAATGAGCAAATATTAAATGTCAGATGATGTTAACGAGATTTCAATACAACTAGAAAAAATCATTCAACCACTACCAGCAATGCACCTCGCACAATTAACCGCCTTTGCATTTGGTTTACCGCCATTATACTTTTGTCGTGAATACCAACCGTTAGCCCAAGAATCAATCATTAAACATTGCCAACAACGCTTACTTAACTTACTTAATACGCAAGAAATAACATTACAGCAATTAACTAACTTACTCGTTGAAAAAGAGTTTTTTGATGCAGAAGAAGCAAGCTTGCGAGTGGGTCCAGAATTAGTTGAATAACAATAAATGGCTATAAATAAGAAGTAAGCTGCAATATAAGTAGCTAAAGAAAGAAATTAAAAAAATAAATGATTAAAAAATAGATGACTAAAGCAGATTGGTAGTGAAGCAAACTCTATAAAGAGCTTTATTAAGAACCTCAGCTTGAATAATGGTAACGAAAATCTCATTATCCAAGCTGATATACCTGTTAGCATTCAAGATGCAACATTCAGCAAGCTGTGAAGCGAGCCAATATAGCCAGAAAGGGAAAGATCTAACGAGTTAAATCGACACTTTCTAACAACGAAGGTGTTTACTTCACAGTTTGCCCTCTGGGTCGTTAGCTTGAAAACTAACTCTGCGTTGCAACCTTCGATAAGGACTCGCCATTGTCATCATGTTGCGCTTTAATTTGGAATCAAAGCTAACGACTGAATAAAGCATATTGAACAGTAACGGATATATATTCACTTTATTTTTCTAGTTTAAAGCGATCAACAATACTGTGTAGTTGGTTATTAACTTCATGGATATGATGGGTTTCTTCATTTACGTTAGCCCCTGTTGTTGTCAATTCTTGAACAATATTATGAATACGTGACATATTTTGACTCACTTCCCTAATCACACTATTTTGCTCATGAGCAGATGAAGCGATTTGATTGCTCAAGTCATTAATTTTTGAAACAAACCCGCTCATCACCTCTAAGCTATCTGCGACACTCGCTGCTTCAGTCACTGTTTGTTGACTGGTTTCACGAGTACTGCCAATTGAACTAACAACTGAAGTAGACTCATGTTGCAGTTTTACCAATGCACTTTCAACTTCACCCGTACTGGTTTGTGTACGTGCAGCGAGGGCGCGAACTTCATCGGCAACCACAGCAAAACCACGCCCTTGCTCACCTGCTCGAGCAGCTTCAATCGCAGCATTTAAAGCCAATAGATTTGTTTGATCGGCAATCGCACCAATCACACTTAAAATTGAACTAATATCTTGCGTTTCTTGGCTCATATTCGCTACGTTAACCGTTGCATTTTCAACTTCTTTAGACAGACGTTGTAAACTTACTTGCGCATTAGCAATAATTCCCTTGGACGTTTCACCTGAATTATTTGCCTCTTGTGTAAATTGAGCTGTTTCTTGTGCATTATTTGCTACCATTTCAGCAGTAACGCTTAGTTCCTCAACGGCAGTCACCACTTGCTCTGTTTCTTGCTGATGCTGAGACAATATATCCGCACTTTTATCAGAATGATTTTTTAAGACTTCAACTCCCTCTGATAGCCGACCACTGACACGTTTCACGTCTAGCATCATCAACTGTAGTGTTTCAATAAAGGCATTCACATTCATTGCAATTTGGCCGAGATCGTCTTTAGAATTAACTGCTAACCTCTGCGTTAAATCACCACTACCATCAGATAAATTGCCAATTAATGTTTTTAATGCAATGACCGGTTGATAAATACGATTCAGCACCAAAATTAATATAAAGATAAATAATACAGCGATAATTAAAACCCAAAAGAATAATTCCCATGTCGCATCGGAGACAGCTGAAAAAGCCACTTCATCTTTTACTGCAACCATTAAGTACCAAGGTTCACTGCCTTCGAGCTGGACACTAGTAGAGACCATTACACTGGGTTTACCGTCAAGTTTAATATCTTCAATAATACGTTCTTGATTAAACATTTTTGCAGAAAAATCACTTAGATCTTCAATATCTTGCACTTGCTCTTGTGGTTTTGCTATCTCACTGGTTGAGGCGAGTACCATTCCTTTATGATCCACAAGAATCGCAATATCATCGTCGGCAATGTTTACACCTTCAACGAGTGTTTGTAGATAGGTTAATCGAACATCGGATGCTAATACCCCACCATCAATTGAATGAACCGCCAGTAAAAGTAATGCACCTTCCTTAGTCGCAAATACGTCACTTAATTTTAAATCAGTACTTTGTTTACCTAATTGATACCAAGAACGTGTTCGAGGGTCATATTTAGATGGAATGCCGATACCACCAGGAAATGACTTTGACTCTCTTGACGTATAAGAGCGCCCATCATCCAAACCTAATGTTATTTTACTGATACCAGACACGGTTTTAGTCAGCATCATGTATTTTTCATGACCCGTTTGATAATTGTTTGTTTTGTACAATTCAGCTAAATGAGTAACAGGAGAAGAATAAGAAGCGATATAGCTTTTAATATTATTAGCTTCATATTGAGAAGAGCTAATAATATTATTGATAAGCGTGGTTTTAGTCGTTTCTTCCAATTTATTAATTGAAATATAACAAGTGATCCCTAACGCCAAAATAAGTAACCCAGTTATTACTACAATTAAAATATTCTTAAATCCAAGCTTGCTCATAAATAATTCCTTTCATAACTTTTTAAATAATTTAAAAGCAATGTCAGTGCTTTTTTCTTCTTTTAGTCTACCCATTTAAGGTTATAAATTAACAAGGTTATTCTCCACAAGTATCAAAACTATGACCCCAGCCTCATTATCATATAATAATACTTTATGGTTATTTTTAAGTAGATCAAACAATCTGCTTAATTAATTAAAATGCAATAAAATTCAAACTAAAAAATAAATTAGGCTTAACAAATATATTCCTTCCTCCTTCTCTACATTATTAGTTTAATTGACGCTAAATTCTGCTAAAATCTGGCCCTCAATTTGTTGGAGAATAATTTATGAAAGACAATAGCCAAACTAAAGTGATCGTCGGTATTTCCGGTGGTGTTGATTCGTCAGTATCTGCTTATTTATTACAGCAGCAAGGCTATCAAGTAGAAGGCTTATTCATGAAAAACTGGGAAGAAGATGATACTGATGAGTATTGTTCAGCCGCTCAGGATCTTCAAGATGCACAAGCCGTCTGCGATAAATTAGGTATAAAGTTACATACCATCAACTTTGCAGCAGAGTATTGGGATAATGTCTTTGAGCATTTCCTAGAAGAATACAAAGCTGGCCGCACACCTAATCCAGACATTATGTGTAACAAAGAAATTAAATTTAAAGCTTTTCTTGAGTTTGCTGCTGAAGACTTAGGCGCTGATTTTATTGCAACGGGACACTACTGTCGTCGCCGTGATGTTGATGGCAAAGCACAGTTATTGCGTGGCCTTGATAACAATAAAGATCAAAGTTACTTTTTATATGCAGTCGGTGGTGAGCAAATAGCGAAAACCTTGTTCCCAGTTGGCGAATTAGAAAAGCCAGAAGTACGACGTATTGCTGAAGAGCAAGACTTAGTGACGCACAATAAAAAAGACAGTACCGGTATTTGTTTTATTGGTGAACGTAAATTCACTGATTTTTTACAAACATATCTACCTGCGCAACCAGGTGATATTGTTACGCCTGAAAATGAAGTGATTGGTCAACATCAAGGTTTGATGTACCACACTTTAGGCCAACGTAAAGGCTTAGGTATTGGTGGTTTACAAAACTCAAATGAAAACCCATGGTACGTTGTCGGTAAAGATATGGACAACAATCGTTTATTAGTTGCTCAAGGTGCGGATCATCCAGCTTTATTTTCATACGGTTTAATTGCTAAAAAATGTGATTGGGTTGATAGAACACCTAAAAAAGAAAGCTTTAAATGTACGGTTAAAACACGTTACCGCCAAACTGATATTCCATGTACCGTTAATCCAATTGATGACGACACATTAGAGGTTATCTTTGAACAACCTCAAGCAGCGGTAACACCAGGCCAATCAGCAGTATTTTATATTGATGATGTTTGTTTAGGCGGCGCGATCATTGACCAACATTTACAAAAGTAATATTGGACTAAAAATAGCAATCACTAAAGCAGCATAAAGAAGCCACGGTGCTTAGAAATAGGTTTTAAGTTAAATTTTAAATAACCTATTTCTATTTAAGCAAACTGAGCAACATTAATTCAAATTAGAAGTGTATCCATTATGTCATTCCAAACGTTAGAATCTCGTAGCATTGCTTTTGCTGCAATGTGCCAAGCCGCCTATCTGGTTGATAAAATAGCTAACAAAGGTATTTGTCCTGATGCGGTTGCTTTCAATGCCTCTTTACGTTCTATTGTTCGCACAGATAGTGCGGCACCATTGGAAATATTTGGTGGTCATGAATCATTAAAATTAGGTTATAAAACGGTTGTAGCACAACTAGATAATGTTGATGGTAGCCGTAACATGCAAGTGACTAAATATGTGGCGGGTTTAATCGCATTAGAACGTAAGCTATCAGCGAACCCAGGTTCATTAAACCTATTAGGCGAACGTATTAACCAAGTTAATCGTCAATTAGCACACTTTGAAATTGATGATAGTAGTGTATTAAGCAACTTAGACTCTATCTATAAAGATCTTATCAGTAACCTAGGTCCTAAAATCCAAGTTAATGGTAACCCTTCATACTTGCAACAAGACCATACACAGCATAAAATTCGCGCATTATTATTAGCCGGTGTTCGTGCGGCCGTATTATGGCGTCAAGTTGGCGGCAAACGTCGTCAATTATTGCTTTCACGTAAAGCCATCGTGCATCAAACAAAACAAAATTTACTACGTACATAACTTACTACAAACACAGTTAAGAGTTTACGAAGAAAATATTTGAATGACCGTTTCCTACAGGGAAGCAGAAGAACCTATTTAAACAACCTACATCTCAGGAGCAACAAATGGAACTTTCAGGACTAACAGCTGTATCACCAGTTGACGGCCGTTACGGTAGCAAAACTGCAATTTTACGCGACATCTTTAGTGAATTTGGTTTAATCAAATTCCGCGTACAAGTTGAAGTGCGTTGGTTACAAAAACTAGCACAAACAGATGGTATCGCAGAAGTTCCTGCTTTCTCTGCTGAAGCAAATGCTCACCTTGATGCAATCGTTACAAACTTTAATGAAGCAGATGCACAACGTGTAAAAGACATCGAAGCAACAACTAACCACGATGTAAAAGCGGTTGAATACTTCTTGAAAGAGAAAGTAGCAGACGTAGCTGAACTACACGCAGTATCTGAATTCATTCACTTTGCATGTACTTCTGAAGACATTAACAATCTATCTCACGCATTAATGTTAGGTACTGCTAAAACAGACGTTATCTTGCCTTACTGCAACCGTATTGTTGATGCAATTAAAGCAAAAGCGATTGAATACAAAACAATCCCGATGATGTCTCGTACACATGGTCAGCCAGCATCACCGACTACACTAGGTAAAGAATTCGCTAACGTGGTAGCACGTCTACAACGTCAAGTTAAGCAAATTGAAGCAACTGAACAACTTGGTAAAACAAACGGTGCTGTTGGTAACTACAATGCTCATCTTAGCGCTTACCCAGAAGTTAATTGGCAGGGTTTTGCTGAAGAATTTGTGACTAGCCTAGGTGTAACATTTAACCCGTTCACAACACAAATTGAACCGCATGATTACATTGCAGAGCTATTTGATGCGATTGCACGTTTCAATACAATCCTTTTAGACTTTGACCGTGACGTATGGGGTTACATTTGCCTTGGTCACTTCAAACAAAAAACAATTGCGGGTGAAATTGGTTCTTCAACCATGCCACATAAAGTAAACCCAATTGATTTTGAAAACTCTGAAGGTAACTTAGGGCTAGCAAATGCTATCTTTGATCACCTAGCAGCGAAACTACCTGTTTCTCGCTGGCAGCGTGACTTAACAGACTCAACGGTATTACGTAACTTAGGCGTTGCTATGGGTTATTCTGTTATCGCTTACGAAGCAAGCTTAAAAGGTATTAGCAAGCTTGAAGCAAACGAAGCAAATATGTTAAAAGATTTGGATTCAAACTGGGAAGTACTAGCAGAGCCAATCCAAACGGTAATGCGTCGTTACGCTATCGAAAAGCCGTACGAAAAACTGAAAGAATTGACTCGTGGTAAACGTGTAGATGGCCCAGGTATGTCTGAGTTCATCGATACTCTAGAGCTACCTCAAGCTGTGAAAAATGAACTTAAAGCAATGACACCCGCTTCTTACATTGGTCAAGCGATTGAGTTAGTAGACAAAATGGCATAATCGCGTAAAGCGAGATGAGAGTGCTTAATGAAAGTTAGGACCTAATCACTTATAAAAGGCAATCTTCGGATTGCCTTTTTTGTTTGTTCTCTTTTTTATTGCTAACGATGTCCCGTATTGTTATTTCTTATTTCCTCAATACTTCACTTCTGCCTTTTCTTTTAAGATAAAGTAGGAAAGGTTGTAAGCCGCTATAACAGGCAATTCCGACCGAACAGACGATAATCGAAATTAACATTTGTAGCGTCATTAATTGCTCTAAAAACACCATTGCCAATAACACTGAGACTACCGGCACTAATGCCATAATAGTTGAAGCGGTAACAGCGCCTAACTTGTTAATAGAATAAGTCATGCAGAATAACGCAATAATACTAACAATAATGCCCTGGTAAACGCCTTGTAATAGGATTTCATCGATAGGTGCAATACTAATATGGCTTGGTAAGAAAACCCAAATTGGCGTGAAGAATACAGCGTTAATAAGCGGTACAGCAATCATGACTGTCTTTAAGTTTAGCCCCCAGACTTTCATCGATACCGAATAAAATGCAATGGCAAAGGCCGCCATCAATAACCAGAATAATGCACTTAATGTTGCTCCACCGGTGCTGGTAAACAATAAAAAATTAGCCACTAAAATAAGAAAAACACCGACATATTGGGCGTTGTTTAAACGCACTTTTTTCCAGACAAATACAATGGCGGCACACATAATAGGTAACGAACCGTTAATAATAACGCCAGTATTGGCAGCATCAGACATTAACAAGCCAATCAAACTCGCACACACATAAAACAAACCACAACATAAACTACAAAGAATGATTCGTGGCGTAAACAACGCTTTAATAGAGGTTTTACTGAGTAAGGCATAAATCAACACTATCGAGCCTGCCGTTACAAATCGAATACCGGTGACATCCCAAACAGTTAATGCACGTGAAAGCCCCCATTTTGAAATAATAATCCAGCCAGACCAAATCATCACCATCGTCAATCCGGCTAATAAACCGGTGACTTTATCAAACTTGATCGACCTTTCCATTACTTCTCCTTGTCTGTATTTGCTTTAGCTGTTTACTTAACTATTTGTTTAAAAAGTAATATAAGTAAGCTAATTTATTTAGCTCGGCAGATCAGGTTACTCACCAAATAAAAACAAAGCAACGCTTTTAATATTATTCACTTTAAAGATAATACAAAGCTGCATGCTGTATCACTATCGTGCTTATAAATGACCTGTTACACTCCAAATAATTTTTATACTCAAAGGCTTTCCCCCATGTTTGAACTTAATTTTGAAATTAACCAGTTTTTAGATACCTACTGGCAAAAGAAACCCACCTTTATCAAACAAGGTTTTGTAGAATTCCAAGATCCAATTGCTGTAGATGAATTAGCGGGTTTAGCAATGGAAGAAGACTTGGAAAGTCGCTTAGTATATTTAGAAAAAGAAGAGTGGCATGCAGAATGTGGCCCGTTTAAAACCTTCGAACGTTTAGAAGAAGATGGCGCAACTTTATTAGTACAAGCTGTTGACCATTGGCATCCAGATGCACAACAGTTAGTCCGTCCATTTAGATTTTTACCAAACTGGCGTATTGATGATCTGATGATCAGCTACTCAACACCTAAAGGTGGCGTAGGTCCGCATATTGATAACTACGATGTATTTATTATTCAAGGTGAAGGCAAACGTCATTGGCGTGTTGGTGCTCGACAAGCATTACCAGAATTCGCTGCACATGGTGCGCTAAAACATTGCGCTCCTTTTGAAGCCGCAATTGATGTTGAAATGGAGCCAGGCGATATTCTTTATATCCCAAGTGGTTGCCCGCATGAAGGTTACGCTATTGAGCCATCACTTAACTACAGCGTTGGTTTCCGTGCACCGGATCAAAATGACCTATTAAGCAGTTTCACTGATTACAATATTGATAACAATGAAAATGCATTACGTTACACCGATATCCCAATGCAAGTACGTGAAAAGCCAGGTTGTATTGAAGAAGCAGAGCTCGCTAAATTACATCAAGTGATGTTAGAAAACTGTAAAACACCAGAACATTTAATTCCATGGTTTGGACGTATGATCAGTGAAGCGAAGCATGACTTAGATATTGCAATGCCAGAGCATCCACTTGAAAATGAAGATGTGATTGAATTCTTAGAAGATGGCGCACAATTTACACGTTTAGGTGGATTACGTGCCGTATATTTTGAACAGTCTCCTAAACAAGTCTTTATTAATGGCGAAGTTTACGACTTTTCAGGCTTTACTGAACTTGCACAATACCTGTGTGATCAAGATGAAGCAGCCAGTGAGTTACTTGAATTATTCAAAGATGAACCTGAAGCACTTAACTTATTTACTCAACTAGTTAACCTAGGTTACTGGTACGCTGAATAGCATTGTATAGAACAGCTTTAGCATACAGCTGTTCTATACAATTAATTAAAATATCACCGAATCTCATCAGGTTCGGTGATATCTATTCATTAACAGGTTCACTTCTTTAATTCCTCTTAGCATTCGTCTTTTTCATCAACATCTATCTTCTTTATCTACATGCCAATTTCTGTTTATCATTTTCTATTTACCATAAGCATGTTTATGTTTACGGTTATCTATTTGCCTATCACTAGTCATTTCTATTTCAATTATTTAGAAAACCAATAAAATATGTCACGATGAAGCCTCAGTTAATAACGTCACAATCTGATCTTAACTTGGTTGAAATCAGTATTGTTATCACTACTTATAGAACGACCCATGATAGTTATCGTCAATAATCATTAAGGCTATGGAATAAAATATGCAACTTAACTTTTCAGATTACAGTTCATCAGAACGCTACCACTTGATGACTCAAACCATTGTTCCACGTCCGATTGCTTGGGTATTAACCGAATCAGACAACGACAATCATCAAGAAAATAATTACAACTTAGCGCCCTTCTCATACTTCACAGCCATCTCAAGTGATCCCGCTATTTTAATGATATCGCTAACTAAAAAGCCAGATGGTGGTGATAAAGATACGTTGATTAATATCTTAAAAAATAAAAAGATGGTGATTCATATCGCATCAGATAATCAAGGTAAATTAGTCACTAAAACCGCCGCAACACTAGCCTACGGAGAATCAGAGTTAACTGAAGCGGGATTAACAACCACAGCCTTTGATGGTTTTTCATTACCACGTTTAAGCCAATGTGATGTTGCCTACGGTTGTGAATTATATGAAGTGAAAGAGATTGGCGATTTACCACAAAGTTTAATTTTTGTTGAAGTGAAACAGTTGTACATTAACGATAGTATATTAAACACTGAAAACCCAGATCGTATCAATATTGCAGCGGATAAGTTAAAACCATTAGCCCGATTAGGCGGTGGTGAATACGCGTCAATTACCGACCCTTTTAGCTTTAAAAGACCTGATTAATCAATACTAAAACGGCTTTATTAACATCGTTTTATTAAAGCCACTTTGCTTATCAAAACCTTTCTCTTTCATAACCTGAACGAGTAACGTTTGCCTTCCTATTTAGTAACGTCATTCTTGCTATTCAAAATAAACTATTCAAAATACGCCATTCAAAATAATCTATCCAAAATACGACATTCAAATAATATTAAAAAGCATCCACTCCTTTAGCGATTAAAAAGTAAAGACTTATAGCCCCAAGTAAACGCCCAGCAGATAAAACTTAAATCCCACTAATGGTATCTACCATGCTACTAATGCTCATTTATAATATTTTAAAAAGCAATATACTACTGGCTATATTTTGATGTGGGCTTTAGAGAAAAAAAATGCCTCTGAGTACAACAAGTGAATGCTAATACCAATCGAATTAAATAAGTGATCAGAGATTGCGCAGGAAAAATTAACACTAATAAGGCGTG
>NZ_JBAKBA010000067.1:0-12221 GCF_038155225.1 Psychromonas arctica | reverse complement strand
TTAAACTAAGTCATTTTTCCTGCGTAAAATTTAGATCACTTATTTAATGTAATCGATATAATCACATTATTTTTCTAACTGAATTCTCTTTTTAAGCACATTATGCATCTGCCCCATAAACAAAAACAGCGCTATTAAGCGCTGTTTTTTATTATTTATGACTAATTAATCATTTCCTAGGAAAATTATAGGCCTAGTTTAGCAAGTTCTTTTTCAACTACAGAAACGGGTAGTGGAATGTAACCATCTTTTGCAACAATTCCTTGGCCTTGTTCAGATAACATCAATTTAATGAACTCAGCTTGTAATGGAGAAAGTGGTTTGTTTGGGTGCTTATTTACGTAAACGTATAAGAAGCGAGATAATGGATATTTACCAGAAATTGCATTATCCATTGTTGCTTCAATGAACGGACCGCCTTTCTTAGAAAGCGCAACCGCTTTAACACCAGCAACTTTATAACCAATACCAGAGTAACCGATAGAGTTTAGTGAAGATGAGACAGACTGTACTACAGAAGCAGAACCAGGCTGTTCATTAACAGAGTTTTTAAAGTCACCTTTACAAAGTGCTTTTGATTTAAAGTAACCATAAGTACCTGATACAGAGTTACGACCAAATAATTGGATATCTTTCTCTGCCCAGTTACCGTCTAGGCCAACATCAGACCAACGAGTCGCGTCTTTATCATTACCACATTTGTGAGTAGAAGAGAAAATAGCATCAACTTGCTTAATTGATAAACCTTCAATTGGGTTATCTTTATTAACGAATACAGCAAGTGCATCAATAGCAACACGAACTTCCGTTGGTTTGTAACCGTAACGTTTTTCGAATGCTTCGATTTCTTTAGACTTCATTTGACGACTCATTGGGCCGAACTGAGAAGTACCTTCAGTAAGAGATGGTGGAGCAGTTGAAGAACCTGCTGCTTGGATTTGAATGTTGATATTTGGGTATTGACGTTTAAACTCTTCAGCCCAAAATGTCATCATGTTTGCTAATGTATCAGAACCAACAGATGAAAGATTACCAGAAATACCGCTTACTTTAGTGTAAGTAGGTAAAGCATGATCAGCTGCAAGAACAGGCGTTGAAATTAATGATGCAGTACCTAAAGTAACCGCTGCTACTAACATTTTAAGTTTCATTCAAAACTCCATTTTCTACTAAGTTAATTTAATTTTTTTGTATTTCATTAATTTGTGATTTAACAAAATATTCATTACGCTTCGTAGCGATGTTGCTTAATATGAAGCTTAAGTGTGACACTTTCATTACAAGTGAATTATTTTATTCATGTTTTTATTATAAAAATAAAAAAAGGCTTATTACATCTAAGTAATAAGCCTCTTAAATCATACAGTTGATTATTTAAACAACCGTATTAATATTTATATTATTTATTGCTTTTGAATCGACGTATTAACATCAATGGTAAAGCAAATATCCATAACCAATAACTTGCACCGCCACTACGTTCAAAGCTTTGATCGCTATTGATCAATGCATCAGAGACCCAGCAGTTAGGGCTATCATCAGGTGTAGAGTTTAAATCAGGCGTTAATTTTATAAATATACGCGTTGCACCAACCAAGTCAGTAAAGTCACTAATACTATCGTATTGAAAGCCTTCAGCTAGTACAACACCATTATCATTAATCGCCGTTGCACTTTGTAAACGAATTAATGGATGTGTTACTTCAACAACACCATCTTCATCTACAGTTTGAGTACACAGTAAGTCTTCTAAGAACCAGCTATCACCCGTTGTATTATCATATAGAAATGCACTTTGAATACGAGCACTGCCGTTTACGACTGGATCCGTTTCATCATAAGCATCTGCTTTACCGACTACAAGACCGTTATTATTCATGTCATAACCACGACTATTTGCACCCGTATTAGCAGCACTGGTACCTGCTAAACGTTCTTTGGTTGTTAATACTTTTTTATCAAGAAATGGGAAAGTCACACTGTCATCATCAATATCATAAATAAACATTTCAATAGGTCTATTAATATTTTTAGAAACAGCATACTGACGATTACCCATCACCACATTATCATCGGTAATGGTTTTAGCCCAAGTATTGTACAATGTATCATCTTGATTACTAACACCTGATGTCGCTTGTGTAAGCTCCGTTGGCACGCCATAACTGCCTTCATCATCAGGCGTCATGATAATCGCGCGTTGACGTGCACCTTCAACATTATCTGAATATTCAAATGATGAGACACCAACTGCAATACCAACATTGTTAATATCAAATGCCGCTGCGCTGTAAGTAACATCACTACCCGAGTCACGCTCTTCATTATCATCTAACCACTCAGTTGCTAGCGTAAACCCTGTTAGCTCTGATTCTGTGAATAAATCCGTTCCACTATATTCCCAAGCCCATGCTTGTGTATCAAAACCGGGGCAATAAGTTAACTCACTAAGCGTATCGAGATCTTCAATGTTTCCTTCGTTATAACAAGCATCGAAATAACTACTATCGCCACCTGCTAATGATACGCTTGAATTTCCTATGATTAATTTTTTTACAGTGCCATTATTATAAGTGACTTCACGCATCTTATAAGCACTAGAAAAACCACCTTCTACCCCCTCAGCTTCATCTCCGTCAAACTCAGGTAATAATGAAACTGACACGAGACTAGTACTTGGATCGGTTACAAAACCACGTCGTACAAATTCACGCACACCATCATTATAAGGTGCAGAGCCATAACCAACGGCAAACAGCGCACCATCGATGGTGACAACGTCAGTCATTTTAACTTCTGTATCGTCGCCAAACCCTTCAACTTTAGTATTATTTGTTGCTCCCATTGTATAACTTTCGGGATCAATAATACTTTGGTTAATATTTGCCGTCGCAGCACGCCACGCTTGATAAGCATTTTCAAAGCTTAAATTAGAAGAGTTTTCACTACCTTTATAAACTTCCTCACATACTTCATCATCCAAGAAACACTCTTGATTAAATGTATAAGGCAAGCCAATATCGATGTCTTGTTCAAGCCTTGCTTTTAATGCGTAGGCACTAAATGTGTTATCATCTTCAGTGATGCCAGAAGCATAAGGGCCATAATTACTACCTGTTGTATCAGGTGCAATAATTTCATATTCATAATAAGAAGTTAATGTAGTTGCATAAGCGCTACTAGCTGATAATAAGGCAGCCAATGAGATACTTTTAGTATATTTCATCTGAAAATCATTCTCCGTTTTGTAATTCGTCCAACTCTTCCCAACGCATAAAAGCAGCTTCTAGTTTTTGTTCTGCTTCTGCTAATTGCACTAAAAATTGGTCAGCTTCTTTTTTGTCTTTAGTAAAAAATTCAGGTGTATTGATGGTTGCCTGTAAATTTTCTACTTGTTCTTCTAATTGTTCTAAAACAAGCGGTAAACCATCTAGTTCAAGTTGAACTTTATAAGATAATTTTTTCTTTTTAGGTGATTGAACTACCGCTTTTTCAACTTTAGCAGACGTTGGTTTATCCACTTTTATTGGCTGTGTTGACGCTTCACTTTGTTGCTTATGGCGAACAGCATCACTATAACCACCAACAAATTGTTGAATATTACCATTGCCATCAAAGAACCAAGTATGCGTTACGGTATTATCAACGAAACTACGGTCATGACTTACTAACAATAAAGTACCTTGATAGTTGGCTAATAACTCTTCCAATAATTCAAGTGTTTCGACATCTAAATCATTAGTCGGTTCATCTAAAATCAAGAAATTACTTGGCTTCAGGAATATTTTAGCTAATAAAAGACGGTTCTTTTCTCCACCGGATAGTGCTTTTACTGGCGTACGTGCACGATCTGGATGAAATAAGAAATCTTGTAAATAGCCTAAAACATGACGTTTATTACCATTAATTTCAACTTCTTGCTTACCTTCAGCAAGATTGTCTACCACTGTTTTTTCTGGATCTAATGCATCACGGTATTGATCGAAGTAAGCCACTTCTAGCTTAGTACCGCATTTCACAGTACCTTGATCAGGTTCGATATTCCCTAGTAATAATTTAAGTAATGTACTTTTACCACAACCATTTCGACCAACCAATGCGATTTTATCACCACGCATGATCGTTGTTGAAAAGTCACGCACAATTAATAAGTCATCGTAGCTATAGGTTAATGAATCTGTTTCGAAAATAATTTTTCCTGAACGAGCGGCTTCATCAACAATAATTTTAGCTTTACCTTGAACATTGGTTCGCTCTGAACGTTCTTGACGCAATGATTTTAACGCACGAACACGTCCTTCATTACGTGTTCGACGTGCTTTAATACCTTGTCTTATCCAGGTTTCTTCAATCGCTAACTTGCGGTCAAACTCAGCATTTTGTTCGTCTTCAACACGTAATGCTTCTTCTTTTGCAATAAGATATTCTTCATAACCGCCCGGCCATGAACTTAATTTACCACGGTCAATATCAACAATACGTGTCGCTAATCGACGAATAAATTCACGGTCATGACTGATAAAAATAATTGAACCTTGAAATGAGATTAAGAACTGCTCAAGCCATTCGATAGTCCCAACATCCAAATGGTTAGTCGGTTCATCGAGTAGCAATAGATCTGGGTCGTTTACCAGCGCTTTAGCTAATGCCACTTTACGTAACCAACCACCAGACAACTGATCTAATGTTATTTCAGGGTCAATGCCTAAACGATCTAAGATTTGATTAATTTTAGAATCAAGTTGCCATGCATCTAACTGGTCAACTTGTTCTTGTAATTTTTGTAATTTATTCAGTTGTTTTTCACTGCAATCTTCTGCAATGATGCTTAATTGTTCGTGATATTGACTTAATACTTTACCCGCATTTTCCATACCAGAGGCGACAAAATCATAAGCACTCATTGTACTCGCCGTTGGGGGATCTTGCTCTAAACGAGCGACTTTTACGTCATTATTAATTAATAATGAGCCATCATCTAATTGAATACGACCATCTAATACTTTTAATAGCGTTGATTTACCTGCGCCATTTCGGCCCACTAAACAAACACGTTCATTCGGTTCAACAACCATGTTAGATTTATTTAATAATGCACCGCCACCAAAGGCTAGTTCTGCGTTATGTAATGTTAATAATGCCACGTTGACTCACTCTTGTTTAATGTACATATTTTATTATATCGCAGGTTAAATTAAGGTTAAAATAAACTGCGAACTTCCTACTCTTTGTAGGATAAAAATCGTTCAATTTTATAATAGTCAAAAGGCCAATCTAAGAATTGGCCTTTTTCATTTTCTAATACTGGAATGCGCGTACCAAATAAAGTAACTAAGTCAGCTTTAAAGACGATATCAACTAATTGATAATCGACTTGGCATTGCGCTAACAATGCCATTGCTTGCTCACACAAATGGCAGCCATCTGTATGATATAGAATACATAAACTCATGATTTATTAATTCTTCATGCTTAATTTAACGTTACTCATACTTTATTACAACCTAGTTATGTTTAGTTAACAACCAGCATTGGTGTATCTTTTCATTACCTTTAAAGTCTTCCGGTATTGATGCTTTACTAATATCTTTAATATAAAAACCTAACGCTTTAATCGCTTCAATATCGAGTTTAAAACCACGTTTGTTATTAGAGAAAATAATCTCTCCGTTAGGGTTAACACGTTCACTTGCAGAGGTTAATAACGCAACGTGATCATCCTGTACATCAAACACATCACTCATACGTTTTGAGTTTGAAAACGTAGGTGGGTCAATAAAGATAAGGTCATACATTTCATGTGCATGTTGTAACCACTTAATACAATCCTGTTGGATAAATTCGTGATTACCTTTGATGCCATTTTCTGTAAAGTTTTCTTGTCCCCAATTTAAATACGTATTAGACATATCAACACTTGTCGTTGATTTAGCACCACCTAATGCAGCATGGATTGAAGCTGTTGCTGTATAACAAAATAGGTTTAGGAAATCTTTACCTTCAGCCATTTTACCAATACGTAAACGTGTTGGGCGGTGATCTAAGAATAAACCAGTATCTAAATAATCTTGTAAATTAACAATGATTTTTGCAGGACCTTCTTGTACCACTAAACGTTGTTTTTTACTGTCTAGTTTTTCATACTGTTGACGCCCTTTCTGACGTTCACGTACTTTGATGATCAGTTGGTCATCTGTTAAATCTAATAAGTAACGTGTTGTAGATACAATATCTAAGAAACGACGACGTACTTTTTGTGCATCTATTTCTTTAGGTGCACGATACTCTTGAATAATTAAATACTCATTATAACGATCAATGGCTACGTTATATTCCGGTAAATCGGCATCATATAAACGGTAACATTGAATGTTTTCGCGTTTTGCCCATTTGTCTAAACGTTTCATGTTTTTTAATAAACGGTTAGCAAAGTCTTCAGCGTAAATGGCTGGTTTAATCTGCTTAACTTCTTTAAATACTAACTCTGATTCTGACTCTTCAGCCATTGGGAATTCTTGCGTTGGTGTAATGGTCCCCCATGGATTATCATCAGTTGATTCTTTATAAACCACTTCAACTGCTTTTGCCTGTTTAGGCTGCTTAGCAGGTTTAAGTGCCTCTTCAACAATTGCCACACCTTCCACTAAACGTTTAGGTGAGATTCTGTAATTTTTAAGCACACACTCAATTGGACCATTAAAGAATTTAAAGCTCTTGCCTGCGCGCATTCCTAAACAGCTTAATAATTCAGTATCCATTGCAAACATACTTAAATTCCAACCTGCAAAAGCCTCTTTAAAGTGATGACCTAATTCAGTATATAAACTGATGGTGTCACTAAAACCACCTAGACGTTCACCGTATGGTGGATTTGAAATCAACATACCTGTGCTTAGTTCTTCTGGCGGTAATACTTTTTTCGCATCTTGTACGCTGAATTCAATTAACTCTGCAACACCTGCACGTTGTGCATTTTGACGTGCAATGGCAATCATATCTTTGCTTAAATCTGACGCATAGAATCGAGCAGAACAGTCTTTAACAGCACGCTTGCCATAAACTTGTGCCGTTGTTTTTAATGTTTTCCACGTTTCAGCATCGTGTTTTTTCCACTGCTCAAAACCAAATTTTTCACGTAAAGAACCTGGTGCAATATTAAGTGACATCATCGCAGCTTCAATTACTAACGTACCTGAACCACACATTGGGTCTAATAACGCTTCGCCTTTCCAACCACTACGTTTAATAATACCAGCCGCTAATGTTTCACGTAATGGTGCTTCACCAGCAATAGTACGGTAGCCACGAAGGTGTAATGGTGAACCAGAAAGATCCAGATAGATTGACGCTTTATCTTTAAATAAACGACCATTAAAACGAATATCTGCATCACGTTTTTCAACGTTAGGACGCTCATCGAACTTTTTACGGAAACGATCCACAATCGCATCTTTAATTTTTAATGCGCCAAACTGTGTGTTACGAATTTCGTCGTTACTACCAGAAAAGTCAATTGAGAATGTTTTATCAACATCAAAGTGTGTTTCCCATGGGATATTACTACACCCAAGATATAAATCCATTGGGTCAATAACTTTGAACTCACTTAATTTAAGTAAGACACGAGAGGCAAAACGAGACCATAAACAAACTTGGTAACCTTGCTCTAATGAACCGTCAAAGCTAACACCACCAGCAATTTGCTTAGTATTTTCAATACCAAGATCTTTAAGTTCTACTTCTAATAAAGGCGCAAGCCCTTTGGCGGTGGGGATAAAATAACTGAACATAGACGCTCTCATGCAATTGTTGAATAAAAAATAGCGCATATTATACCTTGCAAACTGTATTATCCCTATGAAATTTTCAGCTGTTTGTTGTCTATTATTAATCTGAATATTTTAATTAGTTTGTTTATTATTAAGTTAATAAACAAACTAATTTATTTTCTATTTTTATAAACCTTATTTGCCTCTCTCTATAAAATAAGGTTTGATGCAGCTTCGCGGTGTCGAGCTTGAATTTCATCGATATCACTATCAATTAACTGCCCCACTTTAACCTTCCAATGGCCTGCAACCATCACATAATCAGCTTTGTGAGCACCACATAAGATTAATGCAGCCAATGGATCATGTGACCCAGAAAAACGTAATTCATCTAAATTATACAAAGCAATATCTGCTTGCTTTCCAACGGCTAATTCCCCTATATCATCTCGACCTAATACTTGAGCAGAACCTTTTGTTGCCCAAAATAAGGCATCTAAATGAGTGACTTGATCCGCTTGATAGCGTAAACGATTAATCATCAATGCCTGACGAACTTCTTGAATCATATTAGAGCCATCATTTGAAGCAGAACCATCAACGGCAAGTCCTACGTGTACACCTGCGGCTTCTAATTCTTTGGTTCGACAAATACCAGAAGCTAATATCATATTAGAAGAAGGACAATGGGCGACTCCTACTTTTGCGGCCCCTAATCGTTTAATTTCTTGATCATTAAAATGGATACCATGTGCTAGCCATACGTCAGACGATAACCAACCAACGGATTCTAAATAATCAACAGGACGTAAACCAAAAGTACTTAAGCAGAAGTTATTTTCATCTTCAGTTTCAGCTAAATGTGTATGTAAACGTACACCATTTGCACGGGCGAGCTTAGCCGTTTCTTTCATTAAATCAGTGGTCACAGAAAAAGGGGAACAAGGTGCTAATGCTAATTGCACCATAGCGCCCTCGCCTTGTTGGTGGAATTGAGTGATCACACGTTGGCAATCATCCAATATTTCAGCGTCACTTTGTACTGTAGATTGTGGCGGTAAACCACCATCGTCTTGCCCTAAGCTCATGGAACCACGCGTTAGCATGACGCGATTACCAATCAGTTTCGCAGCTGACACTTGAATATCAATCGCTTCCGTTAATGCTTGGGGAAAAAGGTAATGATGGTCTGCCACAGTAGTACAACCTGATAATAATAACTCCGATAACCCTAATTCCGTTGCAGCATGTAACATATCAGGTTGTAATTTTGCCCACACTGGATACAGCGCCTGTAACCAAGGGAATAAACGTTTATTTAATGAATCAGGAAAAGCTCTGGTCAGTGTTTGATAAAGGTGATGATGCGTATTGATTAAACCAGGTAATAAAACGTGTTGGCTGGCATCGAAGATAGCATCAATAGGTTGTGTCGGTTCGTGATTGCTTGCAACAAGTTCAATAATAACGCCATTTTTAATAACAATGCCATTGCCTGCATTTTGTTGGTTAGCGGTAAAAATTGAAAGTGGTTTTTTGATCCATAGACTTGTAGACATGTGTTCACCTATATATAAATAGAGCAAACGATAGAAAGGAGTTTTAAAAGCAGCTTACTTAAAAGATCAATTGCTCAGTCACCTTATATCGTCGCGATATAATAAATAGCAGTGACTTGCGTGTTAATCTGCTGAGAGACTGTAATTGTACCGATTTATTTGTAAATTTGAATAGAAACTAACAAGACTTTATAGAAGCACTAGAGTCAGAGTTAACACTAAAGCAGGAATGAGATTAGAAATGAAAGTAAAAACGCTTCACTCTAGAAGCGTTTTTAAGTCTACATACAAATAAAATTACTTATTCAATAAATATTTAATACGTGTTTTTAAAATATCAGTAGCGATACGATTTTTACCACCACGAGGAATGATGATATCTGCATGTTGTTTTGACGGCTCAATAAATTGCAAGAACATCGGTCTTACGGTTTTTTTGTACTGTGCCATCACAGAATCTAACGTTCTACCACGCTCCATAATATCGCGCGTTAAACGACGCATTAAACAAATATCCAATGGTGTATCAATAAAGATACTAGCATCAATTTGTGAGCGCAATGTCGAATCTGTTAGTAATAAAATACCTTCAATGATAATGATTTTTTTAGGTGTTAAGTTAATGACTTCATCAGTACGGGTATGTTCAGTGTAACTATAAACAGGGATTTCAACAGATTGGTTGTGTTGTAATGATTTTATATGCTGGCTTAATAACTGATGGTCAAATGCTTTTGGGTGGTCGTAATTGGTTTGTACACGCTCTTCCATTGGCATGTGCGATTGATCTTTGTAATAAGCATCTTCAGAAATAATGCCTATTTGATCAGTCCCTAATTCTTGTCGAAGCTCATTACAAATTGTATGTGCAATTAAACTCTTTCCTGAGGCTGATGCCCCTGCAATTGCGATAACGACACAGTGATTTTTATTCAAAATTGACCTTCATAAAATAAATTAAATTTAAAAAAGGTTAATAGGTTAGAGAGCTGATGATATTTTTAAGTCTATAAAAACTCTTAAAAAAACTTTCTAACCTATTAACACTTAATATAGATACGTTTAATAAGCTGGAAAAAAACGGTTAGTAACATAGGCTAACGTTCCGCCACAAGTGAGTCCGCCAATATTAGCTAACAAATCTAACCATTCACCATAACGGTTTTGGTAAGGTTGTATTAATTCGATAGCACCACTTAACATAGTAAATAAGATGACGATAACAAACCAATAGTTTGGTTTTTTTAACATCAATGGAAAAATTAAAGCACTATAAGCAATAAAATGGTGACTTTTATCACTACCAGGTACATCGGGTAGCTGAGCCATTGGCGTCAATGATAAAAACGTAATTATTGTGGCTAATATTAATGATAATATGACCCAATAATCTCTTATTAACTGTAGTAGTAGCTTCATAAAATAATGCCCAATTATTTCTTAATTCATTGATTCTGCTAGTTCTGTGAGTAATTCATGCTGACGTTCAGTTAATTCTGTCGGTGTTGGAATGACAACAGTGTAAATTAAATCGCCTACTTGATCGCTGTTCATGGCTTTAACACCACGACCTTTGATTCTAAACTTGCGCCCTACTTGTGTGCCAGCAGGTATTTTCAAATTAATGTGCCCAGTAAATGTAGAGGCTTTAGCGGTACCTCCGACACTTGCAACAGGGAAAGAAGTGACTAAATCACAATATAGGTCATTGCCTTTACGCGTGAAGAAATCATGCTCTAATAACACGACTTCAACAAACAAATCACCACGCGGTGCGCCTAACGTACCAGGGTTACCTTGACCTGCAATACGAACACGCTGACCTTGGTTAATACCAGCAGGAACAACAACTGCTAATGGGTTTGTTGTATTCGGTAAACGTACTTCTTTGTTACAACCTTCCACACACTCTTCTAATGTTAATTCTATTTGTAGAATAATATCTGAGCCTTTTTCAGGTTGTGGTTGATGACGAGGTTGTTGCTGATGTTGTTGGCGTTGACCAAACATATCACCAAACATGTCATTAAAATCACCGCCACCGCCTTGTCCGAATCCACCTCGACCACGTGCTTGACCATTTTCAAATGCACTGTGTCCAAAGTCATCGTATTGTTCACGCTTTTCAGGATCATTTAGTATTTCATAAGCAGCTTTCACTTCACGAAATTTTTCTTGTGCAACTGGGTTATCAGGATTTCTATCAGGGTGATATTTCATCGCTAATTTTTTATAGGCTTTTTTAATTTCTTTCTCAGATGTTGTTTTAGTCACACCTAATACTTCATAACAATCACGTTTTGACATTCTTTTCTCAATAATTCCAATTGTAGTTGCATATTGCACAGCAAAGCGCGCGAATTATAGCTTAACTAATTTAAAATCACATAAAAATTGCTCGATGAAAAAATAAATAAACATAAATAAAGCCATCTATACATTTATTTATGGTGTATTTTATTTTTTAATAATAATTCAGGAACATCATATTAATCAGCAACCTTACGTGCACTCATACCGCTTTTATTTTTAAAACCTAGTAAAAACTAATATATTAAGTTTATCAAGGACAACATTTTTATTACATCCACTTTTATAATGACTCAATGATCACTCAGTAGTCATGGATAATTACTTTATTTATTAAGAAATAGACAACTTATAAGTCCATTTCATAAATAACCTCCGTTCTTGAAAAGCAAAGCGATACAACACCGCTATTTCCGTAGATTTCAGCCTTAAATTATCTCTCAATAATTCGCCTTGAACTACGTAAAACTAACGGCACTGACTAGTAAAATATATAGCCTTATGATTTTAAATATAACTCCGCTTTCATTAGGGCGTGTTGATCTTTCAAGAGTAATTTTTGAACAGCATGGTGGAAATGTAT
>NZ_JBAKBA010000066.1:0-12387 GCF_038155225.1 Psychromonas arctica | reverse complement strand
ATAATTAGTTAATAATTGAATATATTAGATCACATAATTAGGCGGAATGGTATTATTTTAACAAATAAAATAGATCAGTTAATTAGTGTGATTGGTATAAGGTGCATTTTCCTTAAAAAATCGCTTTGCCTGTTCTATAGGAAAAGTAACCGTATATTCTAAATTTACTGAATTGTTGTGTGGTTTAATGAATAGCCCCATACTTTATAAAAGTAGAATGCGTAACCCATCGCATTAGCTATCTAATACTTTAATTAACCGTACATAAGCTATTGTCATAAGTAAAATTTTAAAAAAAATCCCTGATGAATGAACATCAGGGATTTTTAGTTTTTAGCTTTTCAAGCTTCTTAATTAGCCATCAGAGTTTAAACTCATTGTTATCAGTTAGTGTTAATTGATAACGATGGTTATATTCTCGAATTAAGCTAAGTCGAAACGATCTGCATTCATTACTTTAGCCCATGCAGACACGAAGTCTTTAACAAATTTTTCTTTGTTATCGTCTTGTGCATAAACTTCAACATATGAACGAAGAATTGAGTTAGAACCAAATACAAGGTCTGCACGCGTCGCTGTCCATTTAACTGCTTTTGTTGCGGTATCTTGAATCTCATAAGAGTTGCGGCCCGTTGGGATCCATGAGTTACTCATATCAGTTAGGTTAACAAAGAAGTCATTCGTTAATGCACCTTCGTTATCAGTGAATACACCATGTTTAGTGCCACCGAAGTTAGTCCCAATAACACGCATCCCGCCGATTAACACGGTCATTTCAGGAGCCGTTAAATTTAATAACTGCGCTTTATCAAGTAGCATTTCTTCAGGTGTTACAGTGTAATGCTGCTTCTGCCAGTTACGGAAACCATCGTGTACAGGTTCAAGTACTTCAAAAGACTCATTATCTGTCATTTCTTCACTTGCATCACCACGACCTGCTGAGAACGGAACTGTTACTTCAAAGCCAGCTTCTTTTGCTGATTTTTCGATACCTACGTTACCAGCAATGACGATAACGTCAGCTAAACTTGCGCCGCTTTCAGTTGCGATTGCTTCAAGTACTGTTAATACTTTTGCTAAACGCTCTGGCTCATTACCTTCCCAGTTTCTTTGCTGCTCTAGACGAATACGGGCACCGTTAGCACCACCGCGTTTATCTGAATTACGGTATGTTCTTGCACTATCCCATGCTGTTGTTACTAATTCACTGACTGTTAAATCACTTGCAGCAATTTTTGCTTTAACTGCTTCAACATCATAACTAGTACTACCAGCTGGTACTGGGTCTTGCCAAATTAGTTCTTCTTTTGGTACGTCTGGACCAATGTAACGTGCTTTAGGGCCTAAATCACGATGCGTTAGTTTAAACCATGCTCGAGCAAATACTTCTGAAAAGTAGTGTTGATCTTGAGCAAATTTCTCTGAAATTTTACGGTACTCAGGATCTACTTTCATTGCCATATCGGCATCAGTCATCATTGGGTTGTAACGTGTAGTTAAATCTTCAACATCAACTGGTTTTTTATCTTCAGGAAGATCAATTGGCTCCCATTGTGTTGCACCAGCTGGGCTTTTTTTCAATTCCCAATCGTAGTTAAGTAATAGGTCAAAGAAACCATTATCCCATTTCGTAGGGTTAGATGTCCAAGCACCTTCAATACCACTTGTAACCGTATCACGGCCGATACCACGTTTAGTTTTATTCAACCAACCAAAGCCTTGGTCTTCTAATTCAGCGCCTTCAGGATCCGCTTCTACTTGTGAAGCATCGCCATTACCGTGTGCTTTACCTACAGTATGACCACCGGCTGTTAATGCTACCGTTTCTTCATCATTCATTGCCATACGTTCAAACGTAACACGTATATCATTGGCTGTTTTTTGTGGATCTGATTTACCGTCAACACCTTCTGGGTTTACATAGATAAGCCCCATCATTACTGCTGCTAATGGATTTTCTAAATCACGCTCACCAGAGTAACGAGAACCTTCACTACCGCTTGGTGCTAACCATTCTCTTTCTGAACCCCAGTAGATGTCTTTTTCTGGGTGCCAAATATCTTCACGTCCGAAAGCAAAACCAAATGTATTTAAACCCATTGATTCATAAGCCATCGTACCAGCATAAGCGATTAAATCAGCCCAGCTTAATTTGTTACCGTATTTCTTTTTGATTGGCCAAAGTAGACGACGTGCTTTATCAAGGTTTGCATTGTCAGGCCAAGAGTTTAGCGGTGCAAAACGTTGGCTACCAGATGCTGCGCCACCACGACCATCAGAAATGCGGTAAGTACCTGCAGAATGCCAAGTCATACGAATCATAAGACCACCGTAGTGACCCCAATCGGCAGGCCACCAAGGTTGGCTGTCTGTCATTAATGCAATCATATCTTTTTTAAGCGCTTCAACATCAAGTGTTTTTACTGCTTCACGATAATCAAAATCTGCTTCTAATGGATTTGTCTTTGTATCATATTGGTGAAGAATATCTAGGTTAAGTGCTTTTGGCCACCAAACCTTATTTGCTTCAGTTGTTGTTGCACCACCGTGCATAACTGGACATTTACTCTCTGACATATTTTTATCCTCTACTCTTTGTTGTTGGGGGGAAACTTTATGTTTTAATCTCTTTTCTATAGGTTAACTATTGATCATAAAACCTTAAATGTGAAATGGTTTAATTCAATTAAGTTGATAGCTTAATGCTATTGATTTACTTGTTTTGATTGTTTTTTCCGTGAATAAGTTTTTTATTGCCTAAGTATAGAAGCAAAATTAATATTGTGCTTTTTTTACTTAAAATATTATAAAAGTAGTGGTGACAGTGGGTTGAGGAACATTCAATGGTTATAATTATTAGTTAATAAAAGATTACATACGATAAGTGGGGATAGAAAGGTATTGTGAAAATAGTTTTTTGATTCAAAAATGAACAAGTTGCATAAGAGGATTTAGTTCACATATTATTTAAATATATGATTTATATGATTTTAAAAAAAACATCAAGCACAAGTCATATAGAGCAAGAGGTGGTTATAATTGAATTAACTAATGATTGATATGAAGATAGAATTAAACCATTAATTAAGTCACTAATTAATGGTTTAATTTACTCACTATATTATCGGTTCATAGAAAGATAATGTAGTTAGTATTCGAGTTACTTCTCTAATTTGCTGTTGAAGTAATCGAAAATTACTGGCACGTCATTTTGACCAAGACCGGCATCTACAGCTGCTTGTAAATTAGCAGAAGTACCTTGAGCGATTAGAGACTCGCCACCTAGGTCAGAAACCATTTGGTTGAAGTAACCAAGGTCTTTGTTTGCGTTAGCAACAGAGAAACCTAATTTTTCTTCGCCATCTACAGCATAGAATTTAGTGAACTGCATGAATGGTGAGTTAGATGGGCCTGCAGACATAATATCAAACAGTTGTTGTCCATCAACACCAGCAGCTTTTGCAACAGCAAATGCTTGTGACATTGCTGTCACTGTCGTCATACCGATGAAGTTATTAATTAACTTAGTTGTGTGACCTGCACCAAGTGCGCCAAGGTGGAATACGTTTTCGCCTTGCTCATCAAGAACAGGTTTAACTTTGTTGAAAGTATCGATATCGCCAGCAGCCATGATGTTCAATAAACCATCTTTAGCGTGTGCAGGAGTACGGCCTAAAGGTGCATCGATCATACCACAGCCTTTTTCAGCAAGTGCTGCGCCGATTTTACGAGTAGAATCTGGAATAGAAGTACCGAAGTCAATTAATGTTTTGCCTTCAGACATACCAGCTAAGATACCGTCTTCAGCATAAACTACTAATTCAACTACTTTTGAAGTAGTCAGTGCAAGCATTACGATGTCACTTTTTTCAGCTAGTTCTTTACCTGAAGCAACTTCAGTTGCATTGCCACGAGCAATTACTTTAGCAACAGCATCTTTGTTAAGATCCATTACGTTTACTTGAAAACCACGAGTCTGTAAGTTTTCAACCATGTTGCCGCCCATAAGGCCAAGCCCGATGAAACCAATTACTGGTTTTGTCATGTCTAACTCCTAAATGTCTTATTATATGTTTACCTGAGGGTGCAGGATAACCGTCTGTCTATATTTAATCAATCCTTGATAGCTTGAAATCCTTTTTGGGTCACGATTAATGGCTGTTGGATCATAAAATATATTAAAAATTTGTTATTCAAAGAAATTTTAAAACAACAAAATAAATATTATTATGATTACTCACTATAAAATTCATCACACCATTAAAGATATCGAATAAGCATTAAGCAATTGATTTGCATGTTGTTATATATGTTACACAAGCATAAAAAATTAAACTATATGTATGTCTAAAAATTAGATAAATTTAATAATTAACTATTTACTCTATTTTTATTGATTATGATTGTTTAAGTCGAAGGTATAGATATAGGTGAAGAGAGGTTTATTTAAGTAATCGTTTTTGAAAGGTCATAAATATAAAGATTTATACTGAGTGATGTATTTATAATTCAATAGTGTCATTTAAAGTATTAAAAAATAAGCTTATTAGTATTACTAATGATGTTATGTTTTTGTTAATAACAGGGGGTTCTTTATACTAAGCTTTTAATTTTGTTGATATAAAGCCTCTAATCTAACGCTTCTTAGTGCCATTACTTTACTATTTTAACCATTGTTACTTATCTGTGATGAACCAGAAAATTAAAATGAGAGCAAAAAAAAGCCTCGCTAAGCGAGGCCTTATTATTTCTAGCTAATTAATTTACACATTTTTCTTTTTACGAGAAAAACCTAAACCAATTAAACCTAAACCAAATATAGCGATTAATGCTGGCTCTGGTACGGTACCAATTACTTGTACAACGTGTGTACTATCGCCAGTAAATCTATCACCAGCTCTATCTGTATGGTAATAAGTTTGTTTCTCATTTGTTTCTAATGCAGTAAATTGAGACTCATCACTAAAGTCATGATGTTCAGCTAAAAAATAAGTTCCGCTCTCTAGTAGAATTTCTAAATCAGAGATTAAGAATGAAACTACGTCAAAGCTATCATTAAATCTATCTGTAAATGAATAGGCATCGCTGGTTGAAGCCTTAGTTGTGCCACTATACAAAGCAGCCCCATACGGGTCATCACCAGAAATTATTTCCCAGCTAGTTGATAGGTAATTTGAAAGACCTGCTCCATTAGGGTTGGTGTCATTAAAATCGGTAGCAAAAAATTCAAATCCGGTTATATCCCAATCTTGATCTGCTGTAAATTCAGAAATAACCCACCATTCAGTTGACCCGATACATCCTTCAGCAACACATTTGTAGCTGTTTTTTGTAGCTTGCCCTGAATCATATAATGCAGCAGCATTAACTGAAGCGCTCATTAATAAAAAAATAAACATACTGAGGATTTTTTTCATAACTTATATTCCAATTCTTTAGCTTAATTAAATTAATACTCTATATTAGATATAAAGCAATTAAAGTGCCATAGTTGTATCATGTTGATCTTAAATTTCTTTTTTACTATAAATTTTGTAAATTAACATTAACTGTAAAGTAATCTGACACTTTTTAGGTTTTAAGCAATATAATTAAAAAAGTGATTTTATAGCCCTTAAGATAGTTAAAATAAAATGTACTTAATTAGGATACGTCATTCTTCCTCTTACATTAGACCTTACATGAAGCTTTCTCATTCATTAATTAATGTGTTCTTGACGCTGTCTTTGCTTATAGCGGTTCAGCGCTTCTAAGAAGTAATAATCAGTAAAGCTGGCTGGAACATCAATAGCACTTGGTTTTGTATAATAATGAACTGATCTATCAATGATTGGGGCTTTGCTGGTATCTTCAATGAAATAAGGTTTACTCATTAAAGCGCTTAATATGACATGATATTGCTTGGTGAACTTTTTACGTTGCCCAGTCTCTTTAATATAACCAGACATTTCAATTAATGCCGAGGCAAAGATAGCTGATGCAGAGGTGTCAGGTTGTAAAATGTTACTATCAAGATCCCACATCGAAATGCCATCTGCAGCAAGTCGTGACATAAAGTAGTTAGATAAGGTTTTAGCGTAGTTTAAATACGTTGGATCTTGAGTGTAGCGGTACATCACGACCATGCCATAAACCATCCACGCGTGGCCGCGAGACCAAGTGGTTTCATCGCCATCTCCTTGTAGCGTTCCTTTGTTAATTATTGCGCCTGAATCTTTGTTGTATCGTACTATGTGGTAACTACTGCCATTTTCACGAACGAAATCTTTATAGGTTTTTAGTGCGTGGATTTTCGCATATTCAGCCCACTTTTTATCGCCACCATTTTCTGCTGCCCATAACAGTAACTCTAAATTCATCATAATGTCGCTAACAACTGGCGTCGAATTTTCAAAATGTTTATCGTCCCAATCAGAGCTTATTAAGCCTATTTTAGGTTGGTAACGTTTAGCTAATGTTGCTGCTGCCGCTAAGATGGTTTGTTTGTAACTTTCTTTATCGATGTCATCACTAAATACTAATGCATTGCCGAAAGTGCACATAAACTTAAAACCTAGATCATGGCTGCCATCATCATTAACTTGATCTGCAAGAGTCTCTGTCCATTGTTTTGCCCAAGTTTGATAGCGTTGATCACCACTTAGCTTGTAAGCCTGCCATAAACTGCCAGGATAAAACCCAGCTGTCCATTTATGAGACGTATTTAAATTCCAAGCCAATTCTTTGTTAGCATAAGTCGGAAATAAAGTGGGGTCTTTTATAAGTGCGACGCTGCTTTCTAGATGTGCCAATGAGAGGGCTATTGCTTTATCAACTTTCTGGTCAAAGGTTTGCTCTTGAATACCATCGTCTGCATAGATTGTATTGGATAAAGCAGCGCTCGATAAAATAATGAATGGCAGTAATAAAATCTTTATTTTTTTGGTTAGAAGTTGATGCATGGTTTTCTCAAAGTAATGGATTTCTCAAAGCAATGGATTTCTCAAAGTCATAAAGTAAATGGGATGAATATATCGGATGTGCTGGTTTTAATAAGAAAGCTTATTGAATACTGTGTTGCTTATCAAATAAATATATTTTACAAGCCATGGTTTAATGCCACTTTTTCTGTTTTGATCCTAATACTCAGTTTGAAACAATAGCAACATGCAGTTTGTGGTGGTTATTGTTATTATCTTTTAATTTTTATCACCTTTTTAATAATCGAATTTTTAACTGCCTTATTTAGGCATGTGCATAAAGTCAGTCTAAATGGCTTTATCATTCTCTATACCAATGTATTTGCAAGTGAGTAACATGAAACAACAAACAGAATTAGAACCAGGTTTACATGACCATCAAGAAGACGATCTTGATAATATCGATACCATGCTGGCGACGGTTGAAGAGCAACAAGATATTGTGGTTGAGAGTAGTAGCCCTGAATTAGAGATCTTATATCAAGATGATTACCTTGTGGCGATTAATAAACCGTCGGGTTTGTTAGTTCATCGTAGTTGGTTAGATACTCATGCAACTGAGTTTGCTGTGCAAAAGCTACGCGATCAAATAGGTCAACATGTGTATCCAGTGCACCGTTTGGACAGACCAACGTCAGGGGTATTATTGTTTGTATTAGATAAAGACAGCGCACGCCATTTAATGCAACAGTTTGTCGATCAAACCACCGAGAAAAGTTATGTTGCGGTAGTGCGAGGGCACTTAGATCAAGGACTGTTAGATTATCCTCTGAAATATCAATACGACAAAATTGCAGATAAAAAAGCCGATATGACTAAACCGCCACAAGAAGCTGTGACAGAGTATCGTTGTTTAGCACAAACAGAAGTGCCGATTGCCGTTGGTCCTTATCAAAGTGCTCGTTATTCATTAATGAAACTAGTGCCTAAAACTGGACGCAAACATCAATTGCGTCGTCACATGAAACATTTACGGCACCCGATTGTAGGCGATACCTCACACGGAGATGGTAAACATAACACGATGTTCAGAGACAACTTTGATATTCATCGTTTACTATTACATGCCGCTTATTTAAGTGTTATCCATCCTAAAACAGAGCAGAAAATCGAGATTCATGCACCACTAACAAGTGAGTTTGTACGAGTATTATCTGACATTAATCTATCGGTAGAGAAGTAATATGTTCAAAACCTTGAGTAAAGTATTGGTCGTATTCGTTGTTATCGTCATTGTGTCGTATTTTTTGCAAAATAGAGCGAATACGCCAGAGGCTTGCGCAAACATTGATGGGTATTGGAATGCTGATCAAAATAACTGTGAAGATAAAACTGAAAAAATGATATTTCAGTCGTTATCTAAACCTCATCCTGTTTCGATTGTGTATCCTGATAATCAACGTCTAGTGAGTTTAGACAAAGCAGAGCAAGTCGAACAAGAGATCTATCTTCGTGGATATTATCAAGACTTAGTTTCTTCCCCTGAGCTAAAAGCAACTGAACAGGAGGCAACTAATGGTCAGGATAAAGCGGTTTATGAAAGAGGTTCCGTCTTTTTAAATATGTCTAAGTTAAGTTTGTTAGCTGACAATAGAGTGGGCATTACTTATTTCGCTGCGCCTTTTGTTATTAATACTGCAGGTCGTGGTATTTTCGATTATATAGGGTTGTTTTCTTATGATTTTGCTAGCCAACAAGCAACACATTTAAGATCTGAGTTATTAGGTAGTCGTATTCGTGAACAAGCGATAGTTATTAAAGAGAAAAGCGTTGTCAAAGATAATGTATTTGTTCAAGAAGGGGTTATTGAGGTTCACTTTAAAAGTCATGGGCTTAAACAAGCGGCAGCAGATTATCCAACACAGTCGAATAAAGTGACATTACAGCTGGTGGCATTAGATCCAAAAGATGCTCAACATGCAGCATTTAGACGTATTACTATTAAGAATAAAATCACGGCTAATAGCACTATGCATAAAAGTTGGGATACTGATTCAGATGGTATCAATGATTGTGAAAAGCAGAACAGCTGCGACCATACTGTTGATTACTCTCAAGAAAAGACAAACGATTAGGATAAGCAATGTATGCTAAGTAAGTTTTTATAAAAAAATGCTTAATTATTCTTCTTACTTAATCAGTTTATATACAGTGCGATTGCCATAAAAAGGACTCAACAATGCTATCCATAATGGCTGATGTATATTCACCACTTCTTGCGCTATGCGGTGTTTATTACTTGCGTTTTGCAATGACAAAAAGCTTTGCTATCGCTTTTGTAGCAGGTTACTTATATGCTTATGGTTTTGCTTTTATAGAGCTGTATTTTGGCTGGTGGCAGTCAATGGGGGCTAATTTTAGTTCGCATACGGTGGCGGTTGCTGTCATCGTATTTGCGTTGTTAAGTGTTAATTTTAAAGTCGGTTGTTACGCTTTTGTAAGCATGATGGCTTATGGATTTGTGATGACTCAGCTCGAGTATCATTCATGGTTTGATATTTTGACAACTATACTTGTCTGCTTACCTTGTTGGTTGCTGTTTTCTGTTGTAAACCGCAGATCCTCTCGCTCATCGTTTTGATCAGCGAATATCGACATCTAAAAAGGAAAGGCCGATATGTTGTATCAAATTCACTTTTATGTACCAGAAGAATCCCTTGAAGCGGTTAAAACAGCCATGTTTAACGCAGGTGCAGGACAAGTCGGAGAATATCAACAATGTTCTTGGCAAGTTTTAGGGCAAGGACAGTTTAAACCTTCAGAAAATGCCACTCCTTATATTGGTCAACAGCAGCAATTAACCGCATTAAATGAATATAGAGTTGAAATGGTTTGTAAAGAAAGCCTACTAAAAGCGGTGCTAACAGCATTGATAGAAGCTCATCCCTATCAAGAAGTTGCCTATGGTGCATTGCCTATTATTACTGTGGATCAACTAGATAGCTAAGCAACATAGCTAAACAAAATTAGACTGTTAAACAGTGTATTCTTAATGCTCTCATTTGTAATGACTGTCTTTGTCGCCGTCCCAGCTATCATCACTACATCGATCATAGCTATAAGTCTCATCACTGCAATTACCATCACTACTGCTATTATAACGACAACAATAAGCCTTTGAACCTTAAGTGATGGTATTTATTGTACTTGTAATGTCGTCGTCGTTTGCTTTTGGGTATAACTTGCCAAGCGCCAACATAAGCAAAAAATTACGGCATATAATATACTCGCCCCAATCATTACCTGCGTCCAACGACCATGTTGCCAACAATACATCAGATAAAAACCACCTAAACTGCCAGACACATAATAATGAACGAGATAAAGAGCCGTCGCGGTAGATTTAGAATGTTCAGCTTGCTGGCTCACCCAACCATAAGCAAGGGAGTGAGTGAAAAAAGCACCAAAACTCAATAAATTTAATCCTATTAATATGACCACTAAAGAATCATAACTTGCCACTAGCATACCCAGTAATCCTAGAGTTGCCCCCGCGAACATCCCTGTAATAGGACTAAACCGTTGACACCAAATACCGACTAATCGAGAGCTTAACGTACCAGATAAGTAACATAAGAAAATCATCGATGCGATGCTCACAGGCATTGAATAAGGTTCACTGACTAATCGAAATCCAGCTACCGTATATAAATTCATGAACAGCGCAAAGTTAAGTCCGCCAATTAACATTGCGAAGAAAATCTTTTTATTTTTTACATGTTGAATAATAACGTGATGATATTGAGAGGTGGGAACACTTTTTACGGTTTTATTACTTTGTTTAGGTAATACTAACGCAACTAATATTGCGCCGACTAAACTGAGTAACGCCATACAAGCGACAGCTGTTTGCCAATTAAAATGATCGGTTATCATGCCGCCAAATATTCGCCCTGAAATACCACCGAGTGAATTTGCACTGATATAAGCACCAATCCCGTAGCTAAATGCTTTAGCTGAAAATTCTTCTGCCATATAAGCGACCGCGACTGCAGTAAATCCGGCTAATGCCATGCCCATTAATGCACGACTTATAATTAAAAGTACCAGGTCGTTTGTTAACAACGAGGTTAAACCAATGACGGGTAATAAAAATAAACTAATTAATAATATTTTACGGCGACCTATTAACTCTGAAGCAAATGCCCATGGTAGTAGCATGATTGCAAGGGTGAGTGTGCCAGCAGCGAGTAACCAATTAATTTGTGTTGCAGATACGGCAAAGTCTTTTGCTAACACGGGCAACATAGGTTGAAATAAATACAGATTACAAAAAACTAAAAATGAGCCAAAAGCGAGTGCGGCACTGACTTTATAATAAGCTTTACTGCGAAATTCAATCATCGATGTGATCACCAAGAGGAAACGAGATCGAAACAGTAGCAAGTTCATTGCAATAGTGAAAATATATAATAATTATCACTTTAATAGTTTTTGGTTATAGCATGGATACTCGACTTCTTACCTATTTTGCCGCGGTGGCAAAACATCAAAACATTACGCATGCCGCTAATGCGTTACACATAGCACAACCCGCTTTAAGCGTGGCGATTAAAAAATTAGAAGGGCAGCTAGAGCTGGAGCTTTTCCGTCGTAATGAACGAAAAATAACCCTTACCCATGAAGGCGAAATCCTATTGGGGCATGCCAAACAAATTATCCAGCAATTAGATGATGCCACTTTAGCGATGAAAGAATTAAGAGGTTTAGAAAAAGGTGAAGTGCGGTTAGGTGTACCGAGCATTATGGGAAGCTATTATTTTCCCGATGTATTAATGGCCTTTAAAAGTCGTTATCCCAAATTAAAACTGATTATTATTGACGCCGGTGCGCAATCGATACAAAAAATGCTACTCGATGGAGAAATTGACCTTGGTATTATCCAAGCGAGAAATTTACCAGAAGCATTAGATTCTGAACATCTCATTCGCTCACAAATGGTGGCTGTGGTGAATACTGAACATGAGTTTGCGGGTAAAAAGTCACTGACTTATGCCGAGTTCTTTTCGCAGGAATTGGTGATGTTTAAAAAGGGATATTTTCATCGTGAAAAGTTAGATGATATTTGCCGACAAGAAAAATTAACCGCCGACTTTTCCTTTGAAACTAACTTGTTGGCGGTGATCCTTAAAATTGTAAAACGTGATTTTGCAATAACGGCGTTGCTTGAACTCGCGACAGAAAAAGAACCGGATATTGTTTCTATTCCCTTTGAAGAGCCTATCTTTCTGGATATATCAATTGCTTGGAGAAAAAAAGGGTACTTATCTAAGGCAGATAGAGCGTTTTTAGAGTTTGTGAAACAAAACCATTAAGCGGATATCGTTTCACTTATTTTTTGTGCTTTATTTTTTATAAAACGGCGACTGTTTATTAGGGCGTGTTGATCTTTGGTGCTCAATAATTACTCTGCATGCATAGGGAGCCA
>NZ_JBAKBA010000065.1:0-12572 GCF_038155225.1 Psychromonas arctica | reverse complement strand
TGCATATTCCTAACAATATCAAGCTCCCTATAATCTCAAATTATAGACACAAAAAGAGCCCTTAGGCTCTTTTTGGAATTAAGTTTAACTTCGAGGGTTTTATATAGGCGACGTAGACCTAGTTCTGCGATTAATGCTGTTGACTGGTCGTTGTCATGTTTTGCATATTCTTAGCAAGAGCAGACACTCTACAATCTCAAGCTGCCTGTAATATCAAATTATAGACACAAAAAAAGAGCCCTTAGGCTCTTTTTGGAATTAAGTTTAACTTCGAATTAACGACGTAGACCTAATTCTGCGATTAATGCTGTGTAAGCAGCAACATCTTTACGCTTTAAGTAGTCAAGTAATTTACGACGTTGACTAACCATGCGTAGTAGACCACGACGGCTGTGGTGATCATGGATGTGCTCTTTGAAATGGCCTTGAAGATGGTTGATTTGTACTGTGTACAATGCAACTTGAACTTCAGATGAACCAGTATCGCCTTCTGAACGACCAAATTTTGCTACAATCTCAGCTTTCTGTTCTGCACTTAGTGACATAACGTACTCCGATATTTTGTGGTTATGTGAATAACCTATTTTAAGTATTACTGCCGATCACTAATTCAGCAGTAAAGTGAAGGCCGAATTCTACGGACTTTTTCATTCTGGTGCAACTATAAACATGATCAATTTTACGCTTTTTATTGGTTATTTATATGATAATAAAAGTAGGCTGTGTCATTAAGATATTTTAATGAAGTGAACATTTAATATGGCATATAGCGTCTATAACGTTGAAGGACGATAAGGAAGTAAAAAAGAGAAAGATAGAGAACGGCCTTTAGTATTCAAAAGCCGTTCTTTTTATCATTAACGTAATGGTTTTAACAATGCTTTAATCACTGTGCTTAAACTAATAAAAACAACTAGTACCGCCAATAGTGGTAATACGATGAACATCATAGGATGCCATTGTGTTGGTAGCTCAAAGCTCCACGTCATTAGGCCAAATAATATAATTTCAGCAGCAATAGCAGCAACAAACCCACCACTTAATGCCAATAACCCATACTCAGCCCACAGAGTATTACTAATACGCTTTTTACTTGCCCCTAAGGTGCGATACAACGTAATTTCTCGTTTACGTTCGTTCAAGCTTAAACGTAATAACGTGAAAATAAGTAAAATACCTGCTAATACACCTAAAGCCGCTAAACCAGTTAAAGACCAAGAAATCTGCCTTAATAGACCTTGCACCTTACTTGCCATTGTACGAAGATCTAATAAAGTCACCGTCGGATATAAACGAGCAAGTTGATTTACAAAGATCGTTTGATTTTCTTCTGCTCTAAAACTAACCATCCATGTTGCAGGTAAATCAGCAACGGCATCTTTACTAAAAATGAAGACAAAATTAGGCTTCAGGCTTTGCCATTCAACAGCTCTAAAGGAATTAACGGTTGCAGTGAATGGTTGACTATTCACTTCAAAGGTCATTTCATCGCCTAATTTTATGCCTAGCTCTTCAGCAACTTCTACCTCAACAGACACTGTTTTTTCACCAGTCCATTCACCTGCGACTACTTCGTTGTAAACAGGTAATTGATCCATCCAAGTAAAGTTAACTTCACGTTTTAAAATACGTATTTCAGGATCTTCATAAATGGCAAGATCCGTTGTATTTTGCTCTCTAATTTTTGTAATACGCCCTCGAATGATGGCAAAAGCATCACTTCTTGGTAGTTCAAACTTATCTAGCTCTTTTAAGTAATTAGGTTGATCTTCAGGACTAATATTAATAGAGAATACGTTAGGTGCATCAGGCGCTAATGTTTGTTGCCAATCTCCTAGTAAATCACTTTTAATTAGCCAAATTAATGCGACTAACATTAATGATCCAGATAATGCGGCTAACTGCATCATGCTGTTTTTGGGAGACCTACTAATACGACTTAAAGCTAGACTAAATGCAGCATTCCACTTTAACTTACTTATTAACTTTAAAAACTTAAAGCTTAAAGAAGCCAATACAACAAATAAAACGAGCAAACCTATTAAGACCATCCAGACTTGTATATTGGTACCATAAAACATGGCCAATGCCGTTAAGGGCAGTAATAATAACCACCAGCTTTTTTTGGAGTATTGTACTGCTTGTTTTTGAATAACATTAATCGCTGGGGCATCTAATAACCGTGTTAATGGAATCAATAAGGCAGGTAACCCAATACAAAGCGCGACCCCAATGGCAAAGATGAAAGGCTGTGCGCCTACACTTGGTAGTTCTTTTGGTAAAATACCTGCGAGTGGAATACGTAATAAATACTCTAATAGTAGTCCTAGAGAACCGCCGAGAACAAAAGCAACGGCAAACATAATCAACACTTGTGTTGTTAACCAACTGCGTACCCATGCTCGACTAGCCCCCATGCTTTTTAACATAGAAACAGTTTCACTGCGATTTCTGACGTAATGTAGACAGGTTAAAATAAGGGTTACAGCAGCCATTAAAATAACCATTAAAATGGTTAAAGATAAATATTGCTTTGCTTTATCCATTAATCTGGCCGCACGGCTTTCTCTGTTTTGATCGACCCATGATTCACCAGGTTGTAATTCATAACTTTCTTGAAAAGCAGCTAAAGAAGTTAAGTCTCCATTAAGAAATAAGCGATAACGTACTCGACTCCCTACTTGAATTGCACCTGTTTTATCTAGATCGCTACTATGAATAAATAAATTGGGGATACTATTAAAAGGGTTATAAGCTAACTCTGGCTCATCATCAATCACCCCCGTAATTGTCAACTCCGCATCCCCAATAGCAATTGAGTCCCCTATCTCAGTTTCTAAAATAGAAAATAATCTAGGAGAGAGCCATAGTTCACCAGGCTTCACTTCATGTGTCACAACCTCGTTACCATCACGTAAATTCAACGCGCCACGCAGTGGATAACTTGTTTCTACACTTTTAACAGTGACTAATTGTAATTTTTTTTCACTAAATGCCATCGTTTGAAAGCGACTTTGCGATGAAATAGTGAGTCCGGCAGCTTCTGCTTTATCTACTAGTGATGGAGAAATAGGATTTGATGATCTCATGACCAAATCCGCAGCTAATAACGCGCGACCTTGATTCGTCATTACTTTTTCTACGCGCAATGCCAACGTAGAAAGTGCAACAACACAAGCAATGATCAAGGTTAATGCAACCATTACAGGCCAAAGCTGACCGGTCCATATCTCTCGCCAGCTCCAGTTTATTATCATTTTATTGGTTTTCATGCACTTTCCTGACATTGACCATCGTTAATAATTAGCGTGCGTTGACAACGCTCAGCGAGGTTTGGATCATGTGTAACTAACACAAGAGTAGTGCCCTGTTCTTTATTCATAGCAAACAGTAACTCAATCACATGTTGTGCCGTTTTATGATCTAAATTACCCGTTGGTTCATCGGCAAATAAGATTTTTGGGCGTGTAACAAACGCTCTAGCTAGTGCAACACGTTGCTGCTCACCACCTGATAGCTGGGTTGGTAAATGAGTTTCACGTCCAGCTAAGCCTACTTCTTTTAATAATGCTTTAGCTTTTTGGTTATTGCTACTTTCATCTTCATTACCACGTAAAACCATTGGTAAAGTAACGTTTTGAAGCGCATTTAGAGAAGGGATAAGTAGGAAATTCTGGAATACAAACCCAATAGATTCACTGCGCATTTTCGCACGTTGTTCATCATCCATAGTAGAAATGATAGAACCTAAGATTGAAATTTTTCCTGATGTCGGCTGGTCTAATCCAGCAAGTAAACTCATTAATGTTGATTTACCAGCACCTGATGTTCCCATAATGGCAACTGATTCACCGGCATTGATGTTAAAGGAGATCCCCTTTAGGATAGATAGCTCGTTAGCATTACTAATGACTGACTTAGTAATATTTTCAACACTTATAATGGATTGGCTCATGATTAAACTCGTTTCCTTATTATGTACACTTTTATTTTCATCTATCGTCAACAGTAACACGTTACTGATTGTTGGAGATAGTTTAAGCGCAGGTTACAAAATGCCAGTAGAAAATAGCTGGCCGGTATTATTACCAGAGAAATTAAAACAACAAAATCAAAATATTAAAATAATAAACGCCAGTATTTCAGGCGATACTAGTGGTAATGGTTTGGCACGTTTGCCAGCATTATTAACCAAACATCAACCTGACTATGTGCTACTTGAATTAGGTGCAAATGATGGTTTGCGTGGATTTTCACCCGATATCGTCAGTAATAATCTAAGTGCAATGATTGAGCAAGTCAAAACAAAAAAAGCTCAACCTATTTTAATGCAACTTAGAGTGCCAACAAACTATGGGAAACGTTATGGTGATGCATTCTCTAGTATCTACCCTTCATTAAGTGAAGAAAAAGGTATCCCTCTCATGCCATTTTTCTTGGAGTATGTCATTACTAAGCCTGAATGGATGATGAGCGATGGTTTACATCCCAAAGAGATTGCACAACCATGGATCGCTGAATTTATTGCTACAGAGTTAGGAAAAATAATAAAATAGTCAGCCCCAAACTAATAAAAATATAGCGTTGATGATCAAAATGCTTTAAAAATGAATTACGTTCGTTAATAGAGTTAGGATCATGATCAAAAATCAAAAAACAGCAACGCTGTTTGCTTTATTAGCTGTATTAATGTGGTCCACTGTGGCCACTGCTTTTAAAATTACCTTAACTTATTTCAGTGCCTTACAAATGTTGCTTGTAGCAAGTTTGGTAAGTAGCGTTGTATTACTTATTATTTGCTATCGTCAGCAGAAAATAAGTTTACTTAAAGCAAGCTTCATACAGCGCCCTTACTTTTATCTTTTAATGGGGGCAATTAATCCTTTTTTATATTATTCATTGCTTTTTCAAGCCTACGACTTATTACCCGCGCAACAAGCACAGTCCCTTAATTACACCTGGGCTATTACGCTATCTTTATTAGCCGTTCCGGTATTAGGACAGAAGTTACGACGTAACGATGTTATTGCTATTGCTTTAGGCTATTTAGGCGCGTTAATCATAGCGACTAAAGGTGACTTACTGGCGCTTGATTTTGTAAGTCCTTTAGGTGTTACATTAGCTTTACTAAGCACGATTCTTTGGGCTTGTTATTGGATATTTAACAGTAAAAATGATGCAGACCCTATGATTGCATTATCATTATGCTTTTTATGCAGTTTGCCTATGATCATACTCACCGTCTTAATCTTCGATGATATTTATATAACCGCTTGGCAAGGTTGGCTAGGGGCTATTTATATCGGTTTATTTGAAATGGGACTTGCCTTTGTTGCTTGGTTAACCGCACTTAAATATGCAGAAAGCACCAGTAAAATAAGCAACTTAATATTCATTTCTCCTTTTGTTTCTTTATTGTTACTTAGCCAGATAATTGGAGAGACTATCTACCCTGCTACCGTGATTGGTCTCATATTAATCATAGTCGGACTGTTCATTCAAAAACGCGCTTGATTCGCCTCTTACCCTCTTCTGTAGAACGACAAGTATTACTTATCGATTAACTTAAAATAATTATTCAACTATATTTCCTAACCCTCTGGTCAACTTAATACACTTACATTACAATCAAAAAGACTCTAAGTAATTGTTTTAATTAAAGGCACTTGTTTTTAGGTAGTTAAAATTCACATTATACGGTCATATTTATTCAATAATATTGTCACACAAGGTGCTTATTATGCAGCCTTTCAATTGAATAAATATTCAATCAACTTATCACCACCACACACTATGCATGATTTTGCTGGCTGTTTTGGTTTTTTAAATATATTTAATAAGAAAGAATAGAGGGATTTATGAATAAAAGTTTATTAGCAGCAGGTATAGCATTTGCTCTTTCAGCACCAACACAAGCCGATATTTTCATTTCAGAAATTATTGAAGGTAGTAGTAATAATAAAGCGATTGAAATCGCTAATACTGGAACTAATGCAGTCACTCTCACGGGCTATACTCTAGCTCGTAGTACTAATGGTGGAACGTCATTAGAAGATTTAGCAACAAACACTTCTTTTGATTTAAGCGAAGTGACGATTGAAGCCGGGGATGTATATGTATTAGCGAATACAAATGCAAACGATGCAATACTAGCTGAAGCAGATAGTACAGTAGGCGGTAGCCCATTAAACTTTAACGGTGATGATCCAATTGCCTTGTTTATCAATGGCGTTGCACATGATGTTGCTGGCGAATTTGGCGATGTTGATTGGAATCCAAATGTCACATTAGTACGTGCTTTTGATCAAACACCAAAAACAGTTTACAACAGTGCAGATTGGCAAATCTTAGCAACAGATGATTCAAGCAACTTAGGTAGCATTAGTGAATTAACTGAAGCCACTCAAGCAACAGCACCTGAATTTGATGCTGAAGTTACCATCATGCAACTACAAGGTAACGGTGAAAGTTCACCATTCACCGATCCTGATAACTTTAAGTTTGACTCAGAAGAAGTGTTTAAAGTAACAGGTATTGTGACACACATCCAAACGGCTTCTTTAGGCAGTGACTTACCTGTTGGATTTTTTATGCAGGATGCAACGGGTGATGGTGATGTAACAACATCCGATGGTATTTTTGTAAGTTACAGTGCAGTATCAGGTTTAGACTTAACAGTAGGCGATGAAGTAGTTGCTTATGGTCAAGCAACAGAGTCCTTTGATTGGACACAACTTTCAGCTGAATTTGTAGAGACAACGGGTAGTAATAGCCCAATGACGGCAACGACATTAGAAACGTTAGACACTGATGATGATTTTGAAGATACCTTAGAACGTTATGAAGGTATGTTTATCGAGTTAAACACTGGTTCTGACATGAAAATCACACGTACTTTTGGTTTCGACTTTGGTAGTTTCAGAAACAACATGGTACTTTCTCATGGTGATATTAACCGTCAGCCGAACCAAAATAACAACCCAGGATCAGCAGGCGCAATTGAACAAACGGAAAATAATGCTTTAAATCGTCTATTTATTGAAACAGCGACAGAAGCTGAAGATGGAGTCGTGCCTTGGTATGAAAACTTCGGTGCAGATAACGGTACAGGTACAACCGATGATTATTTACGTGTTGGTGCAACGGTTGACGGTATGCAAGGTTTTATTGGTTACTCATTCTCGGAATTCCGTTTATATGTTGATAATCAATTAACAGCAGAAAACTTTGATCATGAAGGTGTCGATCGTACAGTTGCACCTGTTATTGAGTCTGGTGACCTAAAAATCGCTACATTTAACGTATTGAACTACTTTAACTCAGAAGTGGGCGGTGCAGAAAATCCAAACGGTAGCAATCGTGGTGCTGACAATGCAGATGATTTGGAAGTGCAAACAGCCAAAATTGTCGCAGCATTAGTTGCGCTTGATGCTGACTTTGTAGGGTTAATGGAAGTTGAAAATAATGGTTTTTCAGAAGACTCCGCAATCGTTGCGTTGGTAACAGCATTAAACGAAGCATTAGATGAAGATAAGCAATACACTATCGCGTCTAGTGAAGACTACGATTACATCGGTACCGATGCCATTACTAATCAAGCCATCTACCGTGCTAATAAATTAAGTTTAGACGAGTTTGATGTGATAGAAATGCCACAACAACATGCACCTGAGACTGGTTCTGAATCTGGTGATAATTACATGCGTGACGCGGTAACGCCTACTTTTACAGTGGTTGGCACAGATAAAAAACTAACGATTTCTGTTAATCATTTAAAATCTAAAGGCTCTACCTGTTATGAAGATGTTATAACAGATGAACAATTAGCCGATACTGATTTACAAGGTAGTTGTGAAAACTTCCGTGTATCTGGTGCTTTCCAATTAGCTAATTCTTTAGCGGAGAAAGAAGGTTACACCATGATTGTGGGTGACCTAAATGCGTATGCAAGTGAAGACCCGCTTTTACTATTAACCAACCAAGATAATGCAGAAACAGGTTATGAACTTAAGGCTGCAGCTTACACTTATATTGGTGGTGACAGTGATGAGCTAGGTGAAGAGTTACATGGTCCAGATGGTGCGACATTAACTGAGAGTTATGGATATATCGATACACTAGCTAAATTTGAAGAAGAGGGTTTAAGCTACTCATTCAATGATGAAGTCGGTACATTAGATTACATTTTAGTAGATGAAGAGCTTGGCGAACTAGTCGTTGATGCTGCACATTGGAATATTAACTCAATAGAAAGCGGTTTATTTCAATATGATTACGACTTTGGTGATGTAAACATTTATAACGATGCTTACCGTTCATCAGATCACGATCCTGCTATCATCGTTTTAAACTTCGGTATAGAGAGTGATTTAGGTGAAAGTATTTCATTACCAAGTGAACCTGTTTCATTGCCCGTTCAAACAACAACGATTGATGAAGATGGTACATTCACTGTAGTTGTTGATCTAACCGCTTCTACTTTCAATAGTTTACAAGTAGGCACCAATGTAAATACAGTTATTTCAGAAGTTGAAAGTTCGCGAGCAGCAACAAGCCAAACGGGTTCAATTGACTTAACTGAAGAGCAAATAACACAAGGCTGGGCAACGGTTGAAGTAAAAGAGATTAGCGCAGGAGATGTAACAGTATCTAGCTTTATAGGTGATGAATTAGTTGCAACAAACGACTATACGTTAACGACAGAAGAAGATACTGAGAATAACGCTGATGACACAAGCGGTGGTAGTAGCAACATATTTACATTGCTATCACTACTAGGCTTTGCTGGATGGCGTTTAAGACGTCGTCAACAAAGTTAAAGCAACTGCTAAAACTTAATATATATTAGCAATTAATATCAGCCCTTTATGTGTTTCTCATAAAGGGCTTTTTATAAGGTGTAGATCCCTCACTGTAATTTAAACCTAGTATTTAAATCAGATATTTAAACTTAATATTTAAGCCAAAACACGATAATAACTAATACAACCTTATTAATATGAAACACCCGATCTACAAAACACATCAACTAAATAGTTTTTCAATTTACAGTCATATCAAACATACCGATAGACGATTAACGAAGTTAATCTTCGAAAGGCCTCAATTTACGCCTTAAACTAAGTCATTTTTCCTGCGCGAAATTTAGATCACTTATTTAATGTAACCGGCATAACGATTTTTAAAAGGTATGAAATTACTGAACAATAGCAACGGACAAAGTAATCGAAATAGCAAGGAGATTTTAAATAAGAAGTTGTTAGGTAAGGCTATTCAGATGAAGCGATTGTAAAATCTAATCTATGAAGTGTATTGCCTATAATCATTAAGTAAAAAAAAACACCAATCATGACAATTGGTGTTTTATATTATTCGAATATTGATTCGAAAATTAAAGTTACTTTTTAACTCTACGAGATACTAAAGCTAATAGACCGAATGCAAAGATAGCAATAGTAGAAGGCTCTGGTACATCAACTACTAGTGATGCATTGTTAAATCCAGCACCTTGGAAAACAGTATCAGCACCAAATATAACAAAACCATTGTTTTCTGTATCGCCGTTTACCCAATCTTGAATAATGCTAGTTACATCAACAGTGTAAGTTTCAAACGAGTCAGTCTTAACGTTATCTACCACTACAGATTGGTTAGTTGAAGCAGCTGCATATTCAAACAAAGGTAAAGAACCAGACTCATCATCCCATGCACTTTCAACTTGTCCTAATAAAATACTTAAGTCATTAATAGTGTTAAGACGAGAAACAAAATCAATTTCAAATAATGCAGAGAACGTTGAAACATTAACGATATCTGTTGTTAAGTAACTTAAATCAAAATCAAAGAAAGTTGCAATACGTAAACCTTCTTGAGATAAGTTAGCTCGTTCTCGTGCAATCACTTCATTACTAGATAATGAACCACTATTAACAGAACCAACTGAATTAACGTCACCGTCTAATGAAACACTAACAATAGTGTCTGGTGTTGTAGTAATTAATGAAGCTTGTGCACTTGTCGCTACCAATGCAGACATTAAGTAAAAGCTAGTTGTTACAGCAATCAAAAGTCTTTTTGAATTTAACATATGTATTATCCTTTGGTTCATTACCCTCAATATAATATTAGTAGGTAATGTATAAACTATTACGAAGTATCTCTAACATGGTATAAAGCACGAACTATGCCATAAAAAATACCTATTTGTTTTCAATAAGATAATTAAGTTTATTTATTCAATTAATTAAAATGGTAAAATAATTCGACACCTATTTCGGGTTATTTTTTAATTTAAGCCCCTATAAGTCATATTAAGCTTACTTTGATGTATGAATAGTCGACACTATGCTGCTAGATAAAGTGATTGATCAAATATCGCCCTATTAATTTATTAAGCCATTAACCTATTAACCTATTAACCAAGTACTTAAGCTTTGTAAAAGAAAAAACAACACAAATTCAACCTGAAAAACCTAGATACTCCTGAGTGCACATCATTTACTTAAAATTAATTTACGATAACAAAATAGAGTGCGTTAAATAAAGCCATTAATAGCGTTATTAGAGAGAACCAAAAACTATCCACTCACCTTAACAATGACAGGAAAAACAGCCTAAGATCTATTTAGATAGCTTAATAAGCGTTATTGAGCTCAATAAAGTAAACTAATTAAATTAAGTTGATGAATCATTAAGATAATTTAAGAAGGTGACAGGTAAAAAAAGAAGATAATAGAGCAAAGATTAATAGTTACTCTCAAATTTTTAGATATAAAAAACTATAAGCAGGTTCTTTTATGAAATTGGTGCTCGGAGACGAACTGGAACCGTCACGACCAAAATTAGATGCGGGATTTTATTATCAAAGGCCAGAGAATCTCAATTACATTCAGCTTGATATAACTTAAACACTTATAAACTGGCTTATAAACCGAAGGTTCAAATTTTAGATATAAAAAAACCAGCTATAAGCTGGTTCTTTTATGAAATTGGTGTCCGGAGACAGACTTGAACCGTCACGGCCAGAATTAGATACGGGGATTTTAATATCAGAGTTTGCAGAATCCCGATTGCATTAAGTTTGATATAACTTAAACACTTAGAAACTGGCTTATAAACCGAAAACTCAAATTTTAGATATAAAAAAACCAGCTATAAGCAGGTTCTTTTATGAAATTGATCCCCAGAGGCGGACTTGAACCATCACGACCAGAATTAGATGCGGGGATTTTAATATCAGAGAGCGGATATATTAGAGGCTCAAATTTTAGATATAAAAAAACCAGCTATAAGCTGGTTCTTTTATGAAATTGGTGCCCGGAGACGGACTTGAACCGTCACGACCATAAGTCGAGGGATTTTAAATCCCTTGTGTCTACCGATTTCACCACCCGGGCAAAGATTGTAATGGAGGCGGAACCCGGAGTCGAACCGAGGTGGATGGATTTGCAATCCACTGCATGGCCACTCTGCCATTCCGCCAAAACATTTGGAGCGGTACACGAGACTCGAACTCGTGACCCCGACCTTGGCAAGGTCGTGCTCTACCAACTGAGCTAGTACCGCATCACTATGTTTATCTCAAGAAGAACTAGTAGACTGTTTCCCCTCTCGATGTGTGCGCATTCTAATGATTCTTCACAATGAGTCAATAGAAATTATCACCTTTTTTGCTTCTTTTAAGTTGTTCGACGTTTTTTTAGGCGAAGCGTTTAGATATTCGCCAATTTAATCTATATTAATCTGTTTTTAGTCTTTCTTTAATCTACTTTGCTTTCATTGCTCTTTTTTAGCAAAGGCCATGCTGCCTTTAAATAAACTATCATCGACCATAATGTTAATGCAGTAGCAACATATAAGAAAATAAAGCCTACCCATTCCATTACAGGTGAATATTGCCAAATTAATAAAAATAGCGCTAACATTTGTGATGCTGTTTTCACTTTACCGATCCAAGAAACAGCGACAATCCCTCTTTCACCTAATTCAGCCATCCACTCTCGTAGTGCTGAGATAATAATTTCACGGCAAATCATAATCATGGCAGGAACCGTTATCCAAATAACCGCATAATGTTCAACGATCATGACCAATGCAACAGCGACCATTATTTTATCCGCAACGGGATCTAAAAACGCACCAAAAGCAGTTTGTTGATTTAAACGACGAGCTAAATAGCCATCTAACCAATCAGTCATACCCGCGAGCCAAAAAATAAATGCCGCGGCAGGTGCTGACCATTCTGCTGGCAGGTAAAATATAACCACAAACACGGGGATCAAAAGAATTCGAAAACTAGTCAGTATATTGGGAATGTTAAGCATTAATGTATCCTTTAAGGTATGCACGCTTATTTTGGCACTTTATGCTTTGTATTTGCAAACCCTTAACTCATAAAATAAACAATTAAAATGAATGCTTAGCACTAGGATGTGTTTTTTAACTGTTTTATTTAGAGCATATAAAAGTTAATGAAGATATTGCTCAATTTATCGGATTTTTATCCGATACCGATTACATTAAATAAGTGATCTAAATTTTGCGCAGGAAAAATGATTTAGTTTAAGGCGTAA
>NZ_JBAKBA010000064.1:0-13617 GCF_038155225.1 Psychromonas arctica | reverse complement strand
GTGTGTTGTTTTGACTTGTTGCTACAAGTTTATGAGCCTTTGACTCTGGGGCGCATGCTTTAGCTTGCAGGGGTTTGTGTGTATTTTTATTCTTTTAGTTTTTAGCTTCACACAAAGTCAAAACCAACACATGTAAACATTACCCCCTGCAGCCTGAAAACAGAACTCGCAGAGCTCTTCTGCTCATAACACTAGGCAGTCGGCTAATTCGCCAAACGTCCCAAGGTCAACAACTAAAGGGCTCTAGTGCTTAGTAGTATGAAGAGTTCTGCTGCGCTGATGCCGATGAAGATGAAGGCTAGGTATTGCCAGAATTTTACTGGGTCTCGTTCTAGAAGTGATTTTTTAGGTTCTTGGATTGTTTGTCTTTTTTGGATGACGGTTAGTTCTGCGATGAATTCACTCATGGTGCTGTAGCGTTTATTAGGCTTTGGATCTAATGCACGCTGTAATACGTTATCAAGTCGGCTTGATAATTCTGAACGGTGAGTTTGGATCGGTTGGTAAATCCAAGTGTATTGTCTTGCTCTGTCTAACGATTGTGCTTGGTTAGCAGGATAAGGTAAATACCCTGATAACAGTTCATAGGCAATCACTGCGATGGAGAATAGATCCGACAACGATGAGCTTTGGTTGTCGTTTAAGTATTCTGGTGCAATGTAATCTACTGCGCCTAATGGCTCTTCTTGTTGCTCTTTTACTATCTCTTCAAAACCATTAACTTTAACGGTGCCGAAGTCGATTAGTTTAATGTCATCCTGCTCTGTGATGATAATGTTTTCAGGTTTAAGGTCTCTATGCACCATACCCGCACGCTGTAAGACACGGACGGCATTCACTATTTTTTTAATGATGTCATAGGCTTGATCTAATTCAGGTTTAGGATTTTTCTGCATCCACAGTCTTAAAGACATGCCTTCAACATATTCGCAGATATGATATAAAAATACTGAGCCTTTGATGTTGTCTGCGATCGACATTACACTCGGGTGATTAATTGATTGCCCTACCCACTGCTCTTTATAAAAACCTAAGAGATAATTTGTATCTTCTTCGAAGTTCAGTGATGGCATTTTCAACACCACTTTATTTTTGGTGCTTTTGTCCGTGGCTAGATAAACATGGCTACGCGCCCCTTCATGCAATATTTTATCTATTTTAAAACAGTCAATTTCGTTACCGACTTGTAATGCAGGTGGAATATTCAAACTGCTTAGATGTGAAAATAATTCGCTTAAATCGGATCTAGGTAATGAGGTTACTTTTACTAATAAGCAACTGATATTGTCGCTACTGCCTTGCGTTAACGCATCGTCGCAGATTGTTTTAGCAAGTTGTTCAAACTCTTTTGTTGTTGCGTCTTCTGTTAATTGGCTTAGGTACTCCTTTAAGCTCTCTTGGCTCAAATAGTCATGTACACCATCACTACTTAACATGAACAGGTCACCGACTTGCAGAGGGATGGTTTGATAGTCGATATCAAGGTGGCAATCCATACCAAGTGCACGTGTTAAGACTGGGTTTTGTTTATAAACAGCACGACTGTGATCATGTGAGAGTTGCTTTAATTCTTCCTCTTGATAACGATAAACGCGGCTATCACCGATATGTAAAATATGAGCGGTTGTAGATTTGATAACGACACTGCTGAAAGTGGTGATTAAGCCATTATGTCTAAGATCATCTTGATTATGTTGATATAACCAACTGTTAAGGGAGTTAAGGACTTTACTGGCGGATTGTTTAACGTCCCAGCTTTTGTTGGTGCTGTAATAATCAGCAATGAATTGGGTAACACTGGTGTGGCTAGCTTGTTGTCCTTTATCGCTGCAACTTACGCCATCAGCAACACAGGCGACTATTCCTTTCATCTTTTTTTCTGATGCTGAATAAGGATCTTTTACTGCAAAAGCATCTTGATTGACCGAACGTTTACCTGCAGTGGAATACCCACCAATACAGACTTTCAAAGTTGGCTTTGCTTGACTCTTATCCATGGATATTTTTTACCTTAAGTTTTTCATCCCTCACTTTATGATGAGGGATGAAAATATAGTTTTAGTGAGCACCTACATCGATTAGGGTAACACTACCATCTTCGTTTACTTCTGCAATTTTACCTTTAGGTTCAGTCATTAGCGATAATGTTAAAAGGCCTAAGAAAGCAGTTGCTGCAATCACGTAAAAGAAAACTTGGTAACTAACAAAAGATAGTACCGTTAGGTAAACTACTGCACCCACGTTACCGTAAGCACCTGTCATACCTGCAATTTGTCCTGTCATACGACGTTTGATTAGTGGAACCGTTGCAAATACAGCACCTTCACCCGCTTGTACAAAGAAAGAACAAATCATAGCAGCAACAACAGCAACCCATAATGTCCAGCTACTTTCGATTTGTGCCATTAATAAATAACCTAGCGCTAAACCAGCCGTTAAAATAAGTAAGGTAGATTTACGACCAAACTTATCTGATAACCAACCGCCACCAGGGCGAGATACTAAGTTCATGAAGGCATAAGCTGATGCCACCATACCGGCAACAACCGGTGTTAATTCAAACGTTTCTAGGAAGAATAGAGGTAACATTGACACAACCGCTAATTCAGAACCAAACGTAGCAAAATAAAGAACGTTTAATACCGCTACTTGTTTGAATTTATATTGGTGAAGTTCTGGTACTGGTGTTGTAAAGATTGATTTATTAACTTTCCAAACCTGTGACCATTCGTAAAGATATAGTGCAAATAGTAATGCATAAATAACATAACAAACGGTGTTAGAAATCATCCCTACGTTATCTGGAGAAAGTTTCCACGCTAGCAATGCTAAAGCAGCATACATTGGGATCTTCATGATAAGTAGTAAGAAGAAATCGCCTTTTGACGTTACTTCCATTGCTGTTAAATTAGCAGGTTTGAAGTAGGTAGAACCTTTAGGTGTATCTGTTACGTTTGCGTAAAAAATAAAACCAAATACTAAACTTAGTAGACCCGTTACTACCATTGCGTAACGCCATCCGTCTTCGCCACCAAATAGTAATGCCAATGTTGGTAAACTGAATGCGGCTGCCGCACTACCAAAGTTACCCCAACCACCATAAATCCCTTCAGCAGTTCCTAGCTCGTTATGTGGGAACCATTCAGATACTAAACGGATACCAATAACAAAACCTGCACCAATGAAACCTAAAGCAAAACGCGAGATAGCTGCTTGCAAAAAGTTTTCAGAGAAAGCAAAAGTGAAACATGGGATTGAACATAGAATAAGTAGAGCAGAATAAACCAGTCTCGGACCATATTTATCGGTTAATGAACCAATTATGACACGCGCTGGAATTGTTATTGCTACGTTAAGAATAAGCAGTGTTTTAATTTCTTCAGTGCTTAAACCCAATGTTTCTTTTACTGATTGTAGTAGGGGGGCGAAGTTAAACCAAACTGCAAACGTGATAAAAAAGGCCATCCAACTTAAATGCAGTGTTTTCATTTTTCCTTGAAAAGAAAAAATGTTAAAAGAATTATTACTCATATATATCCTATCTGTCTTTATACAAAATTAACGAACGTTATTGATGCGAAGCACCTAACAAATCATCATCTGATTTATCAAACAAGTTATTCTATGGTTAGAAATAACTTGTTTTTAAGGGGGGAACATTAAGCCACTTTTTCAACTATTAATTTGTTATACGTAAAATGGCTTAGTGTCATGTGTTTACTTTATTAGATGATTAGCTCGCTTCCTTGAGCTGAACTTGCTCATTTTCAATACGAACGTTAAAGGTTTTAATTTTATGTTCTTCAGAATCTAAACATTCCCCTGTCGCTAAATTAAAACGTTGTTTATATAAAGGCGATGCAACATAAGTAATGTCTTCTGTTGAACCTATGATGCCGCGAGATAACACATTCGCTTTACCAAATGGGTCGAAGTTAGCAACGGCATAAACACTGTTAGTTTGTTTGCATAAGAAGATAGCGACTTGTTGCTCATTATATAGCGCACAAATACCTGCATCTGGCGTTAAGTCGTTAATAGGACAGATATCTGTCCAAGTTGTGTTGTTCGATGTAGCGTCCATTTTCTTATTCCTATTAAACTAATTCTGTAATTTCAATATCTTTTTCTAAAGGGAAACGTTGTCCCCTTACTACTTTAAACGCAAGACCGACATCTGCTTCTTTACTGTTAATAAAGTGTTTAAAGCGTTTCAGTTTTTCAGGACTTTCAATGGTTGTTTTCCATTCACATTGGTAATTTTCAATGTTACTTTCCATTTCTGTTTCTAACTCTGAATTAATGTTAAGTGAATCATTGATAATGACCTCACGTAGATATTCAATACCCCCCTCTAGATTCTCTAACCATACTGAAGTACGTTGTAAACGATCGGCAGTACGGATATAGAACATGTAAATACGGTCAACATAAGTACGTACTTGTTCATCAGTTAAGTCAGAAGCAAATAAGTCACCATGACGAGGACGCATACCACCGTTACCACCAAAGTATAAATTCCAACCGCCATCGGTAGCGATTAAACCAAAATCTTTACCTTGGGCTTCTGCACATTCACGCGTACAACCAGAGACACCAAACTTCACTTTATGCGGAGAGCGTAAACCTTTGTAACGATTTTCAAGGTCAATCGCAAAGCCGATACTATTTTTAACACCGTAACGACACCAAGTATTACCAACACAAGATTTAACAGTACGTAGCGATTTACCGTAGGCATGGCCTGTTTCAAAACCTGCATCAACTAATTTTTTCCAAATGACAGGTAACTCGTGTAATTGCGCACCAAATAGATCCACACGCGCTCCACCCGTCACTTTGGTGTAAAGGTTAAATTCTTTTGCTATTTGTCCAATCGCAATTAAACCATCCGGGCTAACTTCGCCACCTGGCATACGTGGAACCACTGAATAAGTACCATCTTTTTGCATGTTACCTAGGTAGTTATCATTAGTATCTTGCAGGCCAACATGTGCATCTTCTAATACATATTCATTCCAATAAGCAGCAAGAATGTTCGCTACGGCAGGCTTACAAATTTCACACCCTAAGCCATTACCACACTCGGCTAACAGACCAGTGAATGTTTTAATTTTCTTAACGCGGACAATATCGGCTAACTCTTGACGTGAATAAGCAAAATGCTCACAGATATCTTTTTTCACTTCAAAGCCAAGACTTGCTAATTCACTATCAAGCACTTGTTTTGCTAGTGCACTACAACCGCCACAACCAGTAGCCGCTTTAGTTGAAGCTTTAAGTTCGCCCATGCTACAACAACCTGCTGCCACAGCATTTTTAATATCACCTTTAGAGACATCAAAACATGAACAAATTGCCGCCGTATCTGGTAATGCATCTACGCCCATTCCTGCTGCTTCTTCACCACCAGATGATGGTAAAATAAGCACACTTGGGTTAGCAGGCAGTTTCATATCATTTAGTTTTAATTGTAATAATGTACCGTAAGCTTCTACATCACCGACTAGTACTGCACCGACCATTTTTGTGCCGTCAGCTGAAACAATTAAACGTTTGTAAACTTGTTCGATTTCATCGTGATAAGTGTATGACTGTGCACCCGGTGTTTTACCGTGCACTTCACCAATGCTGGCTACGTCAATCCCTAACAATTTCAATTTGGTACTCATATCTGCGCCAGTAAACTCAGTGTCTGAGTCTCCATGCATATGGGCAGCAGCCACTTTCGCCATTTGGTAACCAGGCGCAACTAAGCCGAATATAAAGTTTTCCCATAAAGCACATTCACCAATTGCATAAACATCTTCAACACCTGTTTCACAATGGTTGTTAATAACGATACCGCCACGTTCACCAATTGGGATACCGGTTTTACGTGCAAGTTCATCTTGTGGGCGAATACCCGCAGAAAAGATGATCATGTCGGTTTCTAAATGTGAACCATCAGCAAAATTCATTCTGTAACGTGATGTTTTACCTGCAACAATTTCTGTGGTCGCTTTTTCAGTGTGTACATGCACACCTAAGTCTTCAATTTTACGTTTTAATAATGAACCGCCGCCGTCATCTAACTGAACAGCCATCAAACGTGGCGCGAATTCAACAATATGTGTTTCTACACCTAGGTTAACAAGTGCGTTACCCGCTTCAAGTCCTAATAAGCCACCACCAATAACAACACCAGTTTTGCTGGTTTCACCCGACTTGGTGATATTTTCTAAATCATCAATAGTACGGTATACATGACAATGCTCTTGGTCATTGCCTGGGATAGGCGGAACAAATGGGTAAGAACCGGTCGCAAGCACTAATTTATCGTAGCTTTCAACACGACCACTAGCTGTAATGACGTTTTTATTATCAAAGTCTAAATCAACTACTTTGTCGTTAAGAACAAATTTAATGCCGTTCTCTTCGTAATATGCAGCATCAGTTAATGCTAGGTCTTCAGCTGTTTTGCCTGAAAAGAAATAACTTAATTGGACACGGTCATAGGCAAGGCGAGATTCTTCAGAAAAAGTAATCACCTCGTATTTGGTTTCATCATTACCGATAATAGTATCGATAAATTTATGGCCTACCATGCCGTTTCCAACCACAACAATGCGTTGTTTACTCATAATTGTTACTTCCTTTTTAACTTCTATTTTGAGTGTTCACTTAAATTTGCTTAATAAGTGCCTTAAAGTATTTATTGCAAGGCAGGGGCCAATAACAGCAAACTAATAAAGAAAAACAAATACATATAAAGATTCAAAGAGTTACAGAAAATAAATCAGGGGAGTTATATTTAACAATACGAATCAACGCCATCAAATGTTACAAAAATGTAAAAAAATAGTGCATCACGCACCAGTTTAGTGCGTTTTTTTACTTTTAGTGCACTTCAATATTTTCATTTTATTCATTACATAGAAAAATTAAAGATCTTACTTATTGATTTTAAAGTTAAAATTTATATATTTTAGACTATTTCACTAATTCCCCCTTACTTGGTGTGCTCTTTGCTCTATATATAGGTATAGATATGGATATTCAAAGAGTAGAGAGAACAACATGACCCAAGAAAAAAGCTTATGGACTAAATCAACCTGCGCATATTGTGGTGTGGGTTGTGGCATTGAAGCAAGTATCGGTGCTAAAGGTGAATTAAGCATTCGCGGTGATCAATCACACCCCGCCAATTACGGAAACCTCTGCTCTAAAGGATTAGCGCTAGGCGAAACGGTGAGCCAAGAAGGACGATTATTACACCCTTCCATTGATGGCATTGAAACTGACTGGCCAAATGCATTACAACATGTTGCTTCGAAATTCTCACAAGCTATTGAAGAATATGGTCCAGATTCAGTGGCTTTTTATGTATCTGGGCAACTCCTGACTGAAGATTATTATGTTGCGAATAAACTGATGAAAGGGTTTATTGGCAGCGGTAACATCGATACCAATTCAAGACTATGTATGTCCTCAAGTGTTGTTGGCCATAAGCGCGCTTTTGGTAGTGATACGGTACCTGGTTGTTATGAAGATCTTGATACGGCGGAATTAGTCGTTATTACCGGATCAAACCTAGCATGGTGTCATCCAGTTTTATTTCAGCGCTTAAAAGCTGAAAAAGCCAAACGAGATAATCTATTTATTGTGGTTATCGATCCTCGCGAAACAGATACCTGTTCTATTGCCGATTTGCATTTAGCTATTCAACCAGAAACTGACGTCGCATTATTTAATGGTTTACTGGCTTACCTTGTTGAACATAAAAAAATTGATAACGATTACATTGAACAACATAGTGAAGGATTTGAAGCAGCATTAAAAAGCGCACAAGAAGATATGCCAAGCACCGCTCAATTAGCCGCTAACTTAGCGTTAAATGAGCAAGACTTAATATCATTTTTCGCGCATTTTGCTAGCACCGAGAAAACACTGACGATTTACTCGCAAGGTGTTAACCAATCAACGCAAGGTAGTAATAAAGTAAACAGTATTATTAACTGTCATATTGCCACAGGCCGAATCGGCAAATCCGGTATGGGCCCTTTCTCAATCACAGGGCAACCCAATGCAATGGGAGGCCGAGAAGTGGGTGGACTTGCGAACACCTTGGCAGCACACATGGAATTTGGCGATCAAAAAGCAAATAAATTGATCAGTGATTTCTGGGAAACAGAGCAACTCGCCACCCGCCCAGGATTAAAAGCAGTCGACCTATTTGAAGCAATGAATGAAGGCAAAATAAAAGCAGTTTGGATCATGGCAACCAACCCTGTAGTGAGCTTGCCTAATAGTAATAAAATCATTGAAGCATTAAAAAAATGCCCAACGGTGGTTGTGTCAGATTGCATGGCAGAAACAGCGACCACACAGTTCGCAGATGTATTGCTACCTGCACAAGGTTGGAGTGAAAAGTCTGGTACCGTCACCAACTCTGAAAGACGTATTTCAAGACAGCGCCGTTTATTACCTAGTCCAGGCGTTGCTAAACCAGATTGGTGGATTATTAGTGAAGTTGCTAAATGTATGGGTTTTGCAAAAGCATTTAACTTTCTTCATGAAGGAGAAGTTTTCTCTGAATTTACAAAAATGACCACGTTAGACAATGAAGATGGTTTATCACGTGACCTTAATTTAATTGGATTAACGACGTTAGATGCAAAAGGATATAGCCAGTTAACGCCTCAACAATGGCCAGTCACTGAATTACAAACACAAAATGTACATCAACGCTTATTTGCTGATAAACAATTTTTCACGCCTTCTAAGAAAGTACAGTTTATTGCAGTTTCACAGTTAGCAACGAGCATTAATGTAACTAGCCAGCAGCCTAAACAATCTCAATACCCTTTAATTCTAAATAGTGGACGTATTCGAGATCATTGGCATACGATGACTCGTACCGGTTTATCAAGTCGATTAGGGGCTCATATTACTGAACCTTTTGTTGCGATACACCCAAATGATGCTGAAAAACTCCAGATAACTGATAACAACTTAGTGGCAATTAATAGCCCTCAAGGTGCGATGTTAGTAAGAGCTTTACTCACTAATCAACAAAATAAAGGACAAATTTTCACGCCAATTCATTGGAATAGCCAAACCGCTAAAAGTGCTAATATTTGTAATTTAGTCAGTGATGATAACGACCCTATTTCCGGTCAACCAGGTTTTAAATCTACTCAAGTCAATGTTAAAAAATGGCATTATCATAGTGAAGCCATGTTATTAACGCGTGAACCAATCGAGCTTAATGAGTTTGATTATTGGGTAAAACAGAAGGTTGAAAAAGGTTATTTATATCGTATTGCAGATAATCGCTCACCTTTAGAGCTATCGCAAGCATTACAAAATCTATTACAGAATAAACAAGGCAAAACGCTACAATTCTCAAGCACAGATGAATCTCAACAAATGATTCATCGCTATGCTTTTGTACAAAATGCACAGCTTAATAATGCTTATATCACGTCAGAGCAATTAACCACTCAATCATTAGACTGGTTACAAAGTGTGTTAGATTTACCTCTTGATAGCAGTATTGAACTCACACTGATTTCAGGCATTGTTGAAGGGAAACTAGCCCAAGGTAAGATTATTTGTGCTTGTAAACAGGTTGGCATCAATACCATTACTGACGCTATTTTAGAGGAAGGTTGTCAAACACTTGATAGCATCAAACAATGCACCGGTGCAGGAACAGGCTGCGGTAGCTGTTTACCTGAAGTCGAGTCAATACTCGCCAATAACATGGTTGATATTCCACAAAGAATTGAAGTAGAAGAATTTGTTGCTTAGGCTATTGATTGCTTAGATTATTGAATAGTTTTCGGGGATAGTTGTTCGGCATAGCTTTTTGGCATAAATTTGGGGAATAACTTCAGACATAGCGTTAAGAATAATTTTTAGGCTAGCTTTTTAATTAAATACGTTGAGTTCAAAAACCTTTAATTTCGAGACTAGATTCAAAATTTTATTCACTTATACCTCCGCTGGTGATCATTTGACCTCGGGGCGCTGGCTTTAGCCTGCAGGGGTTTATGTGTTGCTTTTAACTTTTATTTTGATTTTGATTTTTAAAATAAAAATATGAAAGTAATCTTAAAAAACCTAAGACCTAAAACCAACACAAATAAGATCTGCAAGCTGAAGCATGTGCCCCTAACACCAAAACAGCAGCCTAACAACAGAACTCGTAGAGCTTATCTGCTAATAATACTAGGCCTTACTTCATTCCCCATGCGCTCTATAGCTAAAACACTGTAATTTAAAAACAAAAAAAGCGATCAATTGATCGCTTTTTCTTGAATCTAAGCTTGAAGTAAAGTATTCAAATAGTCTTGAACAACTTACATTTTGTCAGCTTTTTATTATTAAGCTTTTTTATTATCAACTAACGTAAAGTTCATTGTACAAACATCACCAAATTTAACTGTTGAAGTAGAACCTACTAGTGTTTCATGCACACCAGTGATTGCGCCAGAGCTACATAAAGAACCTGCTGGTAATGTAATGCCACGTTCTGCACAACAGTCGATCATGAAAGCAAATGCTGATAATGGACCATTGAAAATGCCATCTGTTGGAGCAGTATTGATCAACTCATCATTAATCGTAGTACTGGTTTCCATTGCTGCTATAGCCGTTTTCCAATCGGGAATTGATGTGCCTAAAATCACACCATATTGATTACCAATATCTGAAGCAATTGCCGTTGGACCATAGCCATTTAAGTCAATAACAGGACTACTTGCGATTTCGATTCCTGCATAAGCCGCTTTAACTAAATGCTCTACGCCATTTGCAGTGTTGATGCTACCCGGTGCAATATCTTGGTTTGTTTCAAACACTAACTCAGGTTCAATCGCAATAAAACCACCAGCAAATACAGGTAGTTCAAATGCTTGTCCCTTTGATTGTTGTTCTGTCAAAGTGATGCATACGTCTTTGAATACTGGTCCTAAAATACGTTCAGCACCAAGTTCGTCACGTAGATCTGGCGGTACCATTCCTACTTTCCAGCCAACAATAGGCTGTTCAGAAGCTGCAATTGAACCATCTTGCACAACATAAGCTTCAGCTAGTGTGCTTGGGATAGGACCAGGGAAACCGTCTAGGATACGAACATCTTTACGTGCACTAGACAGTGCATTTGCTAGTTCGCTGATTTGCTCACTAGTTAAAGGGGTAGTTGACATAAAATACTCTCACAATTGTTTGATAAATTTATGGTTATGGTGGCTACAGTCATAAAAATCTGAGCGCTAAAAAAACAGTATAAACGCCCTGTAACCTCAAACAAAGGGATTATTAGTCGTTTAACGATGATTTTGACTGAGATCTATAATTCAATAGTTTATACCAATCATACTAATTAACTGATCTATTTTACTGGTTAAAATAACTTATTTCTTCGTTGTAAATTTCGTAAAGGGAACAAACATTTAGCTCAATTTACGCCTTAAACTAAGTCATTTTTCCTGCGCAGAATTTAGATCACTTATTTAATGTAATCGGTATTATAAAGAAAAAGAATAATAAATAAGCAGATAAATAGAGTAGATTAAGCATTTTTATTCTATATATTTTGAGTTATAGAATATTAAAGCACTACAAATTATTTATATTCAATGTGGCGCTTGAATAAAGAAAAACTTATAAAAAATATCTGATATCTGCATTTTATAGTTCGTATTAATGTTTTTATTTTGTTATGTTGTAACAAAAAGGTATTGTTATGTTATAACAAAGCAATAATTTAATACTAAAACTTATCGGTGAGAAAACATGATTAATCTAACTAATTTACGCTTTGCCTGGCAGAAAAAAGACGTTATTAACATTGAAGCGTTAGATATTAAAAAAGCTCAACACTTATTTATTGAAGGCCCTAGTGGAAGCGGTAAAAGTACATTATTGAATTTACTAGGGGGCGTTTTAACACCTCAAAATGGTAATGTAACAATACTTGGACAATCCTTAAATGATCTATCTTCTAGTCAAAAAGATAGCTTTAGAGCAAATCATATCGGTTTTATATTCCAGCAGTTTAACTTAATCCCTTATTTAAGCGTTTTAGATAACATTACCTTACCTTGTACCTTCTCAACATCTCGCAAAGAAAAAGCATTAAAGCGAAGTAATAGCTTAGATGAAGAGGCGATTCGCTTATTAGCCGCACTAGGCTTAAATGATTCAGAATTACTACAACGTAGTGTTAATGAATTGAGTGTAGGTCAACAACAACGTGTCGCAGCGGCAAGAGCAATGCTTGGAAGTCCTGAAATAATTATTGCCGATGAGCCTACTTCAGCATTGGACAGTGATCACCGCCAAGGTTTTATTAAAATACTATTTGAAGAATGTAAAAAAGAAGATATCACCCTTATTTTTGTCAGCCACGATGCTGCTTTGAAACATCATTTTTCTCATAGTATTAATTTACAACAGATCAATCAGGTTAACTTCAAGGAATCGATATAATGGCGATTTTATCATTAGCATTCAAAAGCTTACTTAACCGTAAACTGACCTTTTTTATTACTCTTTTTTCTATCGCAATCAGCATCACTTTATTGCTAGGTGTTCAAACGTTAAAAACAGAAACTAATAATAGTTTTATGAAAAGTATTTCTGGTACTGATTTAATTATTGGCTCTCGTGGTGCTTCTTCACAATTGTTATTGAGCTCAGTTTTTCATATCGGTAATACCACTAATACCATTAAATATGATACTTACCAAAAAATCAGTAAATCTCCTGCAGTTGAATGGGCTGTGCCTATTTCATTAGGTGATTCTCATCATGGCTATACTGTGATGGCAACTGACTTAAGTTTCTTTGATTATTTTAGTTACGCTAATAAACAACATTTAAAGGTTAAATCAGGAAAAATAGATGACGATATGTTCGCAGTTGTTATTGGCTCAGAAGTCGCTAAGAAATTAAATTATAAAATCGGTGATGAGGTTATCGTCACACATGGCGGTGGTGAAATAGAAGGACATCATCATGATAATATTCCTTACTTCATCAGTGCAATCCTATCCCCTTCTTTTACCGCTATAGACCAGTCTCTTATTATTTCATTGGAAGCAATGGAAGCAATGCATACCGATAACCACGGTCATTTTGGTGCTTTACCTGGTGAAACCCTATTAGCTTCTGGTGGTCATACTGATCACGATGAACATGACCACGAAGATGAAAATCATGAACAACACCATGATGAAGCAGTGCATGATGAACATGATCACGAAGATGCAGATCATAAAGAACATGACAATGAAAAACATCATGATGAAGCCACTCACGATGGGCATGACCACGAAGATGCAAATCATGAAGAACATGACAATGAAAAACATCATGATGAAGCGACTCACGATGAGCATGACCACGAAGATGCAAATCATAAAGAACATGACAATGAAAAACATCATGATGAAGCCACTCACGATGAGCATGACCACGAAGATGAAAATCATGAACAACATCATGATGAAGCCACTCACGATGAACATGATCACGAAAATGAAAATCATGAACAACATCATGACGTAGCTACTCACGATGAACATGATCACGAAAATGAAAATCATGAAGAACATGACCATGAAA
>NZ_JBAKBA010000063.1:0-14890 GCF_038155225.1 Psychromonas arctica | reverse complement strand
GACGTTTAGTGTTTCTTAAACGAGTGGTAAAGCAACGATGAAGTAGACGATTTATACAATCTTTTAAAAACAAAAAAGCCCACCGAAGTGAGCTTTTAAATAATGTAAACAGCAATGCCATTCTGGATAGCAGAAATTGTTTAATTCAAGGCCCTTTATCCGCGACGTTTAGTGTTTCTTAAACGAGTGGTAAAGCAACGATGAAGTAGACGATTTATGCAGTCAGAATTACATCATGCCACCCATTCCGCCCATATCAGGCATCGGCGCAGCTGGTGCATCTACTGGCAAATCTGTGATCATACATTCAGTTGTGATCATTAGGCCTGCTACTGACGCTGCAAACTGTAGTGCGCTACGAGTTACTTTAGTTGGGTCAAGAATACCCATCTCTAACATATCGCCGTATTCACCCGTTGTTGCGTTGTAACCGTAGTTTGCAGTGCCTTTTTGTACATTGCTTGCCACTACTGATGCTTCTTCACCACAGTTAGAAACGATTTGACGTAACGGAGATTCCATCGCACGTAGTGCTACACGAATACCTACGTTTTGGTCGTCGTTGTCGCCTTTAAGATCTTTTAATAGACCAGCAACACGTACTAGTGCAACACCACCACCGGCAACCACACCTTCTTCAACTGCTGCGCGTGTTGCGTGTAATGCATCGTCAACACGATCTTTTTTCTCTTTCATTTCTACTTCAGTTGATGCGCCAACTTTAATGACCGCAACACCACCTGCTAATTTAGCAGAACGTTCTTGAAGTTTTTCTTTATCGTAGTCAGATGAAGACGCTTCGATTTGTTGTTTGATTTGGCTAACACGTGCTGAAATAGCATCTTGCTGACCTGCACCATCAATGATCGTTGTTTCGTCTTTATTGATAACGATACGTTTAGCTTGACCAAGATCTTCAAGTGTTACTTTCTCAAGGTCTAGACCAATCTCTTCAGAGATAACCGTACCAGCCGTTAGGATAGCAATATCTTGTAGCATTGCTTTACGACGATCGCCGAAACCAGGTGCTTTAACAGCTGCTACTTTGACGATACCACGCATGTTGTTAACAACTAATGTTGCTAGCGCTTCGCCTTCAACGTCTTCAGCAATAATTAATAATGGTTTTGATGCTTTAGCCACTGCTTCTAATGTTGGTAATAATTCACGGATGTTACCGATTTTTTTATCAACGATTAGAATGAATGGGCTATCTAGCTCAACAGTACCTGCTTCTTGATTGGTCATGAAGTAAGGAGATAGGTAACCACGGTCGAATTGCATACCTTCAACCACTTCTAGCTCAGTTTCTAAGCCTTGGCCTTCTTCAACAGTGATAACGCCTTCGTTACCTACTTTTTGCATTGCTGTTGCAATGATTTCACCAATTTCTACATCAGAGTTAGCAGAGATTGTTCCTACTTGTGTGATTGCTTTAGAATCAGAACAAGGTGTCGATAGTTTTTTCAATTCAACAACAGCTGCTTTAACTGTTTGGTCGATACCACGTTTTAGGTCCATTGGGTTCATACCCGCTGCGACCGCTTTTAGGCCTTCAGTGATGATTGATTGTGCTAATACTGTTGCGGTTGTTGTTCCGTCGCCGGCTGCATCATTAGTTTGAGAAGCAACTTCTTTAACCATTTGTGCGCCCATGTTTTCAAACTTGTCAGAAAGTTCGATCTCTTTGGCAACAGTCACACCATCTTTAGTGATTTGAGGAGCACCAAAGCTTTTGTCGATAACCACGTTACGGCCTTTAGGACCTAGTGTTACACGTACAGCATTGGCTAAAATGTTTACGCCATCCAGCATTTTGATTCGAGCATCATTACCAAATTTAACTTCTTTAGCAGACATTATATTTTCCTTTTACTTTTCTTTAATTTTTGTTTTCAAAACAAGAGAATAAACAGCAATTGTTAGCGATGAGTCAACTATTCAACAATCGCTAAAATGTCATTTTCACTTAAGATAAGGACTTCTTCGCCTTCAATTTTTTCTGTTTTCAAACCGTAGCCTTCACTGAAAATAACAGTATCACCTACTTTTACATCTAATGGTCTTACTTCACCATTTTCCAAAATACGACCTTTACCCACGGCGATAACTTCACCACGAGTTGATTTTTCAGCAGCGCTACCAGTTAAAACGATACCACCAGCAGATTTAGTTTCTTTCTCAGTACGCTTTAAAATAACGCGATCATGTAGAGGACGAATAGACATTATGACTTCCTTTGATAGTTAACAGATTAAGTTGCTTATAGTTGGTTATGTGATGGGGTCAAAAAGGTACGATTCAAGTCAGTTTAGAAAAAATTATTAAAATAATTTTACAGCCAACATAAAAACCAACTCGTCTTCACTTTAACGCAGTGAAAATAAATAAGCAGGTCTATACCCGCTACCATTCAAGGTGCAAAATTCATCAAGCGGTGAAGTGAAGAAGTACTAGGCAGAAAGAGGAAGACCGAACGGGTTAAAGCGATACTTTTACAACTAAGGTGGTTAGCTTCACTGCTACCCTCTGAGTCGTTAGCTTGAATGGTAACGGGTGTATATTTAATATTTGAGAAAAAATAAAATTGTAGTTAAAAGTAAGGAATGATTAAAGCTTAATGGGGCCGTTATCACTAAGGACAGTTATGACCAAGAAATCATGAAAACGACAAACAGATTATGCAATAACCACTTTTGGGTGAGACAGCTCTAACACCATTTTATTAATTTCGCTGACAGCCATTAATACTTTCTGTTCTGCAATTAAATGTTTGTAGGCAACAACTTTTCCATCAACGACCCTAAAGCGACCTAAGCCTGCTATAAAAATACGGCCATTAAAAAATCCTTTAGCAAATTTTGCAATTTGGCGAGGTTGGTATTTTTTGAATACTCTTAAAGTACTAGGACGAGTAATTTTCATCATTTTACCTTTTATTATTATTTTTTATTTTGATGTTGCACTGATGTTAGTTGCCAATCTAATGTATTAATAAACAGCGCATTAATAAACGATGCACGTATATTACGCAAACCATATGACACTTTTATTACAAAATATTTAGATGATATCACAATATTTAATCTATTCTTTTATCTTCCTTATGTTCAAACTCACCTTCAATCACTGAATCATCACTTCGAGCCGTTTGGCCGAAACCTTGGCTAGAAAAACCACTCATTGATGATTGTGGTGCAAATTTCACATTGGCTAAGAGTAATTTAGCAATGCCAGCACGAATAGTCGGTTGCAGTAATAACAAACCACATAAGTCAGTCACAAAGCCAGGGGTAACTAATAATATCCCAGTGATAATTAACATCATCCCTTCAATTAATTGTTGCCCAGGCATTTCACCTAAGGCCATGCGTTCTTGTAATTTTTGTACTAGTTGTAAACCTTGACTACGCACTAAGGCAGAACCAATTAACGCTGTGATGATCACTAATAAAATAGTAGGCCACGCACCTAAAAAACCACCAACTTTAACTAATACAAATATTTCTAGTAATGACACACCAGTAAAAATTAAAAACAACCGTGCAAACATAGAGACCTCAATTAACAGAATGAATACACATATAAAATGGGGGTTAATTTGTCTATTTCAAGGTATTAGAGGGTAAAAGGCTTAATAAGTTCATGCTCAACCTCTCATGTATGAATAATGAGAGGTTGAATTTAAAGAAGGTTTGATAATGTTTAGTCACATTTCCATTTTTTTAATAAGAAAAAGACTGGCAACATAATACACGCCATCCATATAAATATGGTGCTTTCTTGAGGGGCATATATCCAACCTGAGATAAAGGTAAGTACCGCCATTACTAACCCTAACCCAACACTTGAGTATAAGGTTTGGTAACCAACCATTAAATGTTCTTCCTGTATTGCAATAAAACGCATTGCTGCTAAGTGAGCTAATGCAAAAGTAAAGGCATGGAATGTTTGCACTAGTATCAATAACGCCATATCAGTGGTTTGTGATAATACCCCCCAACGAATTAACCCAGCAATTAACGCTAAAAGACACATCTGTTTAACTGACCAACTGCCGAATAATTTGTCGTTAAAACGCATTAATAGCACTTCAGCAAAGACACTCAGCCCCCATAATAAGGCGATATTAAATTCAGAGATCCCCATTGAGGTCCAATACAAAGCGCTAAAGGAATAATAAGCGGCGTGACTACCTTGTATTAATCCCATCACTAAAATGAAATAAATCACTTTTGGCTGTTTGATTAACGACATTAAGTTGCTGTTATGATGTTGCTTAGGTTTAGCTTGCTCTTGTAGTTGCGGGTTTAACTTAATCAGACTTAAACAATAGTTAAAAAAGACCGCTACAATAATTAACCATAAAATACTTTCATGGCCAAACTCACCGATTGTCCACCCGACAAAGGTAGAACCAACAATAAAGCTAACCGATCCCCATAACCGTACTTTGCCGTAATTAATTTGAATTTGTTTAACTAAACGCGTGCCAATGATATCGCCCAAAGGAACCATAGGCGCTAATAAAAAGTTAAGTAATAATGTCGCTGCAGCTAACGCATACCAACCTTGAAAATATATCAATAGTAACAGACACATGAGCACACTAAAGGTGAGATAACAGACCATCTTCAATGGCCCTTTAGCTGTTTTTAAGCGCGGTAATAAACCAATATTACTGACAAAGCGTAATACTAACCCTAAGGAAAATAAGGTCCCTATCTGTTCTGGACTAACCCCTTTGCTTGCTAACCAAACGCTCCAAAAAGGTAAAAAGATACCCCAGATAAAAAAGAAGCAAACAAAATAAGCAGTTATCCATGATTTAGCGGCGATGTTCAATGCGGTGACTTCCTTGTGAGTTGATAATGCTATTGTATCGACTTTTATTAATTAATCAGTATTAAAAAGATAAGGTTTTAATAATAAGATGGTATTTAGTTTAATAAAGATGCTTGATGAATTTTTATATAAAGACCTGAAAGTTATAGTGAAAATACAATCGTTCAATGGATTTGGTTAATCTTTATTAGTGTATTAGTTTTAACAGACAAGATTACTGTATTGATTTTCTATGAGCGTGCTGACTTTAGCCTACAGAGTTTATATTGCTTTTCTATTGGGACGCTTGCTTTAGTCTGTAGGGATTTTTGTGTTGAATTGTAAAAAGTAAATTGAATGGCAGTAAAATCTTCATTAAAAAGAAAACACGCACACACAAAAACCTGCAAGCTAAAAACAGGACTCGCAGAGTTCGTAGTGCACCACTCCTATACAATACGTTATCAACAGTGCAGCTAAACTTTACTGATACTCAGTTAAACTCTCGATTACGTACCTGTATCTGCGTTGCTATTTGATAACTGTATTCACTGTTTTCGACGAGTTTGCCGGTGATCGTGATTTGAATGCTACGTAATGTCACTTGAGTATCAGGATTAGTATCAGATATTTCTGTAAAATTTAACTCTGTTATCTTTAAAAAATCAGGATCGGTTAAGTTAACCCAATAACCTCCGTTCGAACAATTACTGGCTTGTCGATCAACACTTCTACCAAACTGGATGCTTTCATTTATAGCTGAGTAGCGAAAAGCCATTACATGTGATGAGGTTCGTGTTGCTGCATCATTATAGTTATACGAATAAACGATACATTTTTGGGTGCTACTATTACTTGAATCCACCATTTTCCCTTGGTCTAAGCCAACCATAAATTGATCCCCGCCATAACCTGCTCGACGGATATCATTTTCAATTACCCCCACTAATGCTTGTAGATCAGTCCGTAAACGCGACATTTGAAGTGTTTTGGTACTACCGGTAACATTAGTGATATAGAGACCTATAACCATACTTAATAGCAGCGAGCCTAATACTAGGCATATCAATACTTCAACAAAGGTAAACCCTGCTGCTAAATGCTTAGTGGTTATATTGGTTGTTGCATTATGTGTTGTTGTGTTAGATATTGTCCGAGCTCTTAATTCGCTTCTTATTTTAATCATCGCTGTCAACGTTAACATTGCTTGTATCCCAAATAGGCTCCATCCGGAGCGCAGACTCTTAGCCTCATCGCACTCTGTATCACTGACAGTCTTTTATTATCTTGATTAGTTAATATGACCGATCCTGTTTCTACAGAAAAACGCAGTGCCCCATAGGATGCTTGAGAACCTGTAAACCTTATGTCGTTCTCATCAATAAATATTTTTTCGCCGTCAGCTAAATCTTGTACTTTTTCTATGCCATCTAATTGACATGAATTAGCACTAAAACAATCACAACCTGAAAAGTTACTCATTCCCATTTTCCAAACTGATTGTTGTTGGCAGAACTGGACATAAATTTTTTGATTACGTTTAACTGCTTCTGTTTTAGCTAATTGGAGTGTGTAATAAACCTGACTAGCTGCCTTAGACAAAGCTTGATCTGCGATTAAACTTTGAAAAGATGCGGTTGATATAGCAATCACAATCCCCAAAATAACAAGCGTGATCATGAGCTCTATCAAGGTAAAACCTCTATGATTTAAAATAAACATACCTCTCCCCTAACGTTTAAAATCACCATTAAAGACAAAATAGAAAGTTTGATTAGAAAGCATAGAACAAAAGATTATTTCTAACCTTACGACTAATTAGGTAGAAAAAGTACAATTAAAGTAAAACACAGATGTCATAAAATTGTCATATAGTAACTTTATTGTATTCACAGTAACAAACACACTGGAACGTAAAGTTAAGGATATAACATGCAACAGACTCAGATGAATGAAGTAGACATGAATATAGATAATTTATACGCAGTCCCAGCAAAGCGTAAAGCTAAACCACGTAAATGGCGTGAAATTGAAAATGCTAAAGCGCAACTTTCATTAGCTAAAGAGCTAAGAGAAATCGATCCTTCCTTTAGTTTTTCTCAATCTGAATTGATGTAGTAGAACTAATACTAATCTTACTAAGTAACAGATCTATTTGACTTGTTAAAATAACTTATTTTTTCGTTATAAGTTTTTAGAAAGGGAACAACCATCAAAGAATTAACCTCTTTTAGTTAATTCTCAAATAGACAATTAATGAAGTTAATCCTCAAAAGGCCTCAACTGAGGCCTAAAGCTAACGCATTAAAAATAGAAAACGCATCCAATGGATGCGTTTTTATTTAATATTAACTATTATTTTTTAAAGACCGCGTTTAATACCGACTACAATAAATAGCTTATCTATTTTACTTGTTAAAACAGCCATTAAAGAATTAACATCTTTTGGTTAATTCTCCGATAGACGATTAACGAAGTTAATCTTCGACAGGCTCAATTTACGCCTTGAAATGAACTGTTTTTTCAGTCCAAAATTTAGGTAATAAATTTAATGTAATCGGTATAACTATTTTTAAACGTTACTTTTAGGCGTTAAGTTAATTAAGCCTGAAATAAAGACTCAATCGATAAACCTTGCTTAGATAACACCTCACGAAGCGCTTTTAATGCTTCAACTTGAATTTGACGAACACGTTCTCGTGTTAATCCAATTTCTTTACCTACATTTTCTAAGGTATCTGCTTCATAGCCTAATAAACCAAAACGTCTTGCTAAGACCTCACGCTGTTTGGGATTTAAATCTTCCAACCAGTCTACAATACGTAACTTCATATTATTGGTTTGTAGCGTGTTTTCAGGAGTTGATTCATTGCTATCAGGAATGATATCCAATAATTCAGTATTTGAACTTTGACCAAGCGGCGTATCAACTGAACTAATACGTTCATTCAATTTTAAAATTTTTGACACTTCTTTTGCAGAAACATCTAATTCTTTTGCAATATCTTCAGGGGTTGGTTCATGTGCGAGTTTATGTGCTAAGTCTCTTGCAGTACGTAAGTAGATATTTAATTTTTTAACAATATGAATAGGTAAACGTATAGTACGGCTTTGATTCATAATGGCACGTTCAATAGTTTGACGTATCCACCATGTTGCGTAAGTTGAAAAACGAAAACCTTTTTCAGGGTCAAATTTTTCGACTGCTCGAATTAACCCTAAATTACCTTCTTCGACTAGGTCGAGCAATGATAATCCACGATTATTATAACGGCGAGATATTTTAACAACGAGTCGTAAATTACTTTCTATCATGCGTTTACGAGCAACTTCATCACCGCGCTGTGAGCGACGAGCATAATAAATTTCTTCGGGGGCGGTTAATAAAGGAGTATAACCAATCTCTCCGAGGTAAAGTTGAGTCGCGTCCATAATTTTATGGCCAGTGCCAGCACTATATTTTTCAGCTGCGGCATCTTTGACTCGAGATGTATTTGTTTTGACAACCTTAAGTCCTTGTTGGTTATCATCACTAACGACATGATTACTAAATTGATCTGTTCTAAGTTTTTCTATCTTAATTGAGGCTGTTCCTACCATGGTTAACACTCCCTTTATACCGATTAATCTTGATGAACTATTAAAATGCACTGTATTAATCTCTTGATATTTAAGAGAATTAATAGTTCGCTGCATTTATAGCATCATTACCTCTTTGGTAAGTAACGCAAAGGATCAACAGATTTTCCACGGTAGCGAATGTCAAAATGTAAACGAACGCTATCCGTTCCACTATCCCCCATTACAGCTATTTTTTGTCCTATTTTAACGTGCTCATTTTCTTTTATGAGTAGTTTGTCATTGTGTGCATAAGCACTGAGGTAATCATAATTATGCTTAATAATGATTAGATTTCCATATCCTCTTAACCCACTACCCGCGTAAACTATTTCACCTGAAGCAGCAGCATAAACTGACGAACCACGAGAATTTGAAATAGATATTCCTTTCATTCCCTGAGTTGAACTTGCAAAGGATTTAATTAACTTACCTTCGCTTGGCCATTGCCAATCAGTTACTTTTGCACTTACCTTTTCAGGTGTTTTTTTCTGAATCACTTGTTGTGTCACTTTCGGTTTTTTGGTCACCTTTTTGTCAACAACATTCTTAGAGTAGACTTTTGGCTTTACTTTAACAACCCCTAATTGGTTATTTTTTTTACATTTTTGATTTAAACAACTTTCAGAGCTCTCTTTTTGTTGACCTTGTGAATTAGAGGCGATTTTAGGATTTGATGTCGTTTTAGTACTACTGTTACGTAACGTTAATACTTGCCCGCTTCTAATTATGTAAGGTTTTTTTAAGTTATTGCGTTTTATGAGTGTATTTACATTCACACCTGCACGCCATGCGATGGAATAAAGTGTATCGCCGGTTTGTACTAAATATTTTTTTTGTCCTTCCTTGATGCTTTTGCCACTGGCGACATAAGGAGTTGATTTTGATTTAACATCAGATACGGGGGCACGGCCACCTGGCGAAGAGCAGGCAGTTAAGAAAATCAAAGGGAGGAATAATAAATATTTCACAATAAATTAATGCTTCAAGGTGAAATATAAAATAGCAGCAGCAATAATCGTCATCCAACCTAGTGCATCGATATACCGACTTAATTTAGTTTCCATTTTTTCTCCACCTAATACCATTAATCCAGCCACCAAAAAGAAACGTAAACCACGTCCAATAAATGCGGTTAATATAAATGGCCAAAATACCATCCCCATTACGCCTGCTGTTATAGTAAACACTTTAAATGGGATCGGTGTAAAGCTAGCAATGAAAATAACCATGATTCCCCATTCAATAAACCATGATTGTGCTGTAACCATTTTACCTTGATACCCCATCGTTTCAATAAACGGTAACACCACAGGATCATATAAAGCACTACCAAGATAATAACCAGCAGCACCGCCTAATACAGAAAAGATAGTTGCCCCCAATGCAAAGCGCCAAGCGAGGTGACGTTTTGCTAAGGCCATCGGTGCTAACATGATATCAACTGGAATCGGCCAGAAAATAGATTCAACAAATGCAGTAAGGTAAAGATAAAATGGTGCATTTTTATGCTTTGACCAGCACATTACTTTTTCATACAAAGGGGCAAAAATTTTCACAGTATTTCTCTTTGATAGTTTTAAATGTCTAAATTTTTTAACAGCAGTATTTAACTATAATTTTTTAACTATGTTAGTTAATTATGTTAGTTAATTAAGTTGTTTAACTATGTTGTTTAACCGTTTTTTAATCGTTTAGTTTAATGGTTGCATTTAGCCATTGTTCTAAAATAGGTAATTGTTCCGTCGCTGTTAAATCCACTTTAAGTGGTGTTATCGAGACATAACCTTGTTCAACAGCATTAAAGTCGGTTCCTTCGCCTGCATCTGCAATATTGCCAGGAGGCCCAATCCAAAATATTTCTCGACCTCTTGGATCAACGCTTTCTATAACTGACTCTGCTTGATGACGTTTTCCTAAACGGGTTATTTTTACCCCTTTAATTTGATCATAAGGTAAGTCAGGCACATTAATATTAATCACTTGATGTTGGGCTAAAGGTGACGCTAATAAACGTTCAACAAGTTGTTTGGCATAACGAGCAGCACTTTCATAATGCTCAGTCCCATTCAACGAAACTGCGACTGCTGGCAACCCTAAGAAGCGCCCTTCCATTGCCGCAGCAACTGTCCCTGAATATAAAACATCATCGCCCATATTAGCGCCAGCATTAATACCAGAAACCACTAGCTTAGGCGGTGTTTGACAGAGTTTATATAACGCTAAATGTACACAATCTGTTGGTGTACCGTTAATTGATATAAATCCGTTCTCTAAGGTTTGTCTTCTTAAAGGTTGTTCAAGTGTCAGAGAATTACTTGCGCCACTATGATTTCTTTCAGGCGCGACCACCATTGTTTGCACATCTGTTATTTGACTTAGATGCTGTTGTAATGCCAATAAACCTGGTGCCATTACGCCATCATCATTGCTAATCAATAACATCATCCGCTTATCTCGATCAGTTCACGTATGACACTGGTCGCGTAGCAACCTGACGGTAAATAAAATTCAACTTTCACTGACGAATCATCTAGCCATTGATAACTAAACTGCTCAGGTATTAATAACAAAGGACGTCGTTCTTGTTTTAACCCTTCTTTAGCTAAGCCTGCCTGTAAGTCTTCAAACTCTGCTAAGCAATCTAATTCATATTGTTTAGCGTCATCGATAGAGGTTAATTCGCCCGCCCCCCATAATGGTGCTGTTAAACAGACCTCACCAGCCGTTAAACGTTGCAACGTTTGTTCAGATAAGTCAGGTAAAGGGAAAAAAGAACGATTAGCCACGAATTGAACACAGTCACCTAACAACGGAGATGATTGTAAATTATCGCTAATACGCTGAGATATGACTCGATTAAATAAATAGCTTCGTGCTGCACTTAAGTACATACCACGTTTGAATCTATCTTTTATTTTTCGACCGTTAAACAACTGTAAAGCCGCATTAACATTATGCCCATCAAAGCCAAAGCGTTGGTTACCAAAGTAGTTAGGCACACCATTTTGTGCTTTATCTAACGCAATTTGTAAGGCATTTTTATCAGATACTTCACGTAATACGATGGCAAATTTATTACCATCAAGGCAGCCAGTACGTAGTTTTTTATTATGACGAATCACTTTTAAAATGGTCACGCCTTCAGACTCAAACGTACTGAAGTCAGGGGTTATTTTTCCTGGAATATAAAGCGAAAACCATTGGTAAGTTTCTGCGTGACGATCTTTAAGACCGGCATAACTCACATTCTTAGCAGCAATCCCCGCAAACTTAGCAAGCTGTCTGGCTAAATAGTCAGTATTTTCACCTATTTTCTTTACCCATAAACAAACGTGTTCGCCTTCACCGGTTAATTCAAAGTCTAAGTGCTCTTCTACTCTAAAGTCTTCACAATGTTGTTTAAATCGTGCAGTACAGGTTGGTTTGCCATACAAATAATTAAAATCTAACGAATAGATTTTCTTTTCGGGCTGAATGTCACTCATTGTCCTTCCTTCAACAGGATAACGACAGCATGACTTGCAATACCTTCTTTACGTCCCATAGGACCTAACTCTTCGGTCGTTGTCGCTTTAACATTGATATTGTTTTCATCAGTCTCTAACAGACGTGTTAATTCAGCACACATTTGACCAATAAAAGGCGCCATTTTAGGGGCTTGCGCAATAATGGTAATATCGGCATTACCTAAGCGGTAACCTTTCTCTTTCGCTTGACGATATACATTGACCAATAACTCTCGACTATCAATACCTTTAAAAGCCTCATCATTATCTGGAAAGTGGCGACCGATATCACCAAGCGCTAAAGCGCCAAGTATTGCATCACAAAGAGCATGAATAGCAACATCGCCATCGGAGTGCGCTAATAAACCTTTGTCATGAGGAATTTTTATACCTGCAATGGTAATTGGGCCTTCACCGCCAAATTTATGCACATCATAACCATGTCCGATACGGATCATATTGTTTCCTTAATTTTGATAACTAAACTTTGATAACTAAACTTGAATAACTAAATTTTAATAACTAACTTTGAGTTTTAATAACTAACGTTGAGCGCTAAGTTTTAAACATGAAGCTTTAAACATTAAACTTTCAGTTTCAAGAGCCAAGTTTTGATAGGTAAAATTCCGCTAATAACAGATCTTCAGACTGAGTGACTTTTAAGTTATCACTGCGTCCTTCAATTATAGTGACAGAGCCGCCAGCGAGTTCAATAGCAGAGGCTTCGTCAGTAATCAGGTGTTGTTCATCGATATTACTGATAGCGGTAATGAGTTGTTGATTGTTAAACATTTGTGGCGTGAGTGCATGCCATAAGTTTTGTCGTTCAACCGTATGTTCTATTTGATTGTCTTGATCGGTACGTTTCATTGTATCGCGTACACGACACGCTAGCATTGCGCCCGTTTCTGTCGCCCGCGCATGAGAAATTAATTTATCAATATCACTTGTTTGCAAACAAGGGCGCGCTGCATCATGCACTAAAACATAATCATTATTTGATAATGTTTTTAATGCATTAAGCACTGAATCAACTCGTTCTTTACCGCCTTCAACGATGGTTAATTTTGGGTGTTGAGCAACACTTAGTGTTTTAAACCATTGATCATTTTTAGCGACAGAAACAATGACTTTTTTAATATCAGGATGAGCAAGGAAAGGGGCAATACTATGTTCGATGATGGTTTTATCTAAAATAGCTAAATATTGTTTAGGGATATCGGCACCAACACGTTTGCCGATGCCTGCCGCGGGTATAACAACAGAAAAAGAAAGTTCACTCATCTAGTTATCTTCCTTCGGTACAATACGGAAAAAGGTCTCACCTTCTTTCACTAAACCTAACTCATTACGAGCCCTTTCTTCTATTGCTTCCGTCCCCGTTTTTAGATTGTCGATTTCTGAAAACATCATTTGGTTACGTGTTGTTAATTCTGTATTACCAGCTGTCGCCAATTCTACTTCTTTAGAATATTCTCGATTATCCTGTAATCCATTCTTTCCAAACCATAAATGGTATTGTAATAATGAAAATATAAAAATGAAGATAGCTAACAGCAAGCGCATGATATTTAAACTCAGTATTTAAAAAAGTTAATCATCCCACATTAAACAGAAAATTAAAATCAACTCAAAGACGCTAAATTAGGTTGAATAGCGTTCATTTGAATAAAACTTATTTTTTCCAGAAAAGCAGCTTGCTTTCTAACTGTGGAAATAATGGATGAATAAATAATTTATGGGACATAATACAGGCCACAATCAGTTTAATGACGACCATTTGATCGATGCCTAATAAATAATAAGCATACCCACCAACAAAAGCGGATATCCACATGAAAAATTGAAAGAGGCGTAATTTTTTAAAACTAAGCGCTGTTAATATAATGGCAAAGTCTGCCCACGTTAATAACAACCCTAACGATGGATTAGCAAGATAATCATTGACTGAAAAGTACGTTGCATACAATAGGAAAGCAATCATAACAACTAAGATTAAACGCGTCATTTTCTGAGAAATATCAGTAAAATCGCACAAGTAACGGTATAAAGTAACACTACCAACCACTAGGTTTAATAAAACCTTAGGCATTACCCCGATCATCACTCCCCACGAGACATCATTAATAACAGAAAGGAACGAAGCAAGTCGTACATTTTTCATGCCATTAAAAACCATTAAAAAGACGTAAAAAAAGACACTTGTCCAGCCAAGTATATCGATAAGAGAAGGCATCACAGCTCCAAAGGGGATTCATATTATTAAAAGCGCGCATTTTACGCTGAGTTAGTTAAATAAGATATGCTCTAACACAATGTTAAGTGAATTTTACGATTCTAAAATTAAGCTTTAATCTAGAGATGATATATCGAAGAATTGGATCCCCCTTAAGACTCACTTTTATTTTATCCTCTCAACACAAACACACAAAAAATGCAGGCTAAAGCCAGCGCCCCAAAATCAAAATAAGAACCGGCATGACAAAGTAACCATAGAGCTTAATAAATAACTTATTTATTTTTTCTAAAGCAATAAACCATCATTAAAAATAACTAGTGCTTATTCAAAGTTCAAAAAACAGAGAAAAAAATCTCCACCGAAGTGAGGATTTTCTAATCTAAAATTTAAAAATCAATTTCTAATTAAAGAATTACTGACCATTAACTTCTTTAAGACTGAAGTTAATGAGGTGCAACTGCGCCTAAAGCTTTTCAATACATAGAAGTTGGTTGTCCACAATTAATATTGCGTAGCTAATAAAGTGCTGCAACACGGCCTGAACGGCTTAATGTTCTTTCATCAAACAATAGACAAAAAAATCCCCACCGAAGTGAGGGCTTGTAAATCAAAGTTGAATATTTTGTCTAACCGAAGTTAGCGTTAAATATTACTGACCTTTAACTTCTTTAAGGCTGAAGTTAATGAGGTGCAGTTGTGT
>NZ_JBAKBA010000062.1:0-17131 GCF_038155225.1 Psychromonas arctica | reverse complement strand
AGGTAACTTGCGCTACATCCCGTGTCTGTGGGGCGCATTATAGGGATCACAAAACTATTGGCAAGCGTTTTATTGTGTTTATTTCAATTAAGTGACTGAGTGATTAATTAACAAACAAACTGTTCAATTTAACAGTTTATTTAGATGTTATTTTGTACTGATGAGTTTATTGAGGCTATTGATTGGGTATAGCTTTGATGAAACAGCTTTAGCAATACAAGTTCCAACAACTAAAGACACTCCTGATGCAAAGATAACCAGCAGTTCATTAGAGAAAAATAAGTTACTTAATGTACATGTAACGATAAAAAGGAATAGAGGAATGATATAAACAATTAGTGAGCTTTTAACGATATCGTTATTTTCAATTAATAATTCTATGGAATGATCAACCTTCATCCCTTCTTTAAATGGCATGGAGAGTTTATGAGACTTATCACTAAGACCTTTAGCAACAATACCTACACCACAATTATCATTACTACTGCATGATTTACAGGCAGATTTAGAGATACATTCAACAATTGCTATTTTTTCTCCGTTAATAACGGTTATATCTATTATTTTACCTGTTTCATGTAGCATTATTTCGAAGGCTCGATTGAGGCTGCAATTTTTTCTGCAGTAAGAAGTGGAATTTCTCCAATAACATTAATTTCAATATTTTCTGTTTGCTTAGTATAAATTAGTGTTCCACCGCGTTGAATAATATTCTGCTGTTCTGCTAATTCTGTTTGTTTCGTTGATACATAAACAGATACACGAACAATACCATCATTAAGCATAATATATGAAACAGGGTCTGTATCGTGCATCATTAATTTATGCTGGTCGTCTTTTACGATTTCAAAACCTGGCGGCATCCAATCAAGTTGCCACTTAGGTAACTCCCCTATTGTAGTTAACGGTAGATGTAATACTTCAGGCGTTGCCTGAACACTCAGCTGCTGGATCCACGGGTTTATGGTTTCACTTATATTCAATGAAACAACCATAGTTTGTTCAACAATTTGATTCGATTTATTAATGATATCAAGACGTAACGGTAAATAACTTTCTAAATCCAGCCATACAATATAACTATATCGATATTGATCTTTACTAATCATTCGGACCACGATGGCTTTTTTTCCTGCGATTCTATCTCTACCAAGAATGATATATTCATAATTCTTATTACCATTTTCAAAGTCAAAATTAGCAATATTAGCAAATACACTTTGATCTCGATTGGTTGCTAAGCTATAGGCTTGGCTACCTTGTTGGTAGAAACTAATTTTCCCATCAAACTGTAAAGACTCTCGCATTGTCCCATTTAAATAATAGAAGTAAGCAATACTTTTACCATCTACAACCCCATGGATAAGTTGCTTCGGCTCTATTTGATTGTGAGCAGTATTAAGATAAAGCAGTTTATAATTTAATTTCTGATAAGCCTGCTTCATATTATTTAAATAAATTAAAGCAGACGGTAATGCTTGTTTAGTTTCGATTTTAACTTCTGATTGGGCTACTTCTGGGCTTGCGATTAGTTGCGGTGACACTAATAAAGACAATAGCGACATTAACGCAACTAAAAATAATCGATGTTTCATCGTTAACCTTAAGGCTGTGTTTGTAACTGTAGCTGATGGTCTTTTAATAACGCTTCTACACGTTCATTACGCTCTTTGATATCACTTTTAGTTTGTAATGGTGTTGCTTGTAAACTAACTGGTGCAGCTGCGCCGCCAAATGGTACGGTATTTAATACCGGAGCAACACTTGGGTCAGTTGCTGAACCTTGATTTACCATCAAGCTACTAACAACCACAACACCTGCTACAGATGCAGCAATCGCATACTGTCCAAAGCGTTTCATAAATGGCACAACATTACTTTTCTCTGGTTCAGGAGCTGCGCTCAAAGGTGCAACATAATTATCCTGCTTTTCATTAGCAATTGCAGCCATCACACTATCTGTAACATCCATTCGCAAATCTAAGACATTGCTTTCATCACGAAGTACATCACCAATTAGTTGATATCTTGAAAACTGTTTTTGTAAAGCAGCATCTTCAAGAACCGTATTAATGACCTCTTTATCACCTAACTCATTATCAATGAGTGATGATAGGTCTTGTGAGTATTCTTTCATTATAAATTCCAATTAATTTTCTAATAAAGGTTTTAATTGTTTATCAATTGCTTCACGCGCTCTAAAGATTCGAGATCTAACAGTACCAATTGGACAATTTTCAATTTGCGCAATTTCGTCATAACTCATGCCTTCCAGCTCACGTAATGTAATTGCTGACTTTAACTCATCAGGTAAATCGCCAATTACTTTTAAGATAACTTGCTTTATTTCCTGAGAATGTAAAATTGCCTCAGGGTTAGCATCATCTTTCAAAGCACCACTTCCGTCATAGCTATCAGCTTCTTCTGCATCAATATCTGATGCTGGAGGACGTCGACTTTGACTTGTTAAATAATTTTTAGCTGTATTTACCGTAATTCGAAATAGCCAAGTATAAAAAGCACTATCACCTCTAAAGTTAGGTAATGATTTATATACTTTTATAAACACTTCTTGCGACACGTCAGGTATATCACCAGAACTTCGCACATAACGTGTGAGTATGTTAGCCACACGCGTTTGGTACTTACGTACTAATAATGCAAATGCTTGCTGCTCACCATTTTGTATACGTTGTATTAACTGTAAATCTAATTCACGCTCATTCATTGAGCTTTTCTACCTATATTTATAGTGAGCTATTGATTCTCACAGATATGACTTTTATTAAAAAAGAAAGTTCCAAATAAATTCAAAACAAAGATGTTTTTGGATAAACTCTCTCATTACTCGAAATGTTAGTTAATCATTTCATCCAAAACAGAGCATATAATGCCATGACAGAGACTAAAACAAAAACTGAACATCAATACACTTGTGATGTTTTAATCATTGGCGCTGGCGCAGCAGGTTTATCGCTAGCTCTAAAAATAGCAGACCACAGTACCGTCAGGGTACTAAGTAAGGGCGTACTTTCAGAAGGTTCGACCTATTATGCTCAAGGCGGTGTAGCTGCTGTTTTCTCTGACGATGATAGCACTGACTCGCATTTTGAAGATACGCTTGTCGCTGGAGCTGGTTTATGTGATGAAGAAGCTGTTCGCTTTACCGTGAACAATGCAAAAGAAAGTATGCAATGGTTAATTGAGACTGGCGTTAACTTCGACACTGAAGTTAACGATCAAGAAGAAACTCAATATCACCTTACTCGTGAAGGAGGACACTCCCATCGACGTATATTACATGCAGCAGATGCAACCGGTCGAGAAATAGAAGAGTCTCTTTTAACTGCTGTTAAAAAACATCCAAATATTACCTTAATGGAAGGCTACAACGCCATTGATTTAATCACCACACAAAAACTAAATTTACCTGCAAATCGCGTATTAGGTGCTTATGTTTGGAACAGGACGGCAGAGCATGTCGAAACAATTAATGCTCATTTTGTGACGTTAGCAACTGGCGGCGCGAGCAAAGTATATCAATATACCAGTAACCCAGATGTTTCCAGTGGTGATGGTGTTGCTCTCGCTTGGCGAAGTGGTTGTCGTGTCGCAAATATGGAGTTTAATCAATTCCATCCAACCTGTTTATATCATGCCGATGCAAAAAATTTCCTGTTAACTGAAGCATTACGTGGTGAAGGCGCATTATTGTTACGCCCTGACGGAACACGTTTCATGCCCGACTTTGATGAAAGAGGTGAATTAGCACCGCGTGATATCGTCGCTCGTGCAATCGATTACGAAATGAAGCGCCTTGGTGTAGATTGTATGTATTTAGATATTAGTCATAAACCCAAAGATTTCATTGTTAAACATTTTCCAACTATCTATCGCCGCTGCTTACTCTTAGGGCTTGATATTGCTCATCAACCAATGCCTATTGTTCCTGCAGCCCACTATACTTGTGGTGGTGTTATGATTGATCACCATGGTCAAACAGACATTGATGGCTTATATGCAATAGGTGAAGTGACTTATACAGGCTTACACGGAGCTAATCGCTTAGCCTCAAACTCACTACTGGAATGTATTGTATATGCGCATGCTTGTGCAAAAGACATTATTAACCGTATTCCTTTCTATAAAGAACGCAAGTTTGCAGTGATTCCTGATTGGGATGATAGCCAAGTTGAAAATTCAGATGAGCAAGTTGTTATTCAACATAACTGGCATGAACTACGTTTATTTATGTGGGATTATGTTGGTATCGTACGCACAGATAAACGCTTACAAAGGGCACTAAGCCGAGTTGAATTATTACAACACGAGATCACTGAGTATTACAGCAACTTTAAAGTAGGCAATAATTTATTAGAACTGAGAAATTTAGTTCAAGTCGCAGAATTAATTATAAAAAGTGCAATACAAAGAAAAGAAAGTAGAGGTTTACATTACAACTTAGATTATCCAGAACAAAGCGACAACCCTAAGCCGACAGTATTAAACCCTAAAAAAGATTAACCCCAACGCGCGCCATTAATAAGACGAGCAAGTAAATGGTACTCTTCTTCTGTAACGCTATCATAAAACACAATAAACCATTTTCTTGGTTTGTTGTGTTGTAGCTGCTTAACTAATAACTTATCTGTCGCTTCCACGCATAGCAATATAATCCAACCATTATAAAAAGATCGGGAATTAATCTTACCTGCAATAACCATTGGTTTATTGATTTCGATATTCCCCGTCTCAGATAAGGCACAAGAAAATGGTAAGAGTGTTGACGATTGGACAAGATAAAAAGAAGTTAATATATAAGCGATTAAAAAAACAACACTAAACCAACCCACTCCCCACAACAAAAACAATAAAATAGCACTGAGTAGCAGTGTTATTATCGCCAGTACATTGGCGATAAATGAACGGGTAGATTGTATGTTATAATTTAACGCGCTTGAGGATGACATCGACAATTTCAGCAAGATCAGGATCAGGACACGTCTTATGCCCCATAAACCAAGCAAATAATTCAGGGTCTTCGCAAGTCAAAAGACGCTGGAAGGACAATTTATGTTGTTGGCTTAAATCACTGTAAGCCTCTTTTGCAAATGGCATAAACAGTACATCAAGCTCTAACATACCACGACGACAAGCCCACAATAAACGAGAAAGAGAAACCTCTTCTGCCATGACAAATACTTCCTTTTAAAATAAAAATGGAGGATTATTTATAATATCAATCCCAAAATAATATGAAACATAATATTACACTGCATTAAAAACTAAGTTCAGGCAAAATCAGTAGTAAATAATGATTAGCCATGAATAAATATTTATCGATTTAATAACGTGTAATATTAATCGGTTATTTATATCAATTGATATACAGTACACAACATCATAACAACAACGTTTTATTAACAGCAACTACTGACAAAATAGGTTGTGAGCTATAACATTGTAATGAACAAATTCGACCAAAAATGAGGGCAAACATGCGAACACTTAGTCAACTTGAAAATATTAGCAAGCTACCAGATTTAGTTTTATGCCCACTTGATAGCTGGGATTTAATCAGTGTAACAGGTGAAGACCGTATTACATTTTTACAAGGGCAATTAACATGTGATCTTGAAAAATTAAAAACGGGGCAACAAACCTTAGCTGCGCATTGTAACCCTCAAGGAAAAGCGTGGACAGTCGCGCGAATAATTGTATTAGAAGACCGTGTTTTATTAACTCAGCCTAGCTCTGTCTCTGAAGTACAATTACCAGAATTAAAAAAATATGCCGCTTTTTCTAAAGTCGTCATACAAAAAGAAACTGAATATAAAGTATTTGGTTTAGCAGGCCCTAAGTCAGCAGAATATATTGCTGAAGAGGCTGATACGGCAACAACCCATGAAACAAGTAGTTTACTTGATAGTGGCACAGTATTAATAAAACAACCATATCCATCATTACGTTATCTTGCGATTATGAAAAATGCAGTTGCTGAAGATTTATTAGCCGATTTAAAAAACAAAGCAGAAATCTTCGATGACAGTTTATGGAATGCAATGAATATTGCTGCAGGTGTCGGTTTTATTGAAGCAAAAACATCAGCACAATTTATCCCACAAATGTTAAATTTACAGGCGCTTGATGGGATCAGCTTTACGAAGGGTTGTTATATCGGTCAAGAAACGGTAGCTAGAGCAAAATATCGTGGAGCTAATAAACGTGCAATGTTTATTCTGACAGGCCGTTCAAACGATTGCCCAAAAGCAGGTCAAACAATCGAAATATTATTAAATAACAATTGGAAACGAGTCGGTGCAATAGTGTCTGCATGTCAATACGGTGATGGTCACATTGAAGTATTAGCCGTATTGCCGAAAGATACAAACCCTGAAGATATTTTCCAAGTAAAAGAACTTGAAGGCTCTACACTTTATTACGCTCCTCTCCCTTACCAGATAGCAGAAGATTAACCTGTCGCCCCTCGGTAACTATAGGGGCATCGCTGACTACGCTTGTAGTAGAAGAACACTATATTTACCAATAACTATAATTAATGCTATGATGCTCACACTTTTTTTAGGGTTTAATAGTAATTTACGCCTGCACAAATGGAACACAGCTTGAATCAAGAAATCATCCAATTACGCGACAAATCAGACGAGTTTTCTCGCCTACGCGTTAGATCTGCTTTAGCATTAATGAGGCAAGATGAAGCTGATGTTTTTCAAAGTTTCCCATTATTATTACACTTCAACGACCCTGCGTTACCTGGATATATAAAAGGTGATGTACCGGTTGGTATTTGTCACTTTAATCCCACTAAAAAACACCAAAATTTAGTACAAAAACTATTCGCCATTGAGTTACCAGAAGATGAAATAGAAACGCCTGAGATTATTGGCTTGTATGCCATGGGGAGTACCTCATCTATTGGTCAATGTTCTGAAAGTGATTTTGATATTTGGATTTGTTATTCGCATGAATTAGATCCAGCTCGAGTTGAATTACTTGATAAAAAATCATGGGAAATCACCTATTGGGCGGAAAGTTTAGGCGTAGAGTTAAACTTCTTCCTTATTCCTGATAATAAATTCAGAGTTAAGAATAAAGCAGAATTGAGTAATGAATCATGTGGAACATCTCAACACATGTTGTTACTCGATGAATTTTATCGCACCTCACTACGTGTTGCTGGTCGACGTATTTTATGGCGACAAATTCCTCATGAGCACGAACATCACTACGATAGCTATGTGAAAAACCTTTGCGCAACTGGGCAAATTAATGCCGATGATTGGTTGGACTTAGGTGGCTTATATTGTGTACCTGCCGAAGAATTGTTTGGTGCAACATTATGGCAACTTTATAAGGGTATCGATAACCCATACAAAGCAACATTAAAGACTATTTTGATGGAAGCTTATTCTTGGGAATATCCAAATATAGAACTTATTTCGACGTCATACAAAAAAAGTTTTCAAGAACAAGATTCCTATGATGAGCACTTAGACCCATACTGTCTAATGCTTAGCAAAGTAAGTGACTACTTAATTAGCATTAATGATTTACAACGTTTAGAGTTAGTACGAGTTTGTTTTTACTTTAAAACAGAAGAGATGCTATCGAAATCTTCCTTTAAAGAAAACTCTGCTTGGCGACGTACTATATTAAATAAGTTAATCAACCAATGGGGTTGGACTGACAGCCAAATTGCAGACTTAGATAACCGCAATAATTGGAAAATACGCGAAGTAAAACAAGCGAATACCCTTTTGCTTGATGCGCTAATGTTAAGCTATAGTAACTTAATTAAATTTGCGCGTGATAACAACATTAGTGAATCGATCAGCGCCGAAGATATAGGTATTTTATCTCGTAAACTTTACGCGGCACATGAAACGCTACCAGGCAAAGTTGATATTATTAATCCTAATATTTCACCAAATCTAGTTGAGCATAATCTCAGTTTCATTCAAATTCCTGAACATCGTAAAAATAAAGCTGGTTGGTACTTATTCAATAGTACTTTAGATTCTTTTGAATTGGCTTCTACTCCCTGTTTAGGTGATTCACCTTACCTCTCTAAGTTAGTTGCTTGGAGTTATGTAAATGGATTATACGATGAAGATACAAAACTTCACTTATATAATCAAGGCTCTGATTTAGTTGACAAAAATCTAAACCAATTTGCAAAAGACTTATACGCTGTTTTCCCTGTATATGTACCAAAAGCCAGTGATAAAGCACTTAGTGCACCTTGTGCTATTAAGCATTTATCTATTTTCTTAAATGTAGAAAAAGATCCAACAAGACATTGGCAAGATACAGAAGAAAGTGAATTAAACCAGATTGATAACGTAATGGCTTACGGTGAAAATAAAGAAAGCCTAATTGGCAGTATCGACTTTATATACCGTAACTCGTGGAATGAAGTCCGTACATTACATTTTAATAGCCAATTTTCAGTGGTTGAAGCGCTTAATACGATCCTTTCAAAAATGCATCAAGATGCTTCGCCACCTCATCAAATTGATTTGTTTTGTTATAGCAGACATTTTAGTGAACAAATTTGTCAATCATTCGGCAGTAAACTGAATGAATTTATTCAACTACGTTTGCATACCGTACATACAAGATCAGTACAAACATTATGGACGGGTGGTAGAAAATTTGGATTTTACTTCGAACGGAAAGGCGTTTCATTACAGCATCTAGAAAGTGCTGTGGATATTTATAGCCATATTTCTAAGAAGAAATTATCAGCTAGTTCATTAAACTTAAAAACGACTCACTACGATCAAACGGCAGATGTTATTGAATCTCATATAAGTGAAGGTTTGATCCAATTCTTTTTTGAGAATTATCATAATGGTTTCAACGTTTATATTGCTAATGCAGATAACGATGTGGAGACCTTTTTAAACTTTGCCGGTTCAAAAAATGAATTTGTACAAAACGTAAATCGATTCTACGCATCTAATAGTCACCTCCCTGATTCACTTGATGAGCAAATTAATTTTAACCTTCCACAATTCTACGACATCACACTAAATGAAGATAAAACTTTATCGCTAAATCCATTTAAAAGCAGTAAGTTAACTGCTTCCACTCAAGACTTACTGTCAGCTCTTAAACCGAGTGAATGAAAACTAACATCACTTAAGTCACAACGATTTAAGACATAAGACCTGAAGATAGATAAATTTAAATTTCAAATTAGCTTAATAGACTTCTAGCCCTCTTTACGTTCAGATTGCCATACTTAGAAGATCAAGGTAAAATAAAGCATATTTTTTAAAAGGTTATTATTATGTCAACAAAGTGGAACGGTGAATATATTAGTCCTTACGCTGAACACGGTAAAAAAAGTGAGCAGGTAAAAAAAGTGACAGTTTCAATACCAACTAAAGTATTGAAAATACTGACTGATGAACGTACCCGACGCCAAGTGAATAATCTACGTCATGCTACGAATAGCGAATTATTATGTGAGGCTTTTTTACATGCTTACACGGGTCAACCATTGCCTGAAGATGAAGAATTAGATAAAAGCCAAAATGTGAATATTTCAGAAACGATGGAAAAGACAGCAAAATAAAAACTTCTTATTAACCAACCAATGAAATTCAAAGCAAATAATGCCGCCGTTCTTTACAGGTGGTTCTTTGGTTAGAGCAACTTTAATTGCTCAGATTTTTTATATCCTTTACCCTATAAAACCTTCTTTAAATAACAATAATACAATCCCATTCATTATTTTATATTCATTTATGCAGATCTTACTTTCTTTAAGGTTACAATTATTCAATTTAAGGAATAAATAAATGTAAGTAGTTATTCATTTTTCAATACTTATAATGAAAAAGAAAATTTTTAGCCAGTAAAGTAGATTAATACCAATCACACTAATTAACTGTTCTATTTTACTTAACCTCAATTCTGATTAATGAAAGCGGAATTACACTTAAAATCATAAGGTTCTATTTTTTACTCTACAGTGCCGTTAGTTTTGTGTAGTTCAAGGCGAATTATTGAAGCAATAACTGGTTATTGAGAGATAATTTAACACAGAAATCCGCGGAAATAGCGGTGTTGTATCGCTTTGCTTATCCAGAACTGAGGTTACTTATTAAAATAACTTATTCTTCGTTGTAAATTTCGTAAAGAGAACAAACAGTAAAGTATTAACGTTTTTTGGTTCATTCTGCGACAGATGATTAACGAAGTTAATCTTCGAAATATTCAATTTACGTCTTAAACTAAGTCATTTATCCTGCGCGAAATTTAAATTACTTATTTAATGTAATTGGTATAACTATTTTTTGTATTCATTTTTAAAAGACATAAAAAAACCTCGATTAAATACATAACCGAGGTTCCTAAAAGACAGCTGATAATTATTTTAAAGCAGCAACTGCTTCTTTAACTAATTGTCCAATTTTATCCCATTCACGATTATCAATTAAATCAGCAGGAACCATCCAAGTACCGCCACAAGCAAGTACTGCATTGATATCTAAATATTCATTGATATTCGCAGGTGAAACACCACCAGTAGGCATAAAGCTAACAGGGTAAACGGCAGTGAGTGATTTCAACATTGGAACGCCACCAGATGGGCCAGCAGGGAAGAATTTTAACGTTGTTAATCCCATTTCCATTGCTTGCTCAACTAAAGATGGGCTATTTACACCCGGAATGATTGGCATATTACGTTGTTGACAGTATTTAACCGTTGTCGGGTTAAAGCCGGGGCTCACGATAAAATCAACACCTGCGTCAATTGCTTCATCAACCGTTTTGCTTGTAAGCACAGTACCGGCACCGATTAGCATTTCAGGAAACGCTTCACGTAGATTTTTAATGGCTTGTGCAGCAGCAGGCGTACGAAATGTAATTTCCGCACAAGGCATACCATTTTCAACTAATACTTTACCTAATGGAACGGCATCATTCGCATCTTTAATTGCAATTACAGGAATTACTTTAAGTGCTTGTAACTTTTCGTTTAATGTTGTCATTTTACTATCCTAAATATTTATAATTAATCTACAAATGGAGCAATATACTGCATATCAATAATGGCACCTTTATGCTGTATAACGGTACTTGCTACTTGATGTGCTTTTTCAGCAGCAGCAACACTTGATTCACCTAATGTACGTTTTGATAGATAACCCGCAGCAAACGAATCTCCCGCCGCAGTGGTATCAATTACATTTTCAGGTGCTACTTTTTGAGCAGCAACACTAATTGAATCATCTGCAGTGATGATCAAACATTCGCCGCCACCTTGTTTGATAACAATTTCTTGAACGCCTAATGCACGAGTACGTTCGATACACTGCTCAACCGTTGTGTCACCAAATAGAGCTTGCTCATCATCAAAAGTTAATAAGCCAGTATGCGTTACAGATAAGATACGTTTGAAACCTTCAGCCGCTTCTTCTGCAGAATTCCATAATTTAGGACGGTAGTTGTTATCAAAGTAAACTTTACCACCAGCAGCTTTATAACGAGCCAATAAGTCGTAAAGTTTTTCACGGCTTGATGGTGGTAAAATAGCTAAACTAATACCTGACAAATAAATAACATCTTGCTTCAATAGTGATTCAATAAGTTCATCACTTGCTGTTTCAAGCCAGAATTTTGCAGCAGCAGCATCACGCCAGTATAAGAAACTACGCTCGCCTGTTGAATCTGTTTCAACCATGTATAAACCAGGCTGTCTTGTTTCAGAACGTTGAACAAATTGAGCATCAATATCTTCGGCATTCCAAGCATCAATCATTTCTTGGCTAATTTTATCTTGGCCTAGCGCTGTTACATAACTAACATTAACGTCTTTACCTGATGTTAAACGCGATAAATATATCGCTGTATTTAGTGTGTCTCCACCAAAACTTCTGCGTAGAACACCATTAACTTCCTGCAATTCAATCATACATTCGCCAATCAAAGCGATATTTAAATTAGCCATTAGCCACCTCTGTTATAAAAAATGGATTCATTTGCATCCTCTATTCATTTTCTTGCTATTCATAACTTGGCCATATTGGCTTTGATTATAAAATCAGCATTTTATACTAATAATGTAAAAGTACTTTGTGCAGAGTTTATTTGCTTGCGCGAATTCATGTTAGTAAGCACATTCGCCATCTTGATTTATATAAAATCAAACGACTAATCAATGCGATTTAACAAAAAATAAGCTTAATCAAAAAACCAGAAAGTATCTCATGGACGTTAAAAAAACCTGTTTGTTCAAAAAAGTACGAAAGCATATTGTTTCGACGACTATTCAAATCAAAACATGACCTTGATTAACATTTAATTTGTTATTGTTATAAGTCAAAAATTGTACATTACACGGGACGATTTGTAATACAAAATGACACTATGTGTGATCCAGATCATTCACCTACATCACAATCAAAATAATTAATTAGATCTCAATAAACATAGAAAGCACTCGATGAGACAGCAACTGCATATTAACTAATCTTACATTATAAGGTGATAAAAAAGTACTTAAGGCTTAAGCCACTGAAAAGCAGTAACAATTATCTAAAAGTGATGAGCAAAGCTAATTCAAGTTAATTTAAAAGATTAAAAATAGAGAGCTCAACCCTAAAAACTAAAAAATAAAAGTGATTTTACAGTCTATTTGTATTACTTTATTACACTGTTTCTATCCACTTTATATGCAATGAGGTCACAATGCCTGCCAACGTCAACGCTGTTCTTATGGACCAACAAGAAATTACTGCCATCCAAGAAGAACTCGGTAAACAAAGCCTAATGGGACTCAGCCTCGAAGCCCTAATTCACGATACAGATAACTACCTTACACAACCAATAGACGTACCAGGACACAGTCCAGCTGGCGGTTACGCACATAATAAGCATCAACAAAATTATAAATATATTGACCAAGCTGGACGCCTATTTTTAATCACAGGCGATGAGAAATATGCCCAATTTGCAGCTGACTTATTAACACAATATGCCGATAAGTATTTAGCATTAGGATTCCAAGAACAACGTAATACGAACCCACCAGGACGCCTATTTCACCAAATGCTAAACGAACATGTTTGGTTATTGTATGCCAGTTTGGGCTACAGCTGTATTAGCCATTGGTTGACTGAAGCGCAACGTGCTCACATTATAAGTCGCTTATTTGAACCAATGTTAGAAGTGGCGACAGTAAAGTACCATTTTGACTTTGACCGTATTCATAATCATGGCGTATGGGCAGTGGCGGCAACAGCAGCATGTGGCGCAGCCATTGGACAAGAAAAATATATTGATTTGGCATTACATGGTTTAGCCGGTGATGACATACAAGGAGGCTTCCTTGCACAATTAAGCAATTTATTTGCGCCTTCAGGTTATTATATTGAAGGGCCTTATTATCACCGTTATGCAATTCGTCCTTTATGTTTATTAGCGGAGTTAACTCAGCGTTTCCGTCCAGAGCTAGACATCTTTAACTTTAAAGGCCAAGTTATTGGTAAAACAATCCAATCTTTATTATCGACCGCTTATCCGAATGGTGTTTTCCCATCATTAAACGATGCTTCAAAAAGCATGGATATTAAAGATGAAGGTGTAGTGATAGCAGTGAGTTTATATGCAAAACACTACCCTGAAGATACCAACTTATTTGGTATTGCTAAAATTCAGCAACAAATTTGGATCAGTGGATGTGGCGTTGCTTTATCGCAAGCTTACCAAGCGCAAGACTCAGTTGAAGTGCCTTGCTTACCAAGTGTTGAATTAAGCGAAGGTCCTGATGGTGATAAAGGCGCTCAAGGCTTTATCCGCATGCAAAATGCAAAGGGTGACATTAGCCAATTAGTGATGAACTATGGTCAGCATGGTATGGGTCACGGTCACTTCGATACATTAGGTATGACTTACTTTAATAATAACCAAGAAGTATTACGTGATTATGGATTTGGACGTTGGGTGAACATCGAACCTAAATTTGGCGGTCGTTACCTTGACGAAAACAAATCTTACGCACGCCAAACTATCGCGCACAACTTAGTGTCTGTTGATGCAAGTTGCCAAAACAACTTTGATGTTGATACAGCAGATAGTAAACACGGCACACCACACTTCTTTATTGGTAGCGGTAAAACACAAGCAATGAGTGCTTATGCTGTTGACTTTTACCCTGGTGTTGACCAACAACGCTCACTTATTTTAATTGAGCATGAACAACTAGAAAAACCACTGCTTATTGATTTATTCCGCTTAATCAGTGAAGAAGCACATCAATACGATTACTCCCTACAATACCAAGGTCAAATCATCCGTACTAATGTTGAACATAAACAACACGCAATATTAAATCCAATGGGTGATGATGCAGGTTACCAACATTTATGGAACGAAAGTGAAGGTGCAGCAGCAAAAGACACAAGTTTAGTCAGTTGGTTACAAGGTAGCAGTTATTACACATGGTTAAGTGCATCTTCTTCTGACGATACCTTATTCTTTACTCGTACAGGTGCTAACGACCCATCATTTAATTTACGTAGCGAAACAAGCTTAATTCTACGCCGCGAAGCTAAAAATGCTCTATTTGCTAATGTGATAGAAACGCATGGTTACTTTAATGAAGCAATTGAAGCAAGCTTAGATGCACGCGGTAAAATTTACTCAATTGATATTGTAGGTTTTAACGACGATGCGACCGTTGTCGATATCATCGGCGAAGGTATTACACTAACAGTGATGGTTAATAACGATCGTAATGCAACAGCTGACAGTCAAACCATTATCGAATTTAATAATCAAACATACAGCTTCCAAGGTTTTGTTGCTGTAGAAAGTAAAGAGGTTTAATCATGAGTTACCAACCATTACTAATGAGCTATGAACAAGCAGCTGACTTACGTCAATACGTAGGCACTGACTCACTAATTGGTCGCTCTATTACTGAAGAGATTAAAGCACTTGAAGCTTACATGCCAATGGGTATTGAAATTCCAGGACATGGTGAAGCAGGTGGTTACGAACATAACCGTCATAAGCAAAACTACATTCATTTAGATCTAGCAGGTCGTTTATACTTAATTACTGAAGATAAACGTTACCTAGATTACGCAACAACTATGTTAGTTGAATATGCAAAGGTTTATAAACACCGTGAGCTAAACGTTAGTCGTGACTCCAATAAACCAGGTCGTTTATTCCACCAAACATTAAACGAAAATATGTGGATGCTATATTCATCGTGTGCTTATTCTTGTATTCGTCATGAGTTAACAGAAAGTCAGCAACAACTTATAGAAAATGACTTATTTAAAGTGATGCTTGAGATGTTTGTTGTCACCTATGCAGAAAACTTCGACATTATTCATAACCACGGCCTATGGTCAGTGGCAAGTGCTGGTATTTGTGCTTATGCAATCAATGATCAAGCGACCGTCGACAAAGCAATCTATGGCCTAAAAGGTGACAGTGTTTCTGGTGGCTTTATTGCACAATTAACACAATTATTCTCGCCTGATGGCTACTACATGGAAGGTCCGTATTACCATCGTTTTTCATTACGTCCAATCTTCCTATTCGCCGAAACCATTGAACGTCGTCAACCAGAAATCGGCATCTACCAATTAAAAGATGAAGTGATTAAGACAACAGCTTATGCGGTCATGTCGACAGCATTTCCTAACGGTACGTTACCCGCATTAAATGACTCATCTCGTACAATGGACATTAATGATCTAGGTATTTTATTAGCGACTAACATCTGTTTCGACCGTTACGAGCAAAATGAAACATTATTAGCGATGGCTAAACACCAAGGTCATGTTTGGGTTCATAACACTGGCGCAGCACTATCTAACGCATTAGATAACAATGCCGATGTAGCGAACTTTAACTGGGGCAGCTTAAGCCTCACTGATGGTGCTGAAGGCGAGTGTGGTGGAGTAACAATTCTACGTCATCGTGATAGCAAATCTGACGATAGCATGGCACTACTTTGGTACGGGCAACACGGTAGCGATGCAAAGCTTCACTCTGCATTAGATCATGGTCACTTTGATGGTTTACACTTAAGCTTATTTAACAACAATCAAGAATTCATTAATGACTACGGTTATGGTCGTTGGGTTAACATCGAGCCTAAATTTGGTGGTCGTTACATTCCTGAAAACAAAAATTATTGTAAACAAACTATTGCACACAACACCGTTGTGGTTGATCAAATCAGCCAAAACCAGGGTAGTACAGCGATTGCACAACAACACTTCGGTGAAAAACATTTCACACTGTTAGCTAATGAAGCGTCTAATGGAACAGGCGATGGAAAGCTGCAAGCAATGAGTGCTTTTGCTCGTGATTACTACACAGGTATTGATCAGCAGCGTACCGTTATTATGCTTGAGTCAGAAGAGTTTGAAAAACCACTTATTATTGATCTATTCCGTATGATCAGTGAAGAAGAGCATAGCTACGATTACCCAGTTCATTATAACGGACAAATCATCCATACTAACTTTGAGTATCAAGCACATAAAAGCTTAAGCACTGTGGGTAATGACTATGGTTACCAACACCTTTGGAACCTTGGTCAAGGTAAAGTAGAAAGTTCATCATTAACAACTTGGTTAATGGGCAACAGTTACTATTCATTGATCAGCAGCGCAAATAAAGACAGTGAAGTTATCTTTGCTCGTACTGGTGCTAACGATCCAGACTTCAACTTACGTAATGAGCCAATGTTCATTCTTCGCCAAAAAGCAGCCAACCATTTATTTGCAAACGTTTATGAAACACACGGTTACTTTAATGAAGCGATAGAAGCGAGCCTAAATGCCCGAGGACAAGTTGATTCTGTAACCGTGTTACACGTTGATGATACCGCTTCTGTTGTTAGCCTTAATCTAATTGATGGCAAGCAAGTTAAAGTCTGTGTGAGCAACCTTACTGATATAAATGACAACACCGAAACAAGCATAGTCATCGATGGCGAAACGCTTAGTTGGACCGGTTATATTGCTATTATCAAAAAATAAATAGTTAATAATACCGATTACATTAAATAAATGATCTAAATTTTGCGCAGGAAAAATGACTTAGTTTAAGGCGTAAATTGAGCTAA
>NZ_JBAKBA010000061.1:0-17817 GCF_038155225.1 Psychromonas arctica | reverse complement strand
AGCTGAGCCCGACGAGCTAAAAGCTCTATTAACAAACATAATGTGGTTGCGAGAGTAGGATTAAAAAACTTCCGACCTTCGCCTGTTTATTAAGAGCTGAGCCCGACGAGCTAAAAGCTCTATTAACAAACATAATGTGGTTGCGAGAGCAGGATTTGAACCTACGACCTTCGGGTTATGAGCCCGACGAGCTACCAGACTGCTCCATCTCGCGACTGTACTGTTGTATTTAAATGTCAAATTTTACTAAAAAATCAACATTCAAACTAAAATATTAAACTAAGTGCGACGCACTTGTTGCGAGAGCAGGATTTGAACCTACGACCTTCGCCTTTTATCTACAAGAAGAAGCCCGCCGATTTACTTTACCAGACTGCTCCATCTCGCGTTTGAACTATAAGTTTAAATATCTAAACTAAATATTTTCTAAGTGTAATAAACAACATTGAGGTTATATATCTATTGTAACATTACACTTAAAACAGCTTTTCAATTGCTTTAATAACTGCAGCATTATAGCTAAAGTGTGATCTGAGCGCAATCAAAAAACCTAAATTGGTGCGGATAGAGAGACTTGAACTCTCACGGCCTAAGCCACAGCCCCCTCAAGGCTGCGTGTCTACCAATTCCACCATATCCGCGTTAAAAATATTACTCTGGGATTTGAGTAGAAGTATCAACTTCTACTGGCACTTCAGTAGTTTGTTCTACTGCTAAGTTTGAGAATTCTTCATTTGTTGACACTTTATGCGTAGAAAGGTTACCTAGCACTAAACTCAGCACAAAAAATGCTAATGCTAAAATACCAGTAGTACGTGTCATGAAGTTACCAGAACCACCTGCACCAAATACTGTGTTAGAAGCGCCTGAGCCAAATGATGCCCCCATACCAGCTCCTTTACCTTGTTGGATTAAAACAAAACCAACTAAAATAATTGAAACAATTAAATAAACAACTAACAGTATCTCATACATATTTATATACCTAATTTATCTTGTTAAAACTTCATTTGCTCCCACAAAGAAGCGGACGAATACTACCCAATGCCAGTGCGGATCACAAGTGAATATTAAGACAATTTAGCCGCATAGACAGCTTCTTTACAAAACAGTATGAAAAACCATCAACTACTGCGTTATTTTACCTTAATATTCATTGTTTCACTCTAAAGCATTGATTCTATTTTTTACTTTAGACGACTAATTATACTTTAACTTTACTGGCTAAAGATTTAGCGTAAGCAATTACTTTTTCTTCACTTTCATCTGCTTCAACCATTACTCGGAAAACAGGTTCAGTACCTGATTTTCTTAATAATACACGGCCACGGTCGCCTAACAATGTTTCAATTCGAGCTAATTCAGCTAATACATCTTCATCTTGTAGCGGATCAATCTCATTATTATAGCGAATACTTTCAAGTATCTGCGGGTATTTACGCATGCCTTGGCGTAAGTCATGTAAATTCATACGACTTCCTTGCATTGCACTCATCACTTGTAAACCAGAAACAATGCCATCTCCCGTAGCTAAATGATCAGCACATATAACATGCCCTGAATTCTCAGCACCAATACTCCAACCATTTTTCTTCATTAGCTCCATTACATGACGATCACCTACATCGGAACGATCAAATGGGATACCTAATGTTTTTAATGCTTGCTCTAATCCAAGATTAGACATTTTAGTACCAACCGCACCACCATTTAGTGTGCCTTTACGTAATTTATCACGAGCAATGATATATAAAAGTTCATCACCATCAAGTACATAACCAGTATGGTCAACCATCATTACTCGGTCACCATCACCATCAAAAGCAATACCAAAATCAGCTTTTTCTTCAAGAACACGTGCCGCAATTGCATCCATACTAGTTGCACCACAGTTTAAGTTGATGTTAATGCCGTTAGGCTCTACGCCCATTGCTATTACTTCTGCACCCAATTCACTAATAACAGAAGGTGCAATGTGATAAGTAGCTCCATTAGCACAATCAACGACTATTTTTAGTCCACTTAAGTCATATTGTGATGGGAAAGTACTTTTACAAAATTCAATGTAACGTCCTGCTGCATCGTTAACACGATAAGCTTTACCCATCTCACTACTATCGACACATTTTAATTCTTTATCTATTTCAGCTTCAATTTCTAATTCTACTTTCTCAGATAGTTTAATACCTTCATCAGAAAAGAATTTAATACCATTATCATAGTATGGATTATGTGATGCACTGATAACAATCCCTGCCGTAGCACGGAATGTATGTGTAAGGTAAGCAATTGCAGGTGTCGGCATTGGCCCCATTAATACAGGAATAATACCTGCGGAGGTTAACCCTGCTTGTAAAGCGGCTTCAAGCATGTAACCAGAAATACGAGGATCTTTACCAATTAATACCTTTTTATTACCTGACTTTGCTAATACACGACCCGCGGCCCAACCAAGTTTTAATGCAAACTCAGGAGTAATTAGAGATTCACCTACTTTGCCGCGAATACCATCGGTACCAAAATACTTTTTATTCATAATAAAAATCTTACCATCGTCAGAGATACCTTTTATTATTTAAAGGTATTTATTTGCTGTAATACTTTCATGACATCTACAGTTTCTGCAACATCATGAACACGAATTATTTTTGAACCTTGCTGCATCGCAATCATTGCACCAGCTAGGCTTCCTGCTAAACGGTCATTTATATCACGATTTAGTAATTGACCAAACATTGATTTACGAGAAACTCCGGTTAACACAGGAAAACCTAACGATATAAATTTTTGCGTTGCATTTAACAAATCAAAATTATGTCGTAATGATTTTCCAAACCCAAAACCTAAGTCGATAATAATATTCTCAGCTTTAAGACCCGCGTTAATACAGTGATCACTATGTTCAATTAAAAAACGTCTTACTTCAGCTACTACATCATTATAATTAGGTGCTGCTTGCATGCTTCTAGGTTGCCCTTGCATGTGCATCAAACACACAGGCACATTTGCTTCAATGGCAGCCTTTAAAGCCCCTTCTTCACGTAATGCTCTCACGTCATTAATAATATCAGCGCCTGCATTAACGGCTTCTGCCATCACTACTGCTTTACTAGTATCAATTGAAATCCAACAATCCAATTCATTTTTAATACGTTCAATAATAGGTAGGACTCTATCAAGTTCTTCATTCAATATAACATCGTTTGCACCGGGCCTTGTAGATTCACCGCCAACATCAATAATAGTGGCACCTTGATTAACCATTTCTTGTGCATGTATGAAAGCTCTCTCTAACTGTGCATATTCACCACCGTCAGAAAATGAATCAGGCGTTACATTGAGTATTCCCATTATGTGAGGTCGGTCGAGATTCAGTTTTTTATTATGGCTAGTTAAGATCATTACTTCACGCTTTTAGTGGTATTAGATGGGAGAAAATAAAGTGATAAAAAAACCTAAGCAAGCTTAGGTTTTTTTAGATTCAGTTAAAACAATTTATTTAATTAATTAATATTAATTATCGCTTTAATTACTTATCGCTTTTATCTTCTTCAGTTGTAGTTGGTGCTTTTGTTTCTGTCTCATCAACTTCAACATCACTAACGACTTCTCCTTTACCTTCAACAACAGCCTTCTCTGAAGATTTTTCAGCATCTACCTTATCAGTTTCAGCTTCTTCTGTTGATGGTATAGTCGCTTTAACTATTTCAGACTCTTTATCATCTACCCAATCACTAGGAGGACGGACAGTAACCCGTGCCATTAGATCATCGACTTGTAACGCATCGATTGTTTCGTATTTCATCAATGCTTCTTTCATTGCATGTAGAATATCAATGTTATCAGTTAATAACTTATAAGCACGTTTGTAGTTAGTATCAATGAAAACTTTTACTTCATCATCAATCACTTTACCCGTTTCATGAGAAACTACGTTAGAACGTAAACTACCTTGCTCACCAGTTAATAAAATAGGACCTAATTTTTCAGAGAACCCCCATTCTGTGACCATTGCACGAGCAATAGCAGAAGCTTGCTTGATATCTTGCGAAGCCCCTGTTGATACTTTTTGTGCACCATAAATAAGCTCTTCAGCAATACGGCCACCATAAGCAACTGAAATACTACTTTCCAACTCATCTTTATTTTGTGATATTTGGTCGCCTTCAGGTAAGAATTGAGTCACACCTAATGCACGTCCGCGTGGAATAATCGTTACTTTATGGATTGGATGATGTTGAGGCACTAACTTAGCCACAATTGCATGTCCCGCTTCATGGTAAGCAGTTGATTCTTTATCTTTTTGAGTCATCACTAAGCTACGACGTTCAGAACCCATTAATATTTTGTCACGCGCTTGCTCAAAATCTTCTTTTGACACAATACGTTTATTACCACGTGCAGCAAATAAGGCAGCTTCATTCACTAAGTTAGCTAAGTCAGCACCAGAGAAACCAGGTGTGCCACGCGCTAATACCATTGCTTTTACATCGTCTTCCAATGGAATTTTACGCATGTGGACTTTTAGTATCTGTTCACGACCGCGTACATCCGGTAGACCCACAACAACTTGACGGTCAAAACGACCAGGACGTAATAATGCAGCATCTAATACATCTGGACGGTTAGTTGCGGCAATAACAATAATACCTTCATTACCTTCAAAACCATCCATTTCAACGAGCATTTGGTTTAGCGTTTGTTCACGTTCATCATTACCACCGCCCATACCAGCGCCACGAGCACGGCCTACCGCATCGATTTCATCGATAAAAATGATACAAGGCGCTGATTTTTTAGCTTGTTCAAACATGTCACGAACACGAGAAGCACCGACACCTACAAACATTTCAACAAAATCAGACCCTGAAATTGAGAAGAATGGGACTTTAGCTTCACCAGCAATCGCTTTAGCTAATAATGTTTTACCCGTACCAGGAGGACCAACTAATAAAATACCTGTTGGAATTCGACCACCTAATTTTTGGAATTTACTTGAATCTTTTAAGTAATCAACTAATTCAACAACATCTTCTTTCGCTTCATCACAACCAGCAACATCTGCAAACGTTGTTTTAATTTGGTCTTCACTCATTAATTTGGCTTTACTCTTACCAAATGACATTGCGCCGCCTTTACCACCGCCTTGCATGTTACGCATGAAGAAGATCCAAACACCGATTAACAACAGCATTGGGAACCATGACACAAAAATAGACGCTAAGAAGCTGGTTTCTTCAGGTGGTGTACCTTCAACTTTTACGTCGTTTTTAATAAGGTAATTTACCAAGTCTAAGTCTGGCGCAGGAATATAAGTAACAAACGGTGTTTGATTACTTTTTAAACCTTTAATTTCTTGGCCATTAATTTGTACTTGTTGAATCAGTCCTTGGCTTACTTCTTTATTAAAACTGGTGTAGTCGATTTGTGATTTGTTGGTATCGTCTGATCCAAAGCCTTGGAATAAAGACATTAAGACTACTGCGATGACTAACCACAATATCAGGTTTTTTGCCATATCGTTCAAGATGTAAACCTCATGTTAAAAATTAAAAGAATATAATGTTAAAGCAGATTACTACAGTTTAAAACCAGTCGCCACTAAATAAACTTCTCGAGATCTCGCTCTTGAAGAATCAGGCTTTCTAGTTTTAACTGATTTGAATAATTTTCGTACCTCATTGATAAATGACTCATATTCAGCACCCATAAAGACTTTAACAATAAAGCTACCGTCTTTAACAAGGACATCACGACACATATCTAATGCTAACTCAACCAAATACATCGACTTAGGTTGATCAATACCCGTATTTCCGCTCATATTGGGCGCCATATCTGATAAAACAACATCAACCTTGTTATCACCAATACGTTGAAGTAATGCATTCAAGACCACTTCTTCTCGGAAATCGCCTTGTAAGAAGTCAACCCCCGCAATGGAATCCATTGGTAAAATATCACAAGCAATCACTTTGCCTTTCAATCCTACTTTATCAACAGCCCATTGTGACCAACTTCCAGGTGCGGCGCCTAAATCGACTACCGTCATACCTGAGCGTATTAGTTTATCTTTACCGTTTATTTCATCTAATTTAAAAACAGCACGGGAGCGTAACCCTTGTTTGTTTGCTTCTTTCACATAGAAATCATTTACATGCTCATGCATCCATCGTTTAGAACTGCCTGATGCACTTTTTTTAAGACGGTTTGTACTGTCTGGTTTTGCCACAATGACTTCCTTAGTGAGCGAATATTAGGATAAATAATAATCTAAATAGTAAAGGTTAATATTTAAGGGTAGAATGAACCGTTTTCAACCCTTAATGAAAGATATTTGCATGAAATTATCAAACAAACAGAAACAATTTTTAAAAGGTTTAGCTCATCCTTTAAAACCAGTTGTATTACTGGGACAAAATGGCTTAACCGAAGGCGTATTAGCTGAGATAGAAAATGCTATTAGCCACCATGAATTAATTAAAGTAAAAATTGCGACCGATGATCGTGACACTAAACAACTTATCATTGATGCAATTGTACGTGAAACTGAAGCATTAGCGATTGCAAAAATTGGTCACATTGTTGTTCTGTATCGTCCAAGTGAAGCTAAAAAAATAGAATTACCACGTAAGTAACTTTACGTTTTAATCTTGTTTTTACTAATAAAAAGCCCAGTTTATCTGGGCTTTTTATTATCTTTATTTTACCCCAACAAATAAAAATTATTGAAGTAACATAAGGATTTAATCAAATTAACAGGTGTATTCTACTTTAATGATATCGTAATCAATAACGCCACCAGGTGTTGTGATTGAAATTTCATCGTCTAAGTTTTTCCCAATTAAACCACGCGCGATTGGCGAATTAATTGAAATAAGATTCTTTTTAATATCAGATTCATCATCGCCTACAATTTGATAGCTCACTTCTTCATCTGTTTCAGCATTAACAATTGTTACTGTTGAACCAAAGATCACTTTACCGTTATTTGCAATTTTGCTGACATCGATAATTTGTGCATTTGATAATTTTGCTTCGATATCTTGAATTCGACCTTCACAAAATCCTTGCTGTTCACGGGCTGCATGGTATTCAGCATTTTCTTTTAAATCACCATGTTCACGAGCTTCTGCAATAGCATGTACAATCTCAGGACGTTTTACTGTTTTTAATTGCTCTAATTCAGCACGTAAAATATCAGCGCCTTTTGCTGTCATTGGATATTGAGTCATTAACCATCACCTTATTCTGGAAACAATGTTTCACTAACTGTATTTACAAAAGCGGCTATTTTACGCTAGTTACTGAGATTAGTCATTGATTATAGAAAAAATGCCTTTTGTATTTTCATAAATTTGTTGTGCCACCACTTTCGGTGATTCTTTTCTTATTTGACACAAAGAATCAAAGATATTTTTTAAATGTAGAGGGGAATTATGAGGCGTTAATTGTTGATACACAGGCATATCAGGCGCATCTGTTTCTAACACAATGCTAGTTAAAGGTAATTGGCTGACAGCGTTACGTGTTTTGTTAGCATTCGGATAAGTAATCACACCACCTATACCCAATTTAAAACCTAATTTAATAAATTCATTGGCAATTTCTTCACTTCCTGAAAAGGCATGATAAACCCCACCGTAACTAAACTTAGTTTCTTTTAGTAATTGTAAAACCCGAGACTGGGTTTTAACCACATGTAAAATGACAGGTAATTGTAAGTCTTCGGCTATTGCTAATTGTGCTAAAAAAACACTTTCTTGGGTCGCTAAATCTGTTTCAATTAACTTATCTAGCCCAATTTCCCCCAATGCCACACATCGCTTATCGTTCTGTTTAAGCGACTTGACCAACAATTCTTTTAATTGGCTTAAATGATCGCTTTCAAAATCAGTTAAGAAATGAGGATGAACACCTAACCCAAAATAAAGTTTATTTTTATGCTCTTTTAATTCAGTTTTTTTCTCTACGAGGTCGATTATTTCAGGCCAACGCTTAGCATCGGTTCCAGGAATGATCAGATTATTAATGTTTGCATCACTAAGCGCTAAAAGTAAATCATCTTGCTCGGCCTTGAAGCAATCAAAATTAAAATGACAGTGACTATCAATAAACATACATAACCTCTTACTAAAACTAATGAAGTTGAATTTACAGAGCGATTCTAAAGTGGTTATAGAACCATTATGAATCTAAAGTTATTAACGAGACTAGTTAATAACTTTTAGACTAAATAATAGCTATAAAAAAAGCGCCCGTAGACGCTTTAATGTCCGTTTAAATATTCCTTTTAATTAGACAAAACGGTTATGAGTTACCAAACAATCACTATTAATGTTCACGTGTTTTACGGAAACGAACATCAGGGTAACGTTCAATAGCTAAGTTTAAATTAACCATAGTCGGCGCAACATACGTTAAGTTATTACTGCCATCTAATGCTAGGTTATCAAAAGCTTTCTTCTCAAACTCTGCCATTTTGATAGGATTTTCACAATCAACCCATAAAGCGGTAGCAACACTGATACCTTCATAAATTGCATCTACTTTATATTCAGATTTCAAACGTTGTACAACCACTTCAAACTGAAGTACACCAACCGCCCCAACGATTAAATCATTGCTACGTAATGGACGGAACACTTGTACTGCCCCCTCTTCAGATAGCTGCATTAACCCTTTTAACAATTGTTTTTGTTTTAGAGGATCTTTCAAACGAATACGACGGAACATTTCAGGTGCAAAGTTTGGAATCCCTGTAAACTTAAGCTCTTCACCTGTAGTAAAGGTATCACCGATCTGAATCGTACCGTGGTTATGTAAGCCAATAATATCACCAGAAAATGATTCTTCAGAAGCAGTACGGTCACCCGCCATAAAGGTAACAGCATCAGAAATACTAACCAGTTTACCAGTACGAACATGATGCATTTTCATGCCTTTTTCATACTTACCTGAGCACACTCGCATAAAGGCAATACGGTCACGATGTTTTGGATCCATATTCGCTTGAATTTTAAAAATGAAACCAGAGAATGTTTCTTCCGTTGGTTCAACAACACGTTGTACCGTTGCTCTTGGAAGCGGTTTTGGTGCCCATTCAACTAAACCATCTAATACATGGTCAACACCAAAGTTGCCTAACGCGGTACCAAAATAAACCGGTGTTAATTCACCCGCTAAAAATAACTCTTGATCAAACTCATTAGAAGCCCCTAACACGAGCTCCATTTCTTCACGCAGGTCATCGGCATGGTTTGGTAAAAGTGTATCTAATTCAGGATTATCTAACCCTTTAATGATGCGCACGTCTTGAATCGTATGACCTTGTCCTGATTCATACAAAATCACTTCATCACGTAATAAATGATATACACCTTTGAATTCTTTACCCATACCAATTGGCCAAGTAATCGGTGCACATGCGATATTCAATACGTCTTCTACTTCATCCATTAAATCAACTGGATCACGTGTATCACGGTCACATTTATTCATGAAAGTGATAATAGGCGTATCACGTAAACGCGTTACTTCCATTAATTTAATCGTACGTTGCTCTACACCTTTTGCAGCATCAATCACCATTAAGCATGAGTCAACAGCCGTTAACGTACGGTAAGTATCTTCTGAGAAATCCTCATGTCCAGGTGTATCAAGTAGATTAACCAGACCATGTTTATAAGGAAACTGCATTACGGAGGTAGTAATAGAAATACCACGATCTTTTTCCATTTCCATCCAGTCAGATTTTGCATGTTGACCCGATTTTTTACCCTTTACAGTACCGGCTTTTTGTAATGCATTTCCGAACAAAAGTACTTTTTCTGTAATCGTTGTTTTACCCGCATCAGGGTGAGAGATGATTGCGAATGTACGTCTAGAGTTGACTGCTTCTAGGAATTTAGCGTCTGCCATATTTAGTTTTCTCTTTATATGTACACAAATATGCACACAATAGTTTTTCTATGAAATGAGTGATTTATAAATTTGGCAGAACTATAACAAATTGAGTTAATTAATTCATTTCCTATTATAAACTTCTGCCTCAATAAAGTTTAAATGAGCTATTGATTTAAAAGCTAAGCTTTTATTAAGTCGCGCTCGCTAAAGCAAGTTTAACGGCAAAACCAACAAAGCCAATGCCAACGCTACCACCTGAAATTGCGCTCACTTTTTTACGCTTTCTAAAGCTTTCAGCTAAGGTTGATCCTGCATAAATTAATACAGCCAGATAAATCAAACTAAATGCTTGAATGGTTAATGCTAAAATCAAAAATGGAATCGCAGGTTGCGGATAACTAGGGTCAACAAATTGAGCAAAAAAAGAGAGGAAAAATAAAATCGCTTTTGGATTTAATAAACTCACCAACAAGGCCTTTCTAAAAGCTTGTACGCCCGTTGTCTTTTTTATTTCTACGGTTGCTTGTAAATTTTTATCATCTAACTGACGCCATGACTTAATCGCACCTGTAATTAAGTGATAACCGATGTAAATCAAATATCCAGCTCCTGCATACTTAATAAACATAAAAATAGCGGGATAAGCCGTAAGAATAGTAACCGCGCCTAACGCCGTTGCTAAAATCAATAATGAATCGCCAATTAATACGGCAGCAACAGCAGCCCAACCAACACGGCGACCTTGCTGCGCAGAGAGAGCTAATACATATAATGAATTAGGACCAGGCAATAAGATAACGAATAAAGCGCCTATAAAATAGGTAACATAATTAATAACACCAAAAGCTTCCATAATCCCTCTGCATTGTTGATTTAAGATAACTCTTTATCTAAATTTGCTATTTAAAGTAACTGTTTATTTAAAGTGACCGTGTATTTAACATTCAAATTACCTCATTCGCTTTTTATTTTCCAAACAGTTTTTAAAGGTTTGAGCTTTATAGGTTTGAGCTTTTTAATTTTTGGTTTTTTAGGCGCTAAAGTATCAGTGAAATTCATACAAATGTTTAACCAATTAGCCAGGTCTTGGTCGCTATCAAATCCATTAGGCATGACATACACCATGGTTTTAATCGGTTTGCCGGTAAAGTCCATTTCAGTAACATAAGGTTTAGCTAGACAGAAAGTATAATTTACAGCACCAACACGCGCTAATAATTTATCTTCAATAATGGCACAACACATATTACCTGAAAGTAAAAAGCACAAACCACCGAACATTTTCTTTACAGTAAGATCATGTCGTTCAATGAAATGTTCATAAAGTCTCTCTTCCAACCCTCTATCAAATGTCATAATGCTATTTCTCTACTTAACCTTTAAATAAACATTGGGTTGATGTAATTCCATGAAAAGCTCTGGAGAGTGTAAAAGTGTAAAACCAAATTGTTGATAAAGACCATGCGCATCGCGAGTCGCAAGCAACATTCTTCTTAGTCCTTGCAAATCAGGGTACTCTATAATCGTTTTCACCAACCATTTACTTATCCCTTTGCCCCTATGCTTTTCCAAAACAAACACATCAGCTAAATAGGCAGAGGTGGCGTAATCAGTGATCATACGAGCAAAAGCAACTTGCTCTCCTGTCTTTGTAAACACACCAAAACACAATGAATTATTTACCGCTTTTTCCATCACTTGCAACGGTATACCTTTGGCCCAATAGGAGCGCGTGAGGTAATCGTGTATTACTGATAAATCCATCTCTTTTGGATTGGAACTAATGTTATAACCTGAAACCATAATAGATCCTTAACAATATAAACAAGAGAAATATACAATCTAAGCTGTCAACTTATCGATGTAAAACATTACTCGGCTGTTATTCATCATTACTTCCCTTTTATATCGCTTAAATTAGATTTACTTAAAAGGGATTGATTATATGAGTTTACTTACTAACCCTCTCTGTCCTTTAACACTATTGCTCCTTTAAAACTATCTAGCCCACAACATTAAAATTTTATCTATTCCTATTTATCATCAATGTTATATTGTAAAAGTTACATTATAAAATTGGTTCAAAAAATCAAATTGTAAAGTTAGCTGTAAAAATGACTGTAAAACATCTCGCAAAATTAGATTCTCTAAAAACTTATTTAAATACAAGGCTAACAACATACTATGTTACTTGAAGGCATTGAAACTTTACTGGCACTTAGCCATGAAAAAACCATGAGCAAAGTCGGTAGCCAACTTTATATTAGTCAGTCAGCAGTCAGTAAACGTATTGCATTATTAGAAAAGAAACTAGGTAAAAAACTCATAATGCCTGAAGGCCGCCATGTTCGTTTGACGCCAGCGGCAAATGAACTCATCGCCAACATTGGCCCTACTTTTCAAGAATTACAGGGACAAATTTATGAACAACATGCTTTATTAGATAAGACGATTATCACACTTAATTGTTCAGAAACCTTAGTCGCAGGATACCTTGCAACTATGATGGGAGACTACTTTAAACATGATAGCGCGATTAGAATTAGTACAGATCATACGCCAAGAATTATAGAAAAAGTACAATCAGGTAAAGCCACTATTGGCTTTTGTGCTGGTCATTTACCACCCCACCATGGGCTCAAGGCAATTTTTCTCTGGAAAGAACCTTTTGTATTAGTCAGCCAATCACCATTACAGATATTGCCAACGCAAGTCTTAACCAATGATTTATCAAACCCAGCTAACCGATATCAACTAGATATTCTATCTCAACTGGGCATTGAACCTTTAATGGAAATGGATTCTTACACCGCCTCAGCACAACTAGCTCTGGGCGGAATAGCTCCTGCTTTAGTGCCGCTTTCAATTGTTAAAGCGCTAAAGATAGAAGCACAATATTGCTTTAACTTTGCACAGTTACAACCATTATTTCGCCCTGTACATTTATGTTTACGCCCTAACACTTACCATAATGAACGCGTTAAAAAATTGCTTGTAGCCATTGAGAATGCTGTTCCCAAAGAAGTTTAATAGCCATCGTCATCGACATAAAGATCACTAAAGGCCGAATAATTTTTTGGCCTTTGCCTAACACAACTCTAGCGCCCATTCGAGCACCAATAAAACCACCAACAGCCATTGTTAACCCTAGCTCCCAAATGGGTAATCCAGCGAAAATAAAAAAAGTGAGCGCTGCAATATTTGAGGTAAAATTTAACACCTTAGTGCGTGCAGTTGCAGCCACTAAACCATAACGGCCTAATGCGACAAAACAGACGGTGAAAATAGAGCCGGTACCAGGGCCTAGAAAGCCATCATAAAAGCCAACACTTCCTCCAATGATAAAAGCAAATGCAGCCTCTGACAGTTTAGGTTTATCATCTGGATGTGGTGTAATTGATGATGAAAAAAGAAAGTAGCTTGAGATTGCAATTAAAATAATCGGGATAATACTCATTAAAACGTCTGCTTTCACATGTTGTACTACTTCAGCTCCTATCCCTGCACCAACAAAAGTACAAGCAATCGATAACCACATTGTTTTTAGTTGTACCGTGCCCGTACGAATGAAATACCAACTAGCTGAAAAACTACCAAACGAGCTTTGTAATTTATTAGTAGCTAAAGCTTGCGCCGGTGGAATCCCTGCCGCTAATAATGCGGGTACTGTTAACAAACCTCCTCCGCCAGCCATGGCATCAATAAATCCAGCTAATGTCGCTACAGCTACCAATAACGCCATGATCTCAAATGAGATTTCCATTCTTTTTCCTTAGTAATAATGAATGACGAGAATATAGCACTGGTATCATTTTGCCATGAGCAAAAGAAAGGAAATCAATATATTCCAATTTTTCATGAGTATTGAATAGATTGTTTATTTTTATCTAATCATTCTATTTAGGTTTATGTATTTATTAATTCGTTACGCTTTAAACAGCAATCGATTTCACTTCCTGTTAAAATAATAAAAATTATTTAATTAAGTGAGTTCCAATGAAATTATTAGTACGCAACCTTGCGAAAGCAACCACAGAAGAAAAGTTACTGACTTTATTTAAAGAGCACGGCAATGTTCAATCTTGTAACCTTGTTTTAGACAAAGAGACAGGCTCATCAAAAGGTTTTGCTTTTGTAGAAATGCCAAAAGTAGGCGAAGCAAAAGCCGCTATTAAACAGCTGAATGGTTACAAATTAGCTGGTAATTTAATACGTGTTAAAAAAGCAGAAGCTAAAAAAGGTACTGAAGAAACAACAGAAGCAGTAGCTAAACCTGTAATTAAAGAGAAAAAAACAGCTAAGAAAGCAACAGTAAAAATTGAAGAAACATCTGAAATGGCTGATCCTGCAGTTGTTTGGGGTAAGGTAGAAGATTAATAAGTTAGGTTTAGATTTAGTTTTTAAATAGAACTACTTTAACTCAGACTTTGCTCGCTTGGTTTTTTCTAACTGAGCTTTCGCTAATTTAGTTGTATAATACTGGCGAGAAACTGAATCGAATCTATTTAAGCAGAGCTGGTATAAACCAGCACTGTTTATTCTATTAAGGACAGATGAAGCTTTATCGTAGCCATCTTTAATGATTTTCACCTGCTTATCAACTTCGCTACCTAACTTTGTTTCAGTCATCGCTAGTTGATGTATTTCATCATAATAATATGCCATCACCTTATCACCAGATTGAATTGCTAGTGACTTGCACATATCATAATTTGCTAATGTATTCCCCAGCGCTTTTAACTCTATGTTATTTTTAACAACATCAGAGGTTTCTGCATATGTAGGCACGCACAAACAAGATAAAGTGATAACAATTAAATATTTAAGCATAGTAACAAAGAAAAAGAGACATTAAGCCCCTTTTTCTACTCCTTAACTTAAGCTAAGGCTTGCTCAAAATCAGCAATTAAATCCACAGTATTTTCAATACCAATCGAACAACGGATCATATTTTCGCTAATCCCCATCTCTTGACGTAGCTGTAACCCCATTTCGAAATAAATTGTAGGTGCAACAGGCAATGCTAAAGTTCGGTTATCGCCTAAATGCGTAGCACTAATCACAAGATTTAATTTATTTAAAAACTCACAACAATCAATACCTTCAATTAAATCAAAACTTAATAATGCACCAAAACCACTGAAAAGTTGTTTAGCTCGTTCATGTTGAGGATGATCAGCTAAACCAGGATAATAAACTTTCGCTATTTTAGGGTGTCCTTGTAGCAATTCAGCTAATGCCATTGTATTAACGGCCTGGCGTTCCATACGTAATTCCATTGTTTCACTACCAACAGAGATAAGGTGTGCACCTTGAGAGCTTAAACAAGCCCCCATATCACGTAAACCTTTTTTCTTAATTTGGCTAATGCCCCATAGATTACTATCGCCTTTACGATAAGCAGGGAAGATATTTGAGTATTTCTCCCAATCAAATAAACCTGTATCAGTAACAGAGCCTCCCATTGCATTACCATGACCAGCAACATATTTAGATAATGAAGTCACAATTAAACTTGCTTTAACAGTATTAGCATCGAATAAGTAGCTTGAAGTAATTGTGTTATCAATAACATACACAAGGCTCTCTGCTTCACAGAAATCTCCGATTTCAGCTAACGCACTGACTTGTGTTACTGGATTCGCGATAGTTTCTACAAAGACCATTTTCGTATTGCTATTAAGTGCAGCGGTAACATCATTAATATCAGTCGCATCAACAAGTGTTACGTCAATACCATAGCCTTGTAAGGTTCCTAAAAGTGATGTCGTATTACCGAATAAGAATCGACTACAAATAAGATGGTCACCAGATTTTAAAAGCGTTAAAAAGGTGGCCACGATAGCGGACATACCACAGGAAAAAACAGCCGTTGCAACACCGTTATCCATTTTTTGAATTTTTTTACATAACGCATCTAAAGTCGGTGTTGAAGAACGTGCATAAGCATGTCCTGGCTGGCCTTGAAACACATCAATCAGACCTTGTACATCTTCAAAGCCAAATGGCACAGAATTATGGATTGGTGCATGGACAGCACCAGCTTCTAGACCTAGTTTATGATCTGAATGCACTATTTTTGTCGTAAAACCTAACGCTGTCATTTAAATTCCTTGCTTTTATTCTCAATAATGATCGCTTTGATCTAAAATGTCGTAAATTTAACGTATTATGCCTAATCTAGATGGATTTAGCATTAGGTGTATTAAGGAAATAAATTGAAATCAAATATTTATAGTATTTTGGTTTTTGCAATTGGATTAACTATTTCATATTTAATTTCAATTCAATTAACTCAAGAAGAAAATTTACAACAACAAGAAAGTATTAAAACCGAAGGTAAAACAATCAGTTTTAATATTAGAGACAGTATTGAAAATAACGCAGAACAGATCCAATTATTAGTTAATCGTTGGCACTCTATTGATGATATTAATGAAAATTGGCAGGCTGATATCGATGCTTTAATACGTATCAACCAATTCATAAAAACAATAAAACTATTCCCATTAATAGCAGAAGCGCAGTTTGATTTACCCGACCATGCTTTAATAACCTCAGACAATGAAATGGGAAGAAAAAGACAACTACGCGCTCGTAACCATTTACCAATGGATAGTGCGGAAGTCATCTCATCTTTTATTTATGCCAGTCGTGCTTCGTATTCACCAGACAATGATATGGAAATGGAGCTAAACCTACAATTCCCAATTGTGATAGATGAGGTATTAATTGCCTATGTTGAAGTTCCCTTAAATATAAATAAGTTATTACGTTACAAACTAGATACTTATCAAATAACTAACTATTTTGCATTATCTGAAAATGGCATTCCTTTGTTCAGCTTTTTACCTGAGAAGATGCATATTAATAAAATAACAGAACAATTTACTTTATCTATTTATGGTCAAGACTGGGAGTTGATGATCTGGTCTATTGCCTCACCACACGAAAAAGATTTATTTATAATTTTAACGATCTTAATTTCTTTTCTTGCGGCTATCTCTGTCAAGCTATTAACTTTAAATATCGTTTTGTATAAAAAAGATATCGACAATAACGACCAATTAAAACGTGTAGATGATGAATGTAAAAGTAGTCAAGCTAAACTCATTCAATCAAATAAATTGGCTTCGTTGGGTGAGATTGCAGCTGGAATCGCACATGAAATAAACCAACCTTTACAAGTCATCTGTATCCATACAGACATGTGTATGGATAACTTGAGTAGTGGGAACTATCATTTAGTTGAAAATAGCTTTAAAGCGATTATGACTCAAAGTGAACGTATTGAGAAAATTGTTAAGCAAGTAGGAAGTTTTGGACGAGATAGCGAGCTTGATAACTATCAGAAAGAAAACCCAAATGATATTTTTAACAATGTCATTTCAATTGTTATCAACCAATATAAACAAGATCAAGTCGAATTAAGGCAAGTCATCCCCCCTTCATTGCCATTATTATTCTGTAATAAGACACAAATAGAACAAGTACTCATTAACCTATTAATAAATGCCAGAGACTCAGTAGAAACCTCTGAGAAGAAAGTTGTGTTCTTTAAGGCCCATGTACAAGATCATAACTTATATATTCAAGTTTCAGACTCAGGTACAGGGATAGACCCAAACAAAGTTAACGATATTTTCACTCCTTTTTATACCACTAAACCATTAGGGAAAGGTACTGGATTAGGTTTATCAATTAGCTATTCGATTATTCATCAACATAAGGGTGAAATTAAAGTCTCTAGTGAAATTGGTCATGGCAGTATATTTACAGTGATATTACCTTTTGAAAAACGCACAGTGACACGAATATAGGCAGAGATTTATACCAATTATATTAAATAAACGTTCTAATACCGATTACATTAACTAAGTGATCTAAATTTTGCGCAGGAAAAATGACTTA
>NZ_JBAKBA010000060.1:0-18182 GCF_038155225.1 Psychromonas arctica | reverse complement strand
ATGGCGGTGTTTGGTCGTATGTAGTTGATAATAGCCTGGTGCAGTACTTAGATGATGGTGAACAAATAGTCGAAAACTTTGTGATCACTGTCAATGGTACAGAACAAGAAATCAGCGTGTTTATTTTGGGGGCAGAAGATCCTACAGAAATAACTGTTAACTCATTAGTTGGGGACAGTGATGTAGGTTCAGTAACTGAAGATACAACTGATAGTGATGGAAAATTAACTGACTCAGGTACATTAACCTTTACTGATGTTGATACTACAGATAGTGAAAACTTTGAACCTACCGTTGCATTTTCACCAACAAATACTGGTGATACAGCCTTAGGTGAAATGAGTATTGATGCAGATGGTAATTGGTCTTATGAAGTAGATAACAGTGCAGTTCAGTATTTAGGTGAAGATGAAACATTAACAGAAGTTTATACGGTTACATTAAATGGTGTAACACAAGACATTACCGTTACCATCAATGGTGTAGACGATATATCTGTTGTTACGGGCGATACGGAAGGCGAAGTAACAGAAGACGATGATGCTTCAACCCTAACCGTCTCAGGTGAGTTAGCATTAACGGATGTCGATACCGCCGATACAACGACCTTCACAGCTGAAACTGTGACAGGTACTTACGGTGAAATAACTATTGATACAGATGGTAAATGGACGTATTCGGCAGATAATACACAAGCAGATATTCAAGATCTTGATGACGGTGATACCTTAACCGATATCATTACAGTCAACACTAGTGATGGAAACACTCAGGATATCGAAATCACTATTAATGGCGTGGACTATGCACCAACCGCCGTTGATGATACGGAAATGACCTACGCTACAACCATCCGTTTAGATGAACAACCTGAGTTCGGAACAATGCAAGTCTCGGTTGATGGTGTGTGGGTTGATATGGTTGTTGGCGAAGAATACGACTCCGACTCTGAAGTTCAATTCGTACCAGATGAAGCAGCTATTCAACTTAACTCTGTTGATATAGGTGTTGGTTCATTTGGTGATGATGGATCTTCAAGCTTTGAAGCTAATGTGAGTGATTGGGGAACAGTGAATAGTGATGGTACAGAGGTTATTACAACCATCAATAATGCAACGATTACAACATCTATAACAACCACGGATGCTAACGATTCACAAGTACTAAGGGCTTGGAATGGTGGGACGCATACAGGTAACGGTATTGGTAATGGAGATAGCGCAGGGTTAAGTCAAGGAGAAACTCTAGTAATTGATATTGATGGTGAAAATATTAATGAAGTAACCTTTACACTTGATGGATTAGGCGGCTATTTTGATGAGTCGAGTCGCAATGCAACCAAAGTATCTATTACAGCTTACTTTGAAGATGGGACCTCTGAAACACAATCTTCTTTTAGACAAAGTGGTAGTTATGTAGATACTTATACTTTTAGTTTTGACAACGATTTACCGGTGAATTCTTTTGAATTAACAACATCAGGTTCTGATGGCACCTATGTAGTACAAAATATGACACTATCTAGAACCGTTGCAGATGAAATTACGTTTACAAGAACACAGGCAGACGGTAGTGAAACCACAGAAGTTATAGAGCTTGATCTTAACTATGATGATGCAAGTACCATTGTCGATGTAACAGGTGGAGTCCCTGAAATAAATACATCTATTACCGAAGGCGATATATTTACTGACGAAAACAGTTCAATCACTATCGATGTTTTATCTAATGATACAGATGATGATAATGACGAAATCACCATTACTGAAATCCAAGGGCAAAGTGTCACTGAGGATGGAGATGCCGTAGATGTTACAATAGATGATATTGTAGTCGGAACAGGTCAGCTTGTTGATGGTGAAATCGTCTTTACGCCGAGCGAAGAATTAGGTGTCACCTTGAATGAAGGCGACTCTCAAACCTTTGATATTGAATACACTATTAGTGATGGTACTGAAGTTGGTACAGCTTTAGTTACCGTACGTGTCGATGGCGTCGACAGTACCATTATAGGAACGGATGGTGACGATACATTAGTCGGTGGTGATGGTGATGATATGTTAACTGGTGGTTTAGGTAACGACATATTAACCGGCGGCGATGGTGGTGATACTTATATTTGGGAATTTGATAGTAGTGCAAACAGTAATATTGACACCATTACTGATTTTGATATTGATGGTGAAGATGTCCTAGACTTAAGTGAATTACTTGTTGATGCTACTAATGATACGCTTGATTCTTACCTTAATTTCTCAGTAGAAACTGATGATGAAGGCGTGACAAATACAACCATTGAAGTGGTAAATGATGAAGTCACACAATATATCGTGCTAGATGATGTTGACCTAGTTACTGAGTACGGTAGTAACGATATTACTATTATTAATGGATTAATTAGTGATGGTGCATTGATTGTTTCAGATGATTCGACTGCCTATGCAAGTGACTCGGTGTCTGCAGATATAGATGAAACGACAACAGATTAATCTTTAGTAATTACACATTAAGGACTTTAAGTTCTTAGTGTGTAAAATATTGTTAATATTTAAAGCTTTACGCAGTGTCGTATCAAAATGAATGTGAGTCTGATTTTTTGTAAGTATTAATCATTACAGTTTATATTTTTCATTTTGGTGTAATTTAAGCTATAAAGTAAGATTCTTTTTTATTAAAAGAATAGTTTTTAAATAGCCAATTTTTATTGAATATAAATTGGCTAATATTATTAAAGGTAGAATGGCACAATAATGTTAGGTGCAAGAGAGGTCTATATAGGCAATATAACTACTAGTTATTTTGTGAAAGGTTATCTCGTGAAATTTTTTATAATATGCATAGTACTTCAGTTGATAAATATTCTAGATGATAGATAAAATTTCGCAATGCAGATATGGTCTTATCCTATTGATATAGAATGATAACTTTACAGTTTGGTATTGTTGGAACTTAGCCGACATATACCTCAATATTTAAAGTTCGAGTAACATCTCAATAAGTATAAAAAAGCCAATTGCCCAAATAAAATATTCAATGATAAGAAGGCATTTCGTCAATGCAACCCAAAGGTGTCGGCCTTGATATTTTTCGGCCGCTTCCCATGCTCCTGACATGTATATTAAGTTATATGCTAGCGCTAATAGCGTAAACAGTATTAATTCTTGAGGAGTTGTATTGGTCTTAAATAGATTGAATATATTGACGGTAATGAGATAAGTGATATTAACTAATACACCGTATAACCATACCGTTTTAGCTAAACCAAAATGGCCTTGGTATAGTTTTCCAAAAAAATATTTTTGATTGCAGATCCCCATTAATTCCCCCTTTATTTCAATCCCTTTTTAATTAAATAACGATAAGGAATAGTCTTCGTTTGTGCTTCGATTAATTGATGCTCCATAAAGCGGCAAAAGCTTGGGATATCTCTTGTTGTAGCAGGGTCGTCGGCAATAATCTCTAATAAGTCACCTGTTGCTAATTGTCTTACGGTTTTTCTGATCACCATTACTGGTTCTGGGCAGCGTAAACCTAATGCATCAAGCTGTTTGATTGGTGTGTCGTTTGTCATGTTATTAACCGAGTCGCAGGTAAAAATAGAATATTAACATAACCACTATTCTCTAAACCACTATTACTCAAATCATAAAGACTATAAGCGATATTTATGAGCAATATTTATAAGTAAGGAATAGCATCCTCGAAATGCTTTGGTTTAATGCGAACAATTAATGGAGAGGGAGTGTATTAGCTTTCTTGCTATTCAGTTATCGTTTTAGGGTAGGTGCAATAGGCGATGTTCAACTAACAATGTACGTGTTAGTTAAATTGTTCGCTGTTTAGGTAATCACTTATTTATTAACTGTTGTTCTTAACAATATTTTATTATCTAAGTTTAAATTCGCAGACCAAATGAATTGAGCATCGTTGTTTGAATCATCAAAAATATCAGTGAAGTTAGTGTATGACTTTTTATTATCAACTCCGACTGTGTCGTTAGTGAAGGTGTTTGCTGCTGGCCATTGGCTATCGTCAAAACCTTGTTGTTGCCAACCAGTTGGTATTGCCCAATGTACGCCATAAAGTTGTGATGCATCGTCAGTACCTTGAATAGTACAGTTTGTAGATAAATGTGCAGAGCCTGATTCAGACAAACAACTTAGGTCTGAAATAGGCGAGGTATAATAGTTTTGTGCTTTCCAATCACCGTCTGTTATGGCGACGGTTTGATTGCTTTCATCTTTAAATACGGCAACAAAACCACCATCACCAGGATGGGCTTTTACATTACGGTTAAGCTCAGTACCTGTTCCTAAATTCTCTTCCCAGTCGACGGCGAGCACTGCTATATCAAAGGGTTTATTCACTTTAAATTGAATAATGTTGGAGTTAAATTCAGTGAAAGGAATTGGGTCTTTACCGACAGGGACACCATTGATGTACATTTCAAAGTAATTATCAGCAAATATGTAAGCCGTAATGACTTCGCCATCTGTATCGACCTCTACAATATTGTCTTCATTTAATGCGGAAAGTGCTGTTTGTGTATCGGTGTATTTATGGCCATAGTCATTGTATAGATCGGGTGCGATAGGGAAGTTGTCGTTTGTATAATTAACCACTGCGGGTACAGCCCATGTCGCTTGGCTATTGATGCTATCAATCGTACCAAGTGCTGCAACGCGATGACCATCTGGAAATAAATTGGTAACGGTTGTTTGTGCAATACCTTGAGTCAATGAACCTGTGCCCTTGTAATCACTGACTTTGGTTGTTGTAGCTACACTTTCACCGCAACCTTGTAAAAGTAGCGCTAAGCAGACGAATATTGAACTTAAATAGTATTTCATGATGTAAATCTCCTGATGTTAATGAGCCATAAAATAAACCATAGTGTGTTTTAAAGTATTGTCGAAGAATAACTCTTTTAACATCACTAATATGAATAATGCATAAAATAGCATAGTGAAATAAGTTAAATGTGTGGCAAAAAAGGAGTTTAAGTCTTTGGGCGATATCTTTATATAGAAGTAAAGTTTTAGGTGGGGCTAGTATTATACATGGAGCTAGAAAGTGATTGAATGGAAATACAATATGAGCATGTTATATGGAAATGCTCTTTAGGCGATTAACAGAGTTTGCCTGAAAGAGGATTTGTAGGAAAAGTTTAACGTCATTTTATAATGTTATTTTTTTATAAAAACGACGTTAAACCTATTTAATCAACATACTTAATAAGAGCACAATTTCAATAAGCCAAAGCGTTATATAAATCGTGCGGCTTTAAGTGTGTACTAACCTGTATTACGAAGACCTGCAGCAATACCTGCAATAGTTACCATTAACGCTTGGTCAATATCTGGGTTGATCGTCTCATTTTGTTCACATGAACGTGAACGAGATAATAACTCCGCTTGTAACATGTTTAATGGATCAACATACGGGTTACGTAGTTCAATTGATTCTTTTATCCATGGTTGCTCTTGCATTAACTTGTGGTCTGGAATCGTTTCCAATACGACTTCACGTGTTAGTTTAAGGTTATCACGTAAACGCTGACCTAGTGGCCATAGCTCTTTAGGCACTAAACGCTCTTCGTAGAATCGAGTTAACTCTTCATCTGCTTTCATGAATACCATTTCAAACATTTCTAGACGTGTGTGGAAAAAAGGCCAGTTAACATACATTTCTTGTAATAGCTCTTTTTTACCTTCATCTAGCAATGTTTTTAATGACGTACCAGCACCTAACCATGCTGGAAGCATTAAACGATTTTGACTCCAAGCAAAAATCCATGGAATAGCACGTAGGCTTTCTACACCACCATTTGCTTTACGTTTCGCAGGGCGACTACCTAATGCTAATTTACCTAGCTCAAGTTCTGGCGTTACGCTACGGAAGTAAGGAACGAAATCAGGTTCTTCACGAACAAAGAAGCGATATTCTTCACAAGACTGTTCTGCAAATTGCTGCATTAAGTCGCGCCATTCTTGTTTTGGTGCTGGTGGCGGCAGTAAGTTTGCTTCCAATATTGCAGCGGTATAGATGTTTAAGCTATTAATCGCTACTTTTGGTAAGCCGAACTTAAAGCGGATCATTTCACCTTGCTCTGTTACACGTAAACCACCTTTTAATGAACCTGGAGGTTGAGATAATAATGCTTGTTGTGCTGGTGCACCGCCACGACCAATTGTGCCGCCACGTCCGTGGAACAATACTAATTGAATGTCGTTTTCTTCACTGATTTTGATCAATGCTTCTTGTGAGGTGTATTGTGCCCAGTTCGCTGCCATTACACCGGCATCTTTTGCTGAGTCAGAATAACCAATCATCACGTGTTGTTCACCGTTAATGTAACCTCGGTACCAATCAACAGCGTATAAACGTTGCATAACATCAGCGGCATTGTTTAAGTCATCTAACGTTTCAAACAATGGTGCAACTGGAATACGGAATGGGCAACCTACTTCTTTTAGTAATAGCTGTACGGCTAATACGTCAGATGCTTCACGTGCCATTGAAATAATGTAAATACCTAATGCTTCAGGATCAGTTTGAGCCACCACTTTACAGGTATCTAATACTTCTTGTACTTCAGCAGAGGGTTCCCATGATGTTGGAATCAGTGGGCGTTTGCTGTTCAGCTCTTGTAGTAAGAAAGCTTGTTTATCTTCCTCGCTCCATGCGTTGTAATCACCAATGCCTAAGTAGCGTGTTAGTTCAGATAATGTATCACCGTGACGTTCGCCATCTTGACGAATATCTAATTTAACTAGGTTCACACCAAAACAGTTTACACGACGGATAATGTCTAACAGTAAACCATTAGCAATTGAACTCATGCCCATTTTAGTCAGTGATTGATAACATAACTCTAAAGGCTCTTTAAGCTGTTTAGTGCTGATGATGATATCTTTCGCTGTACTGTCATGGCCTTGTAGTGTTGCACTTAATGCCGTTAATGTTTCTTTCAGTTCAGTACGTAATTTACGTAAAACAACACGGTAAGGTTCATCTGCATCTTCACCAACAAAGGCACGTAATACAGGGTCACAGTTATCCATTGATAACTCTTTAGTTAACTGTTGGATATCTTCAAGGTATAAACTGACTGCTACCCAACGGCTAGTAATGAGTACTTCTTTTGTTACTTTCGCAGTTACGAATGGGTTACCGTCACGGTCTCCGCCCATCCATGAAGTGAATTTGATTGGTGAAGCGTCAAGCGGTAATGAAATGCCTAAACCGTCTTTTAATGTTTTATCAAGTTCACGTACATATTGAGGTACTGCTTCCCACAGGCTATTTTCGATAACGGCGAAGCCCCATTTAGCTTCATCAACGGGTGTTGGGCGATTTTTACGAATATCGTTTGTATGCCAAGCTTGAGTAATTAGTTGTTCAAGGCGAACTAAAAGTTGGTCACGTTCTTTATCTGAAATATCAGTAAGCTCTAATAAACTGAGACATTTATTAATCGCTGCGTATTTATGAATTAATGTACGACGAGTGATTTCTGTTGGATGTGCTGTTAATACCATATCCATGTGCAGTTCAGCCACTGATTTGCGCATTTCATCTTCAGAAACATCGCTGTTTTTGAGTTTGACGATGAGCTCTTGTAGCGGGTCCGGAGCACAAACGTCGCCATCACAATGACGAGAAATTCCATGAAACTGCTCTGCAATATTAGCGAGATTTAAGAAGTGAGTGAAAGCACGGGCTACTGGGAGTAGTTCGTTGTCGCTTAAGTTAGACAATACATCAATTAAGCGTTCTCCATCTTTGCTATTACCAGAACGAGATGATTTAGAAAGCTGACGTATGGTTTCAATTTTTTCAAGGAAAGGTTCACCTAAATGGTCACTAATACTCTTACCAAGTAATTGTCCTAATAAACTAACGTTACTACGTAAGTTTGCATATGTTTCTGTCATCGTTGTTCCTTATTATTGTAATCAAATTACATTTTTTGTAGTGGAGTTAAATAAAATACCATAATGAAGAGGCTAGTCAATTTAGGCTCTCTTGCATCTTACTATCTACATTGTCGAAATTGGCGTGTCCGCCATTTTGTTAGAAACGCCGTTAAAAACGTGACTACAAAATACCAACATTTATTACCTTAGATGCAATAATGCTGGATTAATTTACCAATCACCTCTTTGGTTGGTTTCACAAATGAAAGGTCTAAATATTCATTGGGTTGGTGTGCTTGCGCTATGTGGCCAGGGCCTAACACAATGGTGTCACAACCTAATGCTTGGATAAATGGTGCTTCTGTACAGTAGTTCGCACTGGTTGCTTTGTTGCCAGTGTAAATTTCTGCATTATCGATGAGATCTGAGTGCAATGGGCATTCATAAGAAGGGATAGGCTCATGCAAATGGAAGATCTCTAAGCTGTCTGGGTAACGTTTTTCTATTTCTGATAATGCTTGTTTAACAGTAATGAATAACTCGTTCGTTGTAACGCCTGGAATAGGGCGCATATCAATGTGTAATTCACAACAGCCACAAATACGGTTTGGACTATCGCCACCCGTAATTGCACCAAAATTAAGTGTTGGATATGGCACTTCAAAATGTGGGTTATGGTATTTGTCTTTAAACGTTTGTTGTACTTGTTTTAATTCACTTAATACAAGGTGCATAACGTCAATGGCATTTAATCCTTTGTCAGGATCTGAGCTGTGCCCACTTCTACCTGTGATACGAATGCCTTCAGACATGTGGCCTTTATGCATGGTAACAGGGACCATACCCGTTGGTTCGCCAATCACTGCATAATCAGGACGAAAATGTTTTTGCTCTGATATTTGCTGTGCACCTGACATGGTTGTTTCTTCATCTGCAGTCGCAAGGATACGTAAAGGCTTAGTGAATTTTTCACGATCCATTGTTTTCAGTACTTCAATAACAAAAGCAAAAAATCCTTTCATATCAATGGTGCCTAAACCGTACAAACGATTATCTTTCTCTACGACTGTGAAAGGATCCGTTTGCCATTTCCCTTCATCGTAAGGAACGGTATCAGTATGACCTGCTAACAGTAAACCTCCATCACCTTCGCCTAATGTTGCTACCAAGTTAAATTTACCTGGTGCCGCGACTACTTCTGTAATGTCTGTCGTAAACCCTAGGTCTGAAAGCCATTCCGCTAATTGATTGATAACGGCTACGTTACTTTGATCCCATGCGCTATCACTTGAGCTGATAGAGGGTAATTTAATGAGGTCTTTGTACAGGTCGATGAATGCAGGTAATGACATACTATTCCTTAAAATTAAACTGTTACCTTGTATTAATTGAACAACAAAAGGGCTAATAGATCCTTGGGTGAAATGGTATGACCATTTTTCCCAATTTTAAATCTACTATTTACACTTTGTAAAGTCACGAATTTAATTCAATTGGCGTCAGTGGTGATTTTTAATATACACAATGCATATAACAGTGATGTTTCAATATCTAACATATCAGTTTATTTGCATTTTATGCTCTTTTTTACATTTTATTAACGTTATTTTTTGTAGTGATTAAAATACTTAATCAATTGTTAATGCAGCCTTTAATTTAAATATTTATGTAAGTTAAAACTCAATTTGGTTATTTTATTTATTGTGGTTATAAAATTTTATGCAATTATATTTCCTTGAATTGCCTGACCGTATTTATTTTCTATGGTTTTCGGCATAGTTATAAATTGAATAAAATAAAGATTTTAATGTAAATGCATTTAAATTCAGTTGTTTACGGTGTTTTTTTCGATTTATAATTAAATTAACCCGCATGTTTTTGTTGAGTTTATAAGCAATTTATCATTTTTGGTATATTTATTCACATTTATTGAATAAATAGTCACTTTGATTTAAAATGTCTTTTTATAGTTGGTAACGCGAAAAGCACCTTGTTACCCATATTTATTTATCACGCATTAAGTCAGTAATGAAACAGGAATTTTCTTTATGTTAAAAGCAATTGTAGTGGGAGCTAGCGGTTATACAGGAGCGGAGTTAGCACAATTTTTAACGCGTCATCCGAATATCGAATTGGCTGGATTATATGTGTCAGAAGGTAGCTTAGATAAAGGAAAGAGTATATCTGAGTTATACGGTAACTTACGTGGTTGTGTCGACCTGCCATTACAACCTCTTGGTGTAAGCGGTATTAAAGCTGCCTGTGAAAATGTTGATATTGTTATTCTTGCAACTGCGCATGAAGTAAGCCATGACTTAGCACCATTGTTTTTAGCTGAAAATACGGTCGTGTTTGATCTGTCTGGTGCATTCCGTGTTAAATCTGCTGGCTTTTATGAAAAATATTATGGCTTCACGCATCAACATCCAGATTTATTAGAAAAAGCAGTTTACGGTTTAGCGGAATGGAATGCTGAACAAGTAAAAGGCACTGATTTAATTGCAGTACCAGGTTGTTATACCACGGCTTCTTTAACTGCATTAAAACCATTGTTTGATGCGGGTTTAATTAAAGCAGGCATTAAGCCGACTATTAATGCAACAAGTGGTGTGAGTGGTGCAGGCCGTAAAGCCAATGTGGCAAGCAGCTTTTGTGAAGTGAGTTTACAACCTTATGGTGTCTTCACACATCGTCACAAACCAGAAATTGATCAGCATTTAGGGACTGACGTTGTATTTACACCGCACTTAGGCAGTTTCAAGCGTGGTATTTTAGCGAGTATCAATGTGGTATTGAATGAAGACACAACTGCGGAGCAAATTAATCAAGCTTATCAAACTGCTTATGCAGATAAACCGATTGTCCGTTTAATGGAAGGATCGTTCCCTGCACTGAAAAATGTTGTCGGTACGCCATTCTGTGATTTAGGCTGGGCAGTTGATGGGCAGGATCTAGTCGTGTTTAGTGCTATCGATAACCTATTGAAAGGCGCTTCATCACAAGCAATGCAATGTATTAATTTACGTTTCGGTTTTGATATGACGACTTCTATTTTATAAACGGATTTTAAATGACACAAGTACAACAAAAACCGCTGTTAATTAAATTAGGTGGAGCGGTTTTAGAGAATAATCAAGCACTGACTAATTTGTTTTCAGCATTAACTGAATATTTAGCAATACAACAACGTCCATTGTTATTAGTACATGGTGGTGGTGTGATTGTGGAAGATGTTCTGAAAAAGATGAACATTAAAAGTGAAAAGAAAAATGGTTTACGTATTACACCGTTTGATCAAATCCCTTATGTTGCAGGTGCGTTAGCCGGTACATCAAATAAATTATTGATGGCTAAAGCATTACAAGCAGGTTTATCGGCCGTTGGTTTATCGTTAGCAGATGGATTTAGTTGTTCAGTTAAACAGATGGATCCAGACTTAGGTGCAGTAGGTATTTGCAGCCCAAATAATCCTGCTTTAATTAATAGTTTATTGGCGGGTGGATTTTTGCCTGTGATCTCTTCAATTGCGATTGGTGAAGATGGTAATCTGTATAATGTAAATGCTGACCAAGCTGCCATTGCTATTTGTGAGCTGGTGGGTGCAGAACTTGTCTTCTTATCCGATGTGGATGGCGTATGGGACGCACAGAAAAAGGTTATTCCTGAGTTAAACACGCAACTAGCTGATACACTTATTGCTGAAGATGTGATTCAAGATGGTATGGCTGTTAAAGTAAAAGCTGCATTACAAGCTGCCGAACAATTAGGTTATGTGATGTTAGCAAGTTGGAAGAATCCAGAAAATTTAGTGTCATTGCTTGCAGGTAAAGCAGTGGGAACCAAAGTAATTAAATAAAGAAGCAATAGAGAGTGACAATGGAAAATTTATTAACTGGCATGGAAATGACTCAACAACAGGCATTAGACCTGATTGCATTGGGTAAAGATTTAAAAGCAAATCCAAGTAAATATGCGCAGGCATTAGCCGGTAAAAGCGTTGTTACTTTATTTGAAAAGCAATCGCTACGTACACGAGTAACGTTTGATATTGGTGTTAATAAATTAGGTGGTCATGCTGTTTATTTAGATCAAACTAATGGCGCGATGGGTAGCCGTGAAGACGTTAAAGACTTCGCCGCTAATATTTCTCGTTGGGCTGATTGTATTGTCGCACGTGTATTTGACCATAAAACATTGGTTGAAATGCAAGAATATGCAAGCGTACCCGTGATTAACTCTCTGTGTGACTTATACCATCCATGCCAAGGTATGGCTGACTTCTTAACGATCGCACAAAATTACAATGATTTAACCAAAGTTAAGCTCGCTTATATTGGCGATGGTAATAATGTAACGCATTCATTATTTATTGCGGGTGCTATTTTAGGTGCGACAGTCACGGCTGTTTGTCCTTTAGGTCATAGCCCAGATGCACAAATTATGAAAAAAGCAGAAGAAATCGCAAAAGAAACTGGCGCGACGATCACTGTGACAAATAATATCGACGATATTAAAGGTTATGATGTTGTTTATGGTGACACTTGGTTATCAATGGGCGACGATACACCACTAGAACAAATTAAAGCTAAATTTATGCCATTCCAAATTAACCAAGCATTGCTTGATAATACGGGTATTAAACATATTTTACATTGCCAGCCTGCACATCGTGGTCTAGATATCACATCAGATGTAATGGATGGTCCAGCTTCATTGATTTTTGATCAAGCTGAAAATAGAATGCACATTCAAAACGCTATAATGCTTACCCTAATTAATAAATAAAATAATTGAGAAAGGAAAATATTCAATGAGTTCAGTTAAAAAAGTAGTTCTCGCTTATTCAGGCGGCTTAGATACATCAGCAATCATTCCATGGTTAAAAGAAACTTATAATGATTGTGAAATCGTAGCGTTTTGTGCCGATGTTGGCCAAGGTGCAGAAGAATTAGTCGGTTTGCACGAGAAAGCAATTGCTTCTGGTGCATCTGAATGTCACATCGTTGATTTAAAAGAAGAGTTTGTTAAAGACTACATCTACCCAACGATTGCATCTGGCGCAGTATATGAAGGGACTTATTTACTAGGTACTTCAATGGCGCGTCCAATCATTGCTAAAGCACAAGTTGAAGTGGCTTTAAAAGTAGGCGCTGACGCAGTTTGTCACGGTTGTACTGGTAAAGGTAATGACCAAATCCGTTTTGAAAGTTGTTTTGCTGCACTAGCACCAGAGCTAAAAGTAATTGCACCTTGGCGTGAGTGGGAAATGACGTCTCGTGAAGATTTATTAGACTACCTTGCTGAACGTAAAATCGAAACAACTGCTTCAGCAACTAAAATCTACAGCCGTGATGCAAATGCATGGCACATTTCGCACGAAGGTGGCGAATTAGAAGACCCATACAACGAGCCAAGTAAAGGTGTTTGGACATTAACGGTTGATCCGCTTGATGCACCAAATGAGCCTGAGTACGTAACGTTAAAAGTTGAAAAAGCACGTGTAACCGCTGTTGATGGTGTTGAGCTTTCTCCTTACGATGCATTAATGTTACTAAATGATAAAGCAGCAGCACATGGTGTTGGCCGTATCGATATTACTGAAAACCGTACGGTTGGTATGAAGTCTCGTGGTTGTTATGAAACACCAGGAGGCACAGTGATGGTAACTGCACTTCGTGGTATCGATGAGCTAGTACATGACAAACCATCTCGTCGCTGGCGTGACCAAGTGGGCCAAGAATTTGCTCACTTAGTGTATGACGGTCGTTGGTTTACACCATTATGCGGTTCTTTATTAGCGGCTTCTGAATCATTAGCGCAAGATGCTAACGGTGAAGTGGTTGTTCGTTTATACAAAGGACAAGCAACAGCGGTTAAGAAACGTTCTCCAAATAGCCTTTACTCAGAAGAGTTTGCTACTTTTGGTGATGATAATGTTTACGACCAAAAACATGCTGAAGGTTTCATCCGTTTATATTCACTGTCTAGCCGTATTCGTAAGCTAAACAGTAACAAATAAGCAAAATATGTTATAAAATTCCTGTCTCCGATTATCGGGGGCAGGAATTTCTATTTATAAACGTTTTAAAATTAGAGTGTTTATAAATAGCATTTCAATATTACCAACCCTTTAACAAATGGATTTGGTTGTTAATCAAATCCTTTAATAAATAGATCGGGTTAATAAACAAGTCAGAATGGAGTAACAAATGGCACTATGGGGCGGACGTTTCAGCCAAGCGGCAGACGTAAAATTTAAATTATTTAATGATTCATTGAAATTCGATTACCGTCTTGCTGAACAAGATATTATTGGTTCAATCGCATGGTCTCATGCTTTGTTGTCAGTTAATGTATTAACGACGGAAGAGCAAAAAAGTATTGAAGCTAGCTTGAATGAATTATTAGTATCAGTGCAAGCCAATCCTGAACAAGTGCTACAGTCAGATGCTGAAGATATCCACTCTTGGGTCGAAGGCCAACTTATTAATAAAGTGGGTGATTTAGGTAAAAAATTACACACAGGTCGTAGCCGTAATGACCAAGTAGCAACTGACTTGAAACTATGGTGTAAAAAAACGACATTAAGCTTAATTACCAATCTAGAGCAATTAGAAGCGAAATTAATCGAATTAGCACGTATTCACCAAGGTGTTATTTTACCTGGTTATACTCATCTCCAACGTGCACAACCAGTTACTTTCTCTCACTGGTGTTTAGCTTACTTAGAAATGTTAGAGCGTGACCATAGCCGTTTAGAAGGTTGTTTAGATCGTATGGATACCTGTCCATTAGGTAGTGGCGCACTTGCAGGTACTGGTTATGCAATGGATCGTACTGTATTAGCACACTCTCTTGGTTTTAAACGTGCAACACGTAATAGTTTAGATTCAGTATCTGACCGTGACCATGTTGTTGAGTTAATGAGTTGTGCCACATTATCAATGGTACATTTATCACGTATGGCAGAAGACCTTATCTTCTATAACAGTGGTGAAGCAGCCTTTATCGAAATGTCTGATCTTGTGACTTCTGGCTCATCATTAATGCCACAGAAGAAAAACCCTGATGCAATGGAGTTAATCCGTGGTAAATCAGGTCGTGTATTTGGTTCATTAGCAGGTATGTTAATGACACTTAAAGCATTACCTTTGGCTTACAACAAAGATATGCAAGAAGACAAAGAAGGTTTGTTTGATGCGTTAGATACGTGGGGCGATTGTTTAGAAATGGCGTCAATGGCATTAACTGATCTTAAAGTTAATGAAGAACGCACTAAAGAAGCAGCACAAGGTGGCTATTCAAATGCGACTGAATTGGCTGACTACTTAGTTGCTAAAGGTATCCCATTCCGTGAAGCTCACCATATTGTTGGCGTAGCCGTTGTGGCTGCCATTGAAAAAGGTGTACCACTTGAAGACTTGAGTGTTGAAGAGTTCAAACAATTCTCAGATGTGATTGAAGAAGACGTTTACCCAACACTAACATTAGAAGCGACCTTAGCAGCACGTGTTGCATTAGGCGGAGTTTCTCCTAACCAAGTTGAATTTGCATTAACAGAAGCTGAACAACGTTTGGCAAAACGAGATACATCAGGTGTCACCATCAGAGCGGCATGTTTAGATGATATAGACCGTATCGAATCAATGGTTAACCATTGGGCTGAAAAAGGTGAAAATTTACCAAGAGATAAATCTGATCTATCTCACTCAGTTGGTGAATTTGTGGTAACTGAATTAGACGGAAAAGTAACGGGTTGTGGGTCTGTTCATATTTATGACACAGGTTTAGCTGAAATTCGTTCATTAGGTATAGAACCTGGCTATGAAGGTCGTGGTCAAGGGAGTGCAATCGTCGAACTGTTAGTTAAACGTTCTGAAAAATTAGCCATTAAACGTTTATTTGCATTAACGCGTATGGCTGATTTTTATATGAAGTTAGGGTTTAGTCCTGCAAGTAAAACAACGATGCCAGAAAAAGTACTGAAAGATTGTGCGATGTTTGTCAGTGAGCACGCTAATGGTGAAAAAGCATTAGAGCTAAACTACAAAACAAGCATGTTACTTCAGAAAGAGATGAGCAAAAGGTAAGTAATACTTAATAAGGTGTGTTTCTAATAATAGAAACACACCTTTGATTAAAGATTAATCTGCAATATCACAAACTCGTCCTAGTAATAACATTGTTCATTCAAATTAAAGCTTACCCTTGATTAAGTACAACATCAGGAAAGTGCTGACGTAATATTTTATTTTGAAAGGCATCATTAAAACGGCAGTTAATGATAATGATAAATCGTTCAAAAGGTGTGTCGTTATCTAGAGGCTGTACTGACGATATATTATGAAACACTTCATTATCTCTAATATGCATTATTTCACCTGGCGCTAATGTCGCATGGGTAATTTGACGTTGTCCTGCTTTATCTTCATACAGTGTATTTTCTCCACCTGTTACATTTTCTCTACTCAACACTAATATACTTAAAAACTGACTACCATCTTGATGGATCCCTTGCCCTTGTAGAGGATCGATAGCTTGGTTTCCTTTGATACCATTAATCTGCATTAAAATGGGCTCTTTAGGATTAATATCCCAAAGATCTGCCCATGCTTTTATAAAGGATTGAACATCATCTCGTTGCAAGAAAGAGGTTTCTAATGCGGGATAATAACGTAACTTATCAGCCATCGTATCTGCATCATTATAACTTCCCCCTTGAGCCATTGGACAATCATCTAACGTATTGATTTCCCCAGCTTGATCTAAATAAAGCCATGACATTCTTTTCCAACGAGTATCAACATAGATATCTCTTGGTAAATCTTCGAGATAGGTTTGCCATTCAGCTAAGTTGATATGCTTATTAATACTGGTTTGACTCCAGCTACCTTCAAAAATATCTTGTATTACATGGTATGGCCAGTATGAATCAAGATTTGGTAAAGGCTGTGCGACGGTTGTTTTAATATGATCGTAATTTATATTTTTCATTGTTTATCCCATTAATATGTATAGATAAGCTGAATTGCTTACCTCAAAATCATAACGAAGAGCGATGTTGCATCAACGTTGCGGTTTTTTATTACATAAAATGAATTTAAAAAAAACAGTAAATTATTGATTATAAATAATAATATTTATATTTTGATTGGAAAATAAACAGGGAAGCTAGGCATACCTTTGGCTGTAAGCTCATGCATGAATTTTTTATGTTATGAGTTTGATTTAATATATAACGTAGATTTATGAAGTTAAGAGGGTGTTCTTAAAAATAGCTGGTGGATATTTGTTTATTACTTCATGGGCAGGTAAGTGATGAGCTAAATAATTGAAGCGGTAGTAAATATGTTAGTAAACTAAAAGGATAATTATTTTAGGTACGTAGGCATGTAGTTAAAACTACAGTTGTGCTTTGAATGAGTATTTAAGCTACTTGAAATAACAACCTAAACAGTAGCTTAATAATAAGGGGTTAGCTCAGTGAAATAAGATTAAATAATGAAACTATCTTAAATAAAGAAACTATTTAGATCCTTCTTCAATATATTCATTTTTTAAATTAACGTAATGGCTTGCTGAGCGTTTTAAAAAAGCAAATTCAGCTTCAGTTAACTCACGAGCTGCTTTTGCTGGAGAGCCAACATATAAAAACCCAGATGCTAACGTCTTATTAGGGGGTACCAAAGCACCGGCCGCAAGGATAACATCATCTTCAATGCATGCATTATCGAGAACAATAGCACCCATACCAATCAACACGCGGTTACCAACAGAGCAAGCATGTAGTATTGCTTTATGGCCAACAGTAACATCTTCACCAATAGTTAATGAGTAGCCATCAACCGTCGCTTCACCTTTTCTGGCTACATGTAAAACAGAACCATCTTGAATATTAGTACGAGCACCAACATATATAGAGTTAACATCGCCTCGTAAAACACACATTGGCCAGATATTAACGTCATCAGCTAAATGCACATCACCAATTATCGAAGAAAATGGGTCAATATAAACATCATTACCAATAGTTGGATGGATATTTTTATAAGGACGTAGTGTAGGAAACATAATAAACCTTCTGATCGTTATATTAAAAGCTCACTATACGACACAAAAGTGTGGATAACAAAAGCAAAGTTGTGGATAACTTGTGGTCAAAGTAGGTATAAAAATTAATTGTAATTAATCGCAATAAAACACTTGCCAATAGTTTCGCGATCCCTATAATACGCCGCACAGACAAGGACGGAGGCGCAAGCC
>NZ_JBAKBA010000059.1:0-18972 GCF_038155225.1 Psychromonas arctica | reverse complement strand
AAACCATTATACATTTCCACCATGCTGTTCAAAAATTACTCTTGAAAGATCAACATGCCCTAGCTTGATAAAGAATAGTTTATTACTTCGCTAGAGAAGGAATAGGCTGTTTTTTACCGCTTAATTGCTGCTGAATATAAGCTTGGATTGAATCATCTAAACAAGCTTTACTTAAATACTGCTGTCCACCTTGATGCAAGTTCAACATAAAACCAGCATCTGTTTCATAGAAGTTATCGATAGACTGCCAAGCCAATTGGTTATTGATGTAAACGCTTTTATTTTCAATACCCTGATCATCAAAAATAAGCGTGATTTTATTACCCGAATTTTTACTCATCATTTGTCGAGTTAACCACCATGGTCGTTTGTATTTAAAACTGAAATATTCCAACACGGCGATAGCAAAAAAGAACCAAGCTAATAAACCTTGTACATCCGTTGCAAATAAAAAAAACAAACCGGCGATGATTAAACCTGCAATGAAAATATAGCGTGGTTTTTGTGGCCCTTTTAATAACATTGATTGATCAAAACACTCTGCATAGTGTTCACGATCTAGCATGAAGTGAGTTTCAAATTGCATGTTCAGCCTATTAGACAAAAAAGAAATGATTATACCTATTATCAAATGTTAAGTAATGAAATGTTAAGTATTGAAATGTTATGCAATGAATCTATTCAACAGGATTACTAGGTACGAGATTGCCGTAACGATTAACGGGTGCTGGGTTTACTTAAAACCAGTGGATGTTTTTAAGCTAAACATAACGGACTAAGATATGACGAGATAGTCGCTGTTCATCTTTATTTGAAGTGTTAATATATGTTTCTTATATATTTTCTAACATCATGAATGGATAGGTCAAATGAAAAAAGAAACGCAAATAGTAAGTTTAGGACGTGATAAAAAATGGACAAACGGAGTTATTAATCCACCTGTAGTGCGCGCTTCAACCATGACCTTTGAAACGATGGAAGATATGCGTTTTGCGTCTAAAAACAAAGCTAACGGTGAATTGTTTTACGGTCGCCGTGGTGGGCCAACACATTTTGCATTTCAAGCTGCGATTGCTGAACTAGAAGGTGGCGTTGGTACTGCGTTATATCCATCAGGCTCCGCAGCTATCAGTAATTCATTAATGTCTTTCTTAAAATCAGGCGACCATTTATTAATGGTCGACAGTGCTTACGAACCAACACGCGCTTTGTGTGACAGTTTGTTAGCAGGGTTTGGCATCGAAACAACCTATTACGATCCAATGATCGGCGCTGGCATTAAAGACCTTATTAAAGACAACACTAAAGTCCTATTTTTAGAATCCCCTGGTTCAGTGACCATGGAGATTCAAGATGTACCTACATTAAGCAAAATTGCTCACGAACATGGTTTAGTGGTGATGTTGGATAACACATGGGCTTCACCAATCAACTCTCGTCCATTTGATATGGGCGTTGATATTTCTATTCAAGCGGCAACCAAATACATAGTAGGGCATTCAGATGTCATGATGGGTACTGCCACGTCGAATGAAGCTCATTGGGAACAATTGCGTGAAAACAGTTATTTGATGGGGCAATGTACGTCACCGGACGATGTTTATTTAGCAAGCCGTGGTTTACGTACATTAGGCGTGAGAATGGCGCAGCATGAAAAAAATGCTCTGCAAGTGGCTAATTGGTTAGCAACACGTCCTGAAGTCGATCACCTTCGTCATCCTGCTTTTGAAACTTGTCCTGGGCATGAATTCTTTAAACGAGATTTCAGCGCATCTAATGGCTTATTCTCTTTTGTATTAAAAGAAGGGAACAGCAAGTCACTAACGGCTTTAGTAGAAAACATGCATCACTTTAAAATGGGCTTTTCATGGGGTGGATTTGAAAGCTTGATTTTGAGTGTGTCGGGTATTGATAAAATTAGAACTGTAACTAAATGGGATAGCAGCAAACCGCTTATTCGTTTACATATCGGTTTAGAAAGCCCTGAAGATTTAATCGCAGATTTAGAAGCGGGCTTTGAACGTTACAATGCCGTTTTAAATAAGTAGTTTTGTAAATAGCATTCTAATTGAGTATTAATATTGAAGGAGCCTGTTGGCTCCTTTTTTGTCTTTCTTATTAAGCTATTTATTTTTAAAGTCAAAAGCGGTTTAACCACGAAGGCACGAAGGATAAAGAAGATTAGGTCAAAAACATTAATATTAATCAATCTTGTGGGGCTTCTTCGTGCTCTTCGTGTAGCGCAGCGGCTTCGTGGTCGATTAGGGGCTCTTAAAATCAAAAACGATTTAAACACGAAGGCACGAAGGGTAAAGAAGGTTAGGTCAAAAACATTACTAATCAATATACTATGAGTTTTCTTTGTACCCTTTGTGTAGCGCAGCGGTTTCGTGGTGACTTACCGTTTTTACTCTGCTTTGATTTCAGTTAACTGCTCTGTAAACATCGCATTCAATAGTAGCTCTCCTTTTTCACTGACTTTGAACTCACCATATCGGGCTTTTTCGTAAAGTTCAGCTGTACCTTCTTCAAAGAAAAAGGCGTTAGTAGCGAATTTTATATTATCGTCTCGTACGCGATAATTAAGTCTAAGTTCATTTTCTTGTAAGGGTTGCCCATGGTAAATACCTCGAAAATCACCTACTTTATTTTCATCTAGATGCACTAGGATTTGTCCATCATGTGTGCCTTTTTCTATATCATCGTCCGACGATTGGAGTGCATCATAAAGCTGGTCGGCTGCTTCAAAGCGAAGCGCCATATAATCGCCTTGCATTAACGAGCGAGGATCTACAGGTGCTAGTTTCAAATATACGGTATCGCCTTGTTTTAAATGCTGCTCTTTACTGACAATTGAAAAGTTCATCACCGCTAAAATAACCAACAACATGCCTATTACGATTTTAGATTGCATCGGTATCTCCTTGTTGTGGGTTAAGTTGTTTATGAGAAAGTACTGATGAATCCGAATGAATCTGCATCGGATTTAGCCATTTTAATAAGGCATAACGAATCGCCAATATGAATAACCCCATCATTAATAAAATGGCTGATTTTTCTAACAAGGTAAGCGTTAATAAATAGTAATAACTGGAGATATAAAACAGTAATGAGGTTATCCCTAAGCCTTGTAAAATTTTATTACTGTTTGAAAATCCAAGTATCAATAAAGCAAAGCCGATGGTAATACCAGAGGCTTGCATCGATAAAAGGCATAAGCAGATAGTCGAGCAAATAATGGCTAATTTAGTGTTAAACGGAAAATGATGCTGGCTACGCTGCATTAAGGTGATGACTAAATAAAGCATAGCAACGAGTAATAACAGTTCATCTAAATAGTAATACCATGAGTGTTCTAATGTGGTTTCATTTAACCAATAAGCAAGGTCATAACCAATGATGTAAGAGGCTTTAAGAGGGATAAGTAATAATATAATGCCATAACTAATTGCTTCACAGGCAGGCTGCCATTTTACTGAACGCCATTCATTGAGTACTAAAAATAATGCCAATAATAATAAACTTGCTGAAGTAAATGCAGAAAGCTGCAAATAATGAAAACAAATGGTTAATGCAATACTTGCAAAAAAAGCAGAGCAAACGCGATGTATATAATGCGGCATTATCAGGCTTAAGCTACTTTGTATAATAAAAATAGCAAACCAAGGAAATACAGAAAAGACCGTATTATCAATTATAAAAATAGCCCAAGCCAGCAATGCTTGTCCGGCTAAGCTAAAGGCAAGCATAAGGTGCTCTAGGAATTCAGAGGGCTTATTTTTTAACATTTGATAAGCCATTAATATCATTCCAGAACCGACCACTAAACAAACGGTGCTGTTTTCCACCAAGTCTTGTAAAGTGAGCAAAAAGAAGCCCAAGATAAATAGTGAGGCAAACCAACCAGAACAAGCCAGTAAGAGTTTTATAAACCAAGGTGAGTCTAATGTCTCTGCAGGTTGAAACTCGCCGTTGACTAAGGCTTTCTCTTGAAGTTGTTGCCACAGTCTTTGTTGTTGAGTCTGTTGTATCTTCATGACAACATCTCCTTATTGACTTTTTTCAACCAAATGGTCGCTAAGCTCGTTAGACCAATGATTAACACTGACGTCAGTAGAAAGAATCCTTCAATATAATCCTCATTCAGATTGTCGATACAAGCAGTGATAATAACAACAATGCTTGATAAACAGCCGCCTGCGAGCATAAATAAGTCGTGTCGAAGATGACGGTAAACCACATATAAGGCGGCAATAAAGACTCCCCAAAATAAGAAAGGCAATAAGCTAGTATTGTGTGAATCTATTATCGTATCAACAGCAATAAAGGTGATCATAAAGCCTGCTAATGAAGCGATGCTTCGAGCTAACCAACGAGGCGATAAATAGATGAAACGTCGGCTGCTCAGCTCCAATGCGGTTAATGCAATACTGTTCAGAAAAAATAGTGCAATCCAGAGATTACCATCAGCTGATAAAAATAACGTTAAAGGAAGACCAAAACTATCAATGTAGAGGCTTAAAGCAACATTTAATAAACCCAACCAACTCAACCATAATGGCGCAAAGCGAGCGATAACAACCCAAGGTATGATCAGAACAGCCCAAAAAAAGAACAAAGTCCAAGGATCTGCGCCCGTTTGATACGTTTGTCCGAAAAAGGCCATTAACACACCGACCATTAAACAGCTCACTAATAAACTTATTTGTGCTTTGAGACTGTCTTTTTTGGCAAGCCAATAGATAAATATAGTGGCAACAAGCAATGATTCTATTAAAGCAAACTTTCCAAAACGCCCCCAATCATCCCAGTTATAGGCAATAAAAAAGAGCACTGAAAAAGCCAAGCTTAGCGCCCCTAAACACAGTAATAATCGGTCGATAAACTTAAACCAACTGTTTATGGTAGGCGAAACCTGTGTACAGTTAAGTGCCTCATTAATTTGAGCTGGTTGGACGTAACCGCGCTTTATAAAATCACTAACAATGTGGCGTGATGATGGCATTGTCTCTTCCCTGATGATGTTTTTGTCTAGTTTATACCGATTACATTAAATAAGTGATTTAAATTTTGCGCAGGAAAAATGACTTAGTTTAAGGCGTAAATTGAGCCTTTCGAAGATTAACTTCGTTAATCGTCTATCGGAGAATTAACCAAAGGATGTTAATTCTTTAATGGTTGTTCCCTTTACGAAATTTACAACGAAGAAATAAGTTATTTTAACCAGTAAAATAGATCAGTTAATTAGTGTGATTGGTATTACATCAAAGATAAATTAAATACGGATGTTAAGTACAATTTTTAAGATTCGATAGTGGCTGTTATAGTTGGCGACTTACTACTTATTAATGAATAGAATAACTCGATGCACTTCGCTTTAAAGGTCGAGGTTGCTTTTCAACAAATGATCTGCAAAAAATAAATGGCTTTCATCTGTTAGCATTATCGAGTTTATGTATTTTTCGATATTGTAAAGTATCAATCATAAACACACTTTAGCCACGGTTGAACATATTGAATATGACATGTTTTCCTCACTACTTTGGCTCTTACTGAGAACATAAATAATAGGTTTACTACTGTTAACCCAATTGATTAAATACACATTATAAATAGGCATTCGATGATAATAAAAAACCAACTTAAATGTACCTTACTGTTTGTCATTACTCTTGTTGGCATACTTGGCTGTAATAGCACGCCTGCTCAATCTAATGATTCAACCTTAGATATTGAAGAAGAGTACAGTGACGAAAATGCAAGTTGGCTAGCAGGTTCTTGGGGCATAACGCAAAGAGTTGATGGTGGCTATAAGCTTGATCAATCTGTCGATGGCGGATCTGCTCACTGGGTTGCTGGTGCAGAAGAGATAGTTAAAAATCTTCCTTCATCAGGACATGTCATCACTTCTTTCACTCATCCTGCTCATGCTTTTCTTTTTACATTACGTGATAACGACAATGTTGATGTAGCCGCTATCCATCCAGATATGGTGCCTCGACTTGAAAATGAACAAATCATTTTTGATGTGATTAATGTTTATCGAAAGGCGGGCAAAAAAGTTATTTTATATTTAAATGCAGCAGGACCCTCAATGATCACAGATAATGATCCTGAAAATGAGCGAGAGATAAAAGCCGCATGGGAAGAGTACTATAATACTGAATGGAATGGTGATGAAGGTGCTGCTTGGCGCTATTTAGTAGAGGGTTATGCCAAAAGGTTTGATGGTTTAGTGGATGGTTATTGGTTAGATAATGTTAGGAAATTACCAGGTTCACTCTCTGATTTTGTTGATACGTTACGCAGCGTCGACCCAACGTTAGCGATTGGCATCAATGAAAAGAAAGCGTATTTTACCGATGCCAATGGTGAGTATCTTTATGTTGATAGCGATGGTTTAGATGACCAAGATGACACTGATTATAAAATCATAAAACATGTACCTACAAACGAATACGAAGACTTTACTGCTGGTCATATCACACCGCTAGGGCGAGGTGCACCACCTAACTCTTGGGGTTACGAAGAATATACGATTCCAGATATGCAAGATAGCCCTTGGGATAGTTACAACGGCAATAAAAAAGCACTTAAACACGGTTGGTTTCCTATTAGAAGTACATGGAGTAGTTCAAGGTCTGATTTGGTCTTTGGGATCGAGCAAGCCTATCGTTTTACACGTAAGATTACTGATGCTGGCGCGGGTATTACTTGGTCAACGACTCAAGATGAGGGATATATGAGTGCTGATGAAATGGACATTATGATAGAAATTGAAAATAGAATGATTCAAACCCCAAAAGCAAATTATGAAACTTATCAAAGGCCAGTAGGCGCTTATTTACTGGGTGAAACACCTTAATAGTAACGTCGGCTGTTAAAAACAGCCGTTAAAAACCGGTCAATCTAACAGCGTAAAAACAACCAATAAGCAGTAACTAATAAAATGACTTTTTATCTATTAGCGTTATCTATTTTATGTGTTTTCCCATACTGTAAAGTATCAATCATCAAACAACCGCTTTGGCTATGGTTAATGGCCTTGAGTGTGGTTAGTGGTTATGTTGAACACCATATAGAGGCTGTTGGGCTGGTGGGTATCGTGGTTTATGTCGCTTTATATCATGGCGCGCTTTACATAAAACAGCCAATCATACGGGCAATATCAAGTACTGCTTTCATCGTCAGTTCATTGGCATTAGCAGTGCATGCCGTACCCGGTTTTAATAACTTACCCATTGTCATTAATGAGTTAATCACTAGCGATGCTATTCCTTATACCCTTTATGCTAACTTTGATAAAGGTATGGCAGGGTTGTTGGTGTGTGCTTACTTTTTTTCTAAGAGCCAAACAACTAAAACCTTAGATACAACTATACCTTTAGATGCAACTACAGCCTCAACTACAGCCTCAAATACAACTACTGCAAATATAGTTACTACAAATATAACTACAGCAAAAACCAGCACGATAACAAAGCTTAAACAGCCTTTTTTCATTATTATTTGTACCGTATTAGCGACCTTGACGGTGGCGTTAATGATTGGGCTCGTCGGGTTTAGCCCTAAAGTGCCAGGCTTTTGGTTAGCCTTTATTGCGATTAATCTTTTGTTTACCTGTGTTGCTGAAGAGGCGTTCTTTAGAGGTTTGTTACAAACTAAGTTGTCGCAATTAATCACAGTTAAACGTTTAGCTATCTTTGCACCGCTTATAACCGCAGTTGTTTTTGCCTTGGCACATTTTATAGGTGGATGGAGTTATGTGTTGGTGTCAGGTGTAGCTGGTTTTGGTTACTGTTATATTTTTTATAAAACACAGCGCTTAGAATGGGCGATTTTGTGTCATTGGTTAGTAAATGTTTCGCACTTCTTTTTGTTTACTTATCCGATGATAGGAAAGGTGGCTCCTCTTTGATTTTTTAGAGGGTTCGTCTGCGCTCATCGCTGTAGATTGGTATTTCCTGCTTGGTATTTCGACCTAGAAGCGAGTGACTTTTCTCTTAATCAGAAGAGAAACCTATGTTTATAAAGAATCAAAGATACTGACACCGTAGCACTTTCTGATCCAAGTCATCCATTCATTTTTAACGTACCGTTTATATGATGTGTCCTACACTGAGCTAATAACGGCAAAGGACACGCAGAACTTAGCCCGCTCATAACACTATGCTGCCGCATAAATCGCTCCATGCACTAGCCTCAACTAACCCAAACATCCTGTTTGGCTTTACTAAAATGAATGGATGACTTGGGAAAGCTCAACGGTGGGTGGATGTAGCCATTATTATGCTAGTTTTCGCTAGTTTGAGTAAGCTAGGATTTATCTACAGTATTATTAGTCTGAACTCATTGATGCATTTAGACATTTATTTACTTGGTGTTTTGCCTTAGCGGTGATCTTGCTTTTCTTACGTGAAGGTAAACCTTTTGACAAAGCTTATATATTGAGTGCAAAACTGAGTAGAACACGTTTTCCTGATTCGATTTTAGTGACGCTGTGTTCGTACTTGTCGGGTCTAAATAAATACACGCGATTAAATAAGTTAAGAATGCATTTTGTACACTTAAACACACCTCCCACTTTTGGTTGTACCAAAATTAAATTGAGTTTGTAATAACGCCCTTTTTGTACATTGTCGACATGGTTCATCACACTGTGGTTGATAGGGTAGGTCACTAGGTTTATCGAAAATAGCTTACTATAAAGAATGGTTTTATTTTTAATGGTTGCAGTCATATTGTCTCCATGCTGTTTACGTCTTTATTGTAGCATTGAGTCACCTTGTAATACGTTAGCTTAGTGATATCAAAATACGATGAGATATAACCAAATGGTTTGTTTATTACGATGTGAAAAGGTTTTTATCATTTGGGAAAGTTTAAATATGAAAAGGGGAGACATCGTTACATTGAATGATGCTTTAAGCTTTCAAAAAATTAAATTATAAATAGTTTCTCATATATTTTCTCGAGCCTGTCCTGAAATCAGTGCAGTCTTTTCACCACAACTGTTACAGTCTGCTACCTTTTATCATGATTAATAAATCATAACTTTATTATATCTCTTTGTTTTATCGTTAAATCAACGTAAAGTTATGTAATATTTTAATCATTAACTCTTGTCGTGTTTTCGCCGTTAAAGTGACATTTTGTGAGTTAATAAAGCTGTTATACGTCAGTTTGGGGCCACAGTTTAACAAAGAGAAAAGAGATAGATATGATTTTAGACTGCTCATCTTACGAATCAGTAAAGTCATCATTATGTGATGCCTTTCATACAACAGAAGATGTAATGATATCTGTATTAAAAAGTGTAGATAATAATGGAACAATTGATTACTACACTCTTGAGCAAAATGTTGAATTGGCTGTTCGTGAAAAACTTGGAGAACCAGACAGTGAACTTGAAGTGCTTTGGTTTCATGGCACACGTGTAGAAGACCACAATTCATTTTATGAGCATGGCGTACTTACGAAGACTCTAGTGAAAGAACAATTGGTATCACGGCTGTCATCATTAGCATCTGGTATAGAAAAAACGGGTAAACATCCTTTTTCACTTTCTATGTCAGGGAAAAATGGTGATCATGATGAAGGTCCTTTTGCTTTTCTAATTAAGACTGTAGCTGTCCAAGCTCCAGGATCAAATCACAACTATACAGATGCCCCTGAACTAGTTGAAGATATTGCTGGTACTTTCGTTGGGCAAAACTATCAGGAACTTGTATCCCGTTTTCAGGAAATTACACAACCATACATAGTCTCATTTACTGCTAAAGCAAAAGGATATGAGGCTTTCAAAGCTCTATTTTTCTTGAAACTAATGCTGGACGGTGAGTCTGAATTGGAAGCAGGAGATACAGCCAATACTTTCTTTAATTCAAATGCAGAAGTGATTTTACCCCACAGAATTAAAAGCGTTGAGAACTTGAAAAACGTATAACAAGTCAATTCAACAGGACTAAAAACAGCGGGCTCAAGTTTAGCTCACAATCTTTAGTCCGTTAATATGGGCGTTAATGCTCTTGCGGTTAATCTATTATTACTCCGTGAATTTCAAAAACTCACAACTATAAATGATGTTAAGGCTGAGAAATGGAACTAGGTAATTTGGGTTTTATTCAAAATATAATTGAAAATGAAGGGAATAAAAGCTTACAAAGTCTCTCAACAGAATTTGGTCGTGAGATGAGTAGGGAAGATTGTTCTTATGCTAAAGAAGAGCGAAACTTATTGGCCCTTTTCAGAAACATCACATCGGTGATGCTTGTTCCAAAAAGTAATAACGAACCTTTTCAACCTTTAATGAAAATGGCAGATGGCAGTCGTTCAGCATTACCTGCCGATCTTTCTCAAAATGAGTTATCAATTTTAGCTGGCAGAGTTGAAAGCATTAATCATGTGGCTTTAAAAGCTAGAATTTACGATTTATTGTGGATTTGTTGTAAACCTAAAAAGCCATTACATGCGAAATGTGCAATCGATCTTTATACCAAAGATGGAATCAAACCAGATACATGGCGACACACTGGGAAAAATGAAATTGAAAGGGCTTATAGATTAGCAAGACAACTTAACGATATAGAAAGAGTAACCAAAATTGAGAATGTACTTATTTATTCATTCAACAATGATGCAGAAGATTTTGTTGATATTGCTTACTCTGTGGCGGAACTCGTTGAAAACTTAAATGCATTAAAAGAACATCATTTGAAGATAGCTGAGAGATTAGAAAATCTCGGTTCATCTTTGAAGTCAAAAAGTTACTTTAAAGATGCTATTCGTTATTTTGAGCTTAGCTCTAGAAAATACAAAAAAGGTTCAAATGAGGACAAGCATGTAGATACATTAGTTCAAGCCGCCGAGTCGTATGCTTTGGATGCGGAAAGCCACTTTAATCTGGATGGGGGATCAAAATTAATAGCTAATAGTCTATTTGAGAATGCTATACATGCATATAGGAAAGTACCGGCAAAATATCGTGATGAATATTCAATTGATGAGAGAATATCAAAGCTAAGGCATGGCCTCAACGAATCTGGTAAGTATACTCTAAATGAAATGGGGCTTTTTCAGACACCAATTGAAGGAGCTGAAGAAAGAGCTCAACTATCTAAAGAATATGTTGCAGGGAAAATTTCTGAGTATGAAGCTTTAGTTTATTTTTCTGGAATTTGTAATGTAGATGAATATGACTCTTTAATGGAAAGCGAAAAGAAAAGTATGAGTACAAATTTTCTTAGTTCTTTCTTTGGTTCAATGCAATATGCAAGGGATGGCCGAGTAATAGCTAAAACACCCTCTGTAGGTTTAGGGGACAACGAAGAATCCGTAAATGCTACACTTTTCGACAATATGGTTCGAACATTCTCATATAATACCAAATTAAACGTCAAGCTTTCAATTATTCCAGCTTTGCATCAGATATTGAGTGAGCATAATTTTAGTAAGAGTTTCATTTTCGAAATGTGCGATTACAGTCCATTGATACCGAAATCTAGCGTACACCTGGTTTCGCATGCACTATGGTTAGGTCTTGAATTTGAGTTTTCAACTGCTATTCACATTATCGCACCTCAACTAGAAAAAATTGTGCGAGAGCAGTTAAAGAAAGCAGGAGCACATACAACTCACCTAGATAAGACTGGTATAGAGCATGAAAAAGGTTTGAGTACACTATTAGGTATGCCTGAGTCTTTAGAAGTATTTGGGCAAGATCTTCTTTTTGAATTAACAGCTCTATTTACGAATTCAATTGGGCCAAACTTAAGAAATGAAGTAGCTCATGGGCTATTAACTGATAATGCGGCTTATTCTGAAGCACCTATTTATGCTTGGTGGGTGTTAATGCGAATGACTATTCACTCTATAATAACGTCTTCCGAAGAAAAGGGTAATGCAGGATAAAGCACTAATAAGGCATTTAAACGGAAATAAAGCAGTGGGTTACGTTTCGCTTCACATTTTAACCCACTACTTTAGTCCGATTAAGCGGACGTTGAGGCTGTAGAATTTCTCCAAAAAAGAACGTTTTTATGTTCTTTTTTTATAATCTCTCATTGTACAAAAAACAACCTTTATTGAGCTGGTCGTCTGTGATCTAATAGCTATTTTCGCTCTGAGTTAAATGTGATGGCATCCTTTTTAAACAAAGAGGTAAACCTCACTTATTTTACTAAAGTAAATTCATCCCAATTGATTTCTCACTGCAAATTATTCCCTTTGAATATGAATATCTACTTTTCCATATTGTTGAATACTCCTTTAGCAGAACACCTTGATTTAAGTGCTTTTGATAATCGCTATGACAAAGATGAAGGTATTAGCTAGCAGTTATTCTTGGTGATTTTTATGCTGATCACCTTTATGATGGCAGCCTATTTATCAATACCACTGCATTAAAAAAGATTAAGGAATACTGGGAAATGAAGAAAATTATATTCATCGGAATACTCTTATTTTTGATTGCGATTTCATTTATTCCCAAATTTATTTCTTTTGAGCGAACCCCTTTTCAAAAAAATTGGATCACTTACAAAGCACAATTTATTGGTACTAACCGAGTGCTTGATACTGAAAATAACAATATATCAACCAGTGAAGGGCAAGGGCTTGCCTTGTTGTTTGCTGTTTTCTCTAACGATAGAGAGCAGTTTCAAGATATGTGGGCTTGGACACAGCAAAACATGCAGCGCGAAGATCATTTATTTCGTCAGCAGTATTCACCCTCAGAAAAAGGGGAGTGTGATAAAAAATGTATCTCTGCTCAAAGCAACGCAAGTAATGGCGATATTATTATTGCGTGGGCTTTATTAGCCGCAGAAAATAAATGGGATCGCCAAATATTCCTTGTTGAAGGTTTACGTGTGTTAGACGCCATTAAAGCTAAACTTATTCGTCAACAATTTGGTTATCAGTTGGTATTACCGAGCGAAACAGGCTTTGAGTTGCCTGATGACCGTGTTCAAATCAATTTATCCTACTGGGTATTTCCCGCTTTAAATTTATTTACAGAAGTAACAGGTGACCCGATTTGGGATGAAATATACCAATCAGGCACTTCTCTGATGACGTCAGCTCGTTTTGGCGATTGGAATTTACCGTCAGATTGGATGATCCTGTCGGAAGATAAAGCAACTTTAGAAAGCGCTAACTCTACAGAGTATGGAGAGAAGGCTAATCGATTACCGCTTTATTTAATGCTCGCGCAAGATTATCAAACACAATTAATCGCGCCATTTATTGATTTTTGGGCTCAGGAAACGCTACCAGCAACGGTTGATTTATTGACAGGTCAACGTTCAGCTACATTAGCTAACGCTGGAATGAAAGCGATTAAAGCCGTTACAGAGGCTAAAATGGACAATAGTGAGGCTAATCTTATATCAGACATTACATTGCCTCAGATAACGCCAGAAACAGACTATTATTCTGCCACTTTTATTTTATTATCACAGCTCCCGATTGTGAAAAAATAAAGCGACCTGTGTTGAACTCGTTGGTGCAAGTACGACGGGTGCCTATTGATATATAGTAACTCGATCTAATGCTTGAGTTGCTTTACTTAAAAAGGGCGTCTTCTTGGCGTTAACCATTTTTATTACTATCAGTGTCTGTTCAACAGGGTTCTTTTAAAAGATGTTATCTGCTTATAAGTGATTATTTAATTCGGTATTTATTTAGAGTGGCATTGTTTAAGTTAGAAAGGCACTATTGCTTAAGTTAGAAAAGCTATTACTTAAGTTAGAGCAAACATTATTGTTTAAGTTAAAAAAATACTGTTGTTTAAGTTAAAAAAACACGATGGGAATAGGCTAAGCTAATAGATTAAATTAATATAGTTCGATGAAAATAGTTCGATGAAAATAGCTCAATAAAAATAGATGTTGAATGAACAGACTTAAAAGAGAAAAAATATGACTACCATTACTTCTAGATGTCCACATTGCCACTCCATGAATCGCTTACCTGTTGAACGAATTGAAGCAACACCTAGTTGTGGACGTTGTAAAAAAGACTTATTACAGGGGGCACCAATTGAAGGAACGAGAGCTAATTTATCGGCGTTAATTAATGGTGATAAACCCGTTGTTGTTGATTTTTGGGCACCGTGGTGTGGGCCTTGTATTAACTTTGCGCCTACATTTACAGAGGTCGCAACTCAACAAACAGCTGCTCGATTTGTGAAAGTCGATACTGAAGATCAACAACAGTTAGGTGCACAATATAATATTCGTAGCATTCCTACGTTAATGGTTTTTAAATACGGTAAAGTAGTTGATACCTTGAACGGCGCGTTACCTGCAGCACAATTTAAATCATGGTTAGCACAAGCATTATTAAAATAAGTGCCTATTTGTGCCTGCATAGCTTTGCAGCCTTTGTTGAAGTGTTGTTGTTTGTTATGGCAGTGGCACTTTGTAGAGGAAATATATGCAAATAACGATCATTAGACATGGTAAACCCGACCCGATTTCAGAACATCCAATGACTGCCACCGAATTTACTTATTGGATTACGTTTTATGATCAATCTAAGGTTTCTTTAAATACATCGCCTTTGCCTTCTTCCGTCACCCACGCAAATAATTGTGATGCGATAATTTGTAGCCGTCTTCAACGATCTATTGATTCAGCCACTATCCTAAATGCAGGGAAGATCGTTTTATGTGATGATCTACTTATAGAGGCTGGATTACCATCAGCAAGCTGGTATTTTTTTAAAATGACGCCGAAATTTTGGGCAATATGCTTTAGAGTGTTATGGCTTTTAGGGTATTCAAATCACTCCGAATCAATAAAAGAAGTGAAAATTAGAGCACTAGCGACAGATAAGCTTATTGAGTTAGCGACTCAGCATAATAAAATACTGTTTGTTGGCCATGGCATATTTAATCGATTTATTGTTAAAGAGTTGATAAGGCGAGGATGGTCAGGCGCTAAATCTCCGCAATCAGAATATTGGGCGGGTGGTATCTATAAAAAAAGTTAAGGGCCGGTAGCTTTTAAAATTGCTTTGCCTTTAAAGTATTCTATCGATACTCATTCGTCGATATCCTTTCAGTTCATACCTATTTAATTAATATCTCGTTATCTATTAAAACAGCCGTTATTAAAAAGCGCTCTTCTATTTATTAATCTACTCTTATATTTCAAATCTTAAGCCTGAGCACTACATATTTGGCACGATAATAAATACTTAATCGATTTAAATTATTTAAATAATTGAATGATTAACGTGTTTTTTCGGGTCTTATTAATACACGCCTGACAAGGATGAATAAAATGGTTACATCACCCGGAGAGAGTTATGAGTAAATGGAAGAAAATATCGCTGATTATTATCGGCATTCTAATTTTTATTGCATTATTTTTTACTAAGATAGTGGCCTATGTAATACAAGGCGCCGAGCAAGAACAAGGTGAAACAGACTTACGTTTTAGTGAAATTAGTACGGAATTCACACATCAATCTGATTTTGTTGCCGGACTACCTTTTATGGCGTTATCTACCATTGATATAGATAACGATGGTATTGATGAAGTGTTTGTTGGTGGTGGTATTGGACAGCAAGATGGTTTACAAAAATATGTGAATAATGCCTTAGTAAGTATTCCTTCAGAAGGTTGGTTTGATAAAGCTGAAGATGACCCAACTTATGGAGCATCATCAATTGATGCTAACAACGATGGTTTAGTCGATCTTTTTGTCGCAAGAAGTAGTGGTATTTATTTTTATGAAAATACTGGAACAGGTTTTACAGGTAAGAAAATAGACTTTCCTTTAGATAAAAAGTCGATGCCTTTATCGGTTTCTTTTGGTGACATTAACAATGATGGCGCAGTTGATTTGTATGTTTCTAACTATATTCGTCCTGAATATGTGGAAGGTGAAACTATCTTTAATCAAGAATATGGCGGCATTAGTAATTTATTATTAAATAACGGTGACAACACTTTTACGGACATTACTAAATCATCTGGTGTTTACGAGCAACATAATACCTTTACTGCTGTTTTTGTAGATTTAAATAACAATGGTTTAAGTGATTTAGTTGTCGCTCAAGATACTGGTTTTGTACGTATCTTTAAAAACAATGGCGATTTAACCTTTGAAAATATCACTTTACCTGTGACTTATAGTTACCCGATGGGTATTGCAGTGAGTGATTATAATAACGACGGTTTAATGGATTTATACTTTAGTAACGTCGGTAAAACGCTACCGGACTTTTTAGTGGTGGGCGATTTAAGAGAAGATCAAACCTTGAATAAAGATTATATCTTGCTAGAGAATCAAGGTGATTTTAATTTTAAAGATACCGCATTAGAAAATAACGCAGCAAAATATGGATTTGGTTGGGGGCTCGTTTCTTATGATTTTAATAACGATACGTTAGCTGATTATCTCATTACTCAAAATTATATTCGTTTCCCTGCTGTTGAACATTTAGATCTCTACCCTGGTAACTTATTACAACAATATGAAGAAAACTCATTTAAACCTGTTGAAGAAGTCGCTGGTATTGGTAATAAACATTTTGGTGTAACAACGGTTGTTTCAGACTTTAATCAAGATGGTTGGCCTGATGCTGTGATTGGTAATTTAAATGGAAAATTACGTGCTTTCATTAATAATGGTGGAACGCGTCATTGGCTTAAAGTTGCTTTTAAAGATGAGACTCATTCTATTGGCGCATTAGTCACGCTAACCATGGTTGATGGTCAAACTTATACCAATCAGTTTTATACCAGTGAAGGTTTAGGTTCGGATCAAACTAGTGATGTGTTTTTTGGGTTAGGCAATCAAACTGAGATTAAATCAGTGAAAGTGAGTTATCAGAGTGGAAGAGCGGTGAATATTGATTCGCCACAGGTCGACTCTACCATTGACCTTTCTGACTATTAATTTAAAGCGTTAATTTCAAATGGCTACTTTCAAGTTATTAATTTAGGTAGTTAATTTCAGGTTAGTAGCCTTAGATGATTAGCCATAAGCAATATCAACACTCAAAAAGAGATCTAAATTGTGGATAAAAAAACATATAACACATTATTACTAACTGGTATCGCGGGGTTTCTAGCTGCTTTGTTAGTTGGAATAGGGGAGTTCACTTTACAGTTTTCTCCTCTCGGTGGGTACGAAGTAGAAGGTTACGGTTACTTTGCTAATGTCTCTAAAGACAAGTTAACGATAGGGCATTTCTTTAGTACTTTAGCCGCTCCGTTATATATTTTAGGGTATTGGCACCTTGGGCAAATGTTTATTCGAGGAGGTAGTAAAGTACATGGTTGGATTATTACCTTATTAGGTGGTTACGCCTTTATGGTCGGTAATGCTTGGTTAGGTGGTCGTATTTATTTAGCCTTAACGGCTCATGAAATCGCCGATACCACAGATACTAATGTTGTACTTCAATTACAGAGCTTATTAAGCGACTTTGGGGCGCACAACGAACCACTTGTTAATGCATTGCGCTTGGCGATGGTTGTTGTGTCTGTGCTTTGGATATGGCGTATTGTCATCGGTAAGACACTTTACCCGCGTTGGGTTGCACTGTTTAGTCCTGCATTAATACTAGGTGTGATCTTTACGACTTACTTTACTGGGTTAAGTATTGGTGTTTGGTTATTGCCTGCTGCAATGAATGTGGTGCATTTAATTGTATTTACTATCTCACTTTATTCATTACATCGTGTTTATAAACAAGGCCTGTCTGAGTAATACCGATTACATTAAATAAGTGATCTAAATTTTGCGCAGGAAAAATGAGTTAGTTCAAGGCGAAAATTGAGCTAAATGGTTGTTCCCTTTACGAAATTTACAACGAAGAAATAAGTTATTTTAACAAGTAAAATAGATAACTTAATTAGTGTGATTGGTATAAAGACCAGATCAGTCTCAGCCGCACTCTTAGGCATACATTTAGTCACATTATCAATTAAAAGATAGTTAATATGCAGAGCAAAGATACACAGAACAAAGGTACAGAGAACAAGGATATGTCGCTTACGAAGGTTCAGATAGTAATAAAAGTCATTTTGTTAGTGCTATTGAGTATTGGTTTATACGGTGCGTTATCTGTGTCTTATTTAACAGTAACAGGCATTGCGCCATGTCCAAGTGTTGCCAAACTACCTGCTTGTTTTATCGTGACGATTGGTTATTTTCTAATGTTGGTCGCGACTTTTTTTCATAATAAACTTAATAATAAGCTTAATGCTAAATGGTTGTTTATTGTTGGCTGGTCACCGGTTGTGTTACTCGCTTTAGTTGGCAGTTTATTGGAGTTAAGCCAAGGTGATATTTGTCCTAAAAGCAGTATGGGAATCGCGTTGTGTTATGTCTCGCTTAGCTTTGCGATCATGGTAGCTGCGCTATTTTGGTTACTTAACAAAATGAGTCCTTTTATCAAGTAATGTAAACAAAAGTAAATTTACATGACTTAATTTAATTATTCTAAAAGGGATGTTAGCTGTTATTAGCTTCATCCCTTTTTTATTGACTTGGATTCAAATAATAAGTGCATAACTAAATAGGGTGCAGAAAGAGAAACTTGGGCTTTCGCTTCTTAGGTTGACTTAAAATAGCGGAACCTAACCCTTTACTATTAACTAGCAACGCTTTTTAAAATCAAAGGCGGTTTAACCACGAAGGCACGAAGGGTAAAGAAGGTTAGGTCAAAAGCATTTATTATTAACTAGTTTTGTTGTCCTTCGTGTAGCGCCGCGTCTTCGTGGTGCTTAATGCTTTTTAAAGTCAAAAGCGATTTAACCACGAATGGTAAAGAAGGTTGGGTCAAAGCATTTATTATTAACTAGCTCTTTGTTGTTTTTCTTCGTGTCCTTCGTGTAGCGCCGCGTCTTCGTGGTGATTAATGCTTTTTAAAGTAAAAATCGATTTAACCACGAAGGCACGAAGGATAAAGAAGGTTAGGTCAAAAACATTAATATTAATCAATCTTGTGGG
>NZ_JBAKBA010000058.1:0-18991 GCF_038155225.1 Psychromonas arctica | reverse complement strand
GTTTTTTTAGTCTCGTGTACCGCTCCAAATTTCCTATCGATACTTTTTCAAGCTTCTAAATAAATTCAATTATCTAAACTATAAAGACCTTGTCAATTAAGAGCTGGGGTCATGCGTTTTTTTAGTCTCGTGTACCGCTCCAAATTTCCTATCGATACTTTCTCAAGCTTCTAAATAAATTCAATTATCTAAATTATCAAAACCTTGCCAATTAAGAGCTCCGCGATTTTGTTGCTGTTCCACACGTCTCAAATATTATTTTTTCAATATTCATCTTTATTTTGGTAAAGCAAAGGTGACTAATTGTGGACTATGGTCTGAGGCAATAGTTGAAATACTTTGTGCTTTAATCAACGTTAATCCTCGATAAAAAACATGATCTAAAGGCAGTCCGAATACGATCAGGCGCTTATCTTTAGTAAACTGTGTTTCATTAAAGCCTGCGTTCACTAATGTATCGATGATCTCCGTTGTACGGTCTTCACTCCAAGTATTAAAATCACCACTGATAAGAATAGGCCCTTTATGTTGCTTAATTAGTTGTAAATAAGGGCTGACTTGTGCTTTTAATGGCTCAGCAGTGAAGGTGAAGTTCACCCCGTGTAAATTGATTAATAGTAATGATGCTTTTGAACTGATGGTCGATGAATTCTCAAGTACCACATCAGCAATTGGATAAATAGTGGCAATACCTGTTTTAGGGACCATCGTCCAAGGTTCTGGGTATCGAGTACCGCAAGCCTGTGAAGCTTGTACTCGACTAAATGTACTCACACCATAACTGTCATTTTTATAGTTAAAAGCGATATTTTGAAAATAAGTAAGTTGTTGTTGCTGACTAAAGTCGATCAACGCTTGATCATATTTTACTTCTTGTAATGTCATTAAGTCAGCTTGAGAAGCCCATTCATTTAATTTTGTAGACCATTGTGGATTCTGTTGTTTATAAATATTCCAGTTTAATAATGAAAAAGGGCTAGAAAGGGAATCCGTCGTTTGTGTCATTTGAATATTTGCTAATGCAGGACAAGTGGAAAAGTAATGACTTTGTTGCTGATCTATCAAGGTCATCTTTGATGGACTTTTTGGTAAAAAGCGAGATAAAAGTATTAATGTGATAAATAATAAAATGCCAAATACAATACTCTTTTTTAATAGTGATGAGGAAAGGTAACGTTTGATGATGAATGTCCTTAAGTATTTTTATTGGAAAGCATATCTATCTGTTCGATAAATACCCGTCTATATTAATGAAATGTGATATTAACTCTCCTGACGTTATGTTGTTATTGATAGCTACTGTCTATACAGGGTATATTGCACTTACGATTAACGTAATTCAAGGAGCTATTATGCCATTAGAAAGAACACTTTCCATGATTAAACCCGATGCTGTTAGTAAACAACTTACAGGTACTATTTTACAACGTTTTGAAAGTGCAAAGTTCACTATCGTTGCTGCAAAAATGATGCAGTTAACAAAAGAGCAAGCTGAAGGTTTTTATGCTGAGCATGAAGGGAGAGAATTTTATGAACCACTTGTTGAATTCATGACATCTGGACCTACTATGTTGTTAGTTTTACAAGGTGAGAACATTATTCCTGCATACCGTGAATTAATCGGTAAAACGGATCCAACTCAAGCTGCACCTGGTACTATCCGTGCTGACTTTGCAGAATCAACTCGTTATAACGCGGTTCATGGTTCAGATAGTCCTGAATCTGCGGCTCGTGAGATTGCTTACTTTTTTGTAGATGACGAAATTTGTGCACCTGCAGTAAGCTAGTCAATATTATTAATAAAAATAAATACCCCAAGTAACTCATTAACAAGTAAAGGCAATTATGAATGAAGTGATCATGTTGATGGAGCAAGTCCCATCTTTTTATTTTGGTCTGGTTTTAGTATTAGGCTTATTGGTTGGTTCATTTTTAAATGTCGTGATTTATCGTTTACCGGTAATGATGCAAAGAAGTTGGGAAGCTGAATGTGCTGAATGTTTCCCGGATGCGAATATTAAGGTCGAACAATCTACTTTTAACTTAGTTTTACCTCGATCTCGTTGTCCTAAATGTAGCCATTTAATTGGTTCATTGGAAAATATTCCATTAGTGAGTTGGTTACTGCAAAAAGGTCGCTGTAAACATTGTGACTGTAAAATCTCCGCTCGTTATCCAAGTATAGAGCTGCTGACAGGATTGATGTCATTAGCGGTTGCTTACATTATTCCTTTTGGATGGCCTGTCTTTTTTGCATTAATTTTTACTTGGGCACTGATCAGCCTAACCTTTATTGATTTTGATACCATGCTATTGCCGGATCAGTTGACGTTACCGTTAATGTGGTTAGGTTTATTAATTAACATGTCAGGTACCTTTATTGGTTTACAAGATGCTGTTTTAGGTGCTGTTTTTGGTTATTTAACATTGTGGTCTATTTACTGGGCCTTTAAGTTATTAACAGGCAAAGAGGGCATGGGATACGGTGATTTTAAATTACTGGCTGCACTTGGTGCTTGGTTTGGATGGCAAGCTTTACCACTCATTATCATCTTATCTTCATTCGCTGGTGCAATCATTGGTATTGCAGTGATTGTTGCATCAAAAGATAAACAAAGTAGACCTTTACCATTTGGTCCTTATTTAGCGATCGCAGGTTGGATTTATTTAGTTTATGGCGTTGAATTAACCACGTTATATTACTCATTTATTTTGTAAATTAGGTGTTTTGAAGTGATGTTGTCTTTGCATATGAGTAATACTGAACCAAATGAATAAAGTATATGAGTCAAGGTAATGAATGATAAAAGCAGTGTGGCAGCATCAACCGACCATTATACAGATCAAGATTGGATGCAATATGCTTTAGCACTTGCTGATAAAGCTGAGGCCGTTGGTGAAATCCCTGTGGGGGCTGTCTTAGTCAAAAATAACCAAGTGGTTGGTGAAGGTTGGAATCTCTCGATATTAGAGCACAATGCTTGTGCTCATGCGGAAATTATTGCAATAGGTAATGCAGGTAAAGCACTGCAAAACTACCGTCTTATTGATTGTACTTTATATGTGACTTTAGAGCCTTGCCCAATGTGCGCAGGAGCAATCGTTCATGCTCGCATTAAACGTTTAGTATATGGTGCTGGCGACTATAAAACAGGCGCTGCAGGCAGTGTATTTAATTTAGTCTGCCATGATAATTTGAACCATCAAGTCGACGTGACATCTGGTATTTACGATGAGCAATGCGCTAATAAAATAAGTGATTTTTTTAAACGTCGCCGTAAAGAAAAAAAAGCCCTTAAAAAGGTAAGCCAAGGAGAAAAAGAAAATGTCTAGCAAAGTCATTAATTTTGAAATTGAAAAAGAAACTAAAAATAGTGTTCGTTATAAGGAAGTGCCTGAAGAGGGGACCGCTCCAATCGTGGGTAGTTTGTATGTGCAAAAATGGTTTGCAGGTAATAGTAAGAATATTCAAGTGACTATTGAAAAGAAAGACTAATTTAAATTCGCTTTTAGCCACCATTAACTTGGCAAGTTATTATTATTTAGAATTAAACGATTAGTCATATGTAGTCGAACACTTTTTCGAAAAAGCTATAAATTCTTTCTCAGGAAGAGCCTTCGCCCAATAATACCCTTGGCCGCTATCGCAGTGTAATGCCTTTAGTAGACTTGCTACTTCCTGGCTTTCAACACCTTCTGCAACGGTGCGTAAAGAGAGACCTTTTGCCATCTGAATGATTGCTGTCACCAACGCTTTATTTTTAGGGTTATGTTCAATATCTTTGACAAAGGTTCTATCAATTTTAAGCACTTCAATTTCAAATTCTTGTAGATAGCTTAAGTTTGAATATCCCGTCCCAAAATCGTCAATAGAGAAACTAACACCAAGATCACTTAAGTATGTAACGGTTTGTTTTAGTTCGAGTGAGTTATCAATGAGTAATGACTCTGTCATTTCAAGTTCTAAGTGCTTTGCCGGTAAATTGCTATTTTTAAGTGCAGAATGGACTGTTTGAGCAAAGTTATTGCGTTTTAATTGCTGAGAAGAAACATTTACCGCAATGGAAAATTCACTAAAGCCAAGTTCAATAAATGATTTACAAGACGTACATGATGATTGTAAAACCCACTCGCCAATTTCCACAATCAATCCTGATTTTTCTGCTTGAGGAATGAATGAGTCAGGAAAAATCAAGCCTTTTTTAGGATGGTTCCAACGAATTAAGGCTTCAGCCCCTATTATTTTTTGTGTTAATAAGTCTATTTGAGGTTGAAAGTAGAGTTCGAACTCTCCTTCTTTTAACGCATTTCTTAAGTCAGTTACAACGGCAATATAGTTATGCCCTTGACGATCCATGTAAGTATTAAAAAAATGAAAACTATTTCCTCCAATTGATTTTGAATGGTACATGGCAGTATCTGCATTTTGAATTAACGCATCGAAATCGTCGCCATCATTTGGAAAGACGGATATACCAATAGAACAAGTGCAGAATAGTTCATTGTTTTGATATCGAAAGGGGGTTTTTATTGTTTTAATTATACTCTGTGCCATTTGAGAAATAACTTCTTCATCTTTTGCTGATTGAAGAATAATAACAAATTCATCACCAGCAAAACGACACGCAAAGTCCAAATTTTTCATTTCGTTACTGAGTCTTTTAGATAACTCTTTCAGTAATTCATCGCCTGTTTTATGGCCTAAGCCATCATTTACTTGTTTGAAGTTATCTATATCAATAAACATCAAACACACTTTTTTGTTGTTTTTGGACGTTGCTTCTTTAAAAATACTGTGGGCCATCATTCGGTTAGGTAAACCCGTTAAAATATCATGGTGTATTAACTTTTCTATTTTCTTTTTTGATACCAATGCTTGTGTATGTTCATCCGATAATTGATTCCATAATATGTGAAAGTCAGAATAAACCATCCAAGAAATATAACTAATTAACAAAATGATCAATGAGATGGTTATTGAACTGTCTATATAGCTTGAATCGATCTCATTGATGTACCATCCTTGATAATTAACAACGGTGTTCAATAAAATAGATACACTCATAAAAGTAATTAAACTAATGAATAATTTTTTATACCCTACCATTGAGGCTACGATTAAAAGACAAGGGTAGGCTAATAATATTGGATCATAAATACCACCGTGATCCCACATAAAAAAAGTCGCAAAAATAGTCATCACTGAGAGGGCTAAGGTAGCGGCAAATTGTACTTTTTGTTGCTTAGCTAAGAGGTAGACAGCGATAAGAATAATATTGGTAAGTACAATTAAAAATGAATGAAAATACTCACCAAGATAAGCCTTTTGAATAGATGACAAAAATAAGGTCAGTTCTACTGCCCAGAATATCTGAATAAGTCGTTTAGCTTTAATATTTGAGTGTAAGGTTTTATTTTTTATCATATTGAGTATGTCTTTTAAATGGTTAAAACGATTCTCTTATAATACTTTTGGTTACTTTGCCTTGTATTACTATCAGACCTACTTTGTTATCTAATTTTTTTATTTAAAGACTGTAAAGGTAAGCATTAATTAAAGCTTTATTTGATTTTTATCGCAAATATTAATGGGTAGAAATAGGACTTAATTTGTATTTATAGGGTTTTATTTTGATTTTTTGTGCTTTCCATTCTTATATTAATCTTAATCTTGGAAAAGCAAATCGATACAGCACCATTATTTTCGGGTATTTTTGTATTAAATAACTTCCCAATAAGGAGTTATTGTTTGGATTATTTACCTTGAACTACATAAAAATAACAGCACTGTATGATATAAAAATATAATGTATTGGTGTTTAATAATATTACCCTTCCATTATTCAGAACTGAGGTTATATCAATCTGGATAAATAAATGACTAGATAATTACTTAGATTAGTATTATATCAACATTTAAATAGGTTTACTGGGAGTTAAGCTGGCATAGTAAATAAGGTTAGGTTATTAGCTGATGGTTATGTTTTTAGCCTTGCAATAGATTTTTAGTTAGGTTAGTTATCTAATACTAATTGGTATAAGTTTATTAATATTAGAGAGGTATTACTGATAACGATGAGTGAAAGCTAATCGTTATCAGCAAAGTGATTTTATTAGTGGCTACTTTTACTTTCTTTGAGTTTTTTACGTTCGTAGTAAGTACTGAGTAATGAGCCAATTAATGATGTGGCAATAATTAATGCCATTAGAAGGTATTGGTTGAGTGTAAATTGATCTCCAACTAATATGAGCCCCATTAAAATACCTGCTACAGGATTACTGATACCCGCAAAAGTAAATTCTACAACGGTCATTCGGGTCATTAACCAAACATATAAACCATAAGCTAGCATTGTATTAAGCAGTACTAACCAAATTAACCCCATTGCATTGAGTGAGGTAAAGTTCTGTAATACTGACAAATATTGAGTCGGTGCTGATAAGGCGTGAGCAAAGGCAATAATAGTTAATATGCTACCACCGATAATTAACTGCCAGCAAAGTACTGACCACCAATGCATTTTCCCTTTTAAGCCTTGAATAATATTACTGCCAACCACAATACTAGCTAGTGCAGCAATCATGGCAATTAGACCGACGGGATTAAGTGTTAAATTCAAAGGATCAAATAAAAGCCAGGCTAATGTAATTAACGTCATACCTGATATGAACTGTATTTTACTTGGTTTCTTTTTATGTAATAGCCAGTAATAAAACATGGCAAAAACGGGCAGCGAAACCATTCCTACACCTGATATAGCAGAAGGTAGGGTTTGCGCCATAATAAATAATAAGCCAAAAAAGAGTGCAATATTAATCGACCCTAAACGAACTAAAATAGGCCAATACTTTGCTTCAGGCATACTCGGTTTAAATGCCAGTAATAATAAACCAGCAGGTAAAGCGCGTATCGCACCCAATAATAATGGGGGCCAACCCGGCAGAGAATATTGTGTGACAGCGTAGGTTGTACCCCATAAAAAAGCGGCCAACATAGCCAACATAACATTCATAATTAATTACTCATTACATAAAAGGGTGTGCACTCTGCCTTTGTTTGTTTCTTTTGTACAGTTGCTTTGTATAAAGATATTTTTATTTCATAAATATGTCGGTTATTTCAAAGGGGAATGGTTAAATAAAATAAGGTGATAAAATAGGTATTAACAAAGAAAAGTAAGCAGTTAAAGTAAAAAAATGAGGGATAGGCTAAGGGGGAAGTTAAGGTTTTAATCAAAAGTAAGTAAAGAGCTAAGCAGTTATTTACAGGGGCTAAGTCAGCGATTAGAAAGTTTAATCTATTAGTTTTAAGTCATCACTCTTTAATGAATAATTTAAAATGGAACGAATCACAGGTAAAGATTCACTCCCTTACCTGCTATTGGTTTAACAATCGTTCATCATTAATTTACTGAGCTTTTGAACAAAGCGATAAATTTTTCTGTAAATGTACCAATAGGTCGGTACGTCTTAAAATCGCTATTAATTTATCGTCTTTAACAACGGGGAAAAAGTTCTCTGTTTGTTTTTGAGTATTGATTGCCACTTCAGATAAATCTTCGTCTTCATTTAAAAACATAAATTCTTCTGTCATAACGTCATTTACTGTTACTGGTTTATCGCAATGGTAAGCGCTAATTAACAACGCTTTTTGACAGTCGATAAGTGACACCATACCAATAAGTTTTTTATTATTATTAACAACAGGTAATTGAGCTTGTTGGCTTGTGACTATGATATGAATTATTTCTGTTAATGGCGTTTTACATTGAATTGTTATTGGTTGTTTACGCATGATTTGTTTAACTGTTTGTTGGCTCATATTCTTACCTTGATCATATTGTTTGGTTTATGAGGTAATAATATTTTAAAAGTTAAAATAGGTAAAATCGATTGTATTTATTAATCTGATAGGTTTTATTTTCTTTTGTTTGGTCAGTTTGGTCAGTTTGGTCTGTTTGGTAAATTTGGTGGGTTTGATAGGGGGAATTGGATTAATTGGCTGCTTTAATTGCATTCATTCAATGGAGAGTGTTTGAGGTTAATTTTTACTGTTACCTTATTACTATCTTACTTTCATTTTGTTGGTCGTGTTATTGACTGTTTATTTAGTGTTTTTTACTTTATTCGTTTCGGTCTTTACTCAGTTATCTCTATTTGCACTGCTATAGACTATAATGCGTACAAATAGAGATACTTTATGAGTCACGAACTTTATTTATCTTACGATTTTTTTTACTCTGATTGTTTTTTATTTACCGGTGCTGATTGATTTTTCAGCAACAGATTTTTGTTCTCATTCTATCGCTTTTAGCTTATCAATTTCAGCTTGCTTATCAGCTTCTATTTTAGCTTGTTTAGCTTTTTCAGCTGCTGCTAATCTTTCCACTTCTGCTTTCTTCTCGGCTTCTATTCTAGCTTCTTTTTCAAGCTCAATAGCTTCAAGCCTATCAATCTCAGCTTGTTTATCTGCTTCTATTTTAGCCTGCTTCGCTTTTTCAGCCGCCGCTAATCTTTCTGCCTCAGCTTTCTTCTCGGCTTCTATTCTAGCTTGTGTTTCAAGCTCAATAGCTTTAAGCCTATCTATTTCAGCTTGTTTATCAGCTTCTATTTTAGCCTGCTTTTCCTCTTCTATAGCAGCCAGCCTATCAATCTCTGCTTGTTTTTCTGCTTCTAATTGAGCCTGTTTAGCTTCTTCAATAGCGGCAAGTCTATCGATCTCTGCTTGTTTTTCTGCTTCGATTTTAAGCGCTTTTTGTTGCTCTTGATCATGCCACGTTAGGGTTTTTAGATACTCTCTAATATTATCAACATAATGCTTCGCTTCACGCCCACGAGCATAACCATAACGTGTTTTTGTATACCATTTACGCTGGTGCAATAAAGGTAAGTTTTCTTTTACATCAGCCCACGAATCTGGATTTTGCTTTTTCATGGTTGTAATTCGTCGAACATCAAGCAAGTGGCCTAAACCAATATTATAAGAGGCTAGAGCAAACCAGATCCTTTCATCTGCTGGGATACTTTCAGGTAATCTCTGAATTAATTGAGAAAGGTATTTTGCCCCTCCTTGAATACTTTGTTCGGGGTCTAAGCGATTTTTAACGTTAACAAATTTGGCTGTATCACGCGTTAACATCATCATTCCGCGGACGCCCGTTGGAGAGCGTGCTTTAGGATCCCAATGAGATTCTTGATAACTGACGGATGCAAGTAATAACCATGGCACTTCTGGTGTTGCATATTTTTTAAACAGACTTTCGTATTTAGGTAGTCTATTGTCTATTCTTTTTAGGAAAGTACGTGTATCGACATAATCAAATTCACCAATATGTCCAAAATACTTTTCTTCTATTTTTGCAATAGTGCCTGATTTATATTGATTACCCATGAATTCAATCATTGCAGAATACAGTGAGTCATCTTGTGCTTTGCGTATTAACCAAGCAACAGGTTGTTTTTCATAGATAGTGAATGCTTCGGCAAGTGATGGGTAATAGCGTTGTTTTTGGGCTAACGTTGTACTATCTACGATGGCGTATTCAATTTCTTTTTCAGCTATTTTTTGTAATAAAGATTCTTGATCTTCATTGTCTAATACGTTGATAACAAGATCTGGGTATTCTTCTAAAGACTCATTAATATTTTCTTCATGACTACTACCTTTTAATACGTTAATTGGTGCATCGATATCAGACATGTCACGCGGTCGAAAGGTTCCTTTATGGTAAACAAGTTTTTGAGATAGATAATAATAAGGCGGTGAGCTACGATATTTTTCTGCTCGTTTTGGCGTTAATGTCAGTCCGGCACCTGCAAAATCAATGTCATTATTCTCTAATGCTGTAAATAACTCATCTAAATTATCAAACTCTTTAATAACGAATTTCAATTTTAAGTACGTAGCAAGTTTCTTTCCTAGTTCATAATCTAGTCCACTGTAATTATCACCATCGTAACTATATGTTAATGAACTATTGATGGTTCCCATAATTAATGTTTGGCGAGTTTGCATCTCTTCTAAGTGAGTTGTATGTATAAATGGGTTACATGCACTCAATAAATAGATCAATACACTCGTTAGAAAAACTTTTAATTTGATCGCGATACAGGAAAGAAAAACAGGTTTATTCATAAGCAAATTGTGCCAATCCAATTAGTAGAGTTGGTAGATTATCTAATAAACGATTTAAATATCCATTTATTTACCAATTAAGGGGGTTATTTATCATAGACTATAGAGTGTTTCTATTTAATAAAAAATGCTTTTCTTTTATAATATTGAGCTAAACCCAAGTTCATTTATTTATCCAACGAGAGTAATAACCTATGGAAATTTTGCGAGGGGCACCTGCCTTATCGACATTTCGTGTTAATCAGTTGTTGAAAAACTGTGAAGCATTAGATTTACCTGTGACAGGCATATATGCAGAATTTATGCATGCTGCAGATTTATCTGATTCTTTAAATGACCAAGAGTTAGCTGTATTACAAAAGCTATTAACTTACGGACCGAAGATAGCAGAGCATGACCCAGTAGGGATACTTCTCTTTGTCACGCCACGCCCAGGCACTATTTCGCCTTGGTCATCAAAAGCAACGGACATTGCTAAAAACTGTGGTTTAACTAAAGTAAAACGCTTAGAGCGTGGTATTGCTTATTATGTTGAAACGGCTACAGAATTAAACGCAGACCAAATTAAAACATTAACTGGTTTATTGCATGACCGAATGATGGAGGTGGTATTAACATCGTTAGATGATGCTGCAACATTATTTGTGCAAGGCAAACCAGGTGAAATGACTAGCGTCGATGTCTTAGGACAAGGGCGTAGTGCGTTAGAAGCTGCCAATGTGAGTTTAGGTTTAGCATTAGCAACTGACGAAATAGATTACTTAGTTGAAAACTTTATCAAGTTAGGTCGTAACCCTAACGATATTGAATTAATGATGTTTGCACAGGCAAACTCAGAGCATTGTCGTCATAAAATATTCAATGCTGATTGGACAATTGATGGCCAAAAACAGCCTAAATCATTGTTCAAAATGATTCGCAATACACATGAATTACATCCTGAGCATGTTTTATCTGCCTACAGCGATAACGCAGCGGTAATGGAAGGTTACAAAGCAGGTCGTTTTTTCCCAAGTGTTGATGATCGTGAATTTGGTTACCACCATGAAGATATTGATATCTTAATGAAAGTAGAAACACATAACCATCCAACAGCTATTTCACCTTTCCCAGGTGCAGCAACTGGTTCTGGTGGTGAGATTCGTGATGAAGGCGCAACGGGCATTGGTTCTAAGCCAAAAGCAGGTTTAGTGGGTTTCTCTGTTTCTAACCTACGTATTCCAAGCTTCGAACAACCATGGGAAACTGATTTTGGTAAACCAAGTCGTATCGTTTCTGCATTAGACATTATGCTTGAAGCTCCGCTAGGTGGCGCTGCATTTAATAATGAATTTGGTCGTCCAAATATCCTTGGTTACTTCCGTACTTATGAAGAGCAAGTAGAAAGTCATAACGGAAGTGAAATTCGCGGCTACCACAAACCAATTATGTTGGCGGGTGGTTTAGGTAATATCCGTCGTGAACATGTTCAGAAAAAAGAGATCCCAGTAGGTGCTAAGTTAATCGTATTAGGTGGTCCTGCAATGAACATCGGTCTAGGCGGTGGTGCTGCATCATCAATGGACTCAGGTGCTTCATCAGAAGATTTAGATTTTGCTTCAGTACAACGCGAAAACCCAGAAATGGAACGTCGTTGTCAAGAAGTGATCGACCGTTGTTGGCAGATGGGTGAAGATAACCCGATCCAATTTATTCACGATGTAGGTGCGGGTGGCTTATCAAACGCAATGCCTGAACTTGTGAATGATGGCGGACGTGGTGGTATTTTCGATTTACGTGCGATTCCAAATGACGAGAAAAGCATGGCACCGCATGAGATTTGGTGTAACGAATCTCAAGAACGTTATGTAATGGCAGTTAAGCCTGAAAACCTAGCAACTTTCGAAGCTATTTGTAAGCGTGAACGTGCATTATATGCTGTAATCGGTGAAGCGACTGAAGAAATGCATTTAACACTTAATGATGCTGAGTTTGATAACAAACCAATCGATATGCCGTTAGAAGTATTATTAGGTAAAGCGCCTAAAATGCATCGCGATGTAAAAACACAAACAGCTCAAGGTAAAGCGCTAGATCTTTCTGGTGCAACGGTTAAAGAAGCGGCTGAACGTTTATTACGTTTACCATCTATTGCTGAAAAAACATTCCTTATTACTATTGGTGACCGTACTGTTACTGGTTTAGTCGCTCGTGACCAAATGGTTGGCCCTTGGCAAGTGCCTGTTGCCGATTGTGCAGTAACTGCAGCAAGTTACGATACGTACTTCGGTGAGTCAATGGCACTAGGTGAACGTACGCCTGTTGCATTACTTAACTTTGGTGCTTCTGCTCGTTTGGCTGTGGCTGAATCAATTACTAATATCGCTTGTTCTGATATTGGTGATTTCAAACGTATTAAACTATCTGCTAACTGGATGTCTGCAACGGGTCATCCGGGTGAAGATGCTGGTTTGTATGAAGCAGTTAAAGCTGTTGGTGAAGAGTTATGTCCTGAATTAGAGCTAACTATCCCAGTGGGTAAAGATTCAATGTCAATGAAGACGCGTTGGCAGGAAGAAGACGGTAGCGAGAAAGAAGTTATCTCTCCATTGTCTTTGATTATTACTGCGTTTGGTGCGGTTCGTGATATTCGTAATACGGTAACACCACAATTACGCACTGACCAAGGTGAAACTGATTTAATCTTAATTGACCTTGGTAATGGTAAGAATCGTTTAGGTGGTTCATCACTTGCGCAAGTTTATAAGCAATTAGGTCAAACTACACCTGATTTAGATAATCCTGAATTATTAAAAGGGTTCTTTAATGCCGTACAAACGCTAGTTGCAGATAAGAAATTATTAGCTTACCACGATAGAAGTGACGGTGGTTTATTCTCAACAATCACTGAAATGGCTTTCGCTGGGCACTGTGGTGTAACGGTTAAACTTGACCAAGTAGGTAGCGATGATTTTGCTGCTTTATACTCGGAAGAGTTAGGGGCTGTTATTCAAGTTAAACGTGAAGATAAAGAAGCGGTATTAAACACCCTTGCTGGACACGGTTTATCATCGAGTTCATTAGTAATTGGTTCATTAAACACAACGGATCAAATCGAATTTATTCGTGATGGAATAGAAGTGTTAGCGGCTAAGCGTGCTGAATACCGTGGAATTTGGGCTGAAACAACGCTTAAAATGCAATCGTTACGTGATAACTCTGAATGTGCACAACAAGAATTTGATCTTAAATTAGATGATAAAGATCCTGGCCTATCAACTAAGTTAACTTTTGATATTAATGAAGATGTTGCTGCTCCTTATATTGCTAAAGGTGTTCAACCTCGCATGGCTATTCTGCGTGAACAAGGCGTTAACTCTCAACAAGAGATGGCGGCTGCCTTTAATCGTGCTGGTTTCTCTGCGATTGATGTTCACATGAGTGATGTTTTATCGGGTGATGTTCAATTAGAAGACTTTGCAGGCTTAGTCGCTTGTGGTGGTTTCTCCTACGGTGACGTACTAGGTGCTGGTGAAGGTTGGGCTAAGTCAATCTTGTTTAATGAACAAGCTCGTAACCAATTCCAAACGTTCTTTGAGCGTGAGAATTCATTTGCACTAGGTGTTTGTAATGGTTGTCAAATGTTATCTAATCTTAATGAGTTAATTCCCGGTTCTGATTTATGGCCGCGTTTTGTTAGGAATAACTCTGAACGTTTTGAAGCACGTTTTAGTTTGGTTGAAGTGCAAAAGTCTAACTCATTGTTCTTAAATGATATGGCGGGCTCACATATGCCAATTGCTGTTTCTCATGGTGAAGGTCGTGTAGAAGTGAAAGATAGCTCGCATCTTGCTGCTATTGAAGCAAGTGATACTATTGCATTACGCTTTATTGATAACTATGGTAACAATACTCAAGCTTACCCAGCTAATCCAAATGGTTCGCCAAATGGTATTACAGGCCTTACTTCGAAAGATGGTCGTGTCACAATCATGATGCCTCATCCGGAGCGAGTATTCAGAACGGTTGCTAACTCTTGGCACCCTGATGAATGGAGAGAAGATAGCCCATGGATGCGGATGTTTAGAAATGTTCGTAAACAGCTAGGTTAGATAATAGTAATAAAAAGGGGGCCTAAGCTCCCTTTTTTGTTTTATTAAGTGTCTGATTTTTATATAATAAATTTATTTTAATTTAAGGTGGAATGATATTGTTGAGTGAAGTTAATAAGGTGTTATACATAGGCGATAATATGAAGTTAGTTGAAGCCTTGTTACCCATTAATTCTACTACTAGTGATTTTAGTATTGTTCATCATATTTGTGCTAATGAACTTGAAACAATGATTAGTGAAGATCATTATCATTATTTTATTTGTGAAAGGCCGATTTTAAATTCTGTAAGAAAAAGTATTACAGAAAAGTACCCTGAGACTCACTGTATTTATTTGACTGATGAACAGCCTAGTCTTAAATCGGTGAAGATACCTTCTCCTGAAATGATGAACCTTATTTCAGCAGAAGTTAAATCAGCTTTAGATTACATTAGCATCCCTATTTACTACCAAAACTCACAAAGTATCATTATTTATTGTAATACTTATTTTTCTCAAATATTTGGGTTGTTACCGGATGATTTAATTGGGCAATGCTTGCATGAAGTTTTACCTAATGGAGTTATTGATAAAGTTAACAACTCAACATTAAGAATGATCAATGATCATCAAGTTCGTTTACTTGAATTTGAAATGCGCGATGTCACTGGTATTAAACGTGAGTTTTTGATTCGTGAAGAAGTCGCTGATGATAGCGACCTTAAAGTTGGGTTGTTATTTGATATTTCAGAGATGAATACGGCCAAGGCAACCATCGAAAAAGAACGTGTTATGTTACGCGCCACTGCAAATCTTTCTTCTGATTTAATCTTTTTTAAAGACTTAGAAAGTCGTTTTATTGGTTGTAATAAACAATTCGAAGAGTTTGTAGGCTGTCCTGAAGCTGACATCCTTGGTAAAAAAGATGATCAATTATTTGAAATTAACCAAGCTCGAATGTGTCAAGCTCAAGATACTCAAGTAATTGAAAATAATGAAATATACGTTAATAACGAATACCTTACTTATAATAATGGTGAAGAACATTATATCTTTATGCAAAAAGTACCGCTTAAAGATAAAGACGGAAAAGTCCAAGGTTTAATTGCTATTGGGCGAGATATTACTGAAAAAAGTATTATTAAAAGACAACTTAAATTAGCTAATGCTGTATTTGAAAATAGTCGTGATGGTATTTTAGTCACTGACAATACAGGTTTAGTCATCACTGCTAACGATGCTTGTTTAGATATTGCGGGTTATTCTAAAGCAGAACTATTAAATCAAAAAATAGCTTCATTTGCTTATGGTCGTGATTATCGTCGATTGTTTATTAATATTGAGCGTGCATTACTAAGTCATGGTAAATGGCAAGGTGATGTTAATTTTTATACTAAACAAGGCGATCTTGGTTATTTTTGGTTAGAAGTTTATCAAATCAAACACAGTGAAACCGAGATTGATAATCGCGTTTATTCCTTTACTGATTTAACTCAAAATAAATACAATGAAGAAAAAATTCAGTATTTATCTAAACATGATTCTTTAACGGGCCTTAATAACCGTATTGCTTTATTTAATCATTTAGAGACAGCTATTGCTCGCTCTAATCATAAACAAATCCCAATAGGGATCTTGTTTATTGAGATTAAAGGCATTAAAACAATTAATGAGCGCTATGGACATAATCAAGGCGACTTAGTGTTTAGAGACGTAGCAAAACGTCTTAAACAATCTGCTTCAGATAAAGACTTTATTGCTCGTATTGGTGATGATCAGTTTGTATTAGTGATTGAAGAGCTTGATAATGAACAGGTTGTTGCTTTAATTGCACGACAGATAGCGCAGCAATTTTCTGAAACAATTACTATCGAAGGTGTGGCCGTCGATTTATCCCTTTCAATCGGTATTAGTATTTGTCCTGATGACGGCATCGAGTTAGATACTGTTTTATCTAATGCTGAAACTGCAATGCTTCGTAGTAAGAAAGATAAAAGCAGCGCGTATCACTTTTATACTAATGAATTAACGGTTAACTCGACTCACCAGTTAGCACGTGAAAATGAATTAAAATTAGCACTTGTGAAAGACCAATTTGAGGTTTATTACCAGCCTCAATATGATCTTAATAAACGTCAAATTGTCGCTATTGAATGCATGTTAAGGTGGCATCATCCTGAACAAGGAGTGTTGTTGCCAGAAAGGTTTTTAATGCTTGCTGAACAATCAGGTATATTAATTGAGTTAGGCATTAAAATGTTTACTAAGGCGGCTAAACAGGCTGCAAAATGGTATGCATCAGGTATTAATTTTGGTCGAATAGCACTTCCTTTGTCTAAATTGGAATTATCACAACTATCATTAATTGCTTCAATTCAGAAAGTATTGTTAGATACTGGCGCTAAAGCAAGTTGGTTTGAGTTTGAAATCGAAGAAAGTATATTTAGTAATGATCTGTATAGAGTTCAGGAAAACTTACTGAATCTAAGTCGATTAGGTATTGCGCTTACCGTCGAGGGATTTGGTGCTGAACGATCTGTTTTATACTCAATTGATAAACTCAATATCGATAAATTCAAAATATCCAAACATTTTATCCAAGGAGTACCTGGATTCTTAGCGGGAGAAGCGATGCTCAAGTCTGTGTTTGTGTTAGCAAACTCACTTGGCATTGATGTAGTAGGGGAAACAATAGAAAACGATCCTTGCCTTACTAGTGGTGATAAAATATTAACGCAGGATAAATGGAACAGTCAAAAAGAGGTAATGACAGCGGCTGAAGCTACTTTTTACCTGAGGTGTAATAAACGTAAATAATCACTTCCTAGTTATACTCTTACCTTACTATTTGAATTGTGAATGATGTTTGGCTTATGCCAAATATCATTCAACATTGTCATTGTAAAATTATCACTACAAAATTATCACTGTAAAATAACGACTGTTATATTATTTTTTTACTAACATCTAGCGTATTCTGGCTATTTTACTTATTTATTCTGCTTCTTGTTTATACATAAAAATAGCTCATTATTGAAATCGATAGCTTTTCTTTCACGTTTACTTTATTAATAGCATTTTCATTTAGCAGTCTTTTACTGCAACATTTTACTTTTTATTAGGAAGTACATGGAACACCTTGGTTTGAATATGAATTGGTTAGAAAGCGAAATATATATCGCCGCTTCAGCGACATTGTATTTTGGCTTATTAACGTTAATGTCAGTAAGAGTTGTCTTAAAACGTAAACCAATCGGTGTATCACTGGCATGGTTATTTCTTATGTTTGCAATACCTTTAGTCGGCATGATTGGCTACTTCATTTTTGGTGAATTAAATTTAGGTGCAAAGCGAAGCAGACAACGTAAATTAATCTCAGGTACTTTCTTGGAGTGGATCCAAGAACAAGCGATGACTTATAAGCAAAGCAAAGAGCTGATTAGTGAAAATGCCCATGCAATGCAATCATTTGTTGAGTCTTATACCAATATGCCAATGGTTAAAGGTAATAAACATACTTTATTAACGACTACCGATGATATTTTATTAGAGCTTACTAAAGAAATTAAAGATGCAAAAAAACATTGTTATTTAATGTTTTATATCTGTAATCAAGGTGGCTTAGTTGACCAGTTATTAGAAGAGTTAAAGTCAGCGGCTATCAGGGGAGTTGAATGTAAATTATTGTTGGATTCAGTAGGCAGCCATGACTTTTTAAAATCTAACTTACCAGCTCAATTACGACAAGCAGGTGTGGAAGTGGTTGAAGGTTTGCCTGTAGGTGCATTTCGCTTATTATTTCAAAGACAAGATCTGAGGTTACATCGTAAATTAGTGTGTATTGATGATCATATTGCTTATACCGGTAGTATGAACCTAGTTGATCCTGCTTATTTCAAAATAGATAAAGGTGTTGGTGAATGGATTGATTTGATGGTGCGTTGTGAAGGGCCTATCGTACAACATATGCAGGGGCTATTTTTATGGGATTGGAGTTTAGAGACAGAACAAAACTTACATTTACCCGAAGCAAATAAATCTTTATTTTGTATTGCAGGAGATGAAAATTCTCAGCTTATTCCTTCTGGCCCTGAATTTGGCAAAGTAGGTATTCATCAAGTGCTATTAACCGCTATTTATGAAGCTAAATATAGTTTAGTGCTAACCTCACCTTATTTTGTGCCTGATGAAAGTTTGTTAACTGCATTACAAGTGGCTTCAATGCGAGGGGTAGACGTTAAAATTATTCTTCCTGCTAAAAATGATTCAGTAATGGTTAAGTATGCTTCGCGTGCTTTCTTTGAAGATTTATTAAAATCGGGTGTCGAGATTCACCAATTCTATGGTGGTTTGTTACATAGTAAAAGTATTGTTATTGATGAGAAAATTGCATTAGTAGGGACAGTTAATTTAGACCTACGTAGCTTTTGGTTAAACTTCGAAATGACTATGCTAATTGATAACCCAAGATTTTCAGGGGAGTTGTTAACTGCACAAATGCAATATACTTTAGCGTCTAACCAACTAACCTTAGAGAAGTGGCAGAAGCGACCTTTTTTCAAGCGTTTATTAGAAGGTTTTCTATATCTTTTTAGTCCGTTATTATAGTTTTCCATTGGAATATGTTGAGATAGCTAAAGCCGTCGTTCCCTACAAATTTAATATGTAACCTCAACTCAGGTTAATGAAAGCGGAATTATGTTTAAAATTAAAAGGTTATATAATTTACTAGGGCGTGTTGATCTTTCAAGAGTAATTTTTGAACAGCATGGTGGAAATGTATA
>NZ_JBAKBA010000057.1:0-20038 GCF_038155225.1 Psychromonas arctica | reverse complement strand
TACATTTCCACCATGCTGTTCAAAAATTACTCTTGAAAGATCAACACACCCTAGTCATTCTCTAATAAATGAGCCTTAGAAATAACTTTTATTAAAGGTAACTTTTAATAAATAACCTTTAATAAGCTATCTTTAATAAATTAACTTTAAAAAGAAGATGTTAGTAACATCTTATGTAATCGTTCTAAGGCAATAGGGCTCGCCTTTAAAGTCAGTAGCACACCATCCTCTTTATATTGCTCATCGATAACCTGCATTTTACTGTGTATTTCGCCCATAATCCCACTAGCTGTATAAGGGATATTAAAACAAGCTGAGCACATTTTTTTCTCTAAAAATACTTGGATTTGCTGGTGGACCATGGCCACATCATTTTTATCTCGAGTGCTTATTTGTAGCGCATCAGTGTATTGCTCTAATAATGTCAATTGTTGCTCTTCTGTTAAGCAATCAACTTTATTCAATATTAATAATTTATTATTAAAATCTATATTGAGTTCGCTTAACACTTGATCAACAACAGCAAGTTGAGATACAAAATTTGGATCTGAAGCATCAACTACGTAAAGCAATAAAGAGGCTTCTTTTGCTTCTTCTAACGTAGAGTGAAACGAGGCCACTAAATCATGTGGTAATTTTTTAATAAAACCGACGGTATCTGAAATTAAAATACGTGGTTGAGTAGCGGGTTGTAAGGTACGAACCGTGGTGTCTAATGTTGCAAATAGTTTATCTTCAACTAGTACATCAGAATCTGTAAGCGCGCGCATTAAAGATGACTTACCTGCATTGGTGTAACCAACTAATGCAACACACAATTGCTCAATACGACCACTACGTCGACCTTGCATCTCTTTTTGTAGTTTTTGAATTTCTTTCTTTATATCGGCAATTTTATCACGAATGCGACGTCGATTAATTTCAAAAGCAGTTTCACCTATCCAACGACCTTTTTGGCGTTCTCTGTCACCGCTGTTTTCATCGCGTACTCGGGGTGTTAAGTAATTAAGGCGTGCAATTTCTACTTGTAATTTTGCTGTTCGAGTACGTGCATGTTTACTAAATATTTCAATAATAATACGTGTGCGGTCGTAAACTTCTACACCTAATGCGGCTTGCACATTATGCAGTTGATTCGGACTTAATTCACAGTCAAAAACGACTACATTAGCTTGCTCTTTAATTTCTGACGAGGCAATTAAGTTATTTAATTCATTCTGGTCAAAGTCAACTGACTCAAACTCTGTTGCTGTGCCATCTTGCTCAGGCAGTTCCTCATCATTAGTTAGCGCTGCCAGCTCTTCTAGTTTTCCTGAGCCTAATACAGATAACTGTTTAGTGGATCGTTGACGTTGTGTTTTACTACCGACAACAGAAAAGCCTAAAGTATTCACTAAGCGACCTAATTCAGACAATGATTCATCTACTTCTTGTTGAGTTACATTAGGTGTACGGATAGAAATTAGCAGGGCGCGGGTCGTTGTGTCTTCTGTGGTAGCGATTGACATTGAATGCTCATATTACTTAAGGAGTTATAAGTGCATCCTACGCTGTTGTGATGTGCTTATATATCTATTTCAAAACACTTTTGATTGCTTAGATGGTAAGCCATTGGTTTATCTTATGTTGGCGAGGTATTTTTAGATAGGTGCTTTAAATACAAAAGTACTTTAAATACATAAGAATTTTTAAATAAGAACTTTTAAATAAAAAACCGCTAATAAAAAAGCACTATCAATGTGAAGTATGATAGTGCTTAGGATGTCTTTATACTGATATTTTACAATGAAATTCATATATATTTTATTGTAAAAAGTTAATAACTCTTATTGATATATCTAGTGCGTTACTTTCAAGTCGTAAAATGTTGCTTGAACGTAATCTTTTGCATCACCGGTTTTGTTTTGGTTGTATACACCCGCTTTGAAGTACATGTATTGACCACCTACATCATATTGACTGTTAGACATATCAACTGTTTTAGTCGTATCAGCTTTACCTGGACGCATAATAGTGACGGCTAGTTCATGGCCAGTTACTTTAATACGGTAACTAAATTTCTCACCTAGCTCAATACCATCTTCTGGTTCTGCTGGTGTTGCATCTTGATTCCAATAATTAGGTAATGAGTTACCAATGATATCAATCCATTGTTCATCTGCTTCACTATTAGGTTCATGAGCAAAGTAAATTGACCCTTTTTGATGGTTAGGCAGTTTACGGTAATAAAGACGTACTGGTTCATCATCATTTGCATGAATTTGACCAATGATCACTCGCCCTTGTTGCCAGCTAACACCGGTTGTCGTTACGTGGTTAACCGCTAATGTTGCTTCTAATGTTCCGTCAACGCCACCTGCATTTTCTTGATCTGATGTTGGTGCTGTTGAAAATACCCAGTTATTACCGCCAACGCCTTTTGTATTGTAAGACGTATTACCACGACGCATCATTTCACGTAATTCTGATCGTGTGTATTTTGTGTTTTTTGAGGTTTTAGCACCTTTAACTGGAGACTTAAAAACCATGCCGCCATCTTGAGCTAGGTAGAAGAAGTTTTCATCAGAATAACCACCGGCTAAAGCTTTTTCTTTTATTTGATCTGACTTTCCGTTGCCATCAGCATCGACAGGGACACTGATTGTCCAACCTAATAAATCAAATTGGCTTGCAGGAGAGCCTGCTTTTGTTTGTATTGATTGTGCGTTGTCAGAAGCTGTATTCGCGCAGCCTAATAAAGCAAAAGAGCAAGCTAATGCAGCTAGTTTAAAAACCTTATTATTTACAGTAGCAAATGTGCTTTTATTTAACATGAATTTACCTATAAGTTGTTGTTAGTCACAAAATGATATCACTACTAATATAAAACCTAACTTGCTTTAAGTAGATATGATGACTGCGTAGCAGTTCAGCGAAATTTGACACGGATTAATTCGGACATACTTCACATAATTTAAAATATATTATTAAATAGTTTACATTTAACGTCATTTTTTAACTTTAAATTTGTCGATAATGCGCGTTTATTACACTTCTTCTTTTAATTTATTGTCATACATATTGTTACTTTTTAACTTTACTCGTTATTGAACTCGTTTTTTATTACTTTTTTGTAATGGAGAACATTTATAAGAGTAAATGAGGTGAGTGACCTTATTTAAAAGTGGTGGTGTTATCAACCTCAAGACTGGTAGGTGTTTGCTTGCTTTTTTTTATTATGTTCTATTAATGAAATGACTGTTTCTTTATTATAAATTCAATTAAAAGTGATAAAGGTCTGATTTTTATATCAGTAAGCGTGAGCAGCGTCATACTGAAATACTTTATTATTGTAATACTTAATACACTTTGTAAGATGCCCTTGTTGTTACAGATCATCGAACAGTTTTTACTAAATATTGCAATAGCTTTTGTCGCTATTAACGATTAAACCGATTGTTGAAAAATAGATATTTTAATAAGGAAATGAAAATAATGAAAAAGATATTACTACCTTTATTGACTACATTACTTCTCACACCAAGCGTGTATGCAAAAACGTTGAATCTTGGTCATGCTATGTCATTAGAAAGTGCTGCTCACCAAGGTATGGTGATCATGGCTGATAAAGTGAAGGAGAAGTCTAACGGTGATTTAACTATCCGTATTTTCCCAAATGGTCAACTTGGTTCTGAACGTGATCAGGCAGAGCAAGTGGTGACGGGGGCAATTGATATGGCTAAAATCAACGGTGGCTTAGCAGAATCTTTCGAACCAACGTTTAAAGTTAATGCGCTACCTTTCTTATTCCGTGATATTGCACACATGAGAAAGTTCATGAAAAGTGAAGTCGCTGAAGAAATGTTAGGTTCAAGTAAAGGTAAAGGTTTTATCGGTCTGACTTTTTATGATTCAGGTACGCGTAGTTTTTATGCTAAAAAAGCAATTAAATCACCAGCAGATCTAGCGGGAATGAAAGTGCGTGTTCCAGGGTCTCCAACGATGATGGAAATGGTTAACTTATTAGGTGGTAAAGCGACTCCTGTACCATTTAATGAAGTTTACACCGCTTTACAACAAGGTGTTATTGACGGTGCTGAAAATAACATTTCTAGCTTAGTTGAAATGAAACACAGTGAAGTTGCTAAATTTTACTCTATGGATCAACATTTAATGACACCTGATGTCATTATCATTTCAGAAAATGCATTTAATTCATTAACGCCGGAAGAGCAAAAAATCTTAAAAGAAGCTGCAGCTGAATCTCTTGATGAGCAAATCAAAATCTGGGATGCAACAGATAACATTAACAAAGAGAAAGGTATTAAAGCTGGTGTAACATTTGTTGAAGTGGATAAAGCCCCATTCCGCGAAGCAGTTAAACCAATGATTGATGCCGCTAAAAAAGATCCTAAATTAGCACCATACATTGAGAAAATTGAAGCACTTTAATCAAAATTAGTAAAAATATTATTTTGCCCTTGCCTTGCTAGGGCAAAATTTTTTGAGGTATAACCACATGTTAACATCTTTTAGAAACCTACTTGATAAGTCGATTCTATTTATTTCTTCTTTTGCATTAATGTTGCTGGTAGCCACCGTCACTTGGCAAGTTTTTAGCCGTTATGTGTTAAATGACCCAAGCAGCTGGACTGATGAACTTGCTCGCTATGCGATGGTATGGCTTGGATTATTAGGCGCCAGTTATTTGTTTGGTATTAAAGGGCACTTAGCGATAACGTTATTAGATGGTTACCTTAAGGGAAAAGCAAATATAGCATTACAACTACTCATCAACGGGATCTCTTTTACATTTGTTTCTTTAGCAATGCTTAAAGGTGGGCTTGCGCTGATGGGAAGAACCACACAGCAACTATCACCAGCATTGCAATTACCGATGTCTACCGTTTATTCAATATTACCTATTTCAGCCGTTATTATTCTCATTTATTTGGCATTAAATACGCTTGAACTTTTTTGTAAATCGAACAAAAATAAATTTTAAAAGGACTTTTATTATGGACTTGTCCATTGGTGTTTGGCTGCTAGGCCTATTTTTATTCATGATTGCTATAAGCATGCCCATTGCAATTGCCATTGCAATGTCATCTTTAACTATCATGTATTTCATTTTACCGTTTGATGTGGCAAGTATTACTGCGGGTCAAAAAATCATTACCGGAATTGATAGTTTCAGTTTATTAGCGATCCCTTTCTTTATTCTCGCAGGGAATATAATGAATGTGGGCGGTATTGCTGGTCGACTTATCAACCTTGCAAAACTCATGGTTGGTTGGATCCCAGGTTCGCTTTTACACGTTAACATCTTCGCTAATATGATGTTTGGTGCAGTTTCTGGTTCAGCCGTCGCTGCTGCTGCTGCGGTTGGTAAGACATTAGGTCCAGAACTCGAAAAAGAAGGTTATGATAAAAACTTAGCGACAGCCGTTAATGTTGCTTCATGTCCTGCTGGTCTGCTTATTCCACCAAGTAATTCATTAATCGTATTCTCAGTTGTATCGGGTGGAACATCTGTTGCTGCACTATTTATCGCAGGTTATGTACCAGGTATTCTAATGGGACTAAGCTGTATGGTTGTCGCTTACTTTATTGCTAAAAAGAAAGGCTACAAAACAAGTGCTAATAGTGGTTACACAATTAAAGATGTATTAAGAATTATTTGGCAAGCAACACCAAGCTTAGGGCTTATTTTTGTTGTTATTGGCGGTATTATTGGTGGTGTATTTACTGCAACAGAAGGAGCATGTATCGCTGTTTTGTATTCTTTTGCTTTGTCACTTTGTTACCGAACACTTAAATGGTCACACTTTTCAAGCATTTGTAAAGAAACAACACAGATCACCGGTATTATGCTGTTCTTGATTGGTGCATCAACCATCATGTCATGGGCAATGGCCTTTACTGGTTTACCAACAATGATAAGTGATTGGATGTTATCTATTTCTGATAATCCTATTATTATCTTCATTCTGATGAATGTGATTTTGTTGATTATTGGTATGTTTATGGATTTAACACCAGCGGTACTGATTTTTACACCAATCTTTATGCCTATCGCAACAACACTAGGTATGGATCCTATTCACTTTGCAATGATGCTTATATTTAATCTATGTATCGGAATAGCGACGCCACCAGTGGGCACCGCCTTGTTTGTTGGTTGTAGTGTCAGTGGGTCTAAGATTGAAGATGTAATAAGAAGTATTATGCCATTTTGTGCTGTTTTGATAGTGACTTTATTGCTTATTACTTTTATTCCTGAAATTAGTTTATTCCTTCCTCGATTCTTCGGCTTGATCTCATAGTTTTTTAAACTTAAAAGATTTATTTCTAGCAAAGTCTCACTTCTAACAAAAGCTAACCATTTATGGTTAGCTTTTTTGTGTTTTTTAAAAAGTAAGTGTTAGGATATAAAGAGATAATTTACCGATAATGGTATAGATTTTAAACTTTACATAGTCGAGATCCTCTGAAAGGTTTGATATACCTGACCAGTTATTAATGTAATTAATTTTTAAAGTTAACAAACAATCTAATTTTTAATTTAAAAATATAATTTATTGCTTTTAATTTTATAATAATTTCGCTAAATAAGAAGGCGTCAATCAATTAAGTAAATATACTTAACTGACTGCAATATTTACTAGTGCAACCTATATCAAGGAATTAAGATATACATGAATAAATTAAATTTACTTCAAAAACTGTTATTACTCACCTTATTACCACTGATCTTCATATTAACTTTACTTTCATCTATCTCTTATTCTTTAGAAAAAGAAGGACTCTCTAATAATATATCTGAATTTCGCCAGGCTCTATTGAAAGAAAGAAAACGAGAGTTAAAAGAAATCACTGAAGTTGCTTCAGGTATCGTGTCGTACCAAATGTCTTTACCTAATCAAGGTGATATTAAAGGTGCTTTACGCGATATTAGTTTTGGTACTGCAGGTTATTTTTATATTTATGATACAAGCGGCAATAATATTTTTCATGCGATAAAACCCGCGTTAGAAGGTAAAAACTTAATTGATTTGAAAGATACTATGGGCAATAAAATCATCGTGGGCTTATTAAATGCTGCACAACAAGGAGATGGTGTTTATTCCTTTTATTTCCAAAAACCAGGTTCTTCAACTCAGTTTGAAAAATTAGGTTTTGCTGCCATGATCCCCAATACAAACTGGATGATCGGTACAGGGGCTTATATAGATGATATCGAAGAATCAATTAATGAATATTCAGCTTCAGTAACAAAAAGCTTTAATGAAAAAATATGGTTAATTTTATCAATTTCAATTGCGTTAATTATCCTTACTACTGCGATTATATTCTTCGTTGCAGCGCGAATGGTTAAACCTATTAAACGTATGGCTGATAACTTAAATGATATTGCACAAGGCGAAGGAGATTTAACGCAACGACTTGAAATACATGGCCATGATGAAATATCGCAATTAGGTAGATCGTTTAATCTATTTGTTGATAAATTAAGAAATACGATTGCTGATATCAGTACCGCAACAACCGGGATTAATAAAGCAGGTCTCGATATGAATCATCAAAGCACTGAGATTGCGTCACAACTTCACCACCATAATGATCAAACGGATCAAGTTGTATCTGCAGTGACTGAAATGTCATCTACAGCAAGTGAAGTGGCGAGCAATACAAATCAAGTTGCAGAAGCCACTCAAGCGGTATCAATAGATGTAATGCATGCTCAAGAATGTGTTGAGACCTCACTAACAGAAGTATCTGCACTAGTAGAAGAAATCAATGGTGCGGTAACAAGTATGAATGCGTTAAGTGAACAGTCTCAGAAAATTAACCAAGTATTGACCGTGATTGGTGCGATTGCAGATCAAACTAACTTATTAGCCTTAAATGCTGCGATTGAAGCTGCACGAGCTGGTGAGCAAGGAAGGGGATTCGCCGTCGTTGCAGATGAAGTGAGAAGCTTAGCAAGTCGTACACAAAAAAGTACCCTTGAAATCAACGAAATGCTTGAAGAATTACATCGATTAGTTGGATTGTCAGTAAATGCGATGTCGTTAAGTCAAGAGCGAAGTGTACGTTCTGTAGATTCATCGAGAACCATTTCACAAAGCTTACTTTCAGTAACCTCATCTATTACTTCAATTAATGACATGAGTACTCAAATTGCGACAGCGACCACAGAGCAAAGTTCTGTTACAGAAGAGATAACTCGTAATGTTTATGAGATTCAAAATATTGTTAACTCATTAACCTCAAGCAGTATTGAAGCTGAAAAAATTGCCAGTGATGTGCTTTCTGAAGGTGGTAAATTAGAAGGGCTTGTTGGTCAGTTTAAAATATAAAAGTTGAAACGATGGTTTAAATAAAGAGTACATCTCTAAGGCAATCAGTGATGTACTCTGAAATCAATTTTCTACCTTCACTTCAGTGATGTACTCTCAATTATGTATTTTCAGTTATGTTAAAGCTTAATATGCTGGTTAAATATCGATAAAAACTCATCTTTACGATGGCTTACTAATAACATAGTACTATGTTGTTGGCTGGCTAAATGCTCTAAAAAGTTAAGCACTCTATGCCTGTTCAATTCATCTAATCCCTGTGTTGGTTCATCTAAGATTAACAAATAAGGTGACTTAACTAATGCTCTCGCAATTAATGCTAGTCGTTGTTCTCCGTAACTTAAACTTTGAAATGCGCTTTTTTGCTGTGCAAGTAACCCTATTTTATCTAACCATTGGCGTGCAATTTTAATATGGTACGGGCTAGGCTGCTGATACATACCGATTGAGTCATAAAAGCCCGATACAACTACAGTTAACAAATCACTACTGACACGATATTGACGATGTAACTCTGAGCTAACAATCCCCATATGTTCTTTAACTTGCCAAATTGTTTCACCAGAGCCTCTTTTAAAACCCAATACGTTAATATCGTTGCTGTAACATTGAGGACAATCACCGGTAATTAATTGCATTAAGGTCGATTTACCACTGCCATTAGGGCCGGTGATCAAAGTATGTTGCAATGGTTTGATTTCTACATCTAAGTTCTCAATGACATTCACACCATTATAGTGAACAGTCCCTTTGTTTAACTTAACTAAGTAAGGATGATCGAAATCGGATAACTCATGCATATTTTCAGGCCAATCTGTTTCATCGGGCACTGGGCTTAATAACGCATCTAATTGTTTTTTTGTTTCAGCATCTTCAAGTTGGCCGATAACATCAAGTCGACCACGTTCAATAAATGCAATGTTATTACACCATTTTGGAATATCTTGTCGATTGCTTAACATCAATAAAATGCTAACACCATTTTTAGAGAGACGTTCTAGAGCAATAGACAGCGCCTCGCAGGAAGCAACATCTAAACTATCAAAAGGATTATCACACACTAAAAGTTCAATACCGCTAAAGATGGCTTGCAGGATGAGTAACTTACGGCTTTCACCTGTGCTGAGTTGTAAATAACCAGTATCTAGACGATGGCTTAGACCAAATTCACTAATAAGTGGATCATTCCATCTATCTTTAGGTAGAAAGTCTTTGGCTTTAGTGGCTGCTTCATTAACTTCCACATAATCAGGAGCTTCTGCATGTAACGCGTTTTCATAGGTCTTTTGTTGAGCTTCAAAGGAAATCATCCCTACTTTTTTTTCATCAGGTAAGGTTAATTCCTTAAATTGGGCAGGCTTGAAAGTACCTGTTAGCAATTGATCTAGATATTGTTTCCCAGAACCATTTCTGCCTAAAACACACCAGCTTTCATTTTCAAGTAATTGCCAGTGATTAATTGTTAACTTGTCATGTTCTAAATTTATAATATTTATCATTAGATTTGCCAGATTGATGATCGAGGAGGTGCTTTATTTTGTCATAAGTATTTGTAATAAATAAGTGATAAGTGTCAATTTTAGTATTTAACCTCAGTTTTGGTTATTGAAAACGGAATTATATTTAAAATCATGAAGTAATATTTTTTACTAGTCAGTGCCGTTAGTTTTACGTAGTTTAAGGCGAATTATTGAAGCAATAACGGGTTCTTGAAAAATAATGTAACGCAGAAATCTGCAGAAATAGCTGTGTTGTATCGCTTTGCTTATCCAGAACTGAGGTTATTTATTTAATGACGAAAATTGAGACTAATAAAGGATATATCGAACATGAGTTGTGAATGCGTTGATTAACGTTTTTAGATCTATACTTTAGCTTGATTTCATATAAGTAGCTATTTGGTGTAGTATAGAATCGTTTTAACTAAATGATTCATAATAAATTTAATAATTAATAAGGATATTAATATGCGTAAGATTATCTCGTCTTCTATTCTATTGGCATGTGCTTCTTTCACTATGCCAGCTGTCGCAAGTGAATGTGGCAAAGTCACCATCGCTGACATGAGTTGGAGCTCTGCAACATTAATCGCTAATGTAGACCGTTTTATCCTTGAGCATGGTTTCGACTGTGACGCAGAATTAGTACCTGGTGACACACAAGCAACAGGTGCATCGATGATTGAAAAAGGTCAACCAGACCTTGCTCCTGAATTCTGGAGTAACGCAATGCGTGAAGCATTGAATAAAGGTGTCGAAGAAGGCCGTATTCGTTATGCTGGTACCACATTAACAGATGGCGGTGAAGAAGCATTTTGGGTTCCCGCTTACATGGTAGAAAAAGATCCTACATTAGCGACACTCGCTGGTGTTAAAGCCAATGCTAAACTATTTAAACATCCAGAAGATCCAACAAAATCAGGTTTCATGGGCTGTCCAGCTGGCTGGAATTGTCAAATTTCAACAAAAAATCTATATGAAGCAATGAATCTTGAAGAAGCTGGTTTTGAATTGTTAGATCCAGGTTCAGGTGCCGGTCTTTCAGGTTCGATTGCTAAAGCGTACGAACGTGGTGAAGGCTGGTTTGGTTACTACTGGGCACCAACCTCTGTGCTAGGTAAATACAAAATGGTTAAAGTTGACTTAGGTTCAGGTATTGATGAAGAACATTTCAAAAATTGTACTACGCAAGAAGATTGTTTAGATCCAAAAGTGACTATGTACCCACCTTCAATCGTAGAGTCAGTTGTGACTGAAAGCTTTGCTAAAAGAGCGCCTGAAGTAATGGAATACCTTGCAAAACGTGAATTTAAAAATGAACAAATGAACGTATTATTAGCTTGGATGGAAGATCAACAAGCTGACGGGGAATACACTGTTGAGCACTTTTTAACAAATTACGAAAGTACTTGGACGCAGTGGGTTGACGCGCCAACAGCATCAAAAATTAAAACTGCATTAGCAGCGCTTTAATTTTATAACTCCCCAAGCCCAGTTTATCTGGGCTTTTTCATCTTAGGAGACAAATAACATGTCAGACAAATCATGGTTGTCGGAAATTCCGCAACTTGATCGCCACCAATTATTAGAATTTAGAAAAACATTAGATGGTGCATATCGTAGTTTCTCACGAGAGTATGGAGATAATATCGAATCTTTCTTTGACCCTCTTCTTAGCTTTCTTATCTGGTTTGAAAAATTATTACTCGCTACACCCTGGTGGCTAGTGATTGCTGTATTAGCAGTTTTTGCTTACGCGATTAGCCGTTCTTGGAAATTAACAGTCGGCGTTGTGCTTGCCTTTTTCTTGATTGGTTTCTTAGGTATGTGGGAAAACACCATGCGTACCATGAGTATTATTACCGTCTCGACCATGCTCGCCATTATTCTTGGCGTCCCTATTGGCGTATCAATGGCACGTTCGAATCGCGTTCAATCCATCGTCACACCGATTCTCGATGTCATGCAAACTATGCCTGCTTTTGTGTATTTGATACCTGTGGTTATGTTATTAGGTATTGGTAAAATACCTGGCGTCATTGCCGTGATTATCTATGCAATACCGCCTGTTATTCGTTTAACCAATTTAGGTATTCGCCTTGTTGATAAAGAAGTATTAGAAGCGGCTACCGCTTATGGTGCAAGCTCAATGCAGCGATTGTTTGGTGTTCAAATTCCTTTAGCGATGCCTAATATTATGGCGGGTATTAACCAAACTATTATGATGGCACTTTCAATGGTGGTTATCGCATCAATGATTGGTGTGAAAGGGTTAGGGCAACCGGTATTAAAAGCAATTACTAATCAATATTTTACATTAGGTTTATTAAATGGTCTGGCAATTGTTGCCATCGCTATTATTTTTGACCGTCTATCTCAAAGTTACGCGAAGCGTACACTGCAAGATTTTGGAGGTCACTAAGATGAGTAATAAAGACAATAAACAACCTTTAATACGCATTAAAAAGCTATATAAAGTATTTGGTAAGAACGAGAAAAAGGTACTTGAGCAAGTTATTGCTGGGAAATCAAAGGATACTATTTTAGCAGAGACTGGTCATACAGTTGGCCTATCTGATATTAATTTAGATATTTATCCTGGTGAAATTTTCGTGATAATGGGGCTGTCTGGTTCAGGTAAATCGACGCTTATTCGTCACTTTAACCGCTTAATTGAACCGACTGCTGGCGAAATTGAAATCGCTGGTAGTGATGTGATGAAGTTAGACAGTAAAGAATTACAAGAATTTCGTCGTCAGAAAATGGCGATGGTATTTCAACGTTTTGGTTTAATGCCACATCGTACTGTTTTACAAAACATTACTTATGGCCTGCAAGTTCAAGGTATTAGCAAAAAAGAACGTGAAGTACGTGGAAGAGAGTGGTTAGAAACGGTTGGACTTGATGGTTATGCAAATCAATATCCATCGCAACTTTCTGGTGGTCAACAACAACGTGTCGGATTAGCGCGCGCTTTATGTACTGATGCCGATATCCTATTAATGGATGAAGCCTTTTCTGCATTAGACCCACTGATTCGTAGTGAGATGCAAGATCAGTTAATTGAACTACAAGATAAACTACATAAAACCATTGTCTTCATTACGCATGACCTTGATGAGGCGTTACGTATTGGTGATAAAATTGCGATTCTTCGCGATGGTATTTTGGTACAGCAGGGCGAACCTGTCGATATCTTGCTAAACCCCGTTGATGATTATGTTGAAGCCTTTGTAAAAGACGTTAACAGAGCACGTGCATTAACGGTGGAAACAGTTATGCAGCCACAAATTTTCCGCATCTCTAGCGACACTATTGGCGAAGCCTTAATTCAAATGCGTCAATCTAAACAAGATTACGGCTATGTTGTGAATGATGAAGGGTATCGTGGTGTGATCACACAAGAAACATTAGAAAATGTAGAAGAGAGCGATCATAGTAATAGTATTAATACCTCGTTACTTGAAAATGTTCCTTCCGTACAAAGTGATGCTTTATTAGAAAGTGTTATCCCTGAAATGTTAGATAATATACATGAGCTACCTGTATTAAACGCAGAAGGTGAAGTGAAAGGTTATTTATCACGTTCAACACTTGCTGATATCTTAAGCGACCAGCCCAGTTCAGGTAATGGGGTGGTAGTTAGTGCTAATTCAGATAATGAACTCGTAGAAAAATAAATAAAGTTAGATAAAAACTAACATTATTTAAAACTACTATTCTCTATATTAACGTCATCACTGTACCACTGCAAAATAGCAATAGTGGTGACGTATTATTCACATCGACTACACCTATGTTAAATTAGACTCTTCATATTAATTTTGAATCATAAATGAATATTTTTGTGATTTTTAGTACGTTAGACTTTTCCTATACTCGAACACTTTGACAGCTTTACCTAATACTTATAATAAATCCTGCCTATAACTCACACTCGTTCAAACATAATTAACCAATGAGGCTTCAGTAGTATTTAACTGTTTTGGAAATAAAATTGGGTCTATTGTTGTCGAGAGGTCATCATTCACTCTTTTAACTTCTCAATGGTACTTTTCCAGTAATTATAGGTCGTTTTCTATATCTACTGGCTAGATCGATGTAGGTCAACTGAAGAGTATTTTAACTTATACCGATTACATTAAATAAGTGATCTAAATTTTGCGCAGGAAAAATGACTTAGTTTAAGGCGTAAATTGAGGCCTTTCGAAGATTAACTTCGTTAATCGTCTATCGGCGAATTAACTAAAACATGTTAATTCATTAATGGCTGTTCCCTTTACGAAATTTACAATGAATAAATAAGTTATTTTAATAAGTTAAATAGAGCAGTTAATTAGTGTGATTGGTATTATTATGTATTATCAAATCAGACGTTAATATTCGAGCGATATCTGGAATAACATCGTAGGGTTTTGCTCCTGTTTTAATTTTCTTATACTTGTATGTAACCGACAAATATAAGTAAATTAAATAATATTGAAAAGTTAAATTTTTTGAAATTTAACTTTATTTAAATTTCATTGAATAATATCAATAGGCTAAATTTGATTTTATATTGGTACACTTTAAGTACATTTATCAATTCTGATAAATGAGTAATTCCGGTAACTATCTGAATTACTTTAAATACTTAAAGGAAATTAAATAATGGATAATTTAGCAAGAGTTACTAACCTACACGTTACAACCACAGAAAATATTCCAGCTAATCAATACATTCAACTTAAAACTCACTATGATGAAAAATATAAAGCGGGTTGGTATTATATGCATGCTAAACCTCGCCCTTGTTTTACAGCATTATTATTGGATGAAATAACGGCTTATCAAAGAAGTGTAAAAGCTGAAATGGAAGCAAGTAATCAGCAAAAATATAGTTATTTAATTGCATCTTCTTCAGTTGATAATGTATTTAATTTGGGTGGTGACTTAGCTGTGTTTTTGCAGTTAATTAAAAATAAGGATCGTGATGGTTTGCTTCATTATGCTATCAAGTGTATTGATACGTTATACCGAAATATGATTCATTTAGATTGTGAGTTAACGACTATTGCTTTAGTGCAAGGTGATGCATTAGGAGGGGGGTTTGAAGGTGCATTATCAAGTAATGTATTAATTGCTGAACGAGGAACTAAGCTAGGGTTACCTGAAGTGTTATTTAATTTGTTCCCAGGAATGGGGGCTTATTCATTATTGACTCGTAAAGTCGGTCCTTCAAAGGCTGAAGAGATAATTTTAAGCGGCAAGTTATATTTAGCAGAAGAGTTATATGATTTAGGTATTGTCGATATATTAGCTGAAAAAGGAGAGGGCGAAATGGCTGTTTATCAATATATTAAAACTGCAGAACGAAAAGAAAATAGTTATCAAGCAATGAGGAAAGTGAAAGATATCTGTAACCCTATCCCTTACAAAGAACTTTTAGATGTAACTAAAGTATGGGTTGAGTCAGCCTTAAACATAACAAACAAGGATCTTCGTATGATTGAAAAACTGGTTATGCGTCAGACTGCCAATAACGTTTAGTTTTTTAAAAAATATAAAATCATAAAAATCGATTATTTTTTTTCTGTGGAGGCCTTTTTCAAAGTATCGTTTAAGGTTTCTACAGTTTTATCATAGGTATATTCAATTTCATTTATCAATAGGTTTAATTCATCTGTACCAATATGATAAGGCTTGAATGTCTCCCCATGTAAACATAATTCAGATAATTTATCTGCACCAAGCTCTGAAGCTGCACCTTTTAATGCATGTAAAGACTCTCTAAACTGTAAATAATCATTCGTAATTGCTCCACGAATATAGTTTATGTGTTTATTGCCATCTTTTATAAATGCACTTATTAAACGCACCATAAAATCAATATCATTATCTAATAAAAATAATTCATTTAGTGTTTCAGAGTTACACCATTGATTATTTATTTCTATTTTATTTGATATAGATAGCTTCGTATCAACGATAGCGGTTGTAGGTAATAGTGTTACTTCTTTTTTTATTGTTTTAGAAATAATGGCTATCTTTTCTAATAAATCATGAGAGTCTATAGGTTTAGTTAAGAACTCATTAATGCCCAAATCGGTTGCTAATACTCTGGCTTCTGGTGTAGCGTCAGCAGTTAACATAATAATTGGTAAAGTGTTTTTAGTATCCATAAAATGTAAGGCTTGTATAACTTCATCACCTGATCGTTTAGGCATGTTTTTATCTACAATTAATAAGTCTATTTTTTCAAAGTCTTTTGCTAAAACATTTAATGCTTGTTCGCCATCATCAACGATAACAACGGAGTGTCCTGCACGATTTAAAATACCGGAGAGAACTTGTTGATTTACTTTATTATCTTCAGCAATTAATATATTTAATTTCTTGGCGCCTACTTGGTTTTGATAAAACTGACTAAAAGAAATTACTTTCGTATTCTGGTTCTCTTTTTCGATACTTTGAGCACTATGTATCGCATTAAACAATGCACGTTTATCAGTTAAATCTGTAATGGTAGATATAAAACGTTGTTCCACCTCGTTGTTGTTTAAATTATTTTCTTCTGAATCAAGTAATATTAAAGAAAGACCATTGAGTAGATTTTCTGATTTTAATAAACTTACAAAGTGATCTAGTGTCATTTCTAACAAGCTGCATTTATCTATTAATATAATTTTATAGTCTAGGTCTTGAGACTGTGCTTTTTTCAACATAGATAGTGCATGAGAAGGAGATTGTATGAAGTCTGATGGTAAATCCCACGTATTTAAAAAAGGCTGTATAGTATCCTTAGTTTTCTCTGTTGCTAATATTAACAAATGAGTATCATTTAATTCTAGTGGAGTATTAGGGACTAATGTAAAAGGTAGTTCAAACCAAAAGGTAGATCCTCCTCCTAAATTACTTTCAACACCAATTTCTCCCCCCATTAGTTCAACTAATTCCTTTGAAATAGTTGTACCTAACCCTGAACCTCCAATATGCCGTGTAGTGGCTATACCTACTTGTGTAAAGTCATCAAAAACACTATCTAATAAATCCTTTTCAATACCGATTCCAGTATCTTTTATATCGAATCTAAGTACAGTCGAGTGTTCTGTTTCTGAGACTTTATGAATGTGTAAATTAATTGATCCATGGTCAGTAAACTTTATTGCATTACCTATGAGGTTAACTAACACTTGACGAAGATACTGCTGATCTCCTTTAAGTAGAAAGGGAACATCAGAGTCTATTTTGGAATCAATACTAAGATTTTTTGTTTTCGCCATTATCTTTTGTGTTGCGATAACAGAATTAATTATTGAGTGTAAGTCTAGAGGTTCTTTAGTAATTACTATTTTGCCTGCTTCAATTTTAGAAATATCGAGTACTTTTTCAATAAGGCCAAGTAAGATTTTAGCTGAACTTTGCATAGTATTAACTAGATTACGTTGTTCTTGCTCAAGTTGAGTTTCTCTTAATAAATCACTTAACCCTAAAACACCATTTAGTGGGGTTCTTAGTTCATGTGACATATTTGCTAAAAATCGACTTTTAGCCTGGCTTGCTTTTTCTGCCATATTGATAGCAGCATAGAGTTTGTTAATTAAAAATATTGAATATAAAGGAATTAATGTAATGACAAGTAACAGACTAGTAGCAATTGACATATGTGCCTGCCAATAGTCACCTAAAAAAATGGCAGCTAAAAACCCAATAAATCCTACTATAAGTGATATATATAAGTAGTTAATACCGAACCTAAAGCCATTACCTAAAATAACCCATAGGTAGAAAACAAACAAATAAATCGTCTCATTAACGGCTATTATCATTAAAATAGAAAGTGATACGAGATCTAATAATATACCGATAACTCTTCTAGTTGGGCTAGGGTTAAGGTTTTTTGTTATTGCAAAAACAATTGCTACTGAACTAATGAAGTAGCCAAAAGCCATAAAACGAACTATTACTCTTGACGTTTCATTAAAATTTTCTGGTGAAAACCATGGAATACAAAAATATGCCATCAATATTAAGCTAACTAGGATCCTAACCAATGCTTGCTCTGGTTCTGTATCACCCGTTTTTTTTAAATGTTTTGTTAATAAGATTAGTTTTTGAAATACGGCTTTCATTTAGACATTGGTTCCATGTCATTATCTAATACATTATTATCAGGATAATCACTTTGTATTTTGATTATATTCTTTAAGCATTTACAAAATGCATCTACACATTTTGGATCAAATTGAGTACCTGAATTCTTTTTTAAAAATGAAATTACATCTTCAAGCGGCCAAGCTTTTTTATAAGGACGAACCGATAACAAAGCGTCAAATACATCTGCGACAGAAACGATACGAGCTATTAATGGGATATCTGTACCTACTAATTTATTTGGGTAGCCCGTACCATCAAATCTTTCATGGTGATTAAGAGCAATAATAGCGCCCATTTGCATATATTTTGAATTGCTTCCAGAAAGTATTTCATAGCCGATAGTGGTATGAGTTTGCATTATTGCCCATTCTTCAGGTTCAAACCTACCTGGTTTTAATAAAACGCGATCGGGAATACCTATTTTACCAATATCATGCATCTGTGCAGCATGTTCTAGGTCATCGCACTCTAACTCATTTAACCCCATTTCTTTGGCTATTATTTTAGAATATTTAGCCATTCTAATAACATGGTTACCAGTATCCTCATCTCTATATTCACCAGCTTTAGCAAGCTTTAAAATAGTTTCCTGCTCACGTTGAAGAATTTGTTCAGTAGCAAGATTAACTTGTTCTGTTAACCAGTCTGCTCTATTTTGAATAATGACATGTTGTCTATGTAATTTTAGTAAATTTCTACAGGTTGTTCTGCATTCAATTTGATCAATTGGTCTTGTCAAAAAAGCGGTAGCACCTACATCTAGTGCCTCATATCTAACCTGTTTATCATTAACAACTGTTATCATCATAATCGGAATATGTTCGCCACTGCTTGTTTTACGAACTTCTTTAATAAACTCAACACCATTTAAACCAGGCATTCTGTAATCGGTTACGATAAGATCTACTTCATTATTGCTTAACCATTTGAGGGCTTTTTTAGGGTCTGAAAAATCAATGACTTTAATATCATCAGCTATTTGCTGGATAATCTTTTCTAAAATCATTCTGCCTGTTGATTGATCATCAACAATAACGACTTGCCTTTGGTTATTCAAATTAGTTCTTCCAATCTAGTTTAAAAATGAGCAAACATAAAGATAAGCAATGAAATCAGCTTTATATCTTTGTGAGTACATATAGTAACTAATACTTATTACTATTTATACTCACATGTGATTTATGGTTTCAGAAACGAAACATGTAGCTATGTTTTACGAGCATAGTATACGTGAACTGCCATTTTTATTAATACTTATTAGATAGGTTTAATGTGATTTTTTAATCAAAAGTTCGATATAGCAATAAAAAAATGACAGATATAATGAGTAAATAATTGAAAAAGATCTTCAAATGGGGCCTGTTTTTAAGGCTAGAAAACCTGAAAGTGGTGAGTTCTTAAAATAATCTACTAAGTTTTTTTAGTCTATGGCTCATTAGTTACAAAATCAGGGTTTAAATTTACGATTTTGTTTTAGGATGTTCAGTCGTGAGTATTTCTTTCAATAAAAGATTGATTGTGAAAACTAGATTTAAACCTATGTAGCTTCGGCATTATTTATCGATAGTTGAACTTGAAGTGTTATCAGATTGATTCATCTTACATACAAGATATTTTCTAACGATCAAACTGTTTTTATTTAGAAATAATGTAGATATTAGCTATTTTGAGCATTTAAAATATAAGTTAAAGAATTTCTAAAGAGTTTAGAAGTTGGTTGCGAGAGCTGGACTTTAGCCTACGGCCTTCGCCATTGTTTATAGAGAATTGAGTCCGACGAGCTACCAGATTTCTCCACTTTGAATGCAATATATTTTATCGATTAGGTCTTTTCGCATAAACGTAAAATAGATATTAGTTTGGGTAGGGTATTGTCTATGTGTTGGTTGAATAACTTTAGAGCTTCTAATGATATTAGAAGTTGGTTGCGAGAGCTGGATTTGAGCCTATGACTTTCGCCATTGTTTATAGAGAATCGAGTCCGACGAGCTACCAGGTTTTTCTACTTTGAATACAATATATTTTAACGATTAGATTTTTTCGCATAAGCATATAGTAGAT
>NZ_JBAKBA010000056.1:0-21242 GCF_038155225.1 Psychromonas arctica | reverse complement strand
CTTTGACCTCGGGGCGCTGGCTTTAGCCTGCAGGATTTTTTGTGTTTGGTTTAGCTTTGAAGATTGATAGTGTGTCTTTGACCTCGGGGCGCTGGCTTTAGCCTGCAGGATTTTCTGTGTTAGGGTTTATATTTTTGATCTTTGCACTATGTGTTATGCACTATGAGTTGAGCAACTAACCTCATAATCAACAGTTAACAATCAACACTCAATACTGCAAGCTGAAAACATCAAAATAACCACGAAGCGCTACGCTACACGAAGAATACGAAGAATACGAAGAACACGAAGAAAAGCCATAATCCATTACTTGTTATTAATCGTTTTTGCTCTCACCTTCTCCACCCTTCGTACCTTCGTGGTAAACCGATTTTGACCTTGGGGCGCTGGCTTTAGCCTGCAGGGTTTCTGGTGTTAAGGTTTATTATTTTTATTTTTGTATCACTAATGATGAATCATGAGTTGAGCGACTCATCTCATAATCAAAAAACCAACACAAAAAAGATCTGCAAGCTAAAAACAGGACTCGTGGATCTCTCCTACATTCTTAACACTTTACTTTGATTCTTCATCCAGCCGAGTTCAAAATATTTATCAACTTAAACAAATCTATCAAAAATCTTACTGTTTTATGTGTTATTTGTAGGGCGATAGGGAGCTCGTGATAGCTTTGTTTGTGTTTAATCAATAAGAATCACTCTTTTTGTGGATAATCAGGTTACAAAAGACAGAAAAATCCTTATACTTACGTCCTTTATTTTAGGGTGACGATTTTGCTTAATGTAAAAGAAATCTTTCACCTATTAAACAATCGCTCATATTAGGTGGTTGTTTTACCACTTAGCAACTGATGCTAAGAACGGTATTATTAATTTTAACAGTGGATACAATGCGTTATGACTACAGTAAATTCTGAAAACAGCAAAAGCTCTTTTGACGGGCTGAAATGGACTATCACCGTTTTGTTATTAGCAGCAGTAATTGTTGGTAATTATTTATATGGCGAAGAAACACACGTTGTATTACGTGTGGCAATACTTTTAGTTTTAGCTGCTTTAGCAGTTCTTTCTGCTGCATTTACTGAAAAAGGCAAAACATTTATTGGCTTTGCTAAAGATGCGCGCCTTGAAGTACGTAAAGTCGTTTGGCCTACTCGCCAAGAAACAGTACAAACTACATTAATCATCTTAGCAGTATCAACTATTGTTGGTTTAGTGCTATGGGGTCTTGATGGCATATTTGTTCGTGTCGTTTCGTTTATCACTACCTCTATTTAAGGGTTTATTATGACTGAAGAAGTTCAAAAAAAGAGATGGTATGTCGTTCAAGCCTTTTCTGGCTATGAAGGCCGTGTTCAAAAAACATTATTAGAGCACATCCGTTTAAATGAAATGGAAGAGCACTTTGGCGAAATCTTAGTACCTACTGAAGAAGTTGTTGAAATGCGTGCTGGACAAAAACGTAAGAGTGAACGTAAGTTCTTCCCTGGTTACGTTTTAGTTGAAATGGCTATGAATGATGATAGCTGGCATTTAGTTAAAAGTATTGACCGTGTTATGGGCTTTATTGGTGGTACTAAAGAACGTCCAGCACCTATCTCTCAAAGAGAAGTGGATAACATTCTTAACCGTTTACAAGAGTCGCATGATACACCGCGTCCTCGTACATTGTTTGAAGCGGGTGAAATGGTTCGTGTTACTGATGGTCCATTTGCAGACTTCTCTGGTACTGTTGAAGAAGTTGACTACGATAAGAGCCGTTTAAAAGTATCGGTTTCTATCTTTGGTCGTGCAACACCTGTTGAACTTGAGTTCTCTCAGGTTGAAAAAGACTAGTTAACTAATAGCGAATTCGCTTTGTTAGACTATTAAAAAAGCCAATAAGGTCATCTTATTGGCTTTTTTGTTTTTAACGAGTGGTATAAATTTAAGTTTGACTAAAAAAACAACAAAAGGCCTTGTGAAGCAGGCGACGTTACAGTTATAATTCGCCGCCCATTTTATTTGTTATTTTATTTTAAGGTAATAAAGATAATTGGTTCTAATAGGCTGCAATAAAGCAGTCACTTACGTATTAACTGGGAAGCTGATTTTTCAGCGTTATACCCAAATAAAGGTAATATATCATGGCTAAGAAAGTAACCGCATATATCAAGCTGCAAGTTTCAGCTGGTATGGCAAACCCGTCACCACCAGTTGGTCCAGCACTTGGTCAACACGGTGTTAACATCATGGAATTCTGTAAAGCATTCAATGCAAAAACAGAAGCTCAAGAAAAAGGCGCGCCAGTTCCTGTAGTAATTACAGTATATGCTGACCGTTCTTTTACATTCGAAACTAAGACTCCACCTGCATCTTACTTACTTAAGAAAGCTGCTGGCATCAAATCTGGTTCTGCTGTACCTAATAAAGACAAAGTAGGTAAAGTAACAGTTGCTCAACTTGAAGAAATCGCTAAAGCGAAAGAAGTTGATTTAACGGGTGCCGATCTTGAAGCGATGGTACGTTGTATTGCGGGTTCTGCTCGTTCTATGGGTCTGGAAGTAGAGGGTTAATACAATGGCTAAATTATCTAAACGCATGACAGCTATACGTGCTGAAGTTGACGCAACTAAAGAATACGAAATCAATGAAGCAGTAGCACTTTTACAAAAGTTCGCGACAGCTAAATTCAGCGAAAGCATTGATGTTGCAGTTAACCTAGGTGTTGATCCTCGTCGTAGTGATCAAAACGTACGTGGCGCAACTGTATTACCACACGGTACTGGACGTGAAGTTCGTGTTGCTGTATTCACACAAGGCGCTAACGCAGAAGCTGCTCTAGCTGCTGGTGCGGATATCGTTGGTATGGACGATCTTGCTGCTAAAGTTAAAGCTGGCGAAATGGACTTTGACGTTGTAATTGCATCACCAGACGCTATGCGTGTTGTTGGTCAATTAGGTCAAATCTTAGGTCCACGTGGTCTAATGCCTAACCCGAAAGTTGGTACTGTTACACCTAACGTTGCTGAAGCAGTTAAAAATGCTAAAGCGGGTCAGGTTCGTTACCGTAACGACAAGAATGGTATTATCCATTCTACTATCGGTAAAGCGACATTTACTGCTGAACAAATTAAAGAAAACCTAGAAGCTTTGATTGTTGCGCTTAAAAAAGCAAAACCATCTGGCGCTAAAGGTCAATTTATCAAGAAAGTTTCTCTATCTACAACTATGGGTGCCGGTCTTAAAGTTGACCAAGCAACTCTAGTTACTGTAGTAGCGTAATTTTTTGTAGTCATTTGGTGATTAATCATCAAGTGACTATACAAGGTTGCATATTGTTTGTATAATATGCGACCTTACTTTGGAGGGCCTTAGGTCTCTTCTTAGACCGTAGGTGTTAAATTTTTAATTTAACTTAATTTCCTGCGTAGACGGTACCGGACCCCAGAAAGATTATTCTACTGGATCCGTAACCAAAATAGTGCCTCATCATTAGATGGGGGTGTTTATCTAGGGTAAAACCTAGTGGAATCCAGGAGTAAAACCAAATGGCATTAAGACTCGAAGACAAACAAGCTATTGTTGCTGAAGTCAACGAAGCTGCTAAAGGCGCTCTGTCTGCTGTAACTGCCGATTCACGCGGTGTAACAGTAGGTGCAATGACTGAACTTCGTGCAAAAGCACGTGCAAACGGTGTATTTTTACGAGTTATTCGTAACACACTAGCACGTCGTGCAGTTGAAGGTACTGACTTTGCATGTCTGGCAGATACGTTTACAGGTCCTACTATCCTTGCTTTTTCAAACGAACATCCAGGTGCAGCAGCACGTCTTTTAAAAGACTTTGCTAAAGCTAATGAAGCGTTTGAAATTAAAGGGCTAGCATTTGAGGGTGAATTCATTGAAGCCGCTCAAATCGACCGTTTAGCGACATTACCAACATACGACGAAGCAATTGCGAAACTGATGGCTACTATCAAAGAAGCTGCAGCGGGCAAACTTGTACGTACTCTGGCTGCTATTCGCGACCAGAAAGAAGAATCTGCAGCGTAATTGCTGTAATACCATTTTATAATCTATATATAGGAATTGACTCATGTCTCTTACTAAAGACCAAATCATTGATGCTGTTGCAGAACTATCTGTAATGGAAGTTGTTGAACTAATCGAAGCAATGGAAGAAAAATTCGGTGTATCTGCTGCTGCTGTTGCTGCAGGTCCTGCTGCTGCAGGCGAAGCTGCTGCTGAGCAAACTGAATTCAACCTAGTACTTACTGCTTTCGGTGAGAACAAAGTTAAAGCAATCAAAGCGGTACGTGCTATCACAGGTCTAGGCCTGAAAGAAGCTAAAGAAGCTGTTGAATCTTGTCCTGCTGTTCTTAAAGAAGGCATTTCTAAAGACGAAGCTGAAGCTTTCCAAAAAGAGCTTGCTGAAATCGGTGCAACTGCTGAACTTAAATAAGTTAGTTTTTCTAACTTAATAGCTATGCAAATAGCTTTGGCTGGTGATTATTTAATCACCGGCCTTTTTGCGCTATAGGATACCGTGATTTTTCATTGTTTTTTACGGTGATCGGACGCTTAAGGTGATGTTATGCCGTATTGCTTCAAACGATAAAGTCAGCGAAATAAGCTGCGCCTCAAGAGTAGGTTCAACCTGAAGTAGTACTGACAGTTAAAATATCATTAACACCAAAATAATGTGCCGCCGTTGTCATACATCAGATTCAAACCAAGTAAGACAACTATGACCAATTTTATCAGCGAGCAAAGGAACCACATGGGTTACTCTTATACTGAGAAAAAACGTATTCGTAAGGATTTTGGGAAACGTCCACAAGTGATGGAAAAACCATACTTGTTGGAAATTCAACTAGATTCATTCAAACGATTCATTGAAGTCGATTTAACTGGAGAGGTAGGTCTAGAAGCTGCTTTTAACAGTATCTTCCCTATCGCTAGTTATTCAGGTACCTCGGAACTACAATATGTAAGTTACCGTTTAGGCGAGCCTGTTTTTGATGTGAAAGAATGCCAAATCCGCGGAGTAACTTACTCTGCTTCTTTACGTGTTAAATTACGTCTTGTTATCTATGATCGTGATGCGCCAGCAGGCACGGTTAAAGATATCCGTGAACAAGAAGTTTACATGGGTGAAATGCCACTCATGACAGAAAATGGTACCTTTGTTATCAATGGTACAGAGCGTGTTATTGTTTCACAATTACATCGTTCTCCTGGTGTTTTCTTTGACCATGATAAAGGTAAGACACACAGTTCGGGTAAAGTGTTATATAACGCACGTGTTATCCCTTACCGTGGTTCTTGGTTAGATTTTGAATTTGACCCTAAAGACAACTTATTTGTACGTATTGACCGTCGTCGTAAATTACCAGCGACTATCATGCTACGTGCTCTTGAGTACACGACTGAACAAATCCTAGATATCTTCTTTGATACAACTGAGTTTGTTGTTAAAGATGGTGTTATCACCATGGCGTTGATTGCAGACCGTTTACGCGGTGAACAATTCAACTTTGATATCGTGAGTAAAGGTACAACTTATGTTGAATCTGGCAAGCGTATTACTGCTCGTCATATCCGTCAACTTGAGAAAGATGGCGTTAAGCATCTTGAAGTACCGTTTGAATATTTAGAAGGTAAAGTATCAGCTAAAGATTACATCAGCAGCGAAACTGGTGAAATCATTGTTAATGCAAATGATATGTTTACACTTGAATTATTAGCTGAGCTTGCACAGTCAGGTATTAAAAAATTCGAAGCAATCTACAGCAATGAATTAGATTGTGGTTCATTTATATCAGACACATTACGTGTTGATTCTTCAACTAACCGTTTAGAAGCGTTAGTAGAAATCTACCGTATGATGCGTCCTGGTGAGCCACCAACTAAAGATGCAGCTGAAGGTCTATTCCAAAACCTATTCTTCGCAGAAGAACGTTACGACTTATCTAAAGTGGGTCGTATGAAGTTCAACCGTCGTGTTGGTCTTGATGGTGATGAAGGTCCAGGTATTTTATCTAAAGACGATATCTTAAGTGTAATGAAAACACTGATTGATATTCGTAACGGTAATGGTGAAGTAGATGATATCGATCATCTTGGTAACCGTCGTATCCGTTGTGTAGGTGAAATGGCAGAAAACCAATTCCGTGTTGGTTTAGTACGTGTAGAACGTGCTGTTAAAGAGCGTCTATCTTTAGGCGACCTTGATGCAACTATGCCGCAAGATCTGATCAATGCAAAACCTATTTCAGCTGCTGTTAAAGAGTTCTTTGGTTCTTCACAACTGTCTCAGTTTATGGATCAAAATAACCCGTTATCTGAAGTAACACACAAACGTCGTATCTCTGCATTAGGCCCTGGTGGTCTAACGCGTGAGCGTGCTGGCTTTGAAGTACGTGACGTTCACGCAACTCACTACGGTCGTTTATGTCCAATTGAAACGCCAGAGGGGCCAAACATCGGTCTTATTAACTCGTTAGCTACGTTCTCACGTACTAACAGTTACGGTTTCTTGGAAACGCCTTACCGTAAAGTTATTGATGGTAAACCTTCTGATACAGTTGAATATTTATCTGCTATCGAAGAGGGTACTTTCGTTATCGCACAGGCATCTGCTAACGTTGACGAAAATGGTCTATTGAATGAAGAGATGATCCCTTGTCGTCATAAAGGTGAAACTACCTTTATGGGACCAAATGACATCGATTACATGGATGTGTCACCACAACAGATCATTTCTGTTGCTGCGTCACTTATCCCGTTCTTAGAACATGATGATGCTAACCGTGCTTTAATGGGTGCGAACATGCAACGTCAAGCGGTTCCTACTTTACGTGCTGATAAGCCATTAGTAGGTACTGGTATCGAGCGTCGTCTTGCTATTGACTCAGGCGTTACTATTATCGCGAAACGCGGTGGTGTAATCGATTACGTTGATGCATCTCGTATCGTTGTTAAAGTTGCTGATGATGAGTTACTTGCTGGTGAAGCGGGTATCGATATCTACAACTTAACGAAATACACTCGTTCAAATCAGAATACTTGTATTAACCAAAAACCAACGTGTAAACCTGGCGAGCCAATTGTTCGCGGTGACGTATTAGCCGATGGTCCATCGACTGATATGGGTGATTTAGCATTGGGTCAAAACATGAAGATTGCCTTCATGCCTTGGAATGGTTACAACTTTGAGGATTCAATCCTTATTTCTGAGCGTGTATCTCAAGAAGATCGTTTTACTACGATCCATATCCAAGAGTTCTCATGTATTGCACGTGAAACTAAATTGGGTACTGAAGAGATCACTGCCGATATCCCTAACGTTGGTGAATCTGCGTTAAGCAAGCTAGATGAGTCTGGTATTGTTTACGTTGGTGCTGAAGTTAAACCAGGTGATATCTTAGTAGGTAAAGTAACGCCAAAAGGCGAAACACAACTTACGCCAGAAGAAAAACTATTACGTGCTATCTTCGGTGAAAAAGCGTCTGATGTTAAAGACAGCTCTTTACGCGTAGCTAACTCAACTTACGCAACAGTAATTGACGTTCAAGTCTTTACTCGTGACGGCGTTGAGAAAGATAAACGTGCATTAGAAATCGAAGAAATGCAGTTGAAAGCAGCTAAGAAAGATTTAACTGAAAAGTTCAAGATCTTAGAAGATGCTATCCATGAAAAAGCGTTGAAACTATTAGTTTCTGCTGGTCAAGAAGAAGCGCGTCTATTACAGATGCCTAAAGCTCAGTGGTTTGACATCGTATTAAATGATGATGAAAAACAAACTTACTTAGACCAAATCAATGCGCAATACGACGAAGTTAAAGCAGACTACGATAAAGAGTTTGACCTTAAACGTCGTAAGATTACACAAGGTGATGATTTAGCACCTGGCGTACAAAAAATTGTTAAGGTTTACCTTGCAGTACGTCGTCGTCTACAGCCTGGTGATAAAATGGCTGGCCGTCATGGTAACAAAGGTGTTATTTCAAACATCGTACCCGTAGAAGATATGCCTCACGATGAGTTTGGTGTTCCTGTTGATATCGTACTTAACCCATTGGGTGTACCATCACGAATGAACATCGGTCAGATTCTTGAGACACATCTTGGTTTAGCGTGTAAAGGTGTTGGTGAGAAACTAGAGCGTATGATCAAAGATCAACGTGAAGTAGAAATCAGCAAAGTACGTGAATACGTACAAAAACTTTATTCGTTCGGTGATGCACCTTGTCATGTAGATTTAAATGATTTTGATGATGAAGCTGTATTACGTCTTGCTAAAAACCTATACAAAGGTTTACCAGTAGCAACACCTGCATTTGATGGTGCTCATGAAAGTGAAATCCGTGAATTGTTACGTATCGCTGATTTACCAGAATCTGGTCAACTGCAATTAACTGATGGTCGTACTGGTATCCCATTTGAACGTCCTGTAACGGTTGGTTACATGTACATGTTAAAACTGAATCACTTGGTTGATGACAAAATGCATGCACGTTCAACGGGTTCTTACAGCTTGGTTACTCAGCAACCACTAGGTGGTAAAGCTCAGTTCGGTGGCCAGCGTTTCGGTGAGATGGAAGTATGGGCACTAGAAGCTTACGGTGCTGCTTACACTCTACAAGAAATGCTGACAGTTAAATCGGATGATGTGAATGGTCGTACTAAGATGTATAAAAACATCGTTGATGGTGACCATAGAATGGAACCAGGCATGCCTGAATCATTCAACGTATTGTTGAAAGAAATCCGTTCATTAAGCATCAACATCGAGTTAGATGAAGAAAATGGCTAAGCACTAAGTTAGTTGGCTTAAGTAAATATGTGGCGTCTTGTCTTTTTAATAGTAGCAAGGCGCCTAGTTTTAACTCCTACTAGGAGAGTAGCGTGAAAGACTTACTCAAGTTTTTAAAGCAACAAAATAAAACCAAAGAATTCGATGGTATTAAAATCGGTTTAGCATCACCTGAAATGATCCGTTCATGGTCTTTTGGTGAAGTTAAAAAACCTGAAACCATTAACTACCGTACATTCAAACCTGAACGTGAAGGTTTATTCTGTGCACGTATCTTTGGTCCAATCAAAGATTACGAATGTTTATGTGGCAAATACAAACGCCTTAAGCATCGTGGTGTTATTTGTGAAAAATGTGGTGTTGAGGTAACTCAAGCTAAAGTTCGTCGTGACCGTATGGGACACATCGAATTAGCATCGCCTGTTGCACACATTTGGTTCCTTAAATCACTTCCGTCTCGTATCGGCTTAATGCTAGATATGACGTTACGTGATATCGAACGTATCCTATATTTTGAATCATTCGTGGTTGTAGAACCAGGTATGACTGATCTTGAGCGTGGCCAAATCCTTCTTGAAGAAGAGTACTTGGACAACCTAGAGCAATGGGGCGATGAGTTTGACGCAATGATGGGCGCTGAAGCCGTTTTTGCACTACTTAAGCAACTTGATTTAGACCACGAAATTAAAGGCATGCGTGAAGAATTGGAAACAACTAATTCTGAAACTCGCCGTAAGAAATTGACTAAGCGTCTGAAATTGGTTGAATCTTTCCACCAGTCTTCAAACAAACCAGAGTGGATGATCTTAACAGTACTTCCAGTACTTCCACCTGATTTACGTCCTCTAGTACCACTAGACGGCGGACGTTTTGCAACGTCTGACCTAAATGACTTATACCGTCGTGTTATTAATCGTAATAACCGTCTAAAACGTCTTTTAGAGCTAGCTGCACCAGATATCATCGTACGTAACGAAAAACGTATGTTACAAGAATCTGTTGATGCGTTATTAGATAATGGTCGTCGTGGCCGAGCTATTACTGGTTCGAACAAACGTCCTCTAAAATCGCTTGCAGATATGATCAAAGGTAAGCAAGGTCGTTTCCGTCAAAACTTACTAGGTAAACGTGTAGATTATTCTGGTCGTTCTGTAATCACAGTAGGTCCAACGTTACGTTTACATCAATGTGGTCTTCCGAAGAAGATGGCATTAGAGCTATTCAAACCATTCGTATACGGTAAGTTAGAAGCATTAGGTCTTGCGACTACTATTAAAGCAGCTAAGAAATTAGTTGACCGTGAAGGTGGTGAAGTTTGGGACATCCTTGAAGGTGTTATCCGTGAACATCCAGTGCTACTTAACCGTGCACCAACACTTCACAGACTGGGTATCCAAGCGTTTGAACCTGTATTAATCGAAGGTAAAGCGATTCAATTACATCCATTAGTTTGTGCGGCATACAACGCCGACTTCGATGGTGACCAAATGGCGGTACACGTACCGTTAACAATTGAAGCGCAGCTTGAAGCTCGTACGTTAATGATGTCTACGAATAATATCCTATCGCCTGCAAATGGTGAACCGATTATCGTACCTTCACAAGACGTTGTATTAGGTTTGTACTACATGACTCGTACTCGCATTAATGCGCGTGGTGAAGGCATGTACTTCCAAAATGCAAAAGAAGCTGAAAAAGCATACCGTGCTGGTGTTGTTGATCTACAAGCGATTGTTAAAGTTCGTATGACACAAGTACATATCGCAGAAGATAAATCACGTACTTCAACAACTGAGTTAGTTGAAACAACAATTGGTCGTGCGATCTTATCGCTAATCATGCCTGAAGGTCTTCCTTTTGAGCACGTTGATTTGAACATGGGCAAAAAAGCTATCTCTAACGTGTTGAATGCTTGTTACCGTTTACTAGGTATTAAAGACACTGTTATTTTTGCTGACCAATTAATGTATACCGGTTTTGAATACGCGACATTGTCTGGTGCCTCTGTAGGTATCGACGATATGGTTATTCCTGATGCTAAGAAACACTTAGTTGAAGAAGCTGAAGCTGAAGTACTAGAAATCCAAGAGCAATTCCAAGCGGGTCTTGTTACTGCGGGTGAGCGTTACAATAAAGTTATCGATATTTGGGCAAGTGCGAATGAGCAAGTGGCTAAAGCGATGATGGAAAACCTTTCTAAAGAAACTGTTTTAACTGCGAAAGGTGAAGAAGTTCAGCAAGATTCATTTAACAGCGTTTACATGATGGCCGATTCGGGTGCACGTGGTAGTGCCGCTCAGATTCGTCAGCTAGCTGGTATGCGTGGTCTGATGGCTAAACCAGATGGTTCAATCATCGAAACGCCTATCGTCGCTAACTTCCGTGAAGGTCTAAACGTACTTCAGTACTTTATCTCGACGCATGGTGCACGTAAAGGTCTAGCCGATACCGCACTTAAAACAGCAAACTCGGGTTACCTAACTCGTCGTCTTGTTGATATTGCGCAAGATTTAGTTATTACTGAAGAAGATTGTGGTAGTACTGAAGGTCTATTAGTTACACCATTGATTCAAGGTGGTGACGTTGTTGAACCACTTCGTGAACGTGTTCTAGGTCGTGTTGTTGCTCGTGACATCATTAAACCAGGTACGGATAATGAAGTCTTAATCGCACGTAACGTATTACTTGATGAAAAATACTGTGATTTAATCGAAGAAGCGTCGGTTGACCAAGTATGGGTTCGCTCTGTTATTACTTGTAATACTGACTTTGGTGCTTGTGCACAATGTTACGGTCGTGATTTGGCTCGTGGACACATGGTTGGTCAAGGCGAAGCAGTTGGTGTTATGGCCGCTCAGTCTATCGGTGAACCTGGTACACAGTTAACGATGCGTACGTTCCACATCGGTGGTGCAGCATCGCGTTCTGCGTCTGAAAACAGTATCCAAGTTAAAAATACGGGTAAAGTTAAATTACATAACGCTAAATTCGTCATTAACTCTGATCAAAAAGTAGTTGTTATCTCTCGTTCTACAGAGTTAACCGTTATTGATGAATTAGGCCGTACGAAAGAGAATCACCGCCTACCTTATGGTGCTGTTCTTGATAAGCAAGATGGCGCAGCAATTACTGCTGGTGAAATCATCGCTAACTGGGACCCGCATACACATCCAATCATTACGGAAGTGGAAGGTAAGATCGAGTTCGTTGACTTCATTGAAGGCGTAACGATTAACAAACAAACTGATGAATTAACTGGTTTATCAAGTATTGTTGTTATCGATCCGGCTCAACGCCCATCTGCTGGTAAAGAGATGCGTCCAATGGCTAAACTAGTTGATGCTAAAGGTAATGATGTATTCATTCCTGGTACACAAGTTATTGCGCAATATGCACTTGCTGCAAACGCAATCGTAAGCCTAGAAGATGGTGCGCAAGTACGAGTTGGTGATGCGGTAGCCCGTATTCCACAAGAAAGCTCAAAAACTCGTGATATCACGGGTGGTCTACCTCGCGTAGCCGACTTATTTGAAGCTCGTACACCTAAAGACGCTGCGATCCTTGCAGAAGTTTCAGGTACATTAGCATTCGGTAAAGAGACTAAAGGTAAGCGTCGTCTTCTTATTACACAAGCTAATGGCGATGTGCATGAAGAGATGATTCAAAAATGGCGTCACCTAAACATCTTCGAAGGTGAGAAGATTGAAAAAGGTGAGGTTATTTCTGACGGTCCTGAGTCTCCTCATGACATTCTTCGCCTACGTGGTATTAGCCCAGTGGCTAACTACATCACAAACGAAGTACAAGAAGTATACCGTTTACAAGGTGTAAAAATTAATGATAAGCACATTGAAGTTATCGTTAACCAAATGCTACGTAAATGTATCATTACTGATGCCGGCGATACGTCGTTCTTAGTGGGTGAGCAAGCTGAAGTTGTACGCGTTATCATTGAAAACCGTCGTCTTGAAGCTGAAGGCAAAAACGTTGCTAAGTTTGAATACCAGTTATTAGGTATTACTAAAGCATCACTAGCAACTGAGTCATTTATTTCAGCTGCATCTTTCCAAGAAACAACACGTGTTCTTACGGAAGCTGCTGTTGCAGGTAAATGTGACCAATTACATGGCTTGAAAGAGAATGTAATCGTTGGTCGCTTGATTCCAGCTGGTACTGGTTTTGCACATCACCGTACTCGTGCTGCAGCTAAAGCGAAAGAGCTTGAACCTGTAAGTGAACAGCCAATCATCGACGTAGAAGCAGCTGAGCAAAACTTAGCTGACTTACTAAACGCCGTTGATTTTGGTGAGTAAGTAGTGAATATAAGCAATTAATTTTGCTTTAGAAAAAAGGTGCTTCGGCACCTTTTTTTATGTCTAAAATTTGAGTTTGTTAACGTTTTTACTTTGTGATTTGCTGTTTAAAGTCAAAAGCGATTTACCACGAAGGTACGAAGGTACGAAGGTACGAAGGGTGAAAAGGTTAAATTAGAGGCGATTAATAACAGATAGTGAATAAAGGGCTTTTTGATTAGCTTTTGCTCTTTTCTTCGTGCTCTTCGTGTAGCGGAACGCTTCGTGGTTATTTTGGTATTTTCAAGTAAAAGGTCGATAATCGGAACTATGAAGTTAAATTGTGTCGGTTGTCGCTTTTTGTTATTCGAGTCCTGTTTTAAGCTTGCAGATCTTTTTTGTGTTGATTTTTAGATAGCGTACTCAATTCATAATTCTTCGTTAGTGATACAAAGATACAAACAATAAACCTTAACACCAAAATTCCTGCAGGCTAAAGCCAGCGCCCCAAAGTCAAAAGCGGTTTACCACGAAGGAACAAAGGGTGATGAAGGTTAGAGTAAAAGCGTTTAATAGCAGGTAGTGGATTATAGTTTTCCTTCGTGTCCTTCGTGTAGCATAGCGCTTCGTGGTTATTTTGGTGCTTTCAGCTTGCAGATATCTTTGTGTTGGTTATAGCTTTTGTTATTCGGGGCGCATGCTTCAGCTTGCAGTATTTTTGTGTTGTTTTTTTAGATAGCGTACTCAATTCTTAATTATTCACTAGTGATACAAAGGTACAAAATCAAAGTAATAAACCCTAACATCAGAATCCCTGCAGGCTAACGCCAGCGACCCAAAGTCAAAAGCGGTTTACCACGAAGGAACGAAGGGTGAAGAAGGTTAGAGTAAAAAACGGCTAATAGCAGGTAGTGGGATATAGCTTTTCCTTCGTGTCCTTCGTGTCCTTCGTGTCCTTCGTGTAGCATAGCGCTTCGTGGTTATTTTGGTGCTTTCAGCTTGCAGATATCTTTGTGTTGGTTATAGCTTTTGTTATTCGGGGCGCATGCTTCAGCTTGCAGTATTTTTGTGTTGTTTTTTTAGATAGTGTACTCAATTCATAATTATTCACTAGTGATACAAAGGTACAAAGGTACAAAGGTACAAAGGTACAAAGGTACAAAGGTACAAAGGTACAAAGGCACAAAATCAAAGTAATAAACCCCAACACCAAAATTCCTGCAGACTAAAGCCAGCGCCCCAAAGTCAAAAGCTATTTACCACGAAGGAACGAAGGGTGAAGAAGGTTAGAGCAAAAAACAGTTAATAGCAGGTAGTGGGATATAGCTTTTCCTTCGTGTCCTTTGTGTAGCGTAGCGCTTCGTGGTTATTTTGGTGCTTTCAGCTTGTAGATATCTTTGTGTTGATTGTAGCTTTTATTATTCGGGGCGCATGCTTCAGCTTGCAGTATTTTTGTGTTGTTTTTTTAGATAGTGTACTCAATTCATAATTATTCACTAGTGATACACAGGTACAAAATCAAAGTAATAAACCCTAACATCAGAATCCCTGCAGGCTAAAGCCAGCGCCCCGAGGTTAAAGGAACGCTATCAATCTTCAAAGCTAAACTAACACATAAATCCCTGCAGGCTAAAGCCAGTGCGCCGAAGTTCAAGAGACTAGAGTCGAGTTCTAAGTTTTTTCTTATTTGACGTTGTTTTTATTTTGCTTCTACTTCAATATACAGTCTCAAATTTAACTGATTAGGATAAGCCTTAAATGACAACTAAAAAAATTATTAGTACAGAACAATCACCATCAGCAATTGGTCCATATTCTCAAGCTAATCAATTCGGTGATATGATTTTTACTTCAGGCCAAATTCCACTAAACCCAGAAACGATGGAAATTGTTGAAGGTGGCGTTGCAGAACAAACTGAACAAGTAATGAAAAATTTATTTGCAGTGCTAGAAGCTGCTGGTGCAACTGGCGAAACAGTAGTGAAAACAACTTGTTTCATTAAAGATATGAATGACTTTGTTGCTTTCAATGAAGTTTACGGTAAATATTTTGCAACATTAGCACCTGCTCGTTCATGTGTTGAAGTTGCTCGTTTGCCAAAAGATGTATTAGTTGAAGTTGAAGCTGTTGCATTTGTAGCGTCTAAATAAATTCAATTTAGACTATAAGGTTAATAATGTCTGACCATCAAGTTACAAAATTTACACTCTTAGTGACTGGCAACCCAGCGAGTCAGCAAAGTGCCTCTACTGCATATCAATTTTGCTCTGCGGCATTAAAAGCAGGGCATAAAGTGAGTGGCGTATTTTTTTATCTTGATGGTGTACTGACGGCAAGTAACCTCATTAGCCCTGCAACCGATGAAGTTGATTTACCGGATTTATGGGCTAATTTAGCTAAAAAATATCAATTTCCATTAGAGGTTTGCGTTTCTGCGTCTTTACGTCGTGGGATTGTTAATCAACAGGAAGCTGAACAATTAGCACTTTCCAATTATAATCTTAAATCGCCTTTTGTATTAAGTGGGCTAGGGCAGTTAGCTGAGTTGTCAGCCAATTGTGACCGTCTAGTACAATTTTAGGTTGGTGAAATTTTAGGATACGAGCATGGAAAAGAAGATTGGTATTGTAAATCGATGTGCACCACATGGTTCTACTCATGCGCGTGAAGCGTTAGATCTGAGTTTGGCTCTTTCTGCGTTTAATGAATCTTTAAGCCTTTTTTTTATGGGCGATGGCGTCTATCAATTGCTTGCTAAGCATCAAGCTGATTTGATTTTGCAAAAAGATTTTCAACCTATGTTACAAATGCTTGAGCTTTATGATGTTGAACAAATTTATGTTTGCCAATATTCACTCTCTGTAAGAAATATATCAGTAGAACAATTAGTTATTAAAACGACGCTGCTAAGTACTGATGAAATAAATTTACACCTTGCTAAGCAAGACCAATTAATGAGTTTTTAAATGATATTACATACGGTTAATAGCTCGCCATTAAGTACTTTTTCGTTACATGATTGTTTAAAGCAAATCGCTGATAATGATATATTGTTATTGATAAGCGATGCAGTGATCGCAACGAGTGCGACTATCGAACAAAAAGCAACTCTACTAAAACTGCATGAGAGTAAGCGTTTGTTTGTTTTACAAGATGATCTCGAGGCTCGAGGTTTAGTGGCTAATGTAGGTCAAATAATCGATTATCCTGCTTTTGTAGATTTAACGATCCAATGTAAAAGCCAATTAGCTTGGTAATAAGTTCTTTTTAGTTAATATTCGCTTCTCCTTAAATCTCGCCACTTTGAATACTATTACCTTTATGTATTGCTCCCTTTAATGTGGATAACTATATACCTGCATTATACCTGTGTTTTATATTTGTTGTTTTGTGAACAAAAACACAATTGCCTATTTATTGACTCGCCTTTCTATTAAGCGTAAACTCTTGCGACCCTAATCTTTAGGGCTTGATTTTTCACACACACATTAGGAGCTATTTAACAATGGCAACAATTTCACAATTGGTACGCAAACCGCGTAAGGACAAAGTTCAAAAAACTAACGTTCCTGCGCTAGAAGCGTGTCCTCAAAAACGTGGTGTATGTACTCGTGTATATACTACTACACCAAAAAAACCTAACTCGGCAATGCGTAAAGTTGCTCGTGTACGTCTAACTAACGGTTTCGAAGTAACTTCGTACATCGGTGGTGAAGGCCATAACTTGCAAGAGCATAGTGTAATCTTGATCCGCGGCGGTCGTGTAAAAGATTTACCGGGTGTTCGTTACCATACAATTCGTGGTGCACTTGATACTTCAGGTGTTGCAGCACGTCGTAACGGTCGTTCTAAGTACGGTGCTAAAAAGCCTAAATCTTAATACTTTCCGTAAGTAAGGCCAAACAAACACTATTTAATTTTAATATGTTTTGGGTAAAATCCTGAAGCGCACGGAGATAATAAGATGCCAAGAAGACGCGTCGTAGCTACTCGTAAAGTACTACCAGATCCTAAGTTTGGATCAGAAGTTCTAACAAAATTCGTTAACGTAGTAATGGTTGACGGAAAAAAATCTATCGCAGAAAAAATCGTTTATGGTGCATTAGCATCAGCAGCTGAAAAAAGCGGTAAAGACCCAATGGAACTTTTTGAAGTTTCATTAGAAAACATCCGCCCAAGCGTCGAAGTTAAATCTCGCCGTGTTGGTGGTTCAACATACCAAGTTCCTGTAGAAGTTCGCCCTTCTCGTCGTAATGCGTTAGCAATGCGTTGGTTAGTTGAAGCTTCTCGTAAGCGTGGTGAAAAATCAATGGCATTACGCCTAGCTGGTGAGCTAGTTGATGCAGCAGATAACAAAGGTTCAGCGGTTAAGAAACGTGAAGACGTTCACCGTATGGCTGATGCAAACAAAGCGTTTGCTCACTACCGTTGGTAGAAAAATATTAGCACAGGCTTTTGCTTGTGCTTTTTCGTTTCTATTTGCACAAAGCTTTATTTAAGAAGGACATTGCATTGTCACGTACAACTCCCATTGAGCGTTACCGTAATATCGGTATTGTCGCTCATGTCGATGCAGGTAAAACTACTACTACAGAGCGTGTATTGTTCTACACTGGCGTATCTCACCGAATCGGTGAAGTACATGATGGTGCAGCAACAATGGACTGGATGGAGCAGGAGCAGGAACGTGGTATTACTATCACCTCCGCTGCGACTACTACTTTCTGGCAGGGCATGCAAAACCAGTATGAGCAACACCGCATCAATATCATCGATACCCCTGGACATGTAGACTTCACTATTGAAGTTGAACGTTCATTACGTGTGTTAGATGGTGCTGTCGTTGTATTTTGTGGCTCGTCAGGTGTAGAACCTCAATCAGAAACTGTTTGGCGTCAAGCTAATAAATACCACGTTCCGCGTATTGTATTTGTTAACAAGATGGATAGAACAGGCGCTGATTTTGAATCTGTACTTGAGCAAATTCGAACTCGCTTAGGCGCTACTTGTGTTCCTATTCATCTGAATATTGGCACAGAAGAGCACTTTCGCGGAGTTATCGACCTCATTAAAATGAAAGCGATTGATTGGAACGATGCAGATCAAGGGATGACATTTAAATATGATGATATTCCTGCTGAACTATTAGAACACGCGCAAATGTTGCACGAAGAACTAGTAGAAACAGCTGCAGAAGCAAATGATGAACTAATGGAAAAATACCTTGAAGAAGGTGAGCTTTCAGAAGAAGAAATCAAAGCAGGTTTACGTATTCGTACGTTAAATAACGAGATCGTACTAGCAACGTGTGGCAGCGCTTTTAAAAATAAAGGTGTGCAAGCAGTGTTAGATGCGGTAATCGATTATTTACCTTCTCCAGTGGAAGTTGAAGCGATTAAAGCTATCAATGGACACAATGATCAAGAGATTAAATGTCCTGCTTCAGATGATGCACCATTTGCTGCACTTGCATTTAAAGTTGCTACTGACCCATTCGTGGGTACGTTAACCTTTATGCGAGTTTACTCAGGCGTAGTTAAGTCTGGTGAGCAAGTTTATATTCCTATTAAAGGCAAAAAAGAACGTTTAGGACGCATCGTACAGATGCATGCTAACGAACGTAAGGAAGTCAAAGAAGTTCGCGCCGGTGATATTGCCGCTGTGATCGGTCTTAAAGACGTCACTACGGGGGATACGCTTTGTGTTGCTGGACAGAATATTATTCTTGAGCGTATGGATTTCCCTGAACCGGTTATTCAAATTGCGGTTGAGCCAAAAACTAAGGCTGACCAAGATAAATTAACGCTAGCACTAGAAAAACTATCTGCTGAAGATCCTTCATTTCGTGTTGAAACAAATGAAGAATCTGGACAAATACTGATCTCTGGTATGGGTGAGCTTCACCTTGATATCATTGTTGACCGTATGCGTCGTGAGTTTTCTGTTAACTGTAACGTGGGTAACCCACAAGTTGCATACCGTGAGACCATCCGTAAAACGGTTGAGATCGAAGGTAAATTTATTCGTCAGGGTGAAGGACCTAGCCATTATGGTCATGTCCAACTAAGATTAGAACCGTTGGAAAGTGGTTCTGGCTTTGAATTTGTGAATGAAATGGCTGCGAATGTTTTCCCTAAAGAATACATTCCAGCGGTGAGCAAAGGCTGTGAAGAACAAATGAACCAAGGTGTGCTTGCTGGTTATCCAATGCTTGACGTACGAGTCACTTTATTAAATGGTTCTTACCATGAGGTTGACTCTAGCGAAATGGCATTTAAAATTGCTGGTATGATGGGTTTTAGAGATGGAGCATTAAAAGCTGATGCAACAATTCTTGAGCCTATGATGAAAGTGGAAGTAACTACTCCTGAAGATTGGATGGGGACTGTTGTTGGCGATCTTAATAGTCGTCGTGGTATTATAGATGGAATGGACGATGGCCCTGGTGGCGTTAAGATCGTGCATGCTAAAGTACCGCTGTCTGAAATGTTCGGTTATGCAACCGCAGTTCGTTCGGCAACGCAAGGTCGAGCATCTTATTCTATGGAGTTTTTAGAATATGCCGATGCGCCTAAAAAAATTGCTAACGCAATTATTGAAGCGAAATAAAAAATAAATTAAACTAACGCCTTTCCATGTGATGGCATGTGGAGAGGTATTTACTGATAAAGAAGGTACACACTGTGTCTAAAGAAAAATTTGAACGTAATAAACCACATGTAAACGTAGGTACAATTGGCCACGTTGACCATGGTAAAACTACTTTAACAGCTGCAATCTCTGCTGTATTAACTAAGAAATTCGGTGGCGACATCCGTGATTTCTCTGCAATCGATAATGCTCCAGAAGAGCGTGAACGTGGTATTACAATCAATACTTCTCACATCGAATACGATACAGAAACTCGTCACTACGCACACGTAGACTGTCCTGGACATGCCGATTATGTTAAAAACATGATCACTGGTGCTGCTCAAATGGATGGTGGTATCTTAGTTGTTGCTGCAACAGATGGTCCTATGCCACAAACTCGTGAGCATATCCTACTTTCTCGTCAAGTTGGTGTTCCACACTTAGTTGTTTTCTTAAACAAATGTGACATGGTTGATGATGAAGAGCTACTAGAATTAGTAGAAATGGAAGTTCGTGAACTTCTTTCTGAATACGATTTCCCAGGTGATGACCTACCAGTTATCCTTGGTTCAGCGCTTAAAGCACTTGAAGGCGAAGCTGAATGGGAAGATAAAATCATCGAGCTTGCTGATGCATTAGATTCTTACATTCCTCTTCCAGAGCGTGACATCGACAAACCATTCATCCTACCAATTGAAGATGTATTCTCAATTGCTGGTCGTGGTACTGTTGTTACTGGTCGTGTTGAACGTGGTATCATCAAAGTTGGTGAATCTGTTGAGATCGTTGGTCTTAAAGATACAGTTACAACTACTTGTACTGGTGTTGAGATGTTCCGTAAACTGCTTGACGAAGGTCGTGCTGGTGAGAACGTTGGTGTTCTTTTACGTGGTACTAAACGTGAAGACGTTGAACGTGGTCAAGTTCTAGCTAAGCCTGGTTCAATCAAGCCGCATACTAAGTTCGAATCTGAAGTATACGTACTAAGTAAAGATGAAGGTGGTCGTCATACTCCATTCTTCAAAGGTTACCGTCCACAGTTCTACTTCCGTACAACTGACATCACTGGTGCTGTTGAGCTTCCAGAAGGTGTTGAAATGGTAATGCCTGGTGATAACCTTAAGTTCGTTGTTGAACTAATTGGTCCAATCGCTATGGATGAAGGTCTACGTTTCGCTATCCGTGAAGGTGGCCGTACTGTTGGTGCTGGTGTTGTTTCTACTATCATCGCGTAATTTATAATTACACGTTTTTAGTTAAACAATATTCAAAAAAGAGAGCTTAGGCTCTCTTTTTTTATACCTGTAAGAAAATGGTTAACTTTTAGTTATTAATTATTAGAAAGCCATTGCGTTATATTAAAAATCTACGTTTCGCAATCCGTGAAGGTGGCGCTATACCAAGTGCATGTAGGTGCTGGTGTTGTTTCTACTATCATCGCGACCTTACCGAAACATTGAATGACACGTTTTTAGTTAAACAATATTCAAAAAAGAGAGCTTAGGCTCTCTTTTTTTA
>NZ_JBAKBA010000055.1:0-26352 GCF_038155225.1 Psychromonas arctica | reverse complement strand
AAAATGTGTACTAGAGATTGGATGAGTCTGATCAACTAATTATGCGGAATGGTATAAATACATTCAAAAATATCTTCAAGAAACCTATGATGTAAATTATGGCGTAAGAAATATTTACCGATTAATGAAAGAGTTAGACATTGTTTGGATAAATTATCGCTCTATGCACCCTAAGCAAAACTCAGTGGCTGCTTATACATGTTGAGTATCTAGAGCATCAAAGATCAACACGCCCTAATAACTTATTGGTTTTAGCATTTTAGAAAGAAGGGTTATTGATTAGAGCGAAGGTTAAATAATATTTAAAGTAAATATAACGTTTAAGTGTTGAATAATTAAATGTACTTGAGTTTTAAATAGTAATGTTGGAGGTGTATATTGTTTTATTCTATTTTTTATTCTCGATTTTGGCTATTAATATACTTGATACTATTTTGTGGTCCTATGAACTAATTTACTATTATATATTTAATATATATTAGCCTCTATCCTACTAATAATATCTATAACAATTATTTGTATCGAAACAATTTATTCTATGAAATGTTTTTCACTTTTATTCATTCAATTATTCAATAATAAAGAGTTTCCATGTTAATTCCTCAATATATGTACAGCTTATGAGTAGTAAAACGTTAGACCGTCGTACTTTTTTAGTTTTCTTCTCTGCGGTTTTCTTACCTATGTTTTTAGCTGCAGTAGATCTTACTATTTTAGCGACCGCAACACCGAGTATTGTCAGTGATCTTGGACAACTCCATTTATCATCATGGATAGCTATTGGCTATTTGCTCGCTACTGTTGCTTCTGTACCCGTTTACGGTTGGTTAGGTGATCGTTACGGTCGTCGTAATATTTTAATTTGGGCATTAGGTATTTTCTGTATTGGCTCAATTGTTGGTGCGTTGGCTAATAATATGTATGAAATGATTGTATCTCGCGTCATTCAAGGTATCGGCGGAGGCGGTTTAATGAGCCTTTCGCAAGCATTAATCGCTGAGTTAATACCTCCAAGACAACGAGCTAAATATCAAGGTTATTTTGCTTCAATGTTTGCTTGTGCAAGTATAGGGGGACCTGTGATAGGAGGAATAGTTGTAACTCATTATTCATGGCACTGGTTATTCTGGGCTAATATCCCATTAGCTTTAATTGCTGTGTGGCGTTTATTATGTTTAAAAGGAGATACTGTTCTGGAGAATAGAAATAGACCTATCGATCGTGTTGGTTTAATTGTTTTCCCTGTTTTATGCACTTTATTTCTTTATTGGATTTCTGTCGCAGGACAAGATTTTGAGTGGTGGTCATTGTCTAGTTTTAACTATTTATCTATTATATTATTATTAATTACTATTTTTTATCGAAATCAACTTCGTCATCCTACACCGTTTCTGCCAAATGAATTACTTAAAAACAGAGCCATTTACATTCCGCTAATTACTTCAATGTTATTTGCTGCTTGTATGTTTGCTTTAATATTTTTTATGCCTATTTATTTACAGTTAGGCTTAAAAACCAATGCCGCTACTTCTGGTCTACTATTACTTCCATTAACAATTGGACAAATATCAGGTGCTTTGATTAGTGGGCGTGTTATGGCTAGAACTGGTATTCCAAAGTACATCCCTGTAGTGGGAATGTCATTATCTACATGTGGTTTTATAGCTTTAGGTAGCTTTACACCGAATCCTATTTTAATTGGTTTATTGGGGATGCTTTGTGGCATTGGTTTTGGCACTGTAATGCCTACTACTCAATTAGTGATTCAGACTGTTGGGGGTAAGGCTAATGTAGGATCTGTTACCGCTTTAGCTTCTTTATGTCGTAATTTAGGGGCAGCCATTGGAACGGCTTTATTTGGCGTGCTTATTTATGCTTTATTACCTAGCTTTGATCATAATACGAGTATTGAAGTATTGATAAATGGGCCAAAGGAAGCGGTTATAACTGCTTTTCAAACGTCTTTTTATGTTGCTGCAATTATTGCCTTTTTAGCTGCTATTAATGCCGCTCGGGCACCTATTATTTCGCTTGGAAATGAATAAATTATTATAACTAATTTGTTTTTTATATATGGCGATATTACATAGAAGTATTAAATATTTAAGTCGTTAAAATATTATGCCTTTGAGCTTACTTTTATTGTTTATTTGAAGTCTATTTTTTGAATAAGCTTAGACATTATAAATCTATTTATAGTTCAATATACAATGTATTTTCATATTTTATGCATCTCTATTATTTGAATGTTTCAGACTTATTGTTGATATTTTAATAGTTATGTTTTATTGCTGTTTATTTACCTTCAATACTGCTGTTGCTGTTCTTTCTATATGTATGGGGGATAATAAATAGGTCGGAAAAAGGATTTTTAATAGTGTAATAAAATTACAATATCGATTTCTTTATTAAAATAAAGAGATCTATATCACTCTAATTAATTGTAATTGGAATTAATCGATAATTTTACGAGACATAAGTCTCTTTTGTGATATTTTCTCTCGCATAATAAATGTGATGAAAATCACTAATTCTGGTGAGTGAATTGTTTTAGATTAAATTTGTAGCAATAGTACATCCTATTTAAGTGACTTATGTATCAAAAGTAGCCCAGTAGCTGCCTTTTTAGTGATCATCTTCACATGAATTGTTGTTCTATTTTATATTTTTTTTTATGTGCTAAATTAATTGTATCAAACCAAACACGACCGCTTGCATAAGCTGTTAATTAACATTATTTATAACAAAAATGGACGGGGAAATAAAATGATATCATCCGAAGCAAAAATCAGAGTACAAAATTTTGGTAGATTTCTATCAAATATGGTTATGCCAAATATTGGGGCATTTATAGCATGGGGTTTTATTACTGCACTGTTTATCCCAACAGGTTGGTTCCCAAATGAAGGATTAGCAGCTTTAGTTGGTCCGATGATTAAATTTCTGCTTCCTTTATTAATTGGTTATACTGGTGGTAAGTTAATTGGTGGTGATCGTGGTGCTGTAGTTGGTGCGATTACAACAATGGGTGTTATCGTTGGTACTGAAATTCCAATGTTCCTAGGTGCTATGATAGTTGGTCCTTTAGGTGGCTACGCAATTAGCAAATTTGATAAAGCTGTTCACGGTAAAATTAAGAGCGGTTTTGAAATGCTGGTGAACAACTTCTCATCAGGTATTATTGGTATGATCTTAGCTATCATCTCTTACTACTTGATTGGTCCAGCTGTTAATGTACTTTCTGAAGGTTTAGCTGCAGGCGTAAATTTCTTAGTACAAGCAGGTCTATTACCGTTAACGTCTATTTTCGTAGAACCGGCTAAAATCTTATTCTTAAACAATGCGATTAACCACGGTATCTTCTCCCCGTTAGGTATCCAACAGTCTACTGAGTTAGGTCAATCAATATTCTTCCTAATTGAAGCAAATCCTGGTCCTGGTTTAGGTCTATTACTTGCTTACATGGTATTTGGTAAAGGTACTGCTAAGCAAACTGCTAGTGGCGCATCTATCATTCACTTCTTCGGTGGTATCCATGAGATTTACTTCCCATACGTGTTAATGAATCCTCGTCTAATTCTTGCTGTTATCGCAGGTGGTATGACCGGTGTGTTCACATTAACATTATTCAATGCAGGTCTTCTTTCTCCAGCATCTCCAGGTTCTATCTTTGCAATACTATTACTAACACCTAAAGCATCTCTAGTTGGTGTTGTGTTATCTGTTATTGCTTCTACATCTGTATCTTTCATTGTTGCTTCATTATTAATGAAAACACAAAAAGATTTAGGTGAAGATGAAGGTGATAAACTAGCTGAAGCTTCTAACCAAATGAAGAATCTTAAAAATGCACCAGCAGCTTCTGCCGCTCAAGGTAATGGCGATATCAACATGGCAAACGTCACTAAGATTATCGTTGCTTGTGATGCAGGTATGGGTTCTAGTGCAATGGGCGCAAGTCTATTAGCTAAAAAAGTAAAATCAGCAGGTCTAAACATTAGTGTTACTAACTGTGCTATCAATAACCTTCCAGGTGATGTTGATATTGTTATTACACACAAAGATTTAACGCCTCGTGCAATTAAACATGCTGGTCAAGCGAAACACTTATCTTTAACTAACTTTTTAGATAGCACGCTTTATGATGGACTAGTATCTGAATTATTAGCATCGTCTGACGCTCCAGTTGCTAACACTGCAAATGAAGTTGTTGAAGAAGAAGTGACAGCAAAACCTGTTTTTGAATTATCAGCTAAGAATATTCATTTAGGCTTAAAAGCTGAAAATAAAGAACAAGCTATTCAATTCGCTGGTGAGCAACTAGTTAAGCTTGGGTATGCTGAACCTGCTTACATTAAAGGTATGTTTGAACGCGAAAAATTAGTAACAACTTATCTTGGTGAGTCAATTGCTGTTCCACATGGTACAATTGAAGCTAAAGAAAGCGTAATCAAAACAGGTATTGTTGTATGCCAATATTCTGAAGGTGTTCTGTTCGGTGACGAAGCTGATGACATTGCTAAGCTAGTTATTGGTATTGCTGCTAAGAATGATGAACATATCAGTGTTATTACAACGATAACTAATGCGCTTGATGATCCAGAAGCTATCGAAACATTGATCAATAGTAAAGATGTTCAAAAAGTATTAAGTATATTAAGTTAATAGTAACTGGCTTAATTGAAACGCTGGTCTTTACCAGCGTTTTTTCGTTTAATATTATTTAAATAAGGATAAAACAATGAAATCAATTCATTTTGGCGCGGGCAACATTGGCCGTGGCTTTATCGGTAAATTACTAGCAGATGCTGGTGTTAAAGTGACTTTTGCTGATGTTGATGAGAAAGTTATTAATTTACTGAATACATTGAATACTTATAATGTAAAAGTCGTTGGTGCCGAATGTAAAACAGAAGTTGTTTCAGGTGTTGATGCAATCAACTCTACAAGTGATGAGTTAGTCGAATTAATTAGTAAAACTGATTTAATTACTACTGCAGTAGGCCCTAACGTTTTAGTTATTATTGCTAGTAAACTAGCACAAGGTCTAGCGTTGCGTTTTGATGCAAATAATGAGCAGTTTCTTAATATCATCGCATGTGAAAATATGATCCGTGGTACTACTTTTCTTAAAACGGAAGTTTATAAGCATTTAGATGAAAAATATCATGAAAAAGCAGAACGCCTAGTAGGCTTTGTTGATTCAGCTGTAGACCGTATTGTTCCTCCTTCAGAGTCAGATGATCCATTAGAAGTAACTGTTGAAAGCTTTAGCGAATGGATTGTTGATGAACAACAATTTAAAGGTGAAGTCCCTGTTATTGAAGGTATGCAAAAAACAGATAATTTGATGGCTTTTATCGAACGTAAATTATTCACGCTTAATACTGGTCACATTATGACGGCTTATTTAGGTGCTTTAGCTGGTCATGAAACAGTAAAAGATGCTATCGATGATGAGGCTATCTGTTCTCAGGTTAAACAAGCGATGCAAGAAAGTGGTGAAGTGTTAATTAATCGTTACGGTTTTGAACGTGATGCACATAACGCTTATATTGAAAAAATTATTGGTCGTTTTGCTAACCCATATCTTCACGATGAGATTGATCGTGTTGGCCGTCAACCAATTCGTAAGCTTGGTGAGAACGATCGTTTAGTTAAGCCTCTATTAGGTACTATTGAGTACGCTACTGCGAATGATATGTTATTGAAAGGTATTGCTGCTGCATTTAAATATAAAAACAGTGATGATCCACAAGCTATCGAATTACAAGCTTCTTTAGAAGAGATTGGCTTCTTAGCTACATTATCTAAATATACTGGTTTAGCAGTTAATAGTGACGAGGCTATTAAGATTGAAAAGCTATTCTTAGCTATGTCTTAAAAAATAGTTGTGCGATAACTTATCGCACAACCTAACCTAGCTGAAATTATGTCAAAAAAACTACAAGAAAATGAAATTTTAGAATATTTGAATGCGAGTCTTACTGCTCGTGGTTTTTTTATCTCTGCCGTTGATATTTTTGAACAGCTTATACAAACATTAATTGAACGTATTTTTTTGAAAAATGATTTTGCTGTTCAATCTGTTGTTGGTCCATTGTTACATGATTCAGGGCCTCTCGGTGAATTGTCTGTTCGTCTAAAGCTGTTATTTGGGCTTGGTGCAATACCTCATGTTATCTATCAAGATATTGAGGGTATGATTAAATTAAAAAGCTTATTAAACAATGACAGTGCAGAGTATCATTTTACTGATGCTCTGATTGCAGACACTATTAAAACATTACATTTATCTAAGAATATGAATATGGGTATTTTTGATTTAATCCCAGTTGCTCAAGATGATGTCGACTTAGTTTTTTATAAAATGCAATTAGATAGACAGCAGCAAGTTATTAAGTCATCTCTTGCGCTTGAGATTATCTCTATTTGTGAAGTGCTAAATAAAGAGAGCCCTTTTTAAAGTTTAATCATAAATAATGGGTTAGGTTGAAAGACTGCTTATATTTTTATAAAAAGCCTTTAATAAAAAAGCCCCTGATAATGTCATTATCAGGGGCTTTTTCGTGATTATAGTTTGTGATGCTATAAGTTATAAAATGTAGCGGGTTAAATCTTCATCTTTCACTATTTCATCTAACATATTAGCTACATAGGCTTCATCAATAGTAATAGACTGTCCTGAGCGCTCTGTCGCCTCATATGACAGTTCATCCATAATATGTTCCATCATAGTATGTAAACGGCGTGCACCGATGTTCTCAGTCGTTTCATTTACTTGCCATGCAGATTTCGCTATTTTGTTAATACCACATTCAGTAAAGTTAATAGAAACCCCTTCTGTGGCTAATAATGCTTGGTATTGTTCACTTAATGAAGCTTTAGGCTCAGTTAAAATGCGTGCTAAGTCCTCTTCTTTTAATGCTTCAAGTTCAACTCGAATCGGTAAACGACCTTGTAGCTCTGGAATTAAATCCGAAGGTTTTGCTACTTGGAATGCACCTGATGCGATAAATAACATGTGATCTGTTTTTACCATACCGTGTTTAGTACTAACGGTAGAGCCTTCAATCAATGGTAATAAGTCACGTTGTACGCCTTCTCGTGATACGTCAGGACCTGATGATTCACCGCGTTTACATATTTTATCTATTTCATCGATGAAAATAATACCGTTGTTTTCAGCTGCAAAAATAGCTTTTTCTTTTAAATCTTCTTGGTTAATGAGTTTCGATGCTTCTGATTCTATTAATGCTTTAATGGCATCTTTGATCTTCATGGTACGTTTTTTCGATTCACCTTTGTTGCCTAGGTTTTGAAACATGCCTTGAAGTTGGTTAGTCATCTCTTCCATACCAGGAGGCGCCATAATTTCTACGCCAATTTGTGGAGCTGGTACATCAATCTCAATGTCTTTATCATCAAGTTTACCTTCACGTAATTTTTTACGGAAAGATTGTCTTGCTGGTCCTTCTTCTATTACTTCAGTATTGTTTACATCCCATTCTGTCGCCGTTTTAGCTGGTGGAATAAGAATATCTAAAATACGGTCTTCAGCTAAATCTTCTGCTTTTGCAGTTACTTTTGCTAATTCTTGTTCTTTGGTTATTTTAATTGCAGCTTCAACTAAGTCTTTAATAATACTTTCAACTTCTTTACCTACATAACCTACTTCAGTAAATTTTGTTGCTTCTACTTTAATAAAAGGAGCGTTTGCTAATTTTGCTAAACGACGTGCAATTTCAGTTTTACCAACACCAGTCGGACCGATCATCAAAATGTTTTTCGGTGTCACTTCATGACGGATATCTTCACTTAACTGCATACGGCGCCAGCGATTACGTAATGCGATAGCAACAGCGCGTTTAGCTTTACTTTGGCCAATTATGTGGCGATCTAATTCATGCGCTATTTGTTGTGGAGTCATATTATTAGTCATGATAATTCCTATTTTGTTGTTGCTACATCAGCATCATAGTCGATACATTCAATTGTTTGATTGCTATTAGTGAATACGCAAATATTACCAGCAATGATTAATGCTTTTTCAACTATTTCTTGTGCTGACAATTCAGTATTCTCTAATAAAGCCATTGCAGCTGATTGTGCGAAATTACCACCTGAACCGATAGCAATTAAATCATTTTCAGGTCTAACTACATCACCATTACCAGTAATAATGTATGAATGTTTTTTATCTGCAACGGCTAATAAAGCTTCTAATTTCCTTAACATTCGATCAGTACGCCAATCTTTTGCTAGCTCTACTGCTGCTCGTTCTAAGTTACCTTGGTGAGCTTGTAGTTTTGCTTCAAAGCGCTCTAATAATGTAAAAGCATCAGCAGTGCCTCCTGCAAAACCTGCAATGACTTGATCGTTGTACAAGCGGTGTACTTTACGTGCATTACCTTTCATTACCGTGTTACCGAGTGATACCTGACCATCACCACCGATAACCACTTGATTACCGCGACGTACAGAAACAATAGTAGTCATATTGATACCTTTTTTGTTTGTTGAGTAAACGAAGATGCCAAGTTTATTGGCTTAATAATTATAAAATGGGGTAATTTTTATTGAATTCAAGGGGAAATAGATAAAGAAAAGGAGAACCTAAGTTCTCCTTTAATATTTGTTAACGCCAGAACCATATCTGACAACCATGAATTTTCGCTCGTTGTAATTTATGACGCTGTTTTTCTGCTAAGCGTTTACGGTCGTATGGACCTAATATTACGCGATACCAATTACCGGTTTTTTTAACCATACTTGTTAAACCTTGGAATGCAATTTTAGCTTTTAAAGATTCAGCGTCATCTTGATGTCTAAACGAACCACATTGCATCTGGTAAGGTTTGCTTGGCTTTGTATCTACCGGAATATCAACTTTAACTTCTTTAGTTTTTAATATGTCCACATAATCCCATTCTGGTTGTGGCATTTCTGGCAATACTTCTTCGGTTTTAACTGTGCTCTTCTTAGGTTTGATTTTTGCAGGTGGCTTTTCAACTGCAAAAACAAAGTAACTAATAAAAGCAATTAATAATAATGCAACAAAACAGGCAATATAAGGGAACCCTTGCTTGCTTTGTTTACGCTTATTATTTCTTTTTGCACCGCGTTTAGCAGGCTTTCTTCGTGTTACTCTTGCCATTATTACATGCGTTCCAATGTGTTAATGCCTAATAATGCTAAACCCTGCTGTAATGTTTTTGCTGTTAAGCCTGCTAATTTTAAACGGCTTTGTTTCTGAGTTTCATTTTCAGCAACTAAAATAGGGCAAGCTTCGTAAAAACTTGAGAATAAACCTGCAAGCTCAAATAAGTATGCACACAAGAAATGCGGTAGACCTTGTTTGCCTACTTGACTAACAATCTCATTGAATTGCATTAGTTTACTTGCTAAATCTTTCTCTTTTTCTTCAGTGAAAGTAACATCAGCAATAATACTGTCTATTTCAATACCAGCCTTATTAAAAATACTCGCTACTCGAGTGTAAGCATATAATAAATAAGGGGCTGTATTGCCTTCAAAACTTAGCATGCTGTCAAAACTAAAGGTGTAATCACTGGTACGGTTTTTTGATAAGTCAGCATATTTCACTGAAGCAATACCAACAATAGAAGCAATATGACGAAGTTCTTCTTCAGCCATATCTTTATTTTTCTCTTTTACTAGCTCGTAAGCGCGTTCTTCTGCTTCAGTTAATAAATCAGCTAATTTAGGAGTAGAGCCTGCACGTGTTTTGAAAGGTTTGCCATCTTCCCCCATTACAGTGCCAAATGGCATATGTTCAAGGGTCGTGCCTGCTTTAACAAAATCAGCTAAACGAGCTACTTCAAATACTTGTTGGAAGTGTAAGCCTTGGCGAGCATCTACAAAATATAATACTCGATCAGCATTTAATGTTGATTGGCGGTAACGGATAGCGGCTAAGTCCGATGTTGCATATAAGAAACCACCGTCTTTTTTCTTGATGATAACAGGAAGCGGCTCGCCTTCTTTATTTTTAAAGTTATCTAAGAAAACACATTTAGCACCTTGGCTTTCTTGCAATAAACCTTTGCTATCCAAGTCGCTTACCACAACAGATAAATCTTTGTTGTAAGCACTTTCGCCACGAACATCACTGATATTCAAGCTAACACCTAAACGCTCATAAGCTTCTTGGCAATGTGCAATACTGATGTCTTTAAATTCTTTCCATAATGTTAAGCATTCTTCATCGCCACTTTGTAATGCAACGACTAAGTCACGTGAACGGTTTGCAAATGCTTCTGATTCATCAAAACGACCTTTTGCAGCACGGTAAAAAACTTCTAAGTTCGCAAGGTTTTTATTAATCTCTTCGCCTTTTGCTCTGAGCTCTTCCATGTACGCTAACAACATGCCGAATTGAGTACCCCAATCGCCCACGTGATTTTGACGAATCACATTATGCCCTTGGAACGCTAATGTACGAGTGACTGAGTCACCTATAATTGTTGAACGTAAATGTCCAACATGCATTTCTTTTGCAAGGTTAGGAGATGAGTAATCGATAACAACGGTTTGTGGTGTCGCTGTTAATTCAACATTTAAACGAGAATCTGCGAATGCACTGTCTATTTGTTTTTCTAAATAGTTAGGATTAATAAAAAAGTTAATAAAACCAGGTCCTGCAATTTCAGTTTTAATGATCAATTCAGAAGTTGGTAAGTTTTTTACGATTAATTCAGCTAGTGCGCGTGGGTTCTGTTTGGCTGGTTTTGCTAGCATTAATGCAAGGTTATTTGCAAAATCGCCATGTGATTTGTCTTTAGTACGATCAATGGTGATACGAGGTTGAACATCAGCAGGTAAAATTTGTTGTTCTTGTAAAGAAACAACCGCTTGTTCAAGTAGATTCTGGATTAATGCTTTCATGTGTAACTCACCAATTGATTCGACAAATAAATTAGTAAGATTCTACCGTTTATCATTGGTGAAGACTAGCGAGTAAAGTAATAACAACGCTTAAAAGCTGAATATAAGAAAACTTTTAGCGTTAATCCTAACTTAATTTATAAGTAATCAAATTCATGACTTGCCATGACGACCTGATATAACATTTCTTCTTCGTGGCTAGTTAAGTTTTCAATGGCTGTTTCAGCTTCAAGAGTGAGGCTAGTGGTTGCAACAGCTTGCATTGCTTCAATTAATTGCATATCCAACTGTATTGCTAATGTCACGACGTTTTCTATCGATAATTCAGGTTTTAATTCTAATTCTCTGCAGCGTTGTGGGAAACTTTGATCGAAAAAATTATCTAACCAAGTATTTAATAAACTTAATGGAGCTTGTTTTACATATTGATGTAAATAGAGATATGTAATTTGTTCTTTATTTTTCATGTATTCTAATAGTAGTTTTACTTTTTCATCGTTTGCTTCAATACTTAATCGCTGATAAAGATCGGCCAAGGCTTCATGGCAATCTTCCATATAAAGTAAAAAGTCTTTAATCAGTTTTGAACGCATAATAAACTCCTTGATTCACTTTCCCTATTTTGATTAAAAAACAATCAGAATTGATTAAGCTTAGCGGTTTTTTATTACTACGGTTAATATTGATTATAAAATAATCAACTTATTAGAGGTGAGTCGTTATTTTGGAGGTTTTTTCTCGATATAAGGCACTTTGTTATTAGTTTTAAGGTGGTTTGGGTAGATATTTAATGATTATATTAAAAATTTAATACCTACCCGAGGTTTTTTAGCTGGGTTTATTGTTAGTTAAAATACGCCTTAAATAGCTTCTAAACGGGCATAAGTCGTCATTAACCACTTACTTCCAACGTCCATAAAGTGAACTTGTAAGCGACTATTTTCACCGCTACCTTCTTGTGCGGTAATCGTGCCTTCACCAAACTTAGCATGCATGACCTGCTGGCCTAACTTAAAGCCTTGAACATCTTGAGTGATTGCTAACTTAGGCTTTCTGATGACAGGCTCAGATCTACGAACTTTTGCTTGTATACGAATATAATCAACATTTTCTTCAGGTAATTCACTAATAAAGCGAGAGGGCGCATGGAATTTTTCTTGTCCGTACAAACGACGGCTTTCTGCATGACATAATGTTAATTTGATCATTGCTCGCGTTAAACCAACGTAACAGAGACGGCGCTCTTCAGCCATACGGGTTTCATCTGTTGCTGATTGTTGACCAGGAAACATGCCTTCCTCAACACCCACAATAAACACTTGCGGAAATTCCAGTCCTTTCGCTGCATGCATTGTCATTAACTGCACTGCATCTTCAAATTCATCTGCTTGGTTATCACCGGACTCTAAAGCGGCATAAGCTAAAAAGGCGGTTAACTCTTCCATTTCTTGCTCTTCTTCTGGAATGACAAAAGCTTTTGTGGCTGATACTAACTCTTGTAAGTTTTCTATACGGCTGCGAGATTTTTCCCCTTTTTCTGCTTCGAACATCGCCACTAAACCTGAATGTTGGGTGATGTGATCGACCATTTGAAATAGAGGTAATTCCGACGTTTCATTTTTAAAACGATTAATTAATGCTAAGAACCCGCTTAATGAGCTTTTAGCTGCAGGACTTAGTTGATTATTTTCAATTAGATACTGACTTGCTTGCCATAAAGTATAACCTTGTTCTCGCGCGCAAATTCTTATTTTATCTAAGCTTGTGTTACCAATTTTACGTTTCGGTTTATTGACAATACGTTCGAACGCAGCATCATCTTGATGATTATTCATTAAACGTAAGTAGGCGATACTATCTTTAATTTCTAAACGGTCGAAGAAACGTTGGCCACCATAGATGTGATAAGGAATTTGCTGCGCCATTAGCTGTTCTTCAAACAGTCGAGATTGTGCGTTGCTACGATATAAAATCGCACACTCACTGAGTTTATTACCCGCATTTTTCCATGTTTGTAATTGGCTTGTTACATATCGAACTTCGTCGTAGTCATTAAACGCACTATAGATAGAGATTGGCTCTCCATCTTCACCATCCGTCCAGAGCTCTTTACCTAAACGGTCGCTGTTATTTTGAATTAGTTTATTTGATGCTTTTAGAATATTGCCCGTCGAACGATAGTTTTGCTCTAATCGAATAGTGACAGGAGATTCTTTTTCTTTTAAGAAACGTTGTATATTTTCAACGTCTGCACCACGCCAGCCATAAATAGATTGGTCATCATCGCCGACAATGGTGAGATAATTTTTGTTGTCAGTTAACAACACTAACCAAGCATATTGTAATTTATTAGTATCTTGGAATTCGTCTACTAAGACATGCTGAAAGCGCTGTTGATAGTGTAATAGTAAGGCTGCATTATTAAGCAATAACTCATGAGCTCGTAATAATAATTCTGCGAAATCAACTAAACCAGCTAATTGGCAAGCCGCCTCATAAGCTTGATAAACTTGTAAGCGTTGCTTGTCTTGTACACCAAAACCAGGGTCGATATGTTTTGAGCGTAACCCTTCATCTTTTTTATCGTTGATGTACCACTGTAATTCTTTTGGTGGGTAGTATTTTTCATCTAATCCTAAGCTTTTGATAATACGTTTCACCATTTTTTGCTGGTCGTCACTATCAATGATCTGAAATTGCTCTGGTAAGTTAGCTTCTTGATGATGTAAACGTAATAAACGATGTGCAATACCGTGGAAAGTACCTATCCACATACTACCAATCTGCTGCGGACAAATATCGGCAATACGTCCTCGCATCTCTTTAGCGGCTTTATTGGTAAAGGTAACCGCTAAAATGCCATAGGTTGGAATATGATTAACTTGCATTAAATAAGCGATTCTATGGGTTAAAACACGTGTTTTACCACTGCCTGCCCCAGCTAAGACCAGCATATTTTGTTCTGGTGCTGAAACGGCTGCGCGTTGATGATCATTTAAACCATCGAGAAGGTAAGATACGTCCATAAGAAATGCCTGTTTATTTATTCAGTAGATAAGAACTATACCGAAACATAAGATAAATGTGAATGATCGATATTTCGGGATAGTTTGCATTAAAGGTTTGATGTTTGATTATAACAGTTTCAATAAATGTTTAAGATCTGATACTTCAATCGTGGGTAATAGCTTTGCTTTATCAAGTTGCTTTGCTTTTGGATTAAACCAAACTGCTTGTGCATTATTATTTTGTGCACCGTAAACATCGGTTAGTAGGTGATCACCAATATGTAATAGATCTTCTATCGCTATATCTAGCTCTAATGCTGCTTGTTGAAATAATGCAATATCTGGTTTGCTGTTAAAACCGTTACCGGCTTTTAATACAAATTGAAATGCATCATCTAGCCCGATTTTTTTGATATCAACATTACCATTGGTGATAGCAACAACAGGGTAGTGCAAAGCAAGCTCTTTTAATAACAGCATACTTTCTGGTGGAACCGTAAAGTCACTGCGTAACTGTAGAAATTTTTGCAATGCGCGTTCAGCGTATTTAATGGCATTGACCATTGAAATACCGTAAACCACCATCACGCGTTTAATTATTTCTTTACGCCATAATGAAACGTCATGTTGTAACGCTGGATTTTCTTTTATCAGTAGGTTTTTATAGAGATTCCACTTTCTTGCGTCTAGTTGCTCAAGCTCTTGATACGTTGATGTTAAATAAACAAGGAAATCGGCTTCTGCCTTTTTGATGACCGGATGGTTATCATATAATGTGTCGTCTAAATCAAAGCTAATGGCTTTAAAAGGACGTAATGATTTATAAAATTTCATCTGCTTTCCAATACGGTTATTTTTTACGTTTAGCGCGAGGGTGGGCTTTATCATACACCTCTGCTAAATGTTGAAAATCTAAATGGGTATAAATTTGGGTAGTGGCGAGATCGGCATGACCTAATAATGTTTGTACTGCTCGCAAGTTACCACTTGATTCAAGCATATGTGTTGCAAAAGAGTGTCGCAACTTATGTGGATTTACGTGGCTGGGTAACGATTGCGCTAACCCCCATTTTTCCATGCGCATTTGTACACTACGAGTAGAAATTCGTTTCTTTTGTTTAGATAAAAATAAAGCCTTTTCACCTTCTTCTGCAAAATCAGGTCTGATCTTTAACCATAATGTAATGGTTTCTACTGCACTTTTAGTAATGGGTAATAAGCGTTGTTTACTGCCTTTACCGGTGACCATTACCTCTTTTTCTGACAGTTTAATATCTTTTAAGTTAATGCCTACTAACTCACTTAGGCGCAAGCCAGAAGAATACATTAACTCCATCATGCAATGATCTCGAATAGTTAGTGGATCATCACCATCAATATCTAATAACTGGTCCATATCGTCTACACTGATGTTTTTAGGCAATGGTTTGTCTAATTTAGGCGCAGAAACGCCTTTTGCTGGATTAAAACTGAGTTGGTCATTTTTAACCAAGTATTCAAGAAAAGAGCGAAGTGCAGAAAGCTTAGTCGCGATAGATCTCGCTTTAATACCGTTTTGATGTAATTGCTTTGCCAATAAACGTACTTGATGTGTATCTAATTCTTGCCATGTCAGTATATCTTGAGCTTCTAATAACGCGATAAATTCATTGAGGTGACGTTGGTAATTAATGATAGTGACAGGGCTTAAACCACGTTGGCTAGCAATATGCGATAAATATCGTTGAGTATCAGGTAATAATGGATTCATGTTAAATCCTAGATAGAAAAAATGCAGCGATAATCTGCTGATCAACGCTGCATTTTAAAGTCTATGGTTAATAAATTTATGTTTAATAACGCTATAGTTAATAAATAGAGCTACATGGTAAATGACTATTAAGTAAAATGTTATACTTGAATTTGACCATCAAATACAAATTCAGCTGAACCACTCATACGTACGCTTTGTCCTGGTTGCCAGAAGAAACGTAATTCACCACCTGGCAACTCAATACGACAATGTGTATCTAGTTTACCTTGCAGTTGGCCAACAACGGCAGCAGCACAAGCTCCGGTACCACAAGCTAATGTTTCACCAACACCACGCTCCCAAACACGTAACTTAGCAAACCCTCGGTCAACTATTTGTAAGAAGCCAACATTTACTTTATTTGGAAAACGTTCATGTACTTCTAGTAATGGGCCTAGCGTTTCAACAGGTGCCGTATCGATATCATCAACTAAGATAACACAATGTGGATTTCCCATTGAAACAACACCGCATAATACCGTGTGGTCTTCAACACGTAGAATATAGGTTTTTTCTTCTTTTTGAGCTTCAAAAGGGACTTTTGTGGGCTCTAAAACAGGTTTACCCATATCAACAATGATATTACCATCTTGTTCTATCTTAAGTTGGATTTTACCTTTTGCAGTACTCACGTTAATCACGCGTTTATGCGTTAACCCTTTTAATTTCACAAAACGTGCAAAACAACGAGCACCGTTGCCACACTGTTCTACTTCACTACCATCTGCATTGAAAATACGGTAATGAAAATCTAAATCAGGGTCATAAGGCGGTTCAACCATTAATAATTGATCGAAGCCTATGCCAAAGTTACGATCTGCTAATTTGCAGATCATTTCTTTAGATAGAAATACATTTTGCGTGACATTGTTAATGACCATAAAGTCATTTCCTAAACCATGCATTTTTGAAAACTCAATATTCATCTTAGTTCAACTTTTACCAACAAAACTTATTAGAATAGGGAGCTAATACTCCCTGATATACAGTGTAAGTATTAACTAAGGTAGAACATGCTCGCCACGCCATAGTTCAATGTGTTTCTCACGTTGGCGTACAACAAATGCTTTATCACCATCAACCATTATTTCAGCAGGGCGACAACGAGAGTTATAGTTTGAGCTCATTGTTGCACCGTAAGCGCCGGCACTACGAATTGCTAAGTAATCGCCTTCAGCAACTGTTAATGGGCGGTCTTTACCTAAAAAATCACCCGTTTCACAAATAGGGCCTACAATATCGTAAACACGACTTGGACGTGTCTCAGGATCGTTTAATTTGTTATTAAGCGGAATGATATTTTGCCATGCACTGTACAAAGCTGGACGGATTAAATCATTCATTGCGGCATCAACGATGGCAAAGTTCTTATGATCATTTAATTTTAAGAACTCAATCTTCGTCACTAAAATACCTGCATTTGCCATGATTGCACGACCTGGTTCGAAAATAAGTTTTAATTTACGACCGTTCATGCGTTCAATTATAGCTTGCATGTATTCAGCTGGTTGAGGTGGCTTTTCACCATTATATGGAACGCCTAAGCCGCCACCTAAATCAAGGTGCTTAATAGTAATACCTTCCGTTGCTAGGGTATCGATTAAGCCAAGTAGTTTATCTAGTGCTTCTAAAAAAGGTTCGATTTCAGTTAATTGTGAACCGATATGACAATCTACACCTTTTACATCTAAAAATGGTAGTTCATTTGCTACTTTATAAACGGCAGATGCTTGTTCAATTTCGATACCAAACTTATTTTCTTTTAAACCAGTAGAAATATAAGGGTGAGTACCAGCATCAATATTAGGATTAATACGTATTGAAATAGGGGCTTTTTTATTCAAACAGCCAGCCACTTCATTAATGCGATGTAACTCTGAAATCGATTCAACGTTAAAGCAATGAATACCAGCTTGTAATGCAGTTGATATTTCTATTTCTGTTTTACCTACACCAGAGAAAACAACTTTCTTAGGATCGCCGCCTGCTTGGATTACACGTAATAGTTCACCAACAGAAACGATATCAAAACCAGAACCCAATCGAGCCATTAGGTTTAATACACCTAAGTTTGAGTTTGCTTTAACGGCGTAACAAATGAGGTGTGGATGTGCACCAGCAGCTTGATCAAATGCTTTCCAGTGACGTTCAATAGTTGCACGAGAATAAATATAAGCAGGCGTACCTGATTTTTTAATAATGTCTTCAATTGCAGTGTCTTCTACTAATAGACGACCATCGCTATGGTAATTAAAATGATCCAATTTTAAATCCTTTTGTTAATTCTGTCGTTTTTGGTTATTGTCACAGCCTTCGGTAATGCCTTATTGTGAAGTACTTAAGGCATCCGTTACTTCTTCTTCAGCTATGTTACTCTGTTGTTTTTGTATTTTTTCTTTTGCTGGCGCTGGTGGTGTTTCTCTATAAAGCGATCCACTCATGCCACAACCAGCCAATAAACTTGAAAAAATCAGGACTATTAGCGATAAATTAAGATTTTTCATACCTTATCCTAGTCAAATGTTTTTAGCCCTCTATAATCGCATTTCATCGTTAAAAAGCAAAGGAGAAGTAAATGACCGATAGCGAATTTCTTGAATTAGCAGATTTGTTGTATCAGAAAATTGAAGATAACATCGAAGATTCAGAAGCTGATATAGATTCTGACCAAAATGGTGCTTTGTTAACGTTAGAGTTTGAAAACAGAACGAAGTTAATTATTAACCGTCAGCAACCATTGCATCAAGTGTGGTTAGCGACATTAGAAAATGGCCATCATTATGATTATAAAGATGGATTATGGATTGATGATAGAAGTGGAGATGAGTTTTTAAGCTTTTTATCTGCGGCAATTACTAAACAATCAGGTGAAAAAATCACTTTTAAATAATCGACATTAAAAGAGCGTCAATTCTGCTCTCATTTCAATGACTAACAGCAAAATGGTAAATGAATATGTTTAAGTTATTTGTGCTATACCCATTTATTTTATTGGTATGTTTTTGGTTAGCAAGTGATGTTGAATTAAAAACGTCATTAAGTGAACTCGAAGAAAGTAGTTTATTTATTCACTTTCCTAAAGAAAGCTTACGTTCTGAAGGTGCTGAACCATGGATTGATTTCTATTGGGACGCTGATCATGAGTCAATCGATATTGCAGCATAAAATACAGGGAGCAAAATGAATACAGTTGTTTTTCCAGGATCTTTTGACCCAATCACCAATGGTCACCTTGATTTAATCACTCGTGCGAGCCATTTAGCTGAGCGTGTTATCGTCGCGGTGGCGATAAACAATAGTAAAAATCCTTTTTTTGATTTACAAGAAAGATGCGAACTAGTGTCAGAAGCAACAAAAGATATCAAAGGGGTAGAGGTTATTCCTTTTGAAGGCTTATTAGCTGAGTTTGCTAAAACGCATCAAGCACAAGCTTTAATTCGTGGGATTCGAGGTGCGACGGATACTGATTATGAAATTCAGCTTTCACAGGTTAACCATACATTAAACCCACAGCTTGAAACTATTTTATTACCTGCTCATGCGCGAACTGCTTTTATATCGTCAACGATCGTTAAAGAAGTGTTTAAACATCAGGGTGATATTAGTTTGTTAGCACCAGACTGTGTCAAACAGGCTTTTATAAAAAAACAGTAAGTTTCTACTGCTTGTTTATAGTGCGATTAACGTTGGCAATGCGAGCAATAAACACTATTTCTCGCCGCTAATTTGACCGATGTTAATGGCTCTTTACAGCTTGGGCATAACTCGCCTGTTTTACCATAGACATGTAATGTTTGTTGAAAGTAACCGGGTTTACCATCACCACCTACAAAATCCTTTAATGTCGTACCGCCTTGTTTGATTGCCTCAGTTAGAGTTTCTTTAATCGCGTCAACTAACAATTGATAACGTTTTAAATTAATATTGTTGGCAGCTCGGATAGGGCTTATGCCTGCTTTAAATAAAGCTTCAGTCGCGTAGATATTACCAACACCAGTCACCACTTTTTGTTCCATAATGAACTGCTTTACAGGCAATTTTCTATTTTTTGCTTGTACATAAAGCATTTCTGCGGTGAATTCATCGGATAATGGTTCTGGCCCTAAAATACTTAATAAAGAGCTATCTTCTGGCGAGTCACCTAACCATAAAATGGCACCGAAGCGTCTTGGATCTGTGTAACGTAATAAGCAATGCTCAAACTGCAAATCAACATGATCATGTTTTTGCGCTGGCGTGTTTAATTCACAAATCCGCAAACTGCCAGACATACCGAGATGAATCAATAAGGTGCCACTTTCAAAACGTAATAAAAGATATTTAGCTCGGCGATCAATATTTAATAGCACTTGGTCTTTTATTAAAGCTAATAGATTTTCTGGAATAGGCCAACGTAATTGGTGGTGACGGAGTATTACATTGCTTACTTTTTGATTAACAATATGTGGACTAATACCACGACGGCTTGTTTCTACCTCTGGTAGTTCTGGCATATTTATCTCGTTGTAGACTTAAATTAATGAATCACCATATCGTAATTGTGAAAATTAGTTAACTGAGTTTTTGAATTAGATAAATAGGGTCATTATTTAATGCAGTGCTTATCTTCCTAAAAAAGAAGTTAGTTTTTCTGTTGGTAATGATAAAAAAGTATTTTCATTAACTTGTAAAACATATTGGTCATTTTGTTGCTGGTGGAGCTGTACAATGATCGGTTGAACTTGCTCTGTCACAAAAAACTTAAGGATAAAGTCAGATGTTGGTAAATTCTGCACCGTTAAGGTATCTAGAGGGACTGTTTGCCAGTTATTAATAATCTGCTGGAGGTTATTATTTGAAAGCCCTACACTAGGTTTACTTTGCCAATTTCGGCCTACTCGGGTTATGACGTAATCTGGTGTTTCTATTTCTACAATCGTTAAATTGGATGAGATAACGGTACGTTGTGGAATAGTAGAAGATAAACGGAATTGCTGACTAAAGTTAAAAATAAAGATGATGAGCAATACGCCAAAAATAAGCACATTGTTCCAACCTCTTTTGGATAAACGCATAGTAACTCCTTTTTCTTCAGGCATAAAAAAACCCAGTATAAACTGGGTTTTTTAAAAGGTTAAATCAAAATTACTTGATCTTGCCTTCTTTGTAGATTACGTGTTTGCGTACTACAGGATCAAACTTTTTGATTTCAAACTTTTCAGGCATGTTCTTTTTATTTTTATCAGTAGTATAAAAATGACCAGTACCAGCGCTTGAATTTAAACGAATTTTATCACGCATTTTTAAGCTCCTTAAACTTTAACGCCATTAGCACGGATATCAGCCAAAACTGAATCAATACCTTTTTTGTCGATGATACGCATACCTTTAGTAGTTAGGCGTAATTTAACAAAACGGTTCTCACTCTCAACCCAAAAACGGTGTGTTTGTAGGTTAGGTAAGAAACGACGTCGTGTACGGTTCTTTGCGTGTGATACATTGTTACCAACAGCTGGACGCTTGCCTGTAACTTGACATACTCTAGACATGTCGAAATTCTCCAAAAATATTAGTTTTACTCGAGCAAAATAGTCGAACACCTTTTTTAGCCGTCGCCAAAGGCGTCGAGGGCGCATTTTATACATGATTGAGATTAAAAGATCAACAATTCTGACAATAAATGCTTTAAATCCACCCTTTTTCCGCAAATGAGGTGTATTTTCCATCACCAATGATGAAATGGTCTAATATTTTAACATCAATTAATTGCAGTGTATTCACAAGTTTTTCAGTAATATTTCTATCTGACTGGCTAGCCGTTGGATCACCTGAAGGATGATTATGAACAAGGATAATTGCAGCGGCATTTTCTTGTAATATTTTTTGAACTATTACTCTTGGGTGAACGCTTGCAGAGTTAATTGTGCCAAAGAAAAATTCATGGAAGCGAATAACACGATGTTGGCTATCTAATAATAAGCCTGCAAATACTTCATAGGGATAATCGCGCATCTTTGCACTTAAAAACTCTTGAGTTTGTGTCGCACTTGTTAGTGGGTCACCTTTCATTAATGGCTCTTGTAAATAACGTCGAGACATTTCTAATACCGCTTGTAATTGCACATATTTTGCTTGGCCTAATCCTTTGTGCAAACAAAAATCACTTTCACTGGCAGAAAAAAGGGATCGTAATGACCCAAAGTCGATTAATAATTGCCGAGACAAGGTAACTACATCGATGCCTTTGCAGCCTGTTCGTAAAAAAATAGCCAATAATTCGCTATCAGTTAAACTGTTAGCGCCATGTTGAATTAGCTTTTCACGTGGCCTTTCTTGTTTCGGCCATTGTTTTATTGATGCCAAACTAGACCTCCTTAAACAAACTATAGAACTTTAAATCTAGTTGAAGTTGTACATATTGCGTAACTTTTTTGTGTTATTGTAACTTCCTTTTTTTTATCAACCTTTTTGAGAAGCTTATGTTGCCAATATTACCCCTCGAAGGGAAAAAGATACTTTTAGGTGTTTGTGGTGGTATTGCTGCCTATAAAAGCGCTGAATTAACGCGTCGTTTAATGGATCAAGGAGCGCAGGTTCGTATTGTTATGACTGCCTCTGCAAAGCAATTCATCACTCCTTTAACAATGCAGGCTGTTTCTGGCCATGTTATTTATGATGACTTACTGGATCCACAAGCTGAAGCTGGAATGGGACATATTGAATTGGCTAAATGGGCTGATTTAATCTTAATTGCACCTGCTACTGCTAATGCCATTGCTCGTTTACGTGCAGGGATGGCTGACGAGTTACTAACAACATTATGTTTAGCAACACCTTCACCTATTGCGATTGCACCTGCAATGAATCAACAAATGTACCTCGCACCAGCGACACAAGATAATTTAACAGTATTAAAAGATCGTGGCATATTAATTTGGGGGCCTGCTCAAGGTATTCAAGCCTGTGGTGACATTGGTCCAGGAAGGTTATTAGAAGTGCCTGACTTAGTTAAATTAAGTTGTGAATTCTTTGCTCCAACTGATCAATCGTTAGCTGGTATTAATGTTGTTATCACGGCTGGACCTACCCAAGAGGCAATAGACCCTGTACGTTACATTAGCAATCATAGCTCTGGTAAAATGGGTTTTTCATTAGCTAATGCGGCATTAAGTATGGGCGCTAACGTTACCGTGATTGCAGGACCTGTGAACTTAACCTTGCCTACGACGATTAAACGTTTGAATGTGAAAAGTGCTCGCGAAATGCATCAAGCTGCATTGGATTCGCTTCCGATGACAGATATATTTATTGCTTGTGCTGCTGTTGCTGACTATCGCGCAGAGGAAGTTCATAGCGAAAAAATGAAAAAGAAAGCAGATACGGATTCAATTACATTAACCTTAGTAAAAAATCCAGATATTATTGCCGATGTCGCTAATGCGAGTAATCGACCTTTTTGTGTTGGGTTTGCAGCAGAAACCAATGATGTTGAAGCTTATGCATTAGGTAAGTTAAAACGTAAAAACTTAGATTTAATTGCTGCAAATGATGTTTCGGTTGGTGGTCAAGGGTTTAATAGTGAAAATAATGCGTTAACCGTTTTTGCTAAAGATAAGCGCTTTGATATTGGATTAAATAATAAAAAAGAAGTTGCTACTCAGTTACTTAAAATAATATCTCAACAGTATGAAATGCGTTCTTAGAGCCATATTAATGTAATAACTTAAGTTTAAAGTTATCGGCTTTAGGGTCGATAGCAAACTTCTATTACCCGAAGATATAAATTTGAAAGTATAAACTCTTTTTAATAAGAGAGAATACTTTAAATAAGCATTTACATTAACTTCAGAGGATCGATAATCATCAATATTCTGAACAATCAATTAATTTTGATTGGATGATATCTTTCAAAAATACAACGTGGAGAGGGCGGTTTTGAGTACTCAGAAAAACAATAATGATAACAAAGGAAGTTATTGAAATGGTTGTAAAAAACACCAAAAATAAAGTAAATCGCAAGGATGATATCTTAAGTGCTCTAGCTATTATGTTAGAAGGAAAACCAGGACAACGAATAACAACAGCTAAATTAGCTGCAGAAGTGGGCGTTTCAGAGGCTGCTTTATATCGTCATTTTCCAAGCAAAGCACGTATGTTTGAAGGCTTGATAGATTTTACTGAAACCACTATATTTAGTCATATTAATGTCATTAAAGAGCAGCAGAAAGATACTTTTGTTCGAATAGAACATATCGTGCATTTTTTATTAGGTTTTTCTGAGCAAAATCCAGGGATCACCCGTATTTTAAGTGGCGATGCATTAGTCGGTGAGAATGAAAGGTTACAACTGCGTATCGAACATGTTTTTTCTAAGTTAGAAACACAGATTAAACAAACCTTGCGCGAACGCCCAATTTCAGATGGTCAAAAATTTGAAATGGATGAAGGTATATTAGCTAATTTATTATTAGCTTACATCGAAGGTCGAATGGCTCAATTTGTTCGCTCTCAGTTTAAACAAAAACCAACACTGCACTTTAAAAGCCAATGGATATTTTTTTATAAGCAACTAACACAAAGCTAATTTATTAAAGGGGTTAGAATATGTCGAAAGAAGAAAGTGCAGCCTCCGCTGTTACTAACGTTATTGAGCAAAATGTAGATGTACTTAACGATAGTGTGAAATGGCTTTCAGAGAATCAAGATTTAATTATTAGTTATAGTATGAATATTATATTTGCTATTGCTACCTTGATAGTCGGTATGATGGTGGCTCGTTTTATTGCCGGTACTCTACATAAAGTATTAACAAAACGTAAATTAGATAACACCATAATCGATTTTGTTTCACATATGGTTCGCTACGTTATTATTGCGTTTGTTATTATTGCCGCATTAGGTCGAATTGGGGTCGAAACGACCTCTTTTGTTGCCATTATTGGTGCTGCAGGTTTAGCGGTTGGTCTTGCATTACAAGGTTCTCTATCTAACTTTGCATCAGGTGTATTAATCATTGCTTTGCGTCCTTTTAAAGCGGGTGAATATATAGAAGCAGCCGGTACTGCTGGCACTGTTGAATCAGTGCAAATTTTTTCAACTACCTTAACAACGCCAGATAATAAATTTGTAGTTGTACCTAACTCAGCTATTTTGGGTGGTAATATTGTTAACTACTCTCGTAAACCTACTCGTCGTATCGATTTAATTATTGGAGTGAGTTACAACGCAGATTTAGCGAAAACAAAAGCCGTATTAGAAGCAGTGCTTAAAGCAAATGACGGTATTTTAAAGTCGCCTGAGCCATTAGTTGCTGTTGCTGAATTAGCTGATTCAAGTGTTAACTTAGTGGTTCGTCCATGGGTTAATGGCCCTGATTATTGGCGTGTTCGCTTTGAATTAATGGAAGCCATTAAAAATGATTTAGATGAAGCAGGTATCGAAATTCCATTCCCACAAATGGATATCCATATGAATAAATAACTTTTGGTTATTTATTCATCTTTAAAAACCAATCTTTAGGTTGGTTTTTTTATATTTTTTATCTGTGAGATAACAATTTTTCTATCAAAACATGATGTAGATTCAATTTATTTTTTTGTTTTGATTTTAAAAAACACACTATTTTCATTCCAAATAAGTCTGTTTTTTTATTTAAAATCAAATGGATAGATGTAGTTTTATTTGGCAATTAGTTGTTTGTATCTAAGGTTTCACATTTATCATATAATGTGGATTGATTCTTATATTTGAAGAGAAATTATGCATAACCCATTCATACAGATTGCAGGCTCAAAGCGCAGTCTACATGTGCAAGTTGCACGTGAAATCGCGCGAAAAATATTATCTGGTGAAGCGGCTCAGAATGAGATCATTCCTAGTGAAATGGTGTTATGTCAGCAATTCAGTGTTAGTCGAACTGCGTTACGAGAAGCTATTAAATTATTAACATCAAAAGGTTTATTGGAATCTAAACCAAAAGTTGGGACGCGTGTTAAAAGTCGTGACAACTGGAATTTTTTAGATGCACAGTTATTAGATTGGGTTATCGATCTAGGTGATAATGCAATTGTTTACCAAGAGTTTCTAGCATTACGTAAAGCAATTGAACCAGAGGCAGCAGCATTAGCAGCAAAAAATGCCACTGCACAACAAAGAATTTTATTATCTGCTACTTTCCAACAAATGGATTATGTGTCTAAAAACTTCGATGCTGCAAAGTGGATGGAAGTGGATATGGAATTTCATCGTCTTGTCTTTTTATCAACAGGTAATAGCTTTTATTTACCTTTTGCTAATGTGTTATGTACTATGTTTAAAAGCTTTATTAGCCACTCTTCTGAAAAAGGTGGTACTTGTATCGGTGAGCATCGCGCAATTTATTCTGCGATTATGGCCGGTGATGCAGAGAAAGCACGTGAAGCTAATATTACTTTGCTAGCAAATACAAACCATCGTTTACCTACTAGTAACTAATTAAATTACTTAGTTATCAATAGTTAAAAGGAAGGCCGTTGTCAGTAATTTACTGGCAACGGCCTTTTTGTTTTTCGCTATTGTAAAGCAATAAAGTCTAATTAAGCCTTTTGTAGAACCAGAACCATAAAGGCTTAATTTATACCAATCACACTAATTAACTGATCTATTTTACTGGTTAAAATAACTTAT
>NZ_JBAKBA010000054.1:0-26424 GCF_038155225.1 Psychromonas arctica | reverse complement strand
GAACCTCTGAATGCCGAGATCAAAACCCGGTGCCTTACCGCTTGGCGATATCCCAGTTGTTAAGTTTAACCTTCTTCAAGGATTCTAATTCGTTAAAAACGCATTAGATAATGTGGCTGGGATAAGAGGATTTGAACCTCTGAATGCCGAGATCAAAACCCGGTGCCTTACCGCTTGGCGATATCCCAATTACTATTTTATAGAGTTTAATCTCGTTGAGTGGTTATTTTATAGAGTTATTCTTCTCTGGCTTCTTTATAGAAATAAAGAATGGTGCGGAAAGAGAGACTTGAACTCTCACATCTTACGATACTAGAACCTAAATCTAGCGCGTCTACCAATTCCGCCACTTCCGCGTAAAGTAAATGGTGGCTACACCGGGATTTGAACCTGGGACCCCATCATTATGAGTGATGTGCTCTAACCAGCTGAGCTATGTAGCCATTTTTTACTTTAATCTTAATGACCTCTGCAGAACAGTGCGTCATTTCGATGGGGCGCATTATGCGGATATCAGTGAACCTCGTCAACTATTTTTTAATAAAAAAAACGTTTTTTTGTTTTTTTGCTTAATTGCTAATCAAGTTGTTTTTATTTTGTGCAAACATAATCAAAAACAACGCTGAATAGAGTTTTATACGCCTGAAAAAGATAAACTGATCATAATTTAACTTAAGAATAGTGAAACATGAAAATATTACATACCTCAGATTGGCACCTTGGCCAGTATTTTATGATGAAAACACGTGAAAATGAACATCAACAGTTTTTGTCGTGGTTAATTGAGGTCGTTAATAAGCAACAAGTTGATGCGGTGATCGTTGCCGGTGATATTTTCGACAGTGCATCACCTGCTTCTTATGCACGTAAACTATACGGAGACTTTGTGGTGCAATTACAACAAAGCTATTGCTCACAGTTAGTGATCGTCTCAGGCAACCATGACAGTGTTGCTGTGTTAAATGAAAGTAAATCTCTATTAAGTGCTTTAAACGTTTCTGTGTTGGCTGGCTTAAGCGAGAACTTAGCTGATCACCTTATTTCTTTAAAAAATAAAAGTGGTGAACAACAGGCTTTGTTATGTGCGTTGCCTTTTTTACGTGCAACTGATGTGATGGTGAGTGAGCAAGGTAGTTCGGCTGAACATAAACAGATGTCATTGCAGCAGGGAATTGCCGATACTTATCAACGAATCTATGAAACTGCGCAAGAACAAGCGAATACTGACACTCCTATTTTAGCAACGGGCCATTTAACCGCTGTGGGTTGCGCGGTATCTGATTCGGTACGTGAAATTTATATTGGTACGTTAACGGCTTTTCCTTCTTCATTGTTTCCGGCTTTTGACTATATTGCATTAGGGCATATTCATAAGGCGCAACGAGTGCAACAGTCTGACGTTATTCGTTATAGCGGTTCGCCTATTCCATTGAGCTTTGATGAAAGCAAACAAACCAAGAAAGTGAATCTGATTGAGTTTACGAATAAAACAGATCTTAGCGTGAGTGAAATAGACATTCCGACTTTTCAATCTTTAAAAGTAATCAGTGGCGACCTTGATAGTATTTCTGATCAAATTAACGCACTTAAGTCCGATGACCTTGAGCAAAGTGTTTGGGTGGAAGTAAAACTTAAACAGGCGCATTACATGTCAGATTTGCACACTCATTTGAGTCAATTAGTAGAAGGGACTCACATTGATATTTTAAAAGTCAGTAGTCCGCAGATTAATGAAGCTAATCAATGGCAAGATAACGATAAAAAAAGTTTGGATAACGTCACGCCAGAACAATTGTTTGAGCATCGTTTGGATATTGAAGACAATATTAGTGACGAACAGAAGCAACAGTTAAAAGGGTTATTTGCTGAAGTGTTATCAGCTGTGGAGCATCAATCATGAAGATTCTTTCTTTACGTTTTAAAAATTTAAATTCCTTAAAAGGTGAATGGAAAATTGATTTTCAAGATCAAGCTTTTCAAGAGAACGCTTTATTTGTGATCACTGGGCAAACGGGAGCGGGTAAAAGTACTATTTTAGATGCCATCTGTTTAGCGTTATATCAACAAACACCACGCTTAGATAAATTAACGCAAAGTAAAAATGAATTAATGACGCGCGGTTGTGGTGATTGTTTAGCGGAAGTTGAGTTTGCGGTTAAAAGCAAAGGCTATCGAGTTTATTGGTCGCAAAAACGTGCTCGTAGCCATGCTGATGGTAACTTGCAAGCGCCGATTTGTGAATTAACTGAAATAGATGGCAAAGTGCTGGCCACTAAAAGCAGTGAAGTATTAAAACAAGTCACCGAGCTGACTGGATTAGATTTCTCTCGTTTTACTAAGTCTATGTTATTAGCGCAGGGTGGTTTTGCGGCGTTCTTGAATGCTTCAAGTGGTGAGCGAGCTGAATTATTAGAAGAGTTAACTGGGACTGAAATATATTGTGAAATTGCACAGTACGTTTATCAGCAAAATAAGCAGATCCAAAGCGAATTAACATTACTCACTGAACAATCAAAAGTATTAAGTTTGTTAGATGAAGATCAACGCGCTGAATTAGACGCAGAGATTGTTACGCTATCTCAACAACAAAAAACATTAACAACAGAACATAAAGCCTTAGAAACCGCCTGTAATTGGTTGCAACAAACGCAAAAACTTTCTGACGATGTGAAAAAGCAAACTGACATTGTGGCTACCATAAATCAACAACAACACGAGTTTGCAAGCAAAGATAAAGCTTTAGTCAACGCTGAAAAAGCGGCTAAATTAACGCCTTTATTTGACTCAAAACAGCAATCTTTCTCGCAACATGAACGTGTTAAACAACAATTATTGGATATTGAACAAAAGCGTAATAGTAATAAAACGCTAATGCAGCAAGCACAACAAGATCAATCATTGAAAAGTGAACAATTACAAGCGCAGCAACAAACAACTGATAAAACCTTAGATGAAATTAACCGTGTATTAGTGCCTTTAGAGTTATCCATCGCAGATAAACAATCTCAATTTGAACAGTTAAATCAAGAACAAGCTGAAAAATCAAAGCTTTTAATGCAGGAAAATCAAAAGCTCACAGAGCAAAAGTTACAAATAACTGACTATCAAACTCAGATTCAAGACAGTCAGTTAATTTTAAAATCACGTGCTTATATTCCACAAGTAAGCGAAAAGTTATCGACTATCTCCTTTCAGCTCAATCAGCTTAGTGAGATGCAAGATAAAAAATCAACGCTTTCGCAAACATTACAACTAACTGAAAAGAAAAAATCTGAAGCTCTTCAGTCAAGTCATCAAGCTGAGCAAGCAATGAATGCATTAATGGGTCAAGTTGAACCATTAGAATTGGCGCTTCAGAAAACACAGTCTGACATTCAAAATGCATTAGCTTTATTACCTGAATCATCACTGACGAATGCAAATGCACAGTTAGTTAATATTCAAAACGAATTAGAACATTGTCAGTCAGCTTTACCGCTGGTGGATAAATTGGATCGTATTGAAGTGGATCTAACAAAAATAACAGATAATAAAGCTAACTTAGAAGCCTCATTACAAGTAGAGAATGAACAGCTACTCGTCTGGAAAACTCAGGGTAAGCAACTAGCCGAGGATGTAAACAATACAGAAAAACTGCTTGAGCAAGATCAGATAATACAAAGTCTTAGCGCGCTGCAAATGAAAGTAGAAGAAAGTGAGCCGTGTCCTTTATGTGGTTCGTTAGAACATCCTGCTTTAGTTAATTATCAAAAAATTGATGCCTCACATCATCAATTTCGTTTAAACGAACAACAGCAACAATTGCTTGAAGCTCGTAATCGTTATAGTGAGTTAAATGGACAATTAAAAACCAAGCAACTGCAGTTAGTTCAGATTGAGTCTTCACTACAAGCTTTGTTAGTTGAAAGACAGGAATTACTGACTTTATGGACAAATAATGCTTATTTAATGACTCTGGAATATAACCCACAAAGCAGTGAGTTGTTGTTAAAACAGAGACAGGCATTAACATCACAAGCACAGCAGTTAACTCAAAAAATGGAAGCGGTTCGAACCTTAGAAAAGCGACAGTCTGATCAATCAAATCAATTACAAGTGCTTTCGGCTGACAAACATAATTTATCATTAACGCAGCAACAGAGTTTACATGCACAAACGTCATTAATTGAACAACTTGAATCATTAACAGCTGAATCTGAGCAAGTTGCATTAAAAACAGATACCGTTAAACAAACAATCATAGACAGTTTGCCAGATCACTCTCAGCTTTCAGAGGCTAATGACTTAACCTTTTTAAATCCAACCGTCATTTTTAATCAACCTGAACAATGGTTAGCAGACATGACACAGCAAGTTTCTGACTATCAATTACAGTTAACCAATGAGCAGCAACTACAACAAAAACTGGCTGAGTTATCGCAACAACATTCATTAGCACAACAAGTTGCACAGCAACATACCGCGCTATTACAACAAGTCACCACTCAAATTAATGCGTTAACTGAAAAAATAACGGAGTTGCAACAACAAAGGAAAACGCAGTTTGGTGATCTTTCTCAGCAACAATTACGTGATAAAGCACAACAGCAACTAACACAATGCCAAACTCAGTTAGAAGCGGCTAAATCAGTATTACAAACGTTAAGTGCTACAGAACAAGCATTGCAAGGTGAAAACTCGCAGCTGGTTACTTTAGAAGCTCAATATAAAGAGCAGTTAACCCATGCTGATGAGCTATTTACAAGGGCATTAACTTCTTCACTGTTTGCTGACCAAGCGGGTTACCTTGATGCCTGTTTAACGCAAGATGAAATGCAAGCGTTAACGGAACAGAGGCAACAGCTACAACAGCAGTTATTAACTGAAACAACACGCTTACAAACATTAGAAAACCAGCTAACCACGCAACAAGCATTGGAATTAACTGCGTTAGATTTAGTGCAAGCAAAGGTGGCATTGGCGGAGTCTGAACAAAAAATAGAACAACATCATCAGCTTTATGCAACTAAGTTAGGGTTGTTACAAGCCGATGATAGTGCCAAAGTTAAGCAACAAAACTTATTAACGCAACAACAACAGAAACAAGAAAATGCACAGCAATGGGAAATGCTTAATAAGTTAATTGGCTCTGCGGATGGCGCTAAATTTAGAACTTTCGCGCAGGGAGTGACGTTAGATAACTTAGTTTATTTAGCGAATAAAGAGATGGCTAACTTACATCAACGTTATCAGTTACAGCGCAATATTAACCAACCTTTAGCGTTGCAAGTGGTTGACTTGTGGCAAGCGAATGCGGTGCGAGATGTTAAGACGTTATCTGGCGGTGAAAGTTTCTTAGTCAGTTTGGGGCTAGCGTTGGCTTTATCAAATTTAGTGAGCCATAAAACACAAATAGAATCATTATTCTTAGATGAAGGTTTTGGTACGTTAGATGCTAATACCCTAGAAGTGGCTTTAGAAGCATTAGAACGTTTAAATGCGACGGGTAAGTTAATTGGTATTATCTCGCATGTTGATGCCTTAAAAGAGCGTATTAACCACCAAATCCATGTCACTAAAGGCGCGTCGGCAGGTTTTAGTCAGTTAGCACCTCAATATCAGTTTAAACCTGTTATTGAGAAGGGGTAATTTAGCGGTTATTTTTTAGTAGTGTGAAATCGAAATATAAGCATCGTTATAAGCGTTGGCAGAGGCTTTTAATTGTTATGCTAGCCCGTTGTGTGGTCATTGATAACAAAGACGCATTTCCATGCAAAGGGAAGGGTGCTAATGATGAGATATTCCTGCATAATTAAGTAAAATCATGAATAAAAGCGCAGGGTAAATTATGTTACAACAACAAAGACACAGCAAAATATTAGAGTTGTTAAGCCAATTAGGCCGAGTCTATGCCGCGGAATTAAGTGTGCAACTTGGTGTGTCTGAAGATACTGTGCGTCGTGATCTGAAATTACTCGATGAACTTAAGCAGCTACGTCGTGTTCATGGTGGCGCGTTACCTTTGCAACATGAGAATCAAGAGTATCGTGAGCGTCATGAAGAAATTGATCCTTTAAAGCAACGTGTTGCACTCGCGGCTATTCCTTTGATCAAAGAAGGGCAAACGATCCTGATTGATTCTGGTAGTACTTGCCTGCAGTTAGCCATGAATTTACCGACACACTTTAATTTTACGGTAGTCACCCCTAGCCCACTAGTGGCGACTAAGTTAATTCATCATAATAATATTGAATTAATTTTGTTAGGTGGAAAAATATTTAAACCCTCAGTGATGGCTTTGGGTGCCACAACGAATGCCATGCTGCGAAAAATTCACTTTGATAGTTGTTTTCTGGGGGTGTGTGCATTACATCCTAGCCAAGGGCTCAGTATCAACCATATTGATGAGGCTGAAACACTGGCGACGATTATTGAGCAATCAGAACGTGTTATTACGCTTGCTTCTCATTTAAAACTGGGAAAAATGGCGACACACAAAGTCTGTAATGTTCATAAGATTGATTGTCTAGTCACCGACTCTATGTCAGATGAAAAATTACTATCGTTGTTTTCAGCACAAGGTGTTGATATTCAAGTGTGTCCAGATTAGTTAATTAAGAACAGTCCATTTTAATAGAAAAACCATGCCTTCATATATTGCGTTAAATGAAAGAGTTAGGTAAAGACCTTTAAATGAATATTTAATAGCTTTGATTAATTTTTGGTTTGTATGGGCTACTACTTTATGTGTATATTATGGCCAATAAGTGGTGATAATGCATTTTGGTGTTTTGTCGCTAAACTAATTATTATAGTTTAATTAGATTAGTCCAACTCTAAATTTAAGTTGTCATTAATATCATTTTAAATCAATAAGCTCATAGAGCAGAAAGCGCTAATATATTTGATATTTGTATTTAATGATTCGTTTGTATTCAATTATTGCGTAAATATAAAGACAATTTTAGTCTTGGATTAAAATAATAAGTGTATAAAAATTAAAAGTGGAATTTTAAATAATGCTTAAAAAGCAATTAGTGCTAATTGTTGACGACTCTCCAACAACGTTGAATATATTAACGTCATGTATTGAAAAGTCACATAAAGTCAAAGTAGCGACCAGTGGCGTTGAATGTTTAGAAATGTCAGAGCAGTTGCCACAACCCGATTTGATTTTGCTCGATGTCACCATGCCTAATATGGATGGGTATGAAGTGTGCGAGTTGTTAAAAAGTAATCCTTTGACTGCCTCTATTCCAATTATTTTTGTAACTGGGTTAGAAGCAGAAGAAGATGAAGAGAGAGGCTTTTTAATTGGTGCAGTTGATTATATTACTAAACCGTTTAGTCAGGTCATCGTTCGTGCTCGTGTTAACACTCATTTAACGATTAAGCTGCAACAAGATAAATTGAATAAAATGGCATTTTATGATCAATTAACAGGATTATATAATCGTCATCATTTAATGGATACCGCCGTTCAGAAAGTCACCACTGCAAAAAATAATGCATCATCTTTATGGGTGTTAATGATTGATATTGATCATTTCAAAATGGTTAATGATAATTACGGGCATGCTATTGGCGATCAGGTATTACAAAAGGTGGCCAATACTTTGCAGCTTGAATCTAGCACTATGGATTTGATTGCTCGATCGGGCGGTGAAGAATTTATTATTCTATTTGATTCATGCGAAGGCGAAGAAGCCGTTAATAAATCGGTAGGCTTACTTGATGCAATAGAATCGCTTAATCCAAATGATATTAATATTACTATCAGTATTGGTATGGCGAAATTAGAAGCAACAGATAAAGGTTTTGATGGTTTATTAAAACGTGCTGATGATGCTTTATATGAAGCCAAAAAGAATGGTAGAAATAGAATTGAGATAGCTTAGATGTCGAAAGTTATAATTATTTAAAGAATAAAAATAGTTACTTATCTAATGAAAAATTCTAACCAGTAAAAAATACCGCTTATATTAATTAAACTGCTATATAGTAAAAATTTTTAATATAAAAATCCAAAAACAAAAATGGCAACCGAAGTTGCCATTTTTAGAGTCACATTAAAGTAAGCTCATTAAACATTAAAGCGGAAGTGGATAACATCGCCGTCTTTAGTCACGTAAGACTTACCTTCTAAACGCCATTTACCTGCTTCTTTTGCGCCAGCTTCGCCTTTAAATTCAACAAAGTCTTCATAACCAATAATTTCAGCACGGATAAAACCACGCTCGAAATCAGTATGAATTTTACCAGCTGCTTGAGGCGCTGTTGCGCCAACAGGTACAGTCCAAGCACGTACTTCTTTAACGCCTGCAGTGAAGTAAGTTTGAAGATGTAATAGTTCATAACCGCTGTAAATTACACGATTAAGGCCTGGCTCACTTTGGCCAATACCTTCTAAAAATTCTGCTTTATCTTCATCGTCCAGCTCTGCAATTTCAGACTCAATAGCAGCACAAACAGGCACAACAACAGCACCTTCTTTTTCTGCAATTTCACGTACTTTATCTAAGAATGGATTGTCTTCAAAACCATCTTCAGCAACGTTAGCAATGTACATTGTTGGCTTCTGTGTTAAGAAACTAAGGTATTCAATGGCTGCTAATTCTTCTTTTTCAAGATCTAAACTTCTAACCATACCGTCAGCTTCTAGATGTGCTTTAATTTTTTCTAGAACAGGTACTTCAAATTTAGCGTCTTTATCGCCGCCTTTTGCTTTCTTAACTAAACGTAAGATAGCGCGGTCACAGCTTTCTAAGTCAGCTAGTGCTAACTCTGTATTAATGATGTCAATATCTTCTTGTGGGTCGATTTTACCTGCAACATGAACGATATTGTCATCTTGGAAACAACGTACAACATGTCCGATTGCATCTGTTTCACGAATATTTGCTAGGAACTTATTACCTAGGCCTTCACCTTTTGATGCGCCTTCAACCAAACCAGCGATATCAACAAATTCCATGGTTGTTGGTAACACTTTCTGCGGATTTACAATCGCAGCTAGTTTCTCTAAACGTGGATCAGGTACTGGAACGATGCCTGTATTTGGCTCGATAGTACAAAAAGGAAAGTTAGCCGCTTCAATGCCTGCTTTTGTTAACGCATTGAAAAGGGTAGATTTACCAACGTTGGGTAAACCAACAATACCACATTTAAAACCCATGATTTTATCCTATTAATTAACTATTATTGTGCTTTGAAGCTATGTAAGCGATTCATCGCTTTTTCTATACCGTCAACACCTAAAATATGTGTGCAACGTGCTGCTTCATCGATACTTTGCTCGATCAAATTCTGTTCTGTACTCGTTGCTTTACCAAGTACATAACCGCTAACACGACTTTTATCGCCAGGGTGGCCGATACCAATACGTAAACGGTAAAAATTTTTATTATTGCCTAACTTGGAAATGATATCTCGCAAACCATTATGTCCACCATGACCGCCACCAAGTTTAAATTTGGCAACACCCGGTGGGATGTCTAACTCATCGTGAGCGACTAAAATTTCTTCTGGTTTGATTTGGTAGAACTTCGCCATTGCGATAACAGCTTTGCCACTAAGATTCATGAAGGTAGATGGAACTAATAAACGGATGTCATTACCAGCAAACTGAATACGTCCGGTTAGACCAAAAAATTTAGCTTCAGGTTTTAATTGAATATTTTCTTGAGAGGCGAGTTGTTGTAAGTACCATTGTCCGGCATTGTGTCGAGTATTTGCATATTCGGGGCCTGGATTAGCCAGGCCCACAAGCAATTTAATCGTAGTTGACACGATTACTCAGCAGCGTCAGCTGCTTCTGTTGTTGCTTCTTCTTCGTCTTCTGCTACTACTTTCTTAGCTGTGATAGCTAATAAAGGTAAGTCATGCTCTTCGCCTTTGATCAGCTCAACAGACTCAACACCTTTTGGTAATACAACGTCAGAGATGTGAACTGTTTGACCAATTTCAACATTTGCGATGTCTACTTCAATGAATGCAGGTAAATCAGCTGGTAAACAAGTTACTTCTAATTCATTTGCTAAGTGAGCAATAACGCCACCATTTTTAACAGCTGTAGCAGTATCTTCGTTTAAGAAGTGTAGTGGTACAGTAGTTTGTAATGCGTGAGTTGCGTCAACACGTAAAAGGTCTAAATGTTGGATACGCTCTTTGAAAGAGTGACGTTGGATATCTTTAAGCAATACTTGCTCAGCAACACCATCGATTTCTAGGCTTAATACTGAAGAGTAAAATGCTTCGATGCCTTCAACTTTCATTAATTCTTTGTGTTCGAAAGTAAGTGAAACAGGATCTTTTCCTGAACCGTATACAACACCAGGTGTATGGTCTGTGTGACGTAGGCGGCGGCTCGCACCTTTCCCTAAATCTGTACGGGTTGTAGCTACTAATGTAATTGACATGGTAAAACTCCATTGTTGAAAAAACAAAATGTCTCTTCAAATTAAAATAGATTATCGTTTGCGACCAGCGATAACCGCCTTCCCACCAAAAAGGGTGTATAAAAAAGGCGCGCCATAGTAACCCAGTAAAGACTTTTGTACAATTTAAATGCAAAAAAAAACGCTTATTCATAACAAATAAGCGCTTTAAAAAATTCATATCAAATAGAGGGTAACTATCTATTTGATTTTTAGTAATAGAATCTTAGTAATGGAACATTGCAGAAATTGATTCTTCATTACTAACGCGACGAATCGCTTCAGCTAACATACCACTTAAAGTCAATTGTTTAACTTTACCTGTTGCTAAGATTTCAGCCGTTAGTGGAATAGAGTCAGTTACAATGAATTCATCGATTACTGAATTTTTAATGTTCTCTACTGCTGAGCCAGAGAATACTGCGTGTGTTGCGTAAGCATATACAGAAAGTGCACCACGTTCTTTAAGTGCAGCTGCTGCCTGACATAATGTACCACCAGTATCGATCATATCATCTACGATAATACAGTTACGACCTTCAACATCACCAATCAAGTGCATTACTTGTGCAACGTTTGCTTTAGGGCGACGTTTATCAATGATTGCTAAATCAGCATCATCTAATAGTTTTGCATGTGCACGTGCACGTACAACACCACCAATATCAGGCGATACGATCATTGGGTTGTCTAATTTTTTCTCTAACATATCTTCTAATAGCACAGAGCTACCGAATACGTTATCAACAGGCACATCAAAGAAGCCTTGAATTTGCTCTGCATGTAAATCAACAGTCATTACACGGTCAACACCAACGTTAGAAAGGAAGTCTGCGACTACTTTTGCTGTAATTGGAACACGGCTTGAACGAACACGACGGTCTTGACGAGCGTAACCAAAGTATGGGATTACAGCGGTAATACGACCAGCAGATGCACGACGAAGGGCATCGATCATCACGATCAATTCCATTAAGTTATCATTGGTTGGTGCACATGTAGATTGCACGATGAAAATATCATCACCACGAACATTCTCATTAATTTGCACGTGAATTTCGCCATCACTGAAACGACCTACGTCAGCGCTTCCTAGTTTGATGAAAAGACGATCTGCTATTTTCTGAGCTAGATCGGGTGTTGCGTTACCTGCAAATAGTTTCATGTTTGGCACTGTGAGGACCTCTTTCATCCTGTTGATTTGGCTAATGGCAATATGTCATTAACAAGTGTAATCAATTATAAAGCAAATTGATTAGTCTGATTTTTTGTAGTCAATAATTCACGAAGTGGTGAAATATTTAAGCCTTCCGCGGTGAAGCAATTCAACCATTCTGGCGTTTTTTGTGCTAATAACTCAGCTTCATTAGCATGGCTAAATGTGCTAAAAACACATGCGCCTGTCCCTGTCATTTGAGTTGGTGCGTATTCTAGCAACCAGTCGATAGTATTAGCAACCTCGGGATAATGTTTTTTAACACAAGGTTCACAATCATTTGTCCATTTATTGCTCATAAGTTCTTGGTGGGAAAGCTTTTTACTGTTTCTTTTTAAATCTGGATTTTTAAAAACAGCAGGCGTAGAAATATGGCAACTTGGGACGGCAATCAAATAGTGTGATTGTGCAGGGGACACCGAGTTGAGCTTTTCACCAACGCCTTCTGCAATGGCTGCTTTTCCGTGAATAAAAATAGGCACGTCAGCACCTAAGCTTTTACCCAACTCAGACAAGGTTTGTTGGCTTACGTTTAAATCCCAATGATAATTTAATGCGATTAATGTGGTTGCTGCATCTGAAGAACCACCGCCTAAGCCACCACCCATTGGCAAGTTTTTCTCTAACTCGATATGTGCACCAAGCGGGCAGTCAGCATGTTTTTTAAGTAACATCGCTGCTTTATAAATGAGGTTACTTTCAAGTGGTACATCAGGAATAGCGGGACTAATGGTTATATTGCCGCTCATATTGGCATTAATGTTTAGGTAATCACAACGGTCAATGAATTGAAACAGCGTTTGTAATTCATGGTAGCCATCAGAACGTTGTCCTGTGATGTACAGAAAAAGATTTAATTTAGCTGGCGCAGGCCAGCGAATAGTATCTGGTTGCATAATAAGCTCGATTAATTTTCTACTTTCCATTGATTAATGGCAATTTTAAGGCGGATATTATCGCGTTTAAGATCAACTCTTTTTGGTAGGGCTATGCCAGAGAAATTTTGATATTGCTGAAAGCTAACTTCCCATAGGTTGTGACTTGCATCTAAACCTAAAATATCATTGACTTGTTGTTGGTCATTTAGTTGGTATGACGCATTAGCAGGGTTACTTTTAATCCATTGTTGTAAAGCTGAAATAGGCAAGTCTAGGCCAGGAGATAACTGCTTAATTAATGTGTTTGCATCTTGCCCTGTAAATACTTCATCATCATTATTAATGATCTCAACACCTTGTGCATTTTTAGTGACTTGCAAAATACGAGTACCAATAAAGGTGGTTAATTGAATAGAATAGTTATCGCCTTGTTGTTTCCAATATATATTGGCAGTTTGACGATCATTTTCAAGAAAGATTGCTAATTTACCGGTGAGCGTCCAATGATCAAGTTGTTGTAACTTTTGCTGCTGTTGCTCCCAGGTTAGGTTCGTTGATAAAGGCACATCTTCAATATCTGATGCGAATTGTGAACAACCTGAAAGCGCAATAATAGAAAGCAGTAATAGAATTTTTTTCATTTTTAAAACCAGTCATAAAAAGTGTTTTTAATATAGCAAAGTATTTAATTGATAGCTTTGTTCCTCGATAAAAATATTTAGATGGTTTAAGTCTCTACTAGTTCAATAAATACAAAGGGATTAAAAATGAAACGCTTTTGAGCTTATCTATTTACTAAATGGTTAAAATGGCTGATTTTATTTTTTCTGCTACTTTCAATAGGTGTTGGTGGCATATTTTAGCCTTACTTAGTGCTTTAGAGTCATTAATTTAAGAAAAGTTTATTACTTTAGACGTATTTTTGTATCAATTGTAAGCTTTGTTATCATAGAATGGTTTTATTGTAGTGTAGATGATCTTTTTATTAATACATTAAATAGCCGCATTGATGAATGCAGCTTATAAAAAAATTGACATATAAAGGCGTAAAGATTGATTAAGGGTAACTTTCATGGATTTACTGAATAAGTTTTTAACGTTGCAACAATCTTTAACGAAATTAGGTGTGCAAAATAGTCAATCAGAGAAAGATGATTCAGATATTAAAATACAAGTCATTCTAAAATCTTGTTGCCAATTATTAAATGTAGCGCGTGTAAGTCTATGGCTTTTCAGCGAAAACAAAAAAACTATTGTTTGTCATTATCTTTATGTTGGAGCCGAAGATAAATTTGAAGCTGGCTTAGAAATTCCTGAATCAACTTATCCCGAATATTTTAAAGCACTTAATACAAGTAGAGTTATCAATGCTGATAATGCTAGAACGGATTATCGCACTCGAGAGTTCCTTGATGGTTATTTAACACCATTAAATGTTGTGTCGATACTTGATGCCCCTATATTTAGAGATGGGAAACTGGCGGGAGTACTTTGTATTGAACAAACGCTTACTGTACAGCACTGGGATATGGCAGAAATATCTTATGCGGTTTCGGTAGCTGATAGTATTTCACTCGTTTATGCCCAATCTTACTGGTTTTCGGAAAAGCAAAAAATGCGTTATATGGAAAGAGTCGATCCATTAACCTGTTTAGAAAATCGCTTGTTTTTTCAAAAAAGAATCACTCAAGATATAACTCATGCTGTCGATGATAATCAATTTGCTGTGATCTTGATTGGTTTGGATAATTTTACCAATATTAATACCCGATTTAGCTATGATGTCGCCAATAAACTGCTGTGTGAAATTGCTCGTCGTTTAGAAAACATCTCGTCTGATGCGCCTTACAATCTATCTAGAGTCGGGGGTGATCTCTTTGCTTTGTGGTTACCTTCTATCAAAAATCAAAGTCAATTGGATCAAATTATTTTAGACATTAAGGAACAATTTACTGTCGCATTTAAAGCTTTTAGCAATGAAATGATCCACTTAACAGCGAGTGTCGGCATTATTACTTGTCTCATAAATGAACTAGTAGATAAAGATCCGTTGCGTAAAGCTGAAATCGCTATGTTAAAAGCGAAAAAAGAAGGTAATGGTTTAGTCTCTTACTTTAACCCTATCTGGTTAATTGAACATCAAGAAGAAGCAATACTTGAAAAAGAGTTTGTCGATGCGTTGAATGGTGGTCAAATTGTTCCTTTTTATCAGCCGATTATAAAGCAAGATTACCAGTCTTCAGGTTTTGCTTTAGAGGCTTTAGTGCGTTGGTTACATCCTACTAAAGGGGTGATTTCACCTTATGTTATTTTACCTATTGCTAAGCGCTTAGGATTAATGGGTGAACTGGGTAATGTTATTTTTGAACAAACCTGTATTGATATTAAACAGTTTATTCATTTAGGATTAAATCTTAAAAAAGTGTCTGTAAATATATCTTCGGAACAATTATTTTCTTCACTGTTAATTAAACAAATAGGAGATTGTTTAGATAGATATCAGGTGTCGACATCATTAATTGAATTTGAAATAGTAGAAGAATTACTTTCAGGTGATTTTGACGTTTTATCTAACCAAATGGAAAAATTAACTGACCTAGGTATTAATTTATCTATCGATGATTTTGGAACGGGGTACTCTTCATTATCTCGTTTAAAGAACTTAAATGTTTCTAAGTTAAAAATTGATAAATCTTTTGTTGATGGATTACCTAATGATGAAGGGGATATATGTATTATTCGTTCAATCATCGGTCTTGCTAAAGGAATGGGACTACAATTAGTAGCTGAAGGTGTGGAATGTGAAGAACAGGCTCAATGGTTATTTGAAAATGATTGTGATTACCTGCAAGGGTACTTAATCTCTAAGCCTATCCACTCTACTGAAATTATTAAGCTGATGTCTCAAAAGAATGATTTTTTTGCTGTAAACACTAAACACTAAACACTAAACACTAAACACTAAACACCAAACACTAAACACTACCTTTCACTCTTTAAAGAGTAGAAAAGACATTTATGTTTGTTTTTTCTCTTTTTTGAAGGGTAATTTACTGTTCATTGAGTGCCATCAGTAATGGCCCTAATAGCCTGAGTGAATATTTTTTAACGGACCAAGTATTAACCAAACTAGATATTAACAGACAGTGTTTTGCGATATGAATATATAAGATGTGAAAAGCCCCTGCAAAAAAGCAAGGGCTAGATAATGATAGTCATTCGACGGTTATTTGAACTATTAACTATTAACTATTAACTATTAACTATTAACAGCTCTTTAGCATTCGCTAATGTATGTTCGGTAATACTATCCCCACCTAGTAACCTTGCTAACTCCTGAACGCGTTGTGTTTCATCTAATAACTGCATCATAGTGTTAGTGCTCTTGCCATCGCTATGTTTATTTACGGTCATTTGTTGATGGCCATTTCCAGCTACCTGTGGAAGATGGGTTACACATAATATTTGAGTACTTTCACCTAATTGACGTAACAAATTACCGACGACGGCTGCCGTTGCACCACTGATACCGACATCCACTTCATCAAAAATTAATGTAGGGGTTGAAATGCGTTGGCTAATAATAACTTGAATCGCTAAACTGATACGTGACAGTTCGCCACCTGAAGCGACTTTACCTAAGTTTTGTAACCCTTGACCAGCATTAGCGGCAACTTGGAATTCAATACCATCGATACCGAGAGGGCTTAGGCTATCTGCATCATGCTGCGTCATAGCAACTTCAAATTGTCCATCTTCCATATTCAATTTTTGAATGCTTTTAGTTATCTTTTTACTTAATTCTTTTGCGTAGCGTTGACGGCTTTGGCTTAGCTTTTGTGCATGTTTTATGTAATCTTGTTTTGCATTATCTAGTTCTATAGTTAACTGCTCAATTTGCGCTTCGCTATTATTAAGTTGCTGATATTCTTTACTTAATTTTTGATGAAATGAATACAGCATTTCCGGTTGAATTTGGTGTTTTCGAGATAGTGTCATTGCTTGGCTTAAGCGTGACTCTAATTGTTCAAATTGTTCAGGATCTAACTCTAATTGCTCGCAGTATTGGCGTAGTTCATAACCTGCTTCTTCAATTTGAATCGCTGCTTCTTGTAATGACTCTAAAATGTTGGTTAGTTTATTATCGTGCTGTACTTGTGATTCAAGTAAGGAAATACTTTTTTGTAATAAGCTTAATGCATCGACTTCGTCTGAATCGGTTAATAAATTTAAGCTTTTTTGAGAGTTCTCAATGAGTGCACCACTATTTGCTAATTTTTTATGTTCAGCTTCTATTTCTGAAAATTCATTTTCTGCTAATGCAAATTCATCTAATTCGATAATTTGATATTCAAGCAATTGTTTGCGCGCTTGTTTTTCTTGTTGGCTTAATTGCTGTTGCTGTAATTGTTTTTTAAGGAAGTGACAGCCTTGGTAGGTATCTTTTACTTTTTGTAATAATTGTTGATGATTTGCATATTCATCAATAATCGATAACTGTATATCACTGCGTAACAAGCTTTGGTGTGCGTGTTGTCCGTGGATATTAACCAGTAATTGCCCCAAGCTTTTTAGCTGTGATAACGGTACTGGTATTGCGTTAATGTAAGCGCGTGAACGTCCTTCTCGGGTGATCACTCGACGCAGCAAACATTCATTAGCGTTATCACTGAGGCTATTTTCTAGGTCGTTATTTTTTAACCAGGTCAAAGCATTTGGCGTATCGCTTAAATTAAAACGCGCACTCACTTCTGCTTTGTCTGTTCCTTGGCGGATCATTCCTGCATCAGCTCGTGCACCTAAACATAAGCCTAAAGCATCAATGGCGATTGATTTACCTGCCCCTGTTTCACCAGTAATGGTGGTCATGCCTTGGTGAAAATCGAGCTCTAGAAATTTGACGATTGCAAAGTGCTGAACGGTTAATTGGCTTAGCATAAAATTGACATCCTATGATGATATTAACAACGATAAAACTACTGGTTAAAGATACAGTTTAAGAATGTAGTTTAGTACTGTTTTTTTAAACAGTAAAGTGTTGCTTATCTATTTTATGTAAATAATTTAAATTCTGCAGGGAGAAAGGAGTTGGTTTGAAAGTTGGATAAGAGACAATATTAAGGATCACTTTCAGTACTTTGAATGACAGATAAAAGTACTGAAAGCAAAGTGAGGTTAAAAAAGTTTATTACCCCAACCAAATTTATTATGTAATACATGGAAGTAGTTATAGTTTTGTGGGTGTAATAAATTCAACTTATGTTGTGTCTTTTTAATCACCACTTCATCGCCAGGCAAAACCGATAAGTTAACATGACTATCGCAGCTAATTTGCATTTCTGTTGTATTAGATTGCGCTATTTTTAATCGCACAATACTATTGGCATCAATAACAATAGGGCGGCTGTTAAGTGTATGTGGGAACATGGGTAATAAACTAATTGCATCTAGTTTAGGCGTTAATATTGGGCCTCCTCCTGATAATGAATAAGCCGTTGAACCCGTTGGAGTGGATAAAATCAAACCATCTGCACGTTGGTTGATCATGAAATTATCATTAACATACACTTCAAATTCAATCATGTGGGCAATTTTGTCAGGGTGTAATACTGCTTCATTAACCGCTGTGCTACTGCTTTTTAAATGTCCGTGGCTGTAAACTTGCGCTTCTAATAAAAAACGATTTTCGGCTTGATAAGTACCTTCTAATACTTCAGTCAACGGTTTTTCAAAGTCTTCTGGGTCTAAGTCAGTTAGAAAGCCTAAATTACCTCGATTAACCCCAATCACTGATATATCAAATCTTGCGAGCACTCTTGCTGCGCCTAACATGTAGCCATCACCACCGACAACGATTGCTAAATCACATTTTTGACCAATACCGACTAAGTCTTCATAACGTATTTGTGGTAGCTCTAAGTCATCGGCAAGACGAATATCAACAATGATTGAATGGCCTCTGGCTTGCAAAAAAAAGTATAAGCTAGTCAGCGTTTGTAATGCTTCACTGTGCTGTGGTTTGCCAATTAACCCGATGGTTTTAAATTGACTTTGTTGCTTACTATCCAGACTCATAAAATGCCTATTCAATAAAATGTAATGGTTTTCAGTATACCTCTTAAAAATGTTTTTATTAACAGGCTTGAAACTATTATTACTATCCCCATAATAGAGCATATAATATTGACCAAAATGACATTAGGTAGGATTGAATTATGAGCGAAGAACAAAAAAAGACTGTAGAAGAAGCAATTGAAACTGTTTTGGGTGACGAAGCGGTTGAAGCTGAGTTAGTAGAAGAAGTAGTTGCAGACAAAGGTGATGATCAAGCTGCGTTGATTGAAGAGTTAACTAAAAAGTTAGCTGCTGCTGAAGAAGAAGTTAAAGAGCAAAAAGATCTTGTGATCCGTGCTCAAGCATTTTCTCAAAACGAAATTCGTAAAGCAGGTATTGATTCAGAAAATCGTCGTAAATCAGTATTAAAAACATTTGCTAATGCATTAACACCTGTTGTTGATCATTTAGAATTAGCAATTCTGCACGCTGATAAAGAAAATGAAACGCTAAAACCTATGGTTGATGGTGTTCAAATGACATTAACTGAATTACTGAAAGCAATTTCAAGTATCGGTATTCAACAAATTGATCCAATGGGTGAAGCATTAAACCCTGAAAAGCATCAAGCAATGAGCATGCAGTTTGTTGAAGGTGTTGAACCTAATCAAGTTGTTGCTGTAATGCAAAAAGGTTATGAGCTAAGCGGTGGTCAAGTTATTCGCCCTGCAATGGTTGTGGTTTCAAAAGCCGCAGAGTAATTAGTGCGTTATAAAATACCATCAATTAATTATTGATAGAAAAAGGCACTTCGGTGCTTTTTTTTGTATCTGATGATTTATTTTCTAGAGTTTAAAAATAATTTTCATTTGCTAACTTAGTATGATGTGATTCATTCTTTTTACTATTCATTTAATCTTTTTTATTCATGTATCTATTTAAATTATTTTTGTATATGAATAAGCGTAGTTTAGCTAATACATATCTTCTTTAACTTATTGATTATTAGTCAATATTTTGTAGGTTGAATTCCTTGGATACTACTGCTTTTATCTTTCCTTCAATGAGTTACTTTAACATTTGTTTGATATTGCGTATTGCTTGACGGTTAATACGATTAAGTTGTGCCACTTTTTTTTATTTATTTTAAAAAAATTGCATTTATTTTGCTAATTGCCCTTGAAACACAGAAATAGCCCCTTATATATAAAGTATCGAACAGACACTGCCAGCGTGCAGATAGTCAACTAAACAAGTAACAACATTAACAAGTGTGGAGAGAGTAAAAATGGGTAAAATTATCGGTATTGATTTAGGTACTACAAATTCATGTGTTTCTGTATTGGATGGTGATGTAGCTAAAATTATTGAAAATGCAGAAGGTGAGCGCACAACTCCTTCGATCATTGCTTATGCAGAAGATGGCGAAATATTAGTAGGTCAACCTGCTAAACGTCAATCTGTTACTAACCCGCAAAACACTTTATTTGCTATTAAACGTCTTATCGGTCGTCGTTTTGAAGACGAAGAAGTACAACGTGATATTAAAATCATGCCTTACAAAATCGTAAAAGCTGATAACGGTGATGCATGGGTTGAAGCTCGTGGAAACAAAATGGCTCCACCGCAAATCTCTGCTGAAGTATTGAAAAAAATGAAAAAAACAGCTGAAGATTACCTAGGTGAAAAAGTATCTGGTGCTGTAATCACTGTACCTGCTTACTTTAATGATGCACAACGTCAAGCAACTAAAGACGCTGGTCGTATCGCGGGTCTTGATGTTAAACGTATCATCAATGAGCCAACGGCTGCTGCATTTGCTTACGGTGTTAACAACTCTAAAGGCGACAGCGTTGTTGCTGTATACGACTTAGGTGGTGGTACTTTCGATATCTCAATCATTGAAATCGATGAAGTAGATGGCGAAAAAACATTTGAAGTACTAGCAACTAACGGTGATACACACTTAGGTGGTGAAGATTTCGATAACCGTCTAATTAACTTCTTAGTGAAAGAATTTGAAAAAGAGCAAAGCTTCGATCTAACTAAAGATCCACTAGCAATGCAACGTGTTAAAGAAGCTGCTGAAAAAGCAAAAATTGAGCTTTCTTCTGCACAACAAACAGATATCAACCTGCCTTACATCACTGCTGATGCATCAGGTCCTAAACATTTAAACATTAAAGTAACGCGTTCTAAATTAGAGTCTTTAGTTGAAGATATGGTTAAAGCAACACTTGAGCCTTTACGTATTGCGCTTAAAGATGCTGACTTATCTGTTGGTGACATTGATGACGTTATCTTAGTAGGTGGGCAAACTCGTATGCCTTTAGTTCAAGCTGCTGTTGCTGAATTCTTTGGTAAAGCTGCTCGTAAAGACGTTAACCCTGATGAAGCAGTTGCAATGGGCGCGGCGATTCAAGGTGCTGTACTTTCTGGTGACAAAACTGACGTTCTATTATTAGACGTTACACCGTTATCTTTAGGTATTGAAACAATGGGTGGCGTATTAACGAAAGTTATCGAGAAAAATACAACTATCCCAACTAAACAGTCACAAACGTTCTCTACTGCTGAAGACAACCAAAGTGCGGTAACTATTCACATTCTTCAAGGTGAGCGTAAGCGTGCTGCAGATAACAAATCTCTAGGTCAATTCAACCTAGAAGGTATTCGTGCTGCTAGTCGTGGTACACCACAAATAGAAGTAACATTCGATATGGATGCTGATGGTATCTTACACGTATCAGCTAAAGATAAAGACACTAACCAAGAACAAAAAATTACGATTAAATCAAGCTCAGGTCTATCTGACGAAGAGATTGAAAAAATGGTAAATGATGCAGAAGCAAATGCTGATGCAGATAAAAAGTTCGAAGAAGTAGTCACTGCACGTAACCAAGCAGATGCTTTAGTTCATGCAACTAAGAAACAAATCGAAGAAGCTGGCGATGCATTACCTGCTGACGAAAAAGAGAAAATTGAAGCAGCACTAGCTGAACTTGAAACTGCGTCTAAAGGTGAAGATAAAGCTGAAATCGAAGCTAAAACACAAGCACTTGCTGAAGCTGCTCAAAAATTAGGTGAGATTGCTCAACAGAAAGCACAAGCTGGTGAAGCAGGTGCAGAGCAACCTGATGCACAAGCGAAGCAAGATGATGACATCGTTGATGCTGAGTTTGAAGAAGTAAAAGACGAGAAAAAATAATTAGGTAACCCCTAAATAAGTAAGATCGTTTCAACTCGCGGGTTATGGATTTATCTATAATCCGCGTGTTTGTTTTCAATAAACAGAGATTTGAGAAATAACCATGTCTAAACGAGATTGTTATGAAGTACTTGGTTTAGGCCGAGATGCGACAGAAAAAGAAGTTAAAAAAGCTTATAAACGCTTAGCGATGAAGTACCATCCAGACCGTACCAAAGGTGATGATGCGCTAGAAGAAAAGTTCAAGGAAGTAAAAGAAGCTTACGAAATTCTTAGCGATCCCCAAAAGAAAGCCGCATTTGATCAATATGGTCATGATGGTGTTAACCAACAAGGTCAAGCTGGCGGCGGTGGTTTTGGCGGCGGTGGTTTTGACGATATATTCGGAGATATTTTTGGTGGTGGACGTCGTGGCGGTGGTCAACAACGTGCGCAACAAGGTTCTGATTTACGCTACAATATGGAGCTGACATTAGAAGAGGCCGTTAAAGGTATCTCTAAAGAGATCCAAATTCCTACTTTAGTGCATTGTGAGCAGTGTAATGGTTCTGGTGCTAAAAAAGGAACAGAGTCTAAAACGTGCGGTACGTGTCATGGCCAAGGCCAAGTGCAAATGCGCCAAGGTTTTTTTGCTGTTAACCAAACTTGTCCAACTTGTCGTGGTAAAGGCAAAATCATTACTGACCCATGTGGGAAATGTCATGGTGAAGGTCGTTACGAGCGCAGTAAAACATTATCAGTTAAAATTCCTGCAGGCGTTGATACTGGCGACCGTATCCGTTTAAGCGGTGAAGGTGAAGCCGGAGAGCAAGGTGCACCAGCAGGTGACTTGTACGTTCAAATGAATGTACGTCCACATGACGTGTTTGAACGTGATGGTAATGATTTATATTGTGAAGTACCGATTAGCTTTACTGAAGCGGCTCTAGGCGGTGAAATTGAAGTCCCTACATTAGATGGACGTGTAAAACTTAAAATACCAGCAGAAACGCAAACAGGGCGTATGTTCCGTATGCGCAATAAAGGTGTTAAGTCTGTGCGTAGTCATTCTACAGGTGACTTGATGTGCAAAGTGACCGTGGAAACACCGGTTAAATTATCAATCAAACAAAAAGAGTTATTGAAGGAGTTTGAAAGCTCTTTATGTTCAAGCAGTAGTAAAAAACATAAACCTAAATCTGAAGGTTTTTTGAACAGTTTGAAAACATTCTTTGATGACATAAGTAAGTAATTTATCGAATGTGAATACAAGGCCACTTTCGAGTGGTCTTTTTTTATGCACTTCATAATCAATAGTTTGCTATGATATCGCTCACTCAAGTTAAATGATTGGGAATAATGCGATTAAAACAGGTCTCTAGGTAATGTTTATTATCAATGTGTAATGCAATATCTACCTGTTTTTATTAGCTAAACCTATTAAATAATTAAGTAGGTGAACTATTTTTTGAGTCAAGTTAAGATTACGTTCTTAATAACTGTTAAGTCGCTAAGAACAACGTTTTTTTAATTATGCGATGTTTCTTGGTGTAGGTAACATGGCTCACGAAAAAATGAGTATTAACCTATTTAGTAGCATGAGTAATTATTTACTCTATACGGAGAAGTTTTAGTGATAAATATCCTGCTGGTCGATGACCATGAATTAGTTCGTACAGGGATAAGCCGTATCATTGATGATGTTCGAGGCATGAAAGTAATTGGCGAAGCTGAAAGCGGAGAAGACGCTGTTAAGTGGTGCCGTAGTAATGAACCAGACGTAATATTAATGGATATTAATATGCCTGGTATTGGTGGACTTGATGCAATGCATAAGATTTTGCGCATCAATGAAGATATTAAAATCATTATGCTAACAATGCATACTGAAAATCCATTTCCAACCAAAGTAATGCAAGCAGGGGCGGCTGGCTATTTAAGCAAAGGAGCCTGCCCTGATGAAGTGTTAAATGCAATTCGTATTGTGAATTCTGGACAACGTTATTTAGCGCCTGAAATTGCACAGCAAATGGCATTGTCACAATTGTCACCAAGTGATGAAGATCCATTCCGAGTATTATCGGAACGTGAACTACAAATCATGATGATGATAACCAAAGGCCAACGTGTTGTTGATATTTCAGAGCAACTAAGCCTAAGCTCTAAAACGGTTAATAGTTACCGTTACCGTTTGTTTGATAAGTTAGGTGTACAAGGCGATGTCGAGTTAACGCATCTTGCTATCCGTTACGGTATGTTAGACGCAGATACACTCTAAAAAACTGCATTGAGCTCATGAATTAGGCGCCTATTTTAGGTGCCTTTTTATATGTGTTATTGAAGCTTATTTGATAACACTTGTATTCAAATAGTAAGTGCATAACTTAATGAAACATAAAATTTAACTGGTGAACAAAACGTAGCTTATGGCCAAATTTAACTCTGATGCTTTTCTAAAAACAGTAACAAGCGAACCTGGTGTTTACCGAATGTTCGACGATACAGATACCATCATCTATATCGGTAAAGCTAAAAACCTTAAAAAGCGTTTAGCGAGTTACTTTAGTCTTACCCAAAAACATCCTAAAACCTTAGCACTCGTTAGCCATATTGTACGTATTGAAGTGACTATTACGCATACAGAGACAGAAGCGTTAATACTCGAACATAACTTCATCAAGCAACATAAACCCAAATACAACGTATTGCTTCGCGATGATAAATCTTATCCTTACCTGTTCTTAAGTGATCATAAACATCCTCAGCTGACATTAGTTCGTTCACAAAACAAAAAACGTAAAGGTACTTATTTTGGGCCTTATCCAAGTGGCGGGGCTGTGCGCGAAAGCCTGCATTTAATGCAAAAACTGTTTCCTATACGTCAATGTGAAGATAGCTATTATAAAAACCGTTCTCGTCCTTGTTTGCAGTACCAACTAAAACGTTGTTTAGGCCCTTGTGTGAATGCAATGCCTGAGCAGGAATACACTCATCAAGTAGACTTAGCGACTGCATTTTTACAAGGTAAAAGTCAGCATGTTATAGAGCAGTTAGTAACTGAAATGGAAACCGCGAGTAATACATTAGAATTTGAAAAAGCGGCGGTGAGGCGTGATCAGATCCAATCACTTAAAAAAGTACAAGAGCAGCAATGGGTAAGTGGTGAAGTTGAACAGTTAGATGTTTTAGGCTTTGCTTACCAGCATGGAGTGGCCAGCATCCACATGTTATTTATTCGTCAAGGGCGAGTATTAGGCAGCCGTAATTACTTCCCTAAAGTACCTAAAAATAGTTCTCAAGAAGAAGTACTTAGTAGCTTCTTAAGTCAGTTTTATCTATCTGGCCAAAACGGTCGCGCTATCCCTAGAGAAATCTTATTAACCGATGACTTTGCGGATCGTGAAATATTTGAAGAATTGTTTTCAGAACATAGCGGTTATAAAACTAAACTTAAAATAACCATGCGTGGCGAACGTTCACGTTTTACTAAGTTAGCAAAAACCAATGCAAATATTGCGTTAAGCACCCATTTGAGTCAGCAAAAATCGATTCTACAACGTTATAATTTGCTAGAAGAGAAACTTGAATTAACGCAGCCGATAAAACGTATGGAATGTTATGACATTTCACACATGATGGGCGAAAAAACCGTGGCATCCTGTGTTGTCTTCAATCGAGAAGGCGCTAAAAAGTCAGACTATCGTCGCTTTAATATTACTGGCATTACACCTGGTGATGATTATGCCGCAATGGGGCAAGTACTCGCTCGCCGCTTTAAAGATTTACAAACTGCAGAAACAACACCAGATATTATCTTTATCGATGGTGGGTTAGGACAATTAAACCAAGCAGAAAATATCATTAGCTCACTTGAACATAACTTCCCTGAAAAATATCCATTATTGATTGGTATCGCTAAGGGGGTTGCACGAAAAGCGGGTGAAGAAACATTGATCTTAGCTGATAGTCACGAAATATTAGAAATGACTAGTGACTCACCTGCATTACATCTTATTCAGCAAATACGTGATGAATCACATCGCTTTGCGATCATGGGACACCGTCAACAACGAGATAAAGTAAGGCGCACTAGTACCTTAGAAGGTATTGCTGGTGTAGGTGCTAAACGTCGTCAAATGCTATTAAATCATTTTGGTGGGTTACAAGGTGTGAAATCAGCTAGCGTTGATGAGCTAGCTAAATTAAATGGTATAAGCAAAAGTCTAGCGGAAACCATTAGCGAAGCACTGAATCATTAATAAAATCAGTTTGAATAAAGTGAATCGGTTTTATATACAATAATTTACCGATAACTTTTTAACGCAAATAACTCTTTGTTTAACTCTGTACTTTTATTAAGAAAACTTGCCTTTAATTACGTTTAGCTAATGCCATTTTGGATAAGCATAAAACATATTGAAGGTGTTTTTAGCTTCAATCTAAATAATACCAATCTAAATAGTACCAATCTAAATAATTATCTAGTCATTTATGCTTGTTAAAATGAATCCTAGCTTCGTTGTTGGTCTTGTAATGAGAGCTAGTTACTGCAATCCACGCCTTGCTAGCATCCATTTTCCCTAACGCCTAAATAGACCACTTGTTTATCCAGATTAGTATAATACCAATCACACTAATTAACTGATCTATTTTACTGGTTAAAATAACTTATTT
>NZ_JBAKBA010000053.1:0-27341 GCF_038155225.1 Psychromonas arctica | reverse complement strand
ACCCGCGACCCCCGGCGTGACAGGCCGGTATTCTAACCAACTGAACTACCACTCCAGCAAAATCAACGTTACATAATATGCAACTTCGTTGAGGCGCAGATAATACGGAGTTGCAGGTACTGAGTCAATAACGAAAAACAAAAAAAACACAATATTTACAAGCTAAGGCGTCTGACTGCTCATTTTATGCTCATAGCGTTTATTTTTTAGCATTATTTTCATCTATTTCTAATGGCTTTAGATGTTCAGTAGATAAATCGTCTAATGATAGTTCGCCATTTTCTAGTAATTTCTTTCGTTTTCTTTTGAGAATAAATAAAACGACAAAGATACTAATGATAATGATGACGATTAAAATTAAAACGAAAATCCATAAGTACTGAAATGTTTGTGCTATTTCGGTTTCTTCTGATTCAATAGTTTTTGATTCTAAGTCCGTTATAGTTGGTTCTGCTGCTGAGGTTACTATTGTGCTTTCAATCACCTGCGCTGCTGCTCTCGCTACTTCAAATTTATATTCTGGTAATTGAAAGCTTAGCTCACGCCCGTCTATTGTTGTTGCAAATACTTCGCCTGAGTAGGTGTAATTTTTATAGGGCAGTTTTACTTTAATGGTTGTTGTATCATTTTCCAATATTTGATCGGCAAGGTGCACAATTAATTGTTTAGTATCACTTTCATTATTTCCAGCAATTAAACTATCAATAATCACTGAATTTGGATCTATTTCTAATGGGTCAATAACAAAAGTAAGCTCTACGCCACCCTGATTATTACTAAGTTGTTCTATTTTATAACTAAGCGGTTGAGGAAAAACAACCATATCTGCATTAAAAGTACGTATAAAAATATTATTCTTGGTTTTAATATTAACTAAATAGCGCCCTGGCGTTAAATCCATAAACAAGCGAGTACTGAGCTTGCCATCGAAAGGTAATGAATCATAAGATTGCCCATCATCTTTATAAAGTGCGATGGATTTTTGAGTGTCATTCGATAACTTATCACTGTTAATTAGTGAAACGGTTAATTGCGCGTTATTTAATAAATCTTTATCAGTCATTACCTGACCGTCATTTATTAAAGAAATATAAGAGGTAAGATATTCCTTGTTATAAACTTTAAGTGGCAGTTTTTCTACTTTTAAAGTGGTTGGGTTTAATAACTGAATTCGGTTCTCACCATTTAATGTGGCGATTGCTTGCCATGGCCCCGGCATAGGGTTCTGTATTGTAATGATGTCTTGGTTTCTATTGTTAAACCATGCCACTGTTTCTGGTGGGTGGCGTTGTGCATACCACTTACTACCATCGGGTTTAACAAGCACGATTTTTTGTGCATGAGATGGATGATTTAATATAATCGTGACTTGTTGAGTATTAGGATCAATTCTAAAGCGATTATCAAGTAAAGGGATATCATTCGGTGCATAAATGGTATGTGCCATTGTACTCATCGTTGTGAGGATGAGTAATGTAAATGCTATCCACTTTTTACTGATTATCGCCATAAACAACTCCCTGATTTTTTTACTAAATCTAAACGTGATTCATGCTCTGTTAACTCTTCTTGGCTAGCATGAATGATTGATAAAGGTGATAAATTTTGACGTAAGCGTCGACCTGTATTATTTTTACTTGATTCATTATTAGCTAAATTTAAGTCCTTTTGGCCACCGGACATCAGTAAATAAACATCTGCCAGAATTTCCGCATCTAATAAGGCGCCATGTAATACTCGGTGCTTAGTATCAATACCGTAACGGTCACATAAAATATCAAGATTGTTCCGTTTACCGGGGAACATTCTCTTAGCCATTGCTAATGTATCGGTCACTGTCGCAATTTCTTCAGTGGGTTGCGTCTTTTTATTTAAAAAACGGAACTCTTGATCCATGAAACCAACATCAAAGGGCGCATTATGAATGACTAAATCGGCACCTTTAATAAAATCAATGAACTCATCGGCTATTTCTGCAAAGCGAGGTTTATCGTATAGAAACTCATCTGTAATACCATGAACCGCCATTGCCTCAGGATCAATCAACATATCCGGTTGAATATACACATGGTAATGACGACCAGTTAAACGACGATTAATGACTTCAACACAACCTATTTCAATAATGCGATGTCCTACATAAATGAGCCCATCTTTATTCATACCTGTTGTTTCAGTATCTAATACAACTTGTCGGGTGAGTTTACTTGTGTTCATTGATATCTCTATTTATAGTTGTTGCGTATTTTAGCTGCTTAAGCTGCAGAATTTTCTGCTGACTAGTCTAACAAAATTTATGTGATGATATTAATGAAAAAAATTCAACTTTATACAGACGGTTCATGTCTTGGTAATCCAGGGCCAGGTGGTTATGGCGCTATTTTAGTGTTTAACGAGCATCGTCGTGAATTGTCAGAAGGTTACGAAAGAACCACTAATAATAGAATGGAAATGTTAGCCTGTGTAAAAGGCTTAGAGAGTTTAACTGAAGTTTGTGAGGTTGATGTTACCACTGATAGCCAATATGTTCGCCAAGGCATCACACAATGGATACATAATTGGAAAAAACGTGGTTGGAAGACAGCGGCTAAAGCACCAGTGAAGAATGTCGATTTATGGAAAGCGCTAGATGCTGCACAAGAGAAACATACTGTAAGATGGCATTGGGTTAAAGGGCATTCAGGTCACCCTGAAAATGAACGTTGTGATGACTTAGCTCGTGAAGCTGCAGAAGCAAATCCGACTCAACCTGATGAAGGTTTTGATGGTTAAGCATTCAAAAAATGAACTAAGGTTGCCTCGTTATTAAGTTAATTTAGCTTTTTTGAATGAGATTGTTTTGTGGCTACGGGCTGATTATTAATAATAGTTCTTCTGAATTCAAAACTAGACTTAACAGGTGTCATAGGAGTCGTACGTTTTTTTGCTACGATAAAATAAACACTACAGAAAAAAGATAAATAGCGTTGTCCGGTATTTTCTATCAACGATAATAATGGGCCTTCAGGCTGCGCTGAAATATAGTCAAAGTGTTGTTTATTTTTTATTTCGAACCCTAATAAATGTAACCAATCAATGACCCGGTTGGGTGAGAATAAGCGTGCAGTTTGAGTGTTTTTAGGCGTTAATAATGAACGTAACCCAAAGAAGCTATAAGGGTTGTAGCCGCTGATCACTAACGTACCATCTAATGTTAATATGCGATCTATTTCTCGTAATAGCTGATGAGGATCACTCGAAAAGTCGAGTTCATGTACCAAAATACACAAATCGATAGTAGAGTCTTGAAAAGGTAAGTCATGTAAATTACTTTTCAAACCGATGTCGGTACCGTCTTCTGCACAATTTATTTGATGGCGAATAGGGCATTTATCGGTTTTTAATTGTGTACTTAAATGTCCTAACTTTAATAGATGGTAGCCGAAACAATGTGATATTGCGTTATTAACAAGTTGTTGAGTCTGTGCTTGTAAATGTTCACCATTACTTAATTGTAACCAATCAGTAATCGGAGTTAAGATGCGTGATGTTTTTGCTATTTTCATATGCCTCCACCCCAAACTTTAAAAGTTGAGAAAAATTATGTTTAGTGTTTTAACCATTCCAGCCTTTGATGATAACTATATTTGGCTTATTAAAGATAGTCAAAGCAAGCGTTGTGTTGTAGTTGATCCTGGTGACGCAACGCCTGTCCTTGAAATATTAGAATCACAACAACTAACTATTGAAGCGATTATTATTACTCATCATCATCAAGATCATACCGGTGGCGTAAAAGCATTAGTCTTAGATAACCCACAAATTAAAGTTTTCAGTAAAAATCCTCTTTTCGAAAATGTTTATTTAGTTGATGAAGGAGATGAAGTCTCCTTTTTTGATAACAAGTTAACATTCAAAATTTGGCAGGTAGCAGGCCATACACTTGACCATATTGTATATTTCAATGAGGAAATGTTATTTTGTGGAGATACTTTATTTTCAGCAGGGTGCGGACGAGTTTTTGAAGGAACTCATCAACAAATGTATGATGCGTTAACGCGTTTAGCAACATTAGATGAAAACATTAACGTCTACTGTGCGCATGAATATACACAAAATAATCTTATTTTTGCTTTACATGTTGACCCTCACAACAATGATCTACTGGCTTATATTAAACAAGTCAGCAAGTTGCGTCAGCAAGGGTTACCAAGTATCCCTACTACTATTAAATGTCAGAAGTTAGTGAATCCTTTTCTCAGGTTTAATGACGAGTCATTGCTTAATAACTTGCAAAATATCCTAGCAAAAAAAATTACGTCGGGATTACAATGCTTTAAAGAACTTCGTCTTTATAAAGATCATTTTTGATTGCAGAGGCAAAAAAACATAGAATACGCACTTTAATTTTGCAAATGGTCAAACTATGAAACTTTTTTTGCCTTTATTTTTAATTGTATTATTGAGTGCTTGTCAAAGTACTACTTCACAAGCACCCGAATTCATTGAAGTTTCAAATGAAGTGACTCTTAATAAAAAAGCAGTTAATCATGCTAATGGCGAAGGAGTCACTAATCTAGTTAAAGATAAAAATAATCAACAACTTGGTCCCGTAGTTGACAAATACTATGACAATCTGTGGTTAAAGTTGGCTGAAGGTTTTAACTTTGAAGTACCTGATAACTCTCGTATAGCAGTACAACGGGATTATTACTTAAATCATCCTGCTTATTTAGAAAGAGTATCAAAACGCGCAGAACCTTTTTTGTGGTTGATTGTAGATCAAATAGAAGCTAATGATTTACCACTTGAATTAGCATTATTGCCTATTGTAGAAAGTACTTTTGACCCTTTTGCCTATTCTCATGCTGGTGCATCTGGTTTATGGCAGTTTATGCCTATGTCAGGGCTTCGTTTTGGCTTAAATCAAGACTGGTGGTACGACGGTAGAAGAGACGTTTATGCCTCAACCCGTGGCGCACTTAAATATATGCAAGTCTTGCATCGTTATTTAGGAGAGGATTGGTTGTATGCTTTTGCTGCATATAACTCAGGAGAAGGCAGAGTAGAACGAGCGATTAAAAAAAATAAAAAAGAAGGTAAAGCCGTTGATTATTGGAGCCTATCATTACCCAAAGAAACTCAAAACTACGTACCTAAATTCTTAGCTCTTATCGATATTCTGCGTAATCATGAAAAATATGATATCGAATTACCACATATACCAAACCAAAAAGCCTTAACTTATGTCGATATCGGTTCTCAAATAGATCTTGCTTATGCAGCGGAACTTGCTGATCTAAGCCTCTCTGATCTTCAGTTATTAAATCCTGCTTTTAATCATTGGGCCACTTCACCTAATGGTCCTCATAAGCTTTTACTACCGACTACGATTGCTGGAGAGTTTACTAATAAACTTGCTAAGATTGATAAAAATAAGCGTGTTCGTTGGGATCGTTATTTAGTTAAAGCAGGGGACAGTTTGAGTGTGATAGCAAAAAATAAGCAAACCACAACTCAAGTGTTAAAACAGATAAATGATTTAGATAGCTCATTTATTAAAATTGGGCAGCCCCTTTTAATCCCTATAGCAAGTAAAGCTCAGCAACTAGAATTGTCTCTACAAGCCAAAAAGTTTGAACTCGAAACTGCTAAAAGTAGCAAAGCTAATGAAAAGGTTATCCATAAAATTGTTGAAGGGGATACGCTTTGGGATATTAGTCGAGATTATAAAGTAACGTCTAAACAAATTGCTAAATGGAATGGTTTTCAACCTCAAAAAATGTTGCGTTTAGGACAAGAATTGATTATTTGGAAGCCTAGTTCTAAGCTTGCTATTGTGGATACAAATAAAATTACACGTAACGTAACTTACCACGTTCGATCCGGTGATTCGCTTGGAGAAATTGCACAGAAATTTAATGTTAAAACAGCAGATCTAATTCGTTGGAATAATATTAAAAACAGTAAATATATTAAACCAGGACAGAAACTGAAAGTATTAGTTGATGTTAAGAATACTAGCACATAGTTTTTGTTATTTAGTACCTTGTTCAATTATAAATATTAATTAAGTTGGCTTTTACTATCAACCTATCAACCTATCAACCTATCAACCTATCAACCTATAAGTATCAGTTCAACTTTAGTTTTAAAGGCACTGAGTGGGGTATCCCGTCAGTGCCTTTTTATTTTTCAGCAATATAGAATAAATTGGATGTTGATAAGTAAATTACAACATTGAATACTTGCTATCTACTTCAACGCTCGACAGCTTCAGATATATTTTGAAAACTTAATAGTAGAATATCGGTCATTGTGATTGCTTTACTTTTAGAATCTCAATTCTGATAGATATTGTTTTAATTTCTTTAAATATCAATAGATTAGTTTTTTATGTCATGCCGTGCTGTTAGTTTTATGTAATTCAAAAAAATGAATAGAAAAAATAACGGTGTTATACCGATTTACTTATCCGAGTTTGAGATTGTTGATGAGTAATGGATGATCAAGATAATATTAAAAAAGCTTTATTTCACGTGTGGTGATGTTATGCCATATCAAGGTTTGCTTTCCTTTTATCATAAAAGCTATAATTGATAAAATTTAATGACTTAGTACTTATTTTTGATTTAATCGTTTTTATTTTATACACATCAGAGAAGTTATAAATGGAATTAAACCTGATTTTAAATCAAGGAAACTGGCTAAATAGCTGTGTTGAAATAGCACTAGCGATCATTATCCTTTTTAATATTTCTATTACGCGTATAAAAATCAGCTTATTTACTTGTGCCGTTATTTCTATTATTTGGCATGTCTCTGTTCCTGATGTTATTTCTGCTAGCTCCTTATCTTGGTCTTTTTTCTTATTAGAAGCGTTGCGCTACCTATCTTGGGTTATTGTTTTACTTTATTTGTTAATGCTTACTAGAGGGGCTAAATTACCCAATATTTGGGGGTATAGTTTATATACTGGATTATTTGTTACTTTATCGTTATTTATCTATAGCTTTAATGCAAATACAGGGCTTTTTCCGTCACCGGTTTTAGCACTATATTTAAAAATCATGCTCGGATTATTTGGCTTTGTTGTATGTGAACAATTGATACGAAATGATCATTCTAGTCGAATGACAAAGCTTGTTGCACTGGTTGCTTTCATCATCTTTGCTTACGATATTATTGTATTTTCATTGTTGTTATTAAACAGTGATTTAGACAAATCGTTTTGGGAAGCCAGAACCGTGATTAGTTCTGTTACTTCATTGATTCTTGCGATCAGTATTATTTTTTATGCGGATCAGTTGAAGGAGCGTAGCAGTTTTAAGCTTTCTAATAGTGTTATTATTTTTAACACCAGTTTAACGTTAGTAGGTGGCTTCTTAATCGTTATTGCCTTGGTCGCTTCTGCGCTTGATTATTTTAATATTAGTTGGTTAAGCGCTTCTAAGGTGATGCTATATGTATTTGCAGTATTTTCTATTATTGCGCTGTCACTATCTGAAAGAATTCGCGATAGTTTTGTTGTTTGGACAAGTAAGCATTTTTTTGCACATAAATATGACTATAAAAAACAATGGATTAAGTTAGATCTCTTATTATCTGAACAACATAAAAATCAAAATTGTTACGATATTTCCTTAAATGCATTAAGTACTATTTTCAATTGTAGTGGAGGCGGTATATGGGTTAAAGGTCAGCAGTTTTATACGTCGGTTGCGGCGGATAAACTAGCATTTACTGGACGTTTACCTATTGAATCAAATCAGACTGATTTTATTCAGAAGTTGGAACAAGAAGAATGGGTTTTTCAAGTCAGTGAATCTGCGAGTAAATACGACCCTCAATATAATTTTGTTCTGCCTGAGTGGATTTCTTATGTTGATAACGCATGGATAATATTACCATTGAATACATCATCTGGTTTGATTGGTTTTGCTGTGCTGTGTAAAAATAATTTAAATGAGAAAGAAAAATTAACTTGGGAAGATCTTGATTTACTTAAACTTACAGGACGGCAAATAGCCAGTTTTATTAGTAAAGAGCAAACATCTGAGAAGCTTATTCAAAATCAACAATTTGATATGTTTAATAAAATTTCTGCATTTGCAATTCATGATATTAAAAACTTAATTGCTCAACAGGGATTAGTGGTTAAAAACGCTGAAAAATATAAACATCATCCTGAGTTTGTTGATGATGTTATTGCTACGATTGCTAATTCAGTCAATAAGATGGATCAATTGTTAAAAAAAATGAAAGGTAAGACCGAATCTAAAACGATTAATGTATGTGATTTGTTAACGCAAGCTGTTGAGATGAACATGAACGGATATCCACAGCCAGTATTAACGAGTTCATGTTCTAGCGCTTTGATTAATGGCGATAGCGATAAGTTATTAATGGCGATTAACCATCTCATTAAAAATGCTCAAGATGCTACGTATGATGATGGAAATGTTCAGTTAAATTTAAACTGTAAAAACGATGAAATTTGGCTTGAAATTATTGATTCAGGCACTGGTATGGACCAAGACTTTATTAAAAATAAATTATTTCAACCTTTTAATAGTACAAAGAAAAATGAAGGGATGGGAATAGGGGCGTATCAAATTAGAGAGATTATCCATTCATTAAATGGAGAATTGATCGTTGAGAGTAAACCTAAAGAAGGGAGTAAATTTTCCATTTATTTACCAATGGTCAATTAAAGGTTAGAGCGCGCAACAACATGGATAATGTTCGTTTTAGTTAATTTGAGTGATCAACGTTTATTAAGTGATTTGCTTCAAAACAGTATTTTAGTTAAATTTTAAAAGAGAGAGAAATATGAATAATTACCTTTTAGGGCTTCTCTGCGCAGTGATGATCAGTGGTTGTGCAAAGACGGTTGTTTTAAATGAAGAACCTTATTCAGAAAAAGTAAAGTTTTCTGAATATAAAATAGGTAACAATGATCAATTAATGATCAGTGTTTGGAAGAATCAAGAGCTTTCAATTAATGTACCTGTTCGTCCTGATGGGAAAATATCTATGCCACTTGTTGGTGATGCACAAGCACAAGGCTTATCACCAGAAACATTAGCATCTGAATTGGCCGATAAATTAAGTAAGTATATTCGTGGGCCTAATGTCACGGTGATTGTACTTGGTGCTAACAGTGCCTCTTATTCAAGCCGTGTCCGTATTACTGGTGCAGTGAATGGGCAGTTATCTATTCCTTATTACACCGACTTAAATGTGCTTGATTTAGTGTTAGAAGCGGGTGGTTTAACTGAGTTTGCCAATGCAGATGAGTCTATTTTATACAGAAAAACACCTGATGGAATCAAACCTTATCATGTGAATGTCGATGATATCCTTAACAAAGGTATTTTAGATACTAACTATACTCTTCGCCCATCTGATATTTTAATTATTCCTGAGAGTGTATTTTAACAATGGATATTGCAGAAATTTTTAAGTACGTAGCTGTAGTGTGGCGTGAAATGTGTCAGCGAAAGTTTAAAGTTGCCTTTGTAGTAACGATTATAAGCTTTGCTATTATGTTTGTCGGTATTTTACGTCCGCCTAGTTATTCTAGTTCAATTACGATATTTGCTGATAACCAGAATATTATTAAGCCTTTGTTAGGTGCTAAAGCGGCTGTCACCGAGTTAAAGCAAAATAGAAGTAACCAGGTACGTGATATTATTTATTCACCGCGTATTTTGTCTGAGGTTGTTGATAGTGTTTATGGGGAGGGGGCTTTTTCTACACCGCTATCCAAAGATATTAAAATGAGCCAAGTTCGCAGCAATATAAGTGTTGAAGGGAGATCTGGTAACTATATTCAAGTTTCTTATAAAGATGATAGCGCTGAAAGAACCTTTGAAATTCTAAATAAAGTGGTGGCGGTCTTTATAGAAGATAGTGCAGATACTAAACGCGAAGAAAGCCGAAGTGCGTTTAACTTTATTGACCAACAAGCTGCTTCATATAAGGCTTTATTATTAAAAGCGGAAGATAAATTAAAAAGCTTTCAATCAACTAATTTTGATGGAACTGAAGCTGAAGTCAATAATCGAATTGCGACTCTTAGATCTTCAATTGAAGAGCTAAACATTCAAATACAAGAAAGTAACACTCGTACTGCTAGTTTGAAAAAACAACTTTCTAGAGAAAATAAATATGCCAGTAATGATTATGAAAGTGCTGTATATAATACTCAATTAAGAGAACTTAAAAAGCAAAAAGCTGCTTTACAAATAAACTATGAAGATAGCTATCCGGCTATCGTAGACATTAACTATCAAATTAATGATCTAGAAAAAGTTATTTCAGAGGTTGGGACTAAAAAGAGTTCACAAAAAGCGGTCAATGCCGACTTTAACCCTCTATACGAAGAGCTAAGAAGTTTGTCATCAGCTGCTCAAATTGAGCACCGTACATTATTAAATCGTCTTAAAGCCTTTAATCGATTATTAGATGAAGCCTATGAACGACGTAAACGTATTGCTAATAATAAAGCGGAGCTCTCTGAATTAACGCGAGATTACAGTGTATTTCAAACGCAATATGAAGAGATGTTGACCAAGAAAGAGAAAGCTCGAATTTCAATGGTATTGGATATTCAAGGTCAAGGTGTTAATTACAAATTACAAGAAGCCGCGACCTATCCAAACAAGCCTATTGGTGCTCGTTTTATTCACTTTTTTGCTGCCGGGCCTCTTGTTGCATTGTTGATTGTGATTGCTATCTTTGTGGCTAAAATATTGGTCGATTCGAAGATCAGATTTTCATCTCAAATTAAAGAAATCGAAGGAGTGACTTTATTAGCAGGGATCCCTCATTCAACCTCTAGTGCTGAAAACAGAACGCGTCGTGTACATAACACTTTCTTACTACTTTATTGCATTGTTTGTATGTTTGGTTATGTCGCTATTGCACTTGCTTATAAATATGGTGCTTCTTTAGAAAATATTATTGCTTTGGGAGGGTTTTAATATGCCTTTATCTGACGACAATTTAAAAAATGATACTGCATTAAAAAGCAATGATTCATCTATGTTAGAAACCGTTAATGCTAATCAAATAACAGAGATGACAGAAGCACCTTTATTATCGGCTAAAGAACTAGATGAACGTAAAATCATTTACCCAGGGTTAGATGATTATAAAACGCTTAATGCTTATCGTGAATTACGCACTAATTTACTTAATAAAATGAATCACAATAATTTTATTTGTATGGTGACGGGTATTTCTCAACAATCAGGTACTAGTCATGTCAGTATGAATTTAGCGACCAGTATTGCCCTAGACCAAGGTAAAACTGCGTTAGTTATTGACTGTAATATCTATAAACCACGTATTGCTTCTTATTTAAAAGAAGAACCAACGATTGGTTTAACGAACTTCTTAGCGAAAGACACCGACTCTATTACAGATATTATTTATCCTTCAGGTATTCCTAGAGTAAGGGTTATCCCTGTTGGTAATAACACTATCCATGCAGCGGAGCTTTTTTCTTCAAACAAAATGCAAAACTTTATTAATTCAATTAAAAATCGTTATCCTGACCGTTTCATCATCATTGATACACCACCAATTGGGTTATATGCAGAGACGCAAATACTAGCTTCAATTTGTGATACTGCGATACTGGTTGTTGGTTACGGACAATCTAATTCTTCACAAGTAGAAGCCGGAATTGATGCGATAGGTAAAGATAAACTAGCAGGGTTAATACTTAATAATCAATAGTGTAAATATGAAATTAAAAAAACAGTGTTTTAAATTTATAGAAGCAAGCTTGGTGATATTATTGCCAAGTACAGCTATTGCTAATGATTTGCCTGGCTCTATTAGTGAAAGTTACATCTCCTTTGGGCTTGAACATATTCAGAGTAATAATATTAACCAGTCTTCGAATAATGAGCAGTCTGGGTTTGAGCAACGTGCTGATATAGGTATTGGCTATTTTAATCAAACTGCGACCAACTTTACCGCGTTAGACTATTCTGTATATTACTCAACGTCTAATGGTGATGAGCTTGATGATGATAGTGATGTGTCGGGGAGCTTGAGTATTACACAAGAGATATTTAGTCCTAATTTATTATTGAATTTGAACCATTTTAGACGTCAATATTTACTCGACCAGTCAGGTGTGGATAACCCAGACAATAGCGGAAGCAGAGATGTTTTTACTATTAATCCTGTATGGAATATACCTTATTCTCGTCGAGCTGGATTTGAGTTAAGTTACGACTATACAGCGACTCGTTATAGTGATGACGAAGACGAAGAAACTGATAGAAATGGCGTAGGTGTGACGTGGTATAACAAATTAACGCCTAAAGCTCGCTTTGAATTATCAACCAATTTAAGTGAAGTCAATTTTAGAAACACAGGGTTTGATTATAAAGAAGTCACCGTTGATGCCTCTATTGATGGAGAGTTACTCGCAGGAACATATTTAGTGCTATTAGGTTATAGCCGCGTAATATTAGACGCTGGTAATGAAGAAGGTGGAATATTTAAGTTATCTTACGGTTATCAATTTGATCGTCATAACTTGTCTGTGAATTTACAACGAGAGTTAAGCGATTCTTCTTTAGGGTTAGGGACTGATACCCTTGATAACGAAGATGATTCATTTGACGATAATGAAGTATTGTGGATAGATAGAGTAGATTTGCAACATCGGTTTATTATTACTAACCGTTTAAGTAATAGTAATACGTTATATTATCAACAAGAAACATCTGTTACGACGGATGAGACAGATCCTCGTTGGGGAGCTTCAGCCTCTTTAGATTTTCAAAATACTAAAAAAATCAGTTCATTTATATCTTTAGATTACAGCGAATCAACTATTTCTACAGACTTCGATAAACAGGTTATAAATGCAACGATTGGAGGGCGATATTTAATTCGTCCTCAATTAAGTTTATCACTAGAAGCAAACTATGAAGATCAATCCATCGATGATGATGAAGATTCAAGTTATGACGAATTAAGCTATACAGCTAGAATTGAATTTAAGTACTAAATGCTGGTATTAAGGATTAAAGATTGAAAAATAACAAAGCAGATACATTACTGATTGTTGAAGATGATTTGGGTTTACAAACTCAATTAAAGTGGCATTTTGCCGATTACAATGTGGTCATTGCAGCGAATCAAAAACAAGCTATATCTGCTATACGTTTGCATGAACCAAAAGTAATGATCCAAGATTTAGGACTACCGCCAGATGAAAATGGTGTGACGGAAGGTTTTGAGTTATTGCAGCAAGCATTACATTTGCGTCCACACATGAAAATTATTGTGATGACCGGAAACGAAGGTAATGAACATGCCATGAAAGCGGTTAAATTAGGGTCTTATGACTTTTACGCGAAACCGGTCGAAGCGGATACATTAGATTTAATTGTTCAACGTGCTTTTCATATTTATCATTTAGAAGAGAAAAATCGTCAACTTAATAACCAACAAGAGTCGATGCTAAATGGTTTGATTGCAAGTGATACGAAGATGCTTAAAATTTGTAAGATGGTCGAAAAAATTGCACCAACAGACGCATCTTGTTTACTAATTGGTGAAAGTGGTACAGGTAAAGAAGTGATTGCGAATTCTTTACACCAACTTAGCTTACGTAAAGATAACAATATGATCGCCATTAATTGTGCCGCTATCCCTGAAAACTTAATTGAAAGCGAGTTATTTGGATATGAAAAAGGGGCCTTCACCGGTGCAGTAAAGAGTACAGTCGGTAAAATTGAAATGGCGCATAAAGGTACCTTATTTCTTGATGAAATTGGTGATATGCCATTGCATTTACAAGCTAAATTATTACGTTTCTTACAAGAGCGAGTTATTGAGCGAGTAGGTGGTCGAAATCAAATTAATATCGATACACGCATTATATGTGCAACGCATAAAGATTTAGACAAGTTAGTTGAAACAGGCGAATTTAGAGAAGATCTTTTTTATCGTATTGCTGAAATACAAATTGATATTCCGCCTTTACGAGAACGTGGTTCAGATAAAATACTATTAGCTAAATACTTACTCAATAAGTATGTCAAAAAACAAAAGTTACAAATTGTTGGTTTTTCTGAAGATGCGATTAATAGTATCGAAACACATACTTGGCCAGGTAACGTACGTGAAATGGAAAATAAAATTAAACGAGCGGCTATTATGTGCGACTTAAAATACATAACTGCGCTTGATTTAGGCTTTGTAAATGAAGATATTGCTCCATTAAACTTAAAAGAAATTAGACGAAATGCTGAAGTGAGTGCATTGAAGCAAGCTTTAATCGCTTCTGATAATAATATTAGCGCAGCTGCTAAATCATTAGGAATTACTAGACCAACGCTTTATGACCTGATGAAAAAATATGATATGCAATAATTGTAACACTATTTTCAGCTACCTTTCGTAAAAGGGAAAAACATGAAAAAACAAACAACTGTCATTTTCAACTCATTGGTATTAGCGAGTACTCTATTATTAACAGCTTGTAATGGGGATAGTGAAACAAGTAATGTTGCTGAACTATCGCAATACACACAACAAGCCCAGACTTACCTAGATCAAAGTCAATTTAAAGCCGCGATCAACTCTGCTAATAATGCTGTTTTACTTTACCCTGATCATCTTGATGGATATATGCTTTTAGCGAAGGCATTTAATAAATTAGGCCAGTCTAGCCAAGCTATTGATACTTTAATTAAATATAAAGGTGTTAAAGATTCAAATTATTACCTATTACTATTAGAGTCATATCAACGTAGCAAGAAAGCTATTTCAGCTAATCGATTAATTGCAGAACATTCAGATCTTTTATCGAAAAATGAAAACCAATTTAAATTACTGCAAGCAAAGCTATTTCTATTAGAAAATAATCAAATAAATGCATTAGCCAGTTTTAAAGAATTACAAAATGTAGCTGATTTTGAAAGTGAAGGCTTTATTGGTGAAGCAAGAATTGCGGCTGCTAATAATGAAAAAGAAAATGCATTAGTATTACTTGATAAAGCAATACAAACTAATGATAAAAATGTTGAAGCGTTAATTCTCAAAGGCTTTCTATTGATGGAAAAAGGAGACATAGAAAAGGCTGAAAAAACCTTATCTTTTGCCTTAACCGTTGTGCCATCATCAGATATTTTTACGCCTGAGCGTATTAATATATTAAAAGCACTTACATCAATATTAACCTCACAAGGTCGTAGCTCTGAGGCTTTATTATATTCTCGTATATTAAGCGATGAGTTCCCAACAGCAACAACGGTTAATGAGTATTACGCCTCTGCCCAACAGTATTACAAAAGAAAGCAAACGGATTTAGCAAAAGCAGAGTTATATAAAATACTTAAAATCGATGCCCATAATAAAAAAGCATCAACGATGTTAGGGGTGATTTTATATACAGAAGGTGACATTAATGGTGCTGAAAAATATCTATCAGGAATGATAGATCCTGAAACTAATGCTCCTCAACTAACACAAATCTATGCAATGACGCAGCTTAAACTAAATCAAAGTAATGATGTGCTAGCTATTCTAGACAACGTAATTGATTACGAAAAACGTTTAGATACATTAACGCTTTACACTATTGCTGCTATTTCTGAAAAGCAATTTGATAAAGCTGACGTATCAATGAAACGTATTGAAGAATTGTTTCCTAATTCGTCTAAATTAGCGGTATTAAAAAGTAGCTACATTAGTGCTAAATCACCGGAAGATAATTCACAGATACTTGCCGTCTTAGAGCAAGGCTTATCTAAACATAGTACTGATTTATCACTCCAAACCGCTTATTTAAAAAAACTCATTGAATTAAAAGAGTTAAATAAAGCAGATGAATTTGTAGAGAAACAAGCAAGTGAAAAAAATAATGCGATTGGTACTCATTTATTGATTGCTAATTATTACTTATATAGAAAACAATTCACTGTGGCTGAACGACATTTTAATGACATGATTAAAGCGTCAGATGATAATATTCAAGCTTATTTTGGTTTAGCGCAAAGTAAGCAACTTCAGTTGAAATGGAGTGAGGCATTTAATGAGTATGCTCAAATAATTGATTTATACCCAGAAGAACTACGTGCATATTACGGTGCGGTTATAAGCCTTAAACAGCAAAATAAAGACCCATTAAATGTTGCTTCTTATTTATCAAGTAAACATAAATCAGATGTTCTCGCGCTAGTGCTAGCTGATTATCAATACCAAAATAAACAATTCATAAAAGCTGATAAATTAATTAAAACAGCAGTAAACTTACCTGTTGAATTAAAAGACAAAGCCGAAAATTTACAAGAAAAAATAAGTAACGAAAGAATTATTGCAGCGATTAGAACTCAAGATTATTCTATTGCGCGAGATTTAGTGTTAGCACAGTTACAGTTAACGCCTACACAACCTTTATTCTTAATACGTTTAGCAACAATTGAAACACTTTCTGGTCAATATGCAGAAGCTGATAAAGTCTTAAAACAAATAGAGACTATGCTACCGAATAGCTACCAAGTTGTATTGTTAAAATCACGACTTGCATTTTCTCAAAAAAATGTTGAAAAAGCAGAACAATTATTAAGAGTTGAGTGGGATAAAAACGTACAGGAAGAAGTGGCCGTTGAGCTTTATAAACTTTATCAAGAAAGCGATGCAGACAAAGCTCAGGCATTTCTTGAAAAATGGTTATTACAAGCTCCAGCAAGTGTGTATGCTAACTTAAATGATGCAATGTATTTACAAGCTAAGGGCGATAACAAAGAAGCGATTCTAGCCTATGAAAAGGTACTTGCTATCGTACCTAATGAATTAAGAAGCTTAAATAATACTGCTTGGTTATATTTATTAAATAATGATCCTAAAGCTGAAGAGTTTGCATCAAGAGCCTATAAAGTTGCCCCTAATAATGCAGCAGTTTTAGATACGTATGGTTGGATATTGTTTAAGAACGGTAAAGTTGCTGAAGCAACGCCATTAATAGAAAAAGCACTTGAGCTTTCACCTGATGATGCAGAAATACAAAAGCATTGGACTGAGGTTTCTAAATAAACATTAGATAATAGAAAGGGGGATATACAAGTATCTCTCTTTAACAAATCAAATGAGGTCTTTTATTCGAAACCTTAATTCAGATAGCTAAACTCCTTTGAATTAAGGTTTTTTATTTAACTTTTTACCGCGGACATTTAATTAATAAGTTAAATATTAGCGGTATCAAGCTAATCAATGGCTCTAACCTTTTAAATAGGTTAAATCTTGGAATGTTTTGCAGTGTAATTGAATGTTCTTTTTTAAGAAAAGATCGAGTTCAGTTAAAGAATAAGGTGCAAGGCTTTTGGGGTGTCCCATAATATTAAAAAAAGCATCGGCCTTTTGGTCTTTGACATGCTTATCTAATGCACTTTGTAATTGCCCTGCCTTTGCGCCATCAATCATCACTGGACCGTAAGTACTTTGTGTTAGACGCTCAAAATAATATTGATTGTTGGCAACCATTGCTTGTCCGTCACCAAATGGTTTAAATTGTTGGCTTGAAAACTTTTTATGAAAGGCAAGTTTCCAGAAAAATAATGGAGAGGTTTTAAAAGCACTGATAGGCAGCTCAATAAACTCGCCTGATGTATCTGCTTCTAGTGGGTCACTTGAAAATCGCCAATGAGGTAATTGAGGCATATTTTTAAAATTAAAATGGCGAGTGGGGTCAGTTGAATAGCCTTGATTAAACACGGTGCTATCTAACCAAATACCATTATTTAATAGAGCCTCTTTTATCTTGTTAAAGGGCTGTAAGCACCATCCCCCTGCTCGATAGGCAAAAATAGGTTGTTCTGTGCAGTGTTGCAATTCAGCCTTATATGAGCGTACTATTTCATTAATTTCTGAGACTGAGAAATCATGTAATCGATAACGTTCAGTATTAATCTGCCAACCGTTTTCATCATAAGTACTATCAAACCAATGTGGATGGATATGCAATTGTATGTCGTGTCCTGCTTTTGATAATGTCAGTAGTTGTTCTTGGATTTTTTGGTATTGTTCGGCTAATTCAGGAAAGTCAGTCGAATAGTCTTTTAATTTAACAAGGAAACCAGCATCAACGAATAAACAAACTTTACTGTTATATTTATTTAAAACGTCAATGAGTTGATTAGTAGGATGTAGCATGCAGTTTTCTACTGAGCCAGGATTTTTTCCAAAAAAAAGCTCATAATCTAAGCTAATTAAATAATTTACTTTTTGCATTTGTACTTCCTGTTAAAGCGGTTTTATACCTATTAAGGCTGGTTTTTTATATTTTTATGCGGAAAAAATGGTATAAAAATATACTAACATTTACAACCTAAAAAACTATTGTTATGTTACGCGCCTATAATCATCACAATGCTAAGGAGAGGCTAAGTGACCGATCAAAATCACTCTTCAAATCAACCTTTCAAACGATATAAAGTTAAGCAAGAGACCATTAAAATGTTCGGAATTGATATTCACCCAATGGGTATGTCAGCAGCATTAGATGTCGTTAATGAATGCATCACTTCTAAGCAGTCTTTACATGTTGGTATGTTAAATGCGGCCAAAGTGGTTAATATGAAAAGAAATCCTGCATTAGGCGAAGATGTGACGTCATCTAATTTGATTTTGGCGGATGGTAGCGCTGTGGTTCTAGCTAGTAAAATACTTAATAAAAATTTACCTGAGCGTGTTGCTGGTATCGACCTTATGCATGGTATTTTAGAGCGCGGTAATAAATTAGGTTATCGCGTATTTTGCCTTGGGGCAACGGAAGAAATATCAGAAGAAATTGAGCGTCAAATCAATAAACATTATCCAGGAGTGATTATTGCAGGTCGTCAGAATGGTTATTTCTCTGAAGAGCAACAGGCCGACGTTGCAGCAAATATTGAAGCAAGTCATGCCGATGTGTTGTTTGTTGCGATTACTTCCCCTAAAAAAGAACAATTTATGGCTAAATGGGGAGAAATCATGCGTGTCCCTGTCGTCCACGGTGTTGGCGGTTCTTTTGATGTATTTGCTGGCAAAGTAAAGCGCGCTCCGCTTCTATGGCAAAAAATGGGAATGGAGTGGTTATATAGAGTTTTACAAGAGCCAGGTAGGTTATGGAAACGTTACTTAATCACTAATACCTTATTCATAGGCATGTTGGTGAAAGAAATCTTCAAGCCCATTAAATAATAAAGAAATAATATGACGCTTAAAAAACAAAAGTTAGTATATCTTGCTGCGGCCAGCCACTCAGGTTCGACCATGACTGCCATGTTGTTAGGTGCTCACCCTGATCTTTGTAGTGTGGGTGAGTTGAAAGCTGCCAACTTGGGACATAGAGATAGTTACCTTTGTTCTTGTAAAACATTGGTCGGAGAATGTGGCTTTTGGCAAGGTGTGACTGAAAAAATGAGTGCTAAAGGCCATGATTTCTGCATATCAGACGCTGGCACTGATATTAGAGTAGGAGCTTCTCCTTATGTATTACGCTTATTAAAGCCTTTAGTGCGTAGATCTCTTGTAGAACTTATTCGCGATATATTATTAGATTTATCTCCTGTTTGGCGCAAACAACTACCTTACTTACAAAAGCGTAATGCTGATTATGCTCGCTCTATTGCTGAACAAGCCAAAGTTGATACGGTTGTTGACTCGTCTAAGATTGGTATTCGCTTAAAATATCTATTAAAAAACCCTAACCTAGACGTCAAAGTTATTTGGGTAGTAAGAGATGGTAGAGGGGTTTCATTAGCTTATAAAAACCCATCTGAATTCGCTGATGCTAAAAACCCTAAATTGCGTGGTGGTGGAGCAGGTAAAACCCAAGAACATGGACGAGGCATTGAAGTAGGTGCTCATGAATGGGTTCGTTGTAATCAGGAAACAGAAGCGGTATTAGCAACCATGCCTAAAGAAAAGTGGATACAAGTTCATTACGAAGATATTTGTAACAACACTGAGCAAACATTAGATAATCTTTTTGAGTTTATTGGCGTAGATCCTACTAAAAAACGTTTAGATTTTAAAACCGTAGAACATCATGTTGTTGGTAACGGAATGCGTTTGGATGACTCTGAAGTGATTAAGCTTGATGACCGTTGGAAAACACAATTAAGTGATACCGAATTAGTTAAATTTTACGAAATAGCTGGTCTTTATCATAAAAAAATGGGTTATTTGGAATAAATGAAATGAGTCATGTTAACAAAGAGCCAAAAAGCGAAGACTTGACTGGACAGAGTCGCTTTGCTTGGAACTTAATGGTGAGTTGGGCGAGTCAACTGATATTAATATTTTCTGGTTTTGTTATGCCGCGCCTAGTCGATGCAAAAGTAGGGCAAGAGCTACTAGGTATTTGGGACTTTGGGTGGTCTTTTGTTAGTTATTTAACTCTTGTAGGCCTAGGAATGGGTGCTTGTTTTAATCGATATATAGCCATGCACCGAGCCGCTAATGAAATAATGGAATTAAATAAAGTTGCTAATTCTGTTATTTTTGTTCAAATTATAATCGCTTTTTTAGTTGTTTCAACAACCATTACTTTTTATTTTTGCTTACCTTATTATTTTTCTGAGTCATTGCTAGAAAATACTGAAACTGCTCAGCACGTTATATTATTTCTTGGTTTAAGCTTGTCTATACAAATGCTTGCAGGATCAGCTAGAGGGTTATTAACAGGTTATCATCGTTGGGATATTCATAATGTGTTACATGCTGGGGCTAGTATATTATCTTTAGCCTTAATGATGATGGCTCTTTACTTTACTAATTTAAGTATTGAAGGAATGGCAATAGGCTATTTTATTTCAACTTTATTTTTTGAGTCATTACGTTTTTATTATGTTAAAAAAATATGCAAAGAATTTACTTTTAATATCAATTTAGCCAATCTTTCGACATGCAAAAGAATGTTAAAATTTGGCATAAAAAGTATGTTATCAAATGTCCCACCTATTATATTACTGCAGACAATTAGCCTTTTATTGGTTAGTTCAATTGGACCAGCTGCTTTAGCTATTTTTGCAAGACCAATGGCATTAACCAAGCATATAAAAACATTTATGGCGAAGTTTACTTTAATGCTGACGCCAACAGCTGGTGCAATGCAAGGAGCCAATGAATCAAGTGATTTGCAGGCATTATTTATTAATACGACCAAGTTAAGTTTTGCATTTTGTATACCTGCTTTAGGTGGTCTTTTTATTTATGGCGATCAAATACTTGCACTATGGATGGGAGGAGATTATGCAACCAAAGAATTAATGATGATTCTGTCTGCTGGTTTAATCTTATCCATGGGGCAAGATAGTTCTATACGCATTTTGATGGGAATGAATAAACATGGGAAAATATCAGTTATTGCATTGATAAGCTTAATGTTTATCTTTTTAATCGGCCTTTATTTTACTGGAATAGACAGATTAGCATTAAGCACCGCTGGTTTATTATTTGTTATTCCAATGACACTTGTTTATGGGATTCTACTTCCCGTTTATACTTGTATTCAACTAGAGCTCTCTTACTTTTCTTATTGCAGAAAAAGTATTTTAATACCTATTCTTTATTCATTACCATTCTTTTTATTAATGTTTTATTCTCGATTTCTTTTTGATCAGTCTGATCACTTCTCTGCACTTCTATCTGCTGTCAGTGCAGGATTTATTACCGCAATTATTTACTTTATTTATTTGTTGCCTTTAAAAATGAAAAAGAAATGTCTGCAGGCCTGTAAACTTATCAAACTACATAATAAGGTCGATTCTTAATGAATGTTTCTCTCCGTAAATACCCTTATCCTTATCAAGCAATGTTAGCCATTTGCAGTGATTTAGATGAAACGCCCAATAAAAATATTTATGTTGAAACTGCTCGTTATTTAAATACAACTGAAGAAACGCTTTTAGGTAAAGGTGTTGGGCTTGAGGTAGGTAATACTATTTACTTTGATATGCCCGAACATAATTTTTCATACTCTAATACAGATGACGATGGGCGAAAAAAAATACAAAAGCTTATTCAGTCCGGACATATTGATTGCTTACATTCATTTGGAGATTTTGTTGATTCGCGTGAAACAATAGAACAGTACTGGTCTGAAATTAGGCAAGGTGAACGTAAAATTGAAGTATGGGTTGATCATGCCCAAGCACCTACGAACTTAGATAGTGATATTATGCAAGGCCAAGGAGCAATTAAAGGGGCTTCTGCTTACCATACCGATTTAACTGTTCAAACAGGAGCTTTACCTTTTATATGGAAAGGACGTGTAACAAGTTGTGTTGCGCAAAATGTAAAGCGTAGCTATAAAAGCTTGTTTAATGCAAAACATATTAAAGCCTCTATCAAAACGATTTTATTAGAGTTTACTAAAGGATGGCTAGCTTGTCTGGGGTCTAATAAATATGCAATGCATAAAAATAATAAAGTTTTAAGAAAAACTACATTAATTGATGGCACACCTGTTTTGGAGTTTTTACGTTGTAACCCTTCTTGGGGAGGGGTCTCGATGTTTGATAGTGCTCGTGGGATACATCATGTGTTAACTGAATCTGTATTATCTACTTTGGTTAAGAATGAAGGTTGTAGTATTTTTTATAGTCACTTAGGTAAGGTGTTCAGTGTTGAACAACCCTTTTCCGATGAAACGAGAAAATCATTTGAGTTATTAGCTGATTTTCAAAGAAGAAAGGAAATTTTAACAACAACAACACGCCGTTTATTAGGTTATAACCGCACCATCGATGAGTTAGAATTTATGATAAAGAATATTGCTGATGAGACCCAAATTCATCTAACGACAGCTTATAGTGGGGAAGATTTAAATGGTCTAACTTGGTATGTAGATGATCCTAAACAATTATCATTATTTGTAAATGGCGTTAGATATACTGATTGGGCCATTAATGATAAAGATGCTTCTGGTAGACAAAGTATTTCAATTAAGTGGGGGAAATTAACTTTCCCAAATATGGGTATCTAAAATGAGTTCACAAGGTTCTGCTAATTTTTTTCAACATTGTTATCGATACTTATTAAGATTAATTTTAATCTTTCATTATTGTTTAGTTAAAATCTTTAAACTTATACCTAGCAAAAAAAAATCAATACAACCTGTGAGAATATTAGCAACAGGAACTTTTTATTCTGATCATTGGTTAATAACACATTTACGGCCAATGGCTAATGCTGTTAATTGCTCTAGCTTGACTATGGTAGCTTCTGTTCCTGTTCCTGAACTAAATAAAGTGTCAGGTGTTTATGCTCCTCAATGGTTAACAAAACTGCTAGGGCAGGTTGGAGCTCGCTTAGTTTATTTTACATGGGTAGCAATAACCACAAGACCAGATGTATTAGTCGGTTTTCATATTTTGGTTAATGGTTTGTTTGTGGTTGTTTTAGCTAAGTTAATTGGCGCAAAGTCTGTTTATATTTGTGGTGGCGGACCAAGGGAAGTTCGTGGTGGTGGTATTGAAACAGAAAACCGAATCTTTAATCGTATTGGGCAAACCGATTATTTCATTGAAAAAATGCTACTTAAGTCAGTGAATGAAATGGACTTGGTTGTTTCAATGGGAACAAGTGCGATTAAATACTTTAAAGAAAAAGGAGTAAGCACTCCATTTGAAATCGTACCTGGTGGTTTTGATGATCATCTTTTTATGCCGCTAGAGAGTGTGGAAAAAGAGTATGATTTAATACTTATTGGCAGGTTATCGGAAGTGAAAAGAGTGGACCGATTTTTAGAGGCGATAAAGCTAGCTAAAAGGAGTCTACCTACTTTAAAAGCTGCCATTGTTGGTGATGGCCCAGATAAGGATAAGTTACAAGGGTTAGCAAAAAAATTAGGACTTGAACAAAATGTTGATTTTGTTGGTTGGCAAGATAATGTTCATCTATGGTTACAAAGGTCTAAGTGTTTTGTACTTACATCGGATTCAGAGGGGCTATCTCAAGCGTTAATCCAAGCAATGATGTGTGGGCTGCCTGCAATCACCTCTAACGTCGGAGATTTAGGGGATCTGTTGGTAAATGACGTCAATGGGTATTTAATAGATGATCTCACTTCAGACGGTTTCTCCAGGGCATTTATTAGCCTCTTTACTGTTGGTGTTGGATTCAATCAATTTTCACAAAATGCTTATACAAGCACCAAGAATTATTCTGTAGCTGAAGTTGAAAAGCAATGGACTGAAATATTTTACACCTTCTAAATATTGATAAAAATATTAATTTAACTTAAAGGATTCAGCTATATAAATGTAGTTAAATTCTGAGGCTTATTTCTTGGTAAACCGGAAAAATTAAAATAATAGCTTTTCGGAGCTATCTATTATAGAGACGATTAAATTATTTGATAAGTTTGGAGTTCTCATTAGTTAAAGAAATTTTAACTTACCTTAAAGGATTCCTGAGTTATTAGGGCGTGTTAACTTTGATGCTTAATAATTGCTCAGCATACATAGGGATCCACATAATAGTGAATGCTAAAGCAACCATGCTTACATAATTTTTTCTAATTTATTGTATCCCGTTGCTATTGCAGGGAAATTTTTAATTCTTCCAAATGTATTTTCAACTAAATGTCGATACTTATACAGGTACCAATCTATGTCATTGTTTCCTATTTTATTGTTTTTTCGTCTAAGGATGACTGAAATGACACCTTTTTCATGTATATGCTCTCTAAGCTTTTCACTGTTATAACCTTTATCTGCAACAATATAAGATGATTTAGGAGATTGATTTATCAGCTCTTCGTCATGGGCAATATCGTGTACTTGACCTTCAGAGAATGAAAACACACGGGTAGCCCATAACTATCGACTGTTAAGTGACTCTATGTTGAGTTACCGCCTCTGCTTTTACTTATTGCTTCATCGTCATTTGTGGCTGCTCCAGTTCCATGCTGATGAGTATGGACTATACTACCATCAATAAATAGCCATTCTGAATCTGTATATTTTGATAACCAATTGAATAAATTAAGTAAAACTCCTTTTTTGAGCATAAATTAAAGCGCCGAAATACAGCACTCCATTTCCCAAATTCAGTTGGTAAGTCTCGCCATGGACAACCGGTTCACATTCTAAAAAGGATACCCTCAAAGGTCATTCTATGTTCGGGTTTATTATAAATTCTTCCACTGTGTTGCATTAACTGTAATAGCTTTAGCCACAGTGCATCTGCTAACATTTTTTTGGCATGGTGATATTCTTGTATGTTGATTTTTGGCGAAACCATTATACATATCCACCATACTGTTCAAAAATCACTCTTGAAAGATCAACACGCCCTAGAATGTTTTTTAAAGTTATTCTAATAATATACTATCTAAATAACCAAGTGCTTTTTTTGCATATTGAGATCTCATATGGGTTGAATCTTTGTAGTAATAATTAAAATCATTATCCATTACCTTACAAATTTCTTCACATAAGTAATCAATGGGATCAAGTATATTTATATTGTTAATTTGATCTAATTTTCCTAAAGCATCATAATGCAATTGATAATTTTCTCTAGCCTCTTCTTGTGTAATGAACTTTCTTAAATTGTGCCTAATCGACTGTAGTGGATCAAACTCTAAACCTTTGGGTTCACCTAATATCATGAAAACTTTATTTGAGTTACTTTTTGCAAAGTATAAAAACTCATTATATTCGATTATTCTTTGTTTAATTTGTTCTTTTTTAATTGACGAATTTTTTGATAGGTAACCGTCAAAAGCAAACATTGAGGTAACTATTTTATCGAACTTAATTGTGTTGATTATATTTTTATAGTTCTGAATATTAGAACAGCTCCAATGTGGATTTTTATATGATTTTGTTAAAAAACATCCATTTTTGGTTACGTAATATATATTATATTTACTTTGTGAAGAGTAAGAATAAGGATAAGTTTGTTCGATGTGGCTAGCACCAATAAAGAGTATATTTTTCTTTGTCGTGCCTTTAATAAAACGAACATCAATACCCTCTATTTTTAAGTTGTATTTAGGATAGTCCCAATCATCAACTGCAGATATTGCACTTCTATTCATTTCTTGTAAGTTTTTAGATAGTCGAAAAATAGCACCATTAGAAATGAATATTAATCCACTTATAAAGCTAATACCTACTACCATTAATATTGGCTTAGATCTTAAATAAGAACTAATTTTAATAAAATCATTTTTAAATTTAAATTTTTCAATGTATCTATAGCTTAGAGAACCTAATAAAATGGAAAGAGCAAGACCTAAAAATACATATATGCCGTCTAATGAAAAGGTGTAAATTGCAACGGTGATTGGCCAGTGCCATAAATAAATAGAGTATGAGCAAGTCCCTAGCTTTTGAAATATAAAATTGCCTGTTACAAAGCTAACTTTACGTTGTGCTTGAATAATACAAAATGTTCCAATAACAGGGAAAATAGATAGGTAACCAGGCCAAAAATTTTTATCAGAAAAAGATATGTATGAAAAAATTATTAAAAATAAGCCAATAGCTTCAAATAATTTCTTATTTCGTTCTTTCAGTGAAAATGGGTAGAGATACGCCAGACCTCCAATCGTCATTTCCCATACTCTAGTCGGTAATAAATAATATGAGGGGTCAGGCCATTTATATGTAGCAATAGAACAAAAAACGAGCCCTAATATAGTCCCAATCAGAACAGTTCGCTTTAAAAGCTCTATTGATATAAATTTTTGCATGATGACAAGTACTACTGGATAAATAATATAAAATTGCCATTCAGTTGATAACGACCAGGTGTGTATTAACCACTTACCATGTGATGATGCATCAAAATATCCAGATTCTCGCCAATATACGATATTAGAGAAAAAACCTAAGCTACTAACTATATGTTTCCCTAATGCTTTGTAGTCTATTGGTGTAAGGTAAAACCATCCAAAAATAAGTAAAACAAAACAAAGAAATGCTAATGCAGGGATTATTCTATTTGCCCGTGAAATATAAAATTTAAAGAGAGAAAAATTTTTGTGTTCAATCCCTCTAAAAATTATTCCAGTCATCAAAAATCCTGAAATAACAAAAAAAACATCAACACCAGCAAAACCTCCTGGTAACCAATCCGCATTAAAGTGGAAAATAACAACTGCAATGACTGCAATCGCTCTAATTCCATTGATATCTTTTCTGAATTTCATTTGTATGTCTTTCTGATTTTTATTTTTTATTAATTTTACTTATATTTTTTTTAAATTCTATTTGTATTTTTACTAAGTTTGATTTAATTAATTTTTTAATTAATAGGGCCTATATTAACCACTAGGGCGTGTTGATCTTTCAAGAGTGTTTTTTGAACAGCATGGTGGAAATGTA
>NZ_JBAKBA010000052.1:0-27452 GCF_038155225.1 Psychromonas arctica | reverse complement strand
TTGCTTGAAGGTAATCATTAATTCAGAAAAACTCAACGGGGAGAGGGGACGTAGCCATATTGAGCAAGGTTTTATTGTAACTATTTGATATTGCTTATTTCAATGAATAGCTGTCCAGTACTTTATTTCTGAGCCTGTTGTTATATATTATCAAGGGGTAATTTATTAAATTTACTTTTTCTTTTGAGGATATCTTCAGCCTCCATTGCATAGCCTTCTGAGAGCTCTCGAAGTGTCCTGGCGATCCTTTGATACCCTAATAACTCCAAAGCCTCAGATTTAGATTGATATACTTCTGATAACTTGATCTCAGGTTTTGCTTCTGGATCAATAAAGTGGACGCCACGAGAGTTATATACAGCCACTCTGAAAGCATCCCTAACACTATCTAATTCCCTTCTATTTAAGAATTCTGCTATGGTCGTATGTATCCATAATTTATCGTCATCTTCGGGTGAATTAATTAGATTTTTGCCCAAAACTCGCAAAGCTGAACTCAGGTGGCCTGATTCTTTTGTCATTTCAATTACATTATTAGTCCAGTTATCAAAGTCACTAGGTTGAAATCTTCCATCTTCTTGAGAGCCCGGAATTCTTTTCCATTCATCCAAAAGTTTGTATGCGTTATGAGCTATATTCTTCTGGGAATCACTCAGCTCCACTTCAGAAGCGTCTTTGTCCGAGTTATATGCAAGGCGGATTATTTCGCAGAAAAATTCGGGCTCATTTGAAAGTCTGCCTTCCAAATATTTAGGAGAGCTATTTTCATCTCTTTTTTGAGAGATTAGAGGCAAATATGCCCATTCTATTCTAAATCTGTCGTTATCCATTAGTTGATCGTTTGACTGAAGAAAATCAATAATTTCACCGATTTCATGACTATCCATGTTTGTGGTACTTTCTTTAGTATTGACCGCGCCAATTAAAGCATTTACGGTTTGCTCTAATCTTAATGTCTTTTTGGCGCGTAAAAGGCGGTAGAGGCAATGGATAGAGGGTAACGGCCTATTGTGCTTCAAAAGAAGATCAATGCTTCGATATAAATTGTCTTCGTCATCACAGTGGTATGAATAGGCAATTACATTTAACCAATATAAATGTTCGAAGTCCTGGCCTAATATCTCATCAACTTTATCCCAAGTTTTTACGTCGAAAGGTAATAAAAGTAGAATTCTAGAAGCATCTTCTACCTCCCAAGAACTCAGCTTAATATTTTCCAGAAACTGCCCTTTGGTAAGATAATTTCTCGTCCAAATATAACCTGAAATGTATTGTTTAGTTTTTACATCATCTTCTTTTAAATATTTTCGTAACAACTCTTCGTCATCAATCTCAATTATTGAAGCTAGCGAATTCCCTACAATATTTGAAGAGTCGACGGTTTGTGAAAACTGAAAAATCATTTCATAGCTGCCTTCAGAAAAAAGGTCAGAGATTGCTTCATCTCTCTCTTTTTTAATCGCTTCTTCTTGCTCTCTCCAATTTCCCTTTTCCTCATACAAATCCATGGTATTGTGAGTAAATAGCCTCTGATAGAGCAAAGTTTTATCTACTGGTTGTAAATTGGACACAACAGGACCAAGTTGATTAAGTTTTTCACTAGATAACGACCAATCTGCATCAGAGAATTTTTTATGCTTATTTATAAAACGTACAAGCTCAGACCATAGAATGTACTTATTTTCAGGGCTAAAATCGCTAACTGAATACTCTAAAAGAACCTTTATTGATGCATTAAATGCGTCATTGTGAAGATGATCTAAGTGTTCAACAAGTTTGGGCAGACGAGAGTTATCCTTTGCCGATAATTCAGCAACATAATTACCATACTCAATTACTTGTTCAGAATACTCTTTATCCGTAACTTCGTTTTTAAAGTCGTCAGGTATGAATTTTCTCCACTTAGGCTTACTAGTACCTGAAGTAGTACCATGATTGCTTGGGAGTAAACCCAGTAATACTTTCCATGCAGTTGCAGGAAACTCTCTTTCTAATGCTTTTAGAGATGCTAAACGTCTTTCAAAATTAGCTGTTGTATGAGGAAGCCATGGGAGTAAAATATCAATAATTGAATTTCCAGGCCTATTTGTCCAATTCCCACCTGGGTCATGACTGTCCATTTCCCCAAGAAGTACTACGCAGCGTGTTAAATATATTGGAGACCATGCAAGACTTTCTAAAGCCCACAATAGACCTGTCATGTAATTCGCACCGGTAATCCCACCTGTACCTTCTTGTGAGAAAAGTATATTGAATGGCTTATCTTCGTGAACAACTGCACTCTCAATTACATCCAAGAATGCATGTGGAGCCGCTTCAGCTATTATTGGTTGTATATCTTGAGTACTAGCCCATAACATCCAATCTGAGCTGTTGAATATCTCTTTGACTACAACGTTGGCAATATACTCTCCATAATTGCTAGCACAGTTAACTAATAGTTCTTTTTTTGTACTTATTAATGCTAGCCCTTCGGAAAGACCTTTGCGGATTGATGGGCTGTGAGATAGTACTTTTCCGTAGATAGAGGCACCAAACCGGTCCTCTGGTTTTAAATCAAACTTAGGATCAATCGAACTCAAAATTTTAATTGAAATATCTTTGAATCTATCTAGATGATCTTTATATAGTCTTGATGAAAAGATATCCCATGAGTCAACACGACTAGTAACAAACCAAACTCCTGAATCATGTTTTAAAGGACTATTATCTAAAGCTTCTATTTGTCTTATTTTAATAATCCAATTGCTGTATTTCTCATTAGTTATAAATTCAAGTGCAGCAATATCATCTTCTTTTGATTCATCCCAAGATCCAACAAGCACTGATATAGCAATATCGGTCTCAAAATCATTATTCCCAAAATTGTATACATTCATGTCTCGAGCAATATTGTGCCCCGTTCCAGAATGATTTTGTTTGAGGTTTGTTTCGTTATTACTCATGGTGCTGAAACCTTCTAGTTGGTGATTTTATCTCTACCTATATTATCTCCATTGCCACTATGGCTCTGAATAATATTAGTTACAGTTTGATCCTTTTTAATAGAGTTAATCAGTTCAACAAGGTTGGGAGCCTGATTAATCCTTTTATCTATTGCTGATTCACTTAATTCGTCAGTAAGATTCAGCTTGCTGATTTCTTCAGACAAAGCTGGAGCAACAACCTCATCGATTTCCCAGTCTTTAAGTTTTGTTTTAATTGTATCTGAGGTAACAGACACACCATGCTTTAACATGTCATACAAAAAACCCGACAAAACTACAGATGATAAAAACTCCATAAAATCTCCATATTTAATATTAAATAATTGATGTGTATTCGTTTTGAATTATCAAACTAAAACTATTCTGTATTTTAGGTATATACAAAGAGTTTTCTTCTTTATTTTAATTTGATATGAACTATTGAATTTAACAAACTAATTAAACTATTAAAATCTAAACTAAGCATTTTATTACCAATACAATGTTAATTGCCTTGTATTGACAAAAATACAGTGATTTAACAATCCAATTTCAGATATAGATAACAAAGCCTAAAACTGCTATTTATCTTTCACTTCCCAACCCAATGATTAAATTTACTTTTTTCATAACTCTGTTGATTACTCTTATGATAGTTATGGTATTTTAGAGCTACTATAATAAACAGCTAAAAAACAACTTTCTCAAAAGGTGGCACGTGTGTTTAAAGTCTATCATTCCAATCAAATAAGCTTGCTTAAAGACCTGTTGCTAGCGCTCATGAAACAATCTCCGTTGAGCCATCCTTTTGAAAATGAAACCGTATTAGTGCAAAGCCCGGGTATGGCGCAATGGCTGCAATTAGAGATTGCGCAATCTACTGGTATTGCAGCTAATATTGATTTCCCATTACCGGCGAGTTTTATTTGGCAGCAGTTTAAACATGTTTTAGACGATGTGCCTGATAACAGCCCATTCAATAAACAATCGATGACGTGGCAAATAATGAAGTTATTGCCTGATTGTTTAGAAGACGAAGACTTTAGTGCGTTAAAAGAGTATTTAGAAGACGATGAACACCTGCGCAAGCGTTTCCAGTTAAGTGGGAAAGTCGCCGATATATTTGACCAATATTTAGTGTATCGCCCAGAGTGGATTGATAACTGGGAAACATTGCAAGACAGTCAAGTCAGCTTAGAGCATTTACAACCAGAGTGGTTAGACACACACCTTTGGCAGGCTAAGTTATGGCGTTTATTAGTGAACAGTATTAAAGAAGGGTTCCAATCTCAAGGTAAAGCTTATCATCGTGCAGGTTTGTACCAAGACTTTTTAAGTACGTTGGCGACTAAAACTACCGAGCAGTTAACGCATTTGCCAAAACGTATTTTTGTTTTTGGTATCTCTTCTTTGCCTGAATCTTACCTGCAAGCGTTATTAGGGTTAGCTGAACATTGTGATGTGCATTTTCTATTAACGAATCCTTGTCGTTATTATTGGGGAGACATTGTTGACCCTAAACTACTAGCGAAACGTTTTGCTCAGTCTCGCCCTAAAGTGAGTGTGAAAGCGGGCGAAGTTGAACAGTTAAAAGCAAGTAGCTGGCAAAAAGATGAAGCACATTTAGCCTGGGCGAGCAGTGGCGATATTGAAAGTGAAGTGGGTAATCCATTATTGGCTTCAATGGGCAAAATGGGACGAGACTTTTTATATCAACTGTATAGCCTTGAGCAACAAGAGATTGATGCCTTTGTTGATATTGACCGCGACAGTTTATTACATAATCTACAGGCTGACATTTTAGATTTAACCGATAGCTCAACACAGACGTTAATAGATCCTTCACTGCGTATTGAAATTGATGACCATGATAATTCGCTGAGCTTACATGCTTGCCATAGTGTGATGCGAGAAGTCGAAGTATTACACGACAACTTATTAACCATGTTTGAGCAGGACTCTAAGCTGACGCCTAAAGATATTATCGTGATGGTGCCTAATATCGATGCTTATGCGCCTTATGTAGAAGCGGTATTTAGTCGTTCTGGCACAGGCATTACCATTCCATTCTCTATTTCCGATGTCAGTGCGCAACAGGAAAATCCGATTTTAGCGAGCTTTTTACAATTGTTGAATTTACAACAAAGCCGTTATACGCGAGAAGATATTTTAGCCTTATTAGAAGTACCTGCGATTTTAAATCGATTCTCTATCAAGCAATCTGAATTTGATTTATTACAACATTGGATCACCGAAAGCGGTATTCGATGGGGACTTAATGATCAATCCGCGACACAGTGGGAACTCCCTGCGTTAACACAAAATAATTGGTTGTTTGGTTTAAAACGTATGTTGTTGGGTTATGCCATGAGTGACAATCTCTTTGAAGGCATTGCACCTTACGATGAAGTGCAAGGGTTACAAGGCGATTTGCTCGGTCGGTTTATTGAATTTATTGATACCTTGATTGATTTAGAAGTGAACTTAAATAAAGAAGTAAGCTGTGCTGAGTGGCAACTGTTTATTAATCACTTAATCGATGATTTCTACCTTGAGGATGAAGATAACAGTGTGTTGTTCAGCCAAATACGCCAACAAATGCAAATGTTGTCTGAACAAACGGCACAGGCTAAGTTTGATCAGCCTTTATCGTTAATGGTGTTGGTTGAATATTTGCAAGAGCATTTGTCTAGCCAATCGAATAGCCAACGTTTCTTAGCAGGGCAGGTGAACTTCTGTACGTTAATGCCAATGCGTTCGATTCCTTTTAAAGTGGTCTGTTTGTTAGGCATGAATGATGGATTATATCCTCGTTCGTTATTACCAATGGGATTCGATTTGATGGTCGGCCATAGAAAACGTGGTGACCGTTCACGCAGAGATGAAGATCGTTATCTATTTTTAGAGGCGTTGTTATCGGCACAATCAAATTTTTACGTTAGTTACATCGGTAAAGATATCAGTGATAACAGTGAAAAAATGCCGAGTGTGTTAGTCAGCGAACTGCTTAACTATATTCAACAGAGCTTTATATTAACCAGCCAGCATGAAAGTTTGCTTGAGAGCGAATCATTGGATAATGGTCAATTAGAAAAACAATTATTGGCTTCGTTAATACATCACTACCCAATGCAAAGTTTTAGTGAACAGTACTTTCAAGGTAAGCAAATTACCTATCAACAATCTTGGTGGAATGCTTCTACTCAATTATCCGTCGATCAAGCTGAGATTAATCAACCTTTGCCTTTATTGCAAAATGAGTTGATAGAGTTAACGTCACTGATTCGATTTTTACAAAATCCTTGTAAGGCGTTTTTTAATCAAGGTTTAAATGTGTATTTTGAGATTGATGACATTGATCAAGAAAATGATGAACCGTTTGCTTTGGATAACTTGCAGCAATACATGCTCAAAAAACAACAATTTGAGAATGGACTCGATGACCAAGCTTTAACGGATTTATACGTGGGTTTACAGGCACAAGGTAAGTTACCCGTGGGTGAGTTTGCAACGTTAATTTTTAATAAAGACTTACAAGTCATGGTCGATTTAGCAGGCGTTTATAGCGGTTACTTTATTGGTGATATTGAACAGATAAATGTTGATATTCCGTTTGATCAAAAACGTTTAGTGGGTGCGCTTGATGACCATTGTGAAAATGGATTAGTGCGTATTAAACCGGGCAATATTAAAGGTAAAGACCTGCTGAAGTTATGGGTTGAGCATTTAAGTTATTGCATTGTGCATGGTCAACACCTTAACGCGACCTTGTTTGGTCAAACGAAAGGGCATTATTTTGAGGAAATTCCTGCTGATTATGCTCATCAACGTTTAGCTGAATTATTAGCTTTATATCAACAGGGGTTACAGCAAGCGTTACCTTTCTTTGTGGAAAGTGCTTACCAGTGGTGTGAAGCCGTTTGTAAATTACAAGCAAATGTCTTTGTGCTGGATGAGTTAAGTTTTGATACGCGCGCTGCTGGCCAACAAGCGGCGTTAAAAGTCTTTAATAATAGCCGTGGTTATGCGGAAGCAAATGACCCTTACATTAATCGTGTTTTTGAAAATATTGAAGATCATTGGCAACAATTTGAGTCGATAGCACTACAGGTATTTATGCCATTATTATGTAATTTGAATGATTTAATTTATGAGCAATGGGGCGGAGAATAATCATGAGTGAATATAATCTAAACCTCGATCTTAGCCTTGATGCTGCTAGTAGTGGAAGTGAAAGCACAGGTGTTGATGTTAGCGGTAATTTAACTGAGAGCAGTAGTCATATTTCGGTTACGCCTTTAGAAGCGTTGACCTTCCCCTTGTTTGGGCGTCGCTTAATTGAAGCATCTGCAGGCACAGGGAAAACCTATACTATTGCCAGCTTGTTTATTCGTCTCTTATTAGGACATGGTAAGCAAGAGTTAGGACATGGTAAACAAGAGTTAGATCATGATCAATCTGATGAAAATAAAGCAAAGCAAACAGCACATCATTGCCCATTAACTGTTGATAAAATATTAGTGGTGACCTTCACTGAAGCGGCAACCGCGGAATTAAGAAGTCGTATACGTGAACGTATTCGTGAAACCCGTTTAGCTTTTATTGCTGGTTCAAGTAAGGATGATTACTGCCAGCAGTTAATTGAAGACAGCATCAGTATTGAGCATGATATTCGTTTGTTACGTTTTGCTGAGTTGCAAATGGACGAAGCGTCTATCTTTACGATTCATGGTTTTTGTCAGCGTATGTTGCAGCAAAATGCCTTTGAATCGGGCAGTTTATTTCAACAGACGTTATTAGAAGATGACTCTGATATTTTAAGCCAAGCATGTAATGATTTTTGGCGAGCACATTTTTACCAACTCTCTACACCGTTAACTGAAGTTATTTATAGTTATTGGGCGCACCCTGAAGCGCTTAAATCTGAGTTACAGCAATGGTTGCCACGTAATGATTTAACCTTTATTCCTGCGATTACTGATTTTGATTTTAAAAGTAAATATGAAAAAAGCTTAAATGTAATTGCCGAGGTTAAACAAGCTTGGAATGCTGATAAAGATGATTATCAAGATATCATTACGCATTCCGGTGTTGATAAACGCAGTTACAGTAAAAAGAATTTACCTAATTGGTTTGAGCAAGTGAGTGCTTGGGCTGTGTCAGATAGTTTAGATTTAACCTTGCCTAAAAACTTAGTTAAATTTTCACAGGAAGAGTTACACACTAAAACCAAAAAAGGTGAAGCACCCACACATGCGACCTTTGTGTTAATTGAAGCTTTGCTTAAGCAAGATATCTCAATCAAAAATACCTTATTGATTAAAGCAACGCATTGGATAAAAGATAACTTACAAACCACTAAACAGCAGCACATGCTATTAGGGTTTGATGATTTATTAACGCGTTTAGATCATGCCTTACAAGTGTCTGCAGAAGGGCACCTGGGCAAGCAAATAAAACAACAATATCCCATTGCTTTGATAGATGAATTCCAAGATACCGACCCAGTACAATACCGTATTTTTGATACGATTTATGCTGATGCCAGTTATGTTGAAGGCAGTGGCACAGGTCTTGGTGAAGATGCTAGTTCAAATGAGCATGCTAACGGCGAACTACCGTTGTTTAATCAATCCGGTTTGTTCATGATTGGCGATCCTAAGCAGGCGATTTATAGTTTCCGTGGTGCAGATATCTTCACTTATATGAAAGCGCGTAATGCTGTGACTGCGCATTACAGTTTAGATAATAACTATCGCTCTAGTGCAGAAATGATTGATGCGGTGAATGGATTCTTTAATCATAAAACGGCGCCATTTATTTACGATCAAGATATTCCTTTTTTCCCTGTAAAAGCGCCACCGATAAAACGTAAAAAGCTGGTGGTTAATAATCCCGATGATGATCAACAAACTGCGTTACAGTTTTTGCATATTAATGGCGGGTTAAGCAGTGATGCATTTAGATATGCGAGTGCACAAGCTGCAGTCAATGAGATTAAAGCGTTATTGTTGTTAGCACAGCAAAACCAAGCTTATTTAGAAGATAGTGACGGTCATAAATCGCCTATTTTAGCGAACAATATTTCGGTGTTAGTGCGTACCGGTAATGAAGCGAATATTATTCGTAAAGCCTTGTTAGAAGAAAACATTAACAGTGTGTATTTGTCACTAAAAGAAAGTGTGTTTGCCAGTACTTTAGCCCAAGATTTATTACGCTTATTAAGCGCTTGTTTGCATCCAAGCAACGAACGTTATTTGCGTTCAGCCATTGCTTGTAAGTTGTTCTCGCTTACGCCTTATCAAATTCATCGTACTTTTTCTGATACCGCCAGTTGGGAATCTAAAATTGCTGATTTTGCTCGTTACAAAACCGTGTGGGAAGACAGCGGTATATTAGTGATGTTACAGCAGTGTTTTCATGAGCAAGGTATTAGCGCCAAATTATTAGCACAAAACCAAGGTGAGCGTGCTTTAACGGATTTATTACACCTTGCTGAGTTATTACAAAAAAATAGCATGGTCTATGAAGGTTCATTTGCTTTATTACGTTGGTTCAGTGAGCAAATTAGTAATGCTAAAAACGAGCAAGGCGAACAGAAACAACGTTTAGAAAGTGAAAAAGAATTAGTACAGGTGAGTACGCTACATAAATCCAAAGGGTTAGAATACGATATTGTGTTTATTCCATTTAGTGGTTTATATCGTGAACCTAAAGAATGTTTATTCCATGATAGCCAACAACGTTTGGTATTTGATTTAGAGGCGGACGATGCGAATAAAGAGCTGACGGCTAAAGAACTTTTAGCGGAAGATATTCGTCTGTTATACGTTGGTTTAACGCGCAGTGTGTATCGTTGTTACTTAGGGATTGGGCCGTATAAGAAAGGGCGCTCTAAAGCGACGCCACTCACTAAAAGTGCATTGGGTTATTTATCTATTAAAGCGGGTGAAGAGCTACAAGCAGGTGATGACCAAAATTTAAAACGTTTATTACAAAGCGTCTGCGATATGTCAGAAAATATCGGGTTACGTAATGCGCCAACGTTAATGACTGAAACCTACCAAGCGTTGAGTCAGTCTCCTGAACAATTAATTGCTCCTAGGCAGTTTACAGGGGCGATCGAGAAAAACTGGTGGGTAACAAGTTACTCAGCTTTATCTCGATTCCACAGCGCGCCTACTATTGAAGATAAAAACACTAAGAAAATTCCACAGGAAAGTGTCAAAGCAACGGGTGATATTTTATCTCAGCCATCTTTAGCAAGCTCCTTACCTTTAGCTGCTTCGCCATCGGGCTTGCCTCAAGACCCACAAACAGAAGCCTCAGCTTATAATGTGTTTAACTTTCCGAGAGGCGCTAAACACGGAACATTCTTACATGAGCTATTTGAAGAAATCGATTTTCAAGATAGCCCGTCAGAGAAATTAATTCCGTGGTTAACAGAACGTTTAACTATTAATAATTATGAACCTGTAGAAGAGTGGGCGCCGATTGTTAGCCAATGGATAACGCATATTTTAGATCATCGTTTAGTGGCGAGTGAATACCCTGAATTAACGTTATCGTCATTAACGGAGCAGCAAAAGAAAGTAGAGATGCAGTTCTTTATTCCGATGCAACCGATTGAAGCGTCCTCTATTAATAAGTTGATCATGCATTATGACCCATTATCAGCGCGTGCAGGCTTATTGCAGTTCAATCAAGTGCAGGGAATGTTAAAAGGTTTTATCGATTTAACTTTTGAGTATGAAGGGCAATATTTTGTATTGGATTATAAATCAAATTACTTAGGCGATAGCTTGCAAGATTACAATGACGATGCGATGGCAGAGGCGATCATTGAGCATCGGTATGATTTCCAATATCAACTGTACACACTGGCATTACACCGTTTATTAAAATCACGCTTAGAGGATTACGATTATGAAACGCATATCGGTGGCGTGTTCTATACCTTCTTACGTGGTATGCAAGGTGAAGAAAATGCGGGATCTTATTTTATTAAACCTGCTTTTGAGTTAATTGAACAATTAGATAAGTTATTAAGTGGCGAATTAAGTGCGCAACAATTGTTAGAGGATTTGTCATGAGTGATAATAAAAATAACGTTCTAAATGAAGGTATAAGTGACATTGAAAGTGCTGTTGTAAGCAATGTTAAAAGTGACGTTGTCAGCAACGCGGTTAATACAGTGGATATGTTAGCGCTGTTAAAACAATGGCAGTTAAATCAACAAATTCGTCCTATAGATTTTCATTTTGCGAAGTTTATGGCGCAATTAGGCGCGGATAACTTAATGCAATTAGCATCGGCATTGGTCAGTCAACAGCTTGGTGGTGGGCATATTTGTTTACCCATCGATAAAATAGGTAATCTATTCCATCAACATTGTTTGCAACTAGGGTTAGATTCACAAGCTGAAAGCGAACGTTTGCAAATCTCCTGTATTTTTCATGAACCTCAACAAACACATGCTGTATTAAATGAAAGCCTCTGTTGTGGTGACGATGCGCCTTTACGCTTGCAATATAATGCTTTATTTATGGCGCGTTATGCTGAATTTGAACAACTCATTTCAGATAAATTATTACAACCTATCGCAGTGCAAGTAAGTGATGAAAGTAAAGAATACTTAGAGTTACTATTCAAACCACAATATCAGTATTTATGGCAAGCATGGCAAAATGATACTACTCAATCAGTACAAATTTTATGTGAAAAGTATTTAGACGTTATCAATAATGCAGCGGTGGATTGGCCATCGGTACAAGCAGTGTTCAACAATACAACATCAGCTGATGAATTAGCGCCATTAGCGTCTATGATTACTAATAATGTTCGGTGTGATTGGCAAAAAATAAGTGCAGCTTTAGCGCTAACTTCTGCTCGTTGTGTTATTTCTGGTGGTCCCGGTACTGGTAAAACCACAACCGTTGTTAAGTTATTAGCGCTCTTATTACATTCGCAACCTGACTTGATTATTAAAATGGTTGCCCCGACGGGTAAAGCGGCGGCACGTTTAACGGAATCGATTACCAATGCGTTAACTGATTTGTCTTTAGATAAGGTCGTTGCACAACATATTCCTACTGATGCGAGTACCATTCATCGATTATTAGGTGTTCGAAATAACAGTGCGCATTTCCGTCACAATGAACATAACAAGTTAGTGTTAGATCTCCTGCTGGTGGATGAAGCGTCAATGGTTGATTTACCGCTAATGGCCAAACTATTAAGTGCGTTGCCCGATCATGCGCGTTTAATATTGCTAGGCGATAAAGATCAATTAGCCTCTGTTGAAGCGGGTGCGGTATTGGGCGATATCTGTTCGTTTATTGAATCTGGTTATAGTCAGCAAAAAGCGCAGCAATTAGTCGACTTAACAGGGTTTGATTGTTTACTAGACCAAGCAAAGCATACGCAAGTGAGTATGTCTGATAATTTATGCTTATTACAAAAAAGTTATCGTTTTGATCAGTTTTCAGGCATTGGTTATTTAGCTTCTGCTATTAATAAAGGCGGCGTAACCGCGGCTAAATTAGCTGCTTTGTGTGCTAAGTATGATGATTTAAGCCATTACTTAAATGATGCAGAAAGTGAAGTTACCTTTGAGCAATTAGTCATTGATGGTTATGGACCTTATTTATCAGATTTACCTGTGATTAATGAGGATAACCGAGAACGTGCAAAACAATTGCTACAACAATTTAATGATTTTAAAATATTATGTGCGACTCGAGAGCAAGAGTGGGGCGTTGATAATTTAAATCATCGTTGTGAAAAGATATTACAAAAAGCAGGCTTGCTAGCACGACGATTCGACCAAACACAAACTTGGTATATTGGACGCCCGGTGATGGTGACTGAAAATAGTTATCACCTTGGGTTGTTTAATGGTGATATTGGCTTGTGTTTACAAGATCTAACAGGTCAATTAAGAGTGTATTTTGTGATGCCTGATGGCTCAGTCGCTGATTTTCAACCTAGCCGATTACCGGCGAATCAAACCGTATTCGCGATGACCGTGCATAAAAGCCAAGGATCTGAGTTTAAACATACGTTATTAGCATTACCTGATTATGCGTTACCAGTGATGAATAGAGAGCTAATTTATACTGGTATTACGCGAGCTAAAAAGCAGTTAACACTAATCGCTGACTTATCATTGGTTGCAAGTTCGGTCAGGAATAGAGCAAGTCGAAACAGTCGTTTAACAGAGCGTTTAACTTTGCATTAAGCGGCTCAAGTGAAACTGTTTTTTGATAAGCATTAAACAGTCGTTCATTAGGTAAATGAAAGTAGATTTAAAATAAAGGTAAATACAGATTATGACACCTGCGATTAAAGTAGCTGAAAAACATAAAATCACATTTAAGGTTCATCAATATAAACATGATAAAAAGCATGCATCTTATGGTTTAGAAGCTGCTGAGAAAATGAATGTCGATGCAGAGCAAGTGTTTAAAACTTTAGTGGTTGAAGTTGATAAGCAGTTAGTCGTGGCGGTTTTACCTGTTACGGAGCAGTTAAATTTGAAAGCTGTCGCATCGGCTTTGAAAGGCAAAAAAGCACAAATGGCTGATAAAAATGATGTGTTACGCTCTTCAGGTTATGTTTTAGGTGGCGTGAGTCCGTTAGGGCAAAAGAAGCGCTTAACAACCTTGATTGATAGTACGGCAACGGACCATCCAGACATTTATGTCAGCGCGGGTAAAAGAGGCTTGGAAATACAATTAAAAGCGCAAGACCTTGCTGATATATTATCTGCTGAGTTTGTTGCTTTAACATAGCAATAAAAGATAGTAATAAAACATAGTAAAAAATTTCAATTAGTCTTTATGTCGTTTTGGCAATTGAAATACTGACATTTAGTTATTTTAAGTTGTGCACTTATTATCTGAATCAAAGTGTTTTAATGGTGATTGTTATATCGAAATAAAATATTTTAAATTTTATTTATTAAAGTCCCTCTATATTTATTTTATATCAGTTGTTTAAATACCAAAGTGGTGGTTTTTTTATGATTTTAATCATAAACCGATCATCGAAAATTAGTTTTTTGTAAAATAGTTCAGATCTTATAAATCACTCTGTGTTAGCATCGCGCTGAAAATTCCTAGTCGTGAATTTAAGCCACTTTTATACTGTTAATGAGATTGCAAATGGAACACTTTTTTACCTTATATTTAAAACTATTCTTTATGATGACACCCTTTTTTGTGTTGTCTGTTTTCCTGATCTTAGGCAAAAAATTAAGTTCATCTGAAAAGAAGAAAGTGATTTTAAAATTGAGCGTGACTGTGGTGATTATTAGCTTAGTTTTTCTTGTTTTTGGGCAGTATATTTTCAGCTTATTTGGTATTACTTTAGATGCATTTAAAATCGGCGCCGGTACTGTATTATTTTTAAGTGCATTGGAAATGATTAAAGGCGGAACCGAAGTGCCAGAAGGCCCTGAAAACACTATTAAGCGTAGCGCTGACTTTGCGATAGTGCCGTTGGCCATTCCCGTCACTGTTGGTCCAGGCTTAATTGGTATTTTAATGGTAATGGGAGCAGAATTAAACGGTGTGATGGATACGGTGATTGTTTGTTTATCATTGTTTGCTGCTGTTGCCTCATTAGCTATTGTTTTACTGTTTTCAAGTAAAATACAACGTCTACTTGGTCAGCAGGGTTTAGAAGTATTACCAAAAATAACAGGTTTATTCGTATCGGCTATTGGTGCACAAATTGTATTCTCAGGCATTCAAGGCTTTTTTGTTGAGTCGCTATTACTTCACTAAATAGCAATTAATGACATCACTGGTGTTTATAAAACCACACTAGTGATTATTTTTCATAATATACCCGTTAGCGTTCATGGTGCTTTGTTCAGTCGTTAACTTGCACTCCAAATCAAGGCGCAACTTGATGATAATGACTAGTTCTTATCAAAGGTTGCAACGCAATGTTGGTTTTTAAGCTAACGGACCAGAGGAAAAGCAGTGAAATAAACATCTTCGTTGTTAGAAAGTGTCAATTTAACCCGTTAGATCTTTTACTTTTTGCCTGTCATCTGCTCACTTTATTAATTATTGATTATTGATTATTGATTATTGAATGGTAACGGGTATATATAAATGCACCTACATAAGTATCCAATCTACAATAGCCTTATTAAAACAAACAATCTGCCATTAATGTTATGTCACTGTTTGTTGTTACCTTTTAGCATAAACATTTTGATATTTACTTATCTACTAAAGCTCAAGCCATTTTGTGTGCTTTATAGTCATTTTTGTTTAATACTTTATTACTTTTTTTTACTTTAGCATTTCATTCTTAAATAAAAATCGTTTAATTATCAACCAATGCGATTATGGTTAATGAAATAATCGCGTTTATTTTTGTTAAAAATTAAACGTTAATTGTACGAAATAGAGACGGATCTACAAAAATAGAGCTTGCATGTCGTTTTTCCTACGGACTGCCTATCGACTAACGCTATAACAGTGTCTATAATGGCGCGTCTTAAATTTCACCATAGAAATTACAAACTAATTTTTAATTAAGGTGTCATTTTTATAATGCGGTAGTCCAAGCAAATACACCTTAGTGATGAAAGTGAACGAAAAAAACAACACTTTTTATCAGTAAAAACAATTTTTAACGTAAAAGATAAAGGAAATAAAATGCAAGTTTCTGTTGAATCTACACAAGGTCTAGAGCGCGTATTAACAATTACTGTTGCCGCTGAAGCATTTGATAAAGAATTTGATGCTCGTCTACGTCATCTATCTAAAACACAACGTGTTGATGGCTTCCGTCCTGGTAAAGTACCTGCATCAGTTATAGCGAAGCGTTTTGGTGCTGCTGTTGAACAAGAAGTTGGCGGCGAAATCATGCAACGCAACTTTTACGAAGCAATCGTAGCTGAAAAATTAAACCCAGCTGGTGCGCCTGCTGTTGCTCCTCTTGCTCGCAAGAAAGGTGAAGATTTCGTTTTCACTGCAACATTTGAAGTTTACCCAGAAGTAGCATTAACAGCATTAGACTCTTTAGCTGTAGATACTGTTGCAACAACAATTGAAGATGCTGACTTAGATAACATGTTAGTTACACTACAAAAGCAACACGCTGAATGGAAAGACGTAGCACGTGACTCAAAAAATGATGACCAAGTAACGGTTGATTTTGAAGGTTCTATCGACGGTGAAGTTTTCGAAGGCGGTAAAGCTGAAGATTTCCAAATCGTACTAGGTAGTGAGCGTATGATTCCTGGTTTTGAAACAGGCATCGTTGGTAAAAAAGCAGGTGAAGAGTTCAACATCGATGTAACTTTCCCTGAAGATTACCATGCAGAAGAATTGAAAGGTAAAGTTGCACAGTTTAGAATCAACTTAACGAAAGTTGAAGAGCAAATCTTACCTGAGTTAACTGAAGAATTTGTTAAAAAATTCGGCGTTGAAAGCGGTGATTTAGCAGCACTTAAAGAAGACGTTAAGAAAAACATGCAACGTGAACTTGACCAAGTATTGAAAAATACTGCGAAAGACAACGTATTAACTGCATTAGTTGAAAATAACGAAATCGAAGTGCCTAAAGCATTGGTAGATGGCGAAGTTAACGTTTTACGTAAACAAGCTATGGAACGTTACGGTAAGCAAATGGATCCAAATAACTTACCAGAATTACCTGCTGAATTATTTACTGAACAAGCTGAAAAGCGCGTTAAAGTAGGTCTTTTACTAGGTGAAGTAATTAAAGTTAACGAATTAAAAGTTGACCAAGATAAAGTTGCTTCTCTAATTGAAAATGCGGCTTCTGCTTACGAAAATCCTGCTGAAGTTGTTGAGTACTACAAAAACAACAAAGAGCTAATGCAAAACATGGAAAATGTTGCATTAGAAGAGCAAGCAGTTGATTTTATCATTGAAAAAGCTAAAGTAACTGAAGTGAACAAATCTTTCGACGAAGTGATGAATAAACCTGCTGCTTAATAGTTTATTAAACTATTAATTCAATTGGTTATGCATTTTAATGGCTCGAGTGATTTCACTCGGGCCATTTTCATTTTTAGTACATATAATAAAAACAAATAATTAGGATGGAATATGACCAACCCATTTGCTGGAAATACGGAACAAATCAGTAACGCGCTTATCCCTATGGTTGTTGAACAAACAGCAAAAGGTGAGCGTTCATATGATATCTATTCTCGACTACTAAAAGAGCGTGTTATCTTTTTAACGGGTCCTGTTGAAGATCACATGGCGAATCTGATATCGGCGCAATTATTGTTCTTAGAGTCAGAAAGCACAGAAAAAGATATTTATATTTATATTAATTCTCCAGGTGGTTCAATTAGTGCTGGTATGGCAATTTACGATACTATGCAGTTTATTAAACCTGATGTAAGCACTATCTGTATGGGAATGGCGGCAAGTATGGGCGCATTCTTATTAGCAAGTGGTGCAGAAGGTAAGCGTCACGTTTTACCTAATGCTAAGGTTATGATTCACCAACCATTAGGTGGTTTCCAAGGTCAAGCGTCTGATTTTGAAATCCATGCTAAAGAAATTATTGCAACAAAACAGCGTATGAATGAATTATTAGCATTCCATACGGGTAAAGATATTGAAGTTATTGCACGTGATACAGACCGTGATAACTTTATGCGTGCTCAAGAAGCGGTTGATTATGGTATTGTCGACTCAGTATTGACTCGTAGAATATAATTAAGGATATCGATAATTATGTCGGATAAAAACAACAATGATGCTGATAACAGCCTATTGTATTGTTCGTTCTGTGGTAAAAGTCAGCATGAAGTTAAAAAGCTAATTGCAGGACCTTCTGTCTATATTTGTAACGAGTGTGTTGATCTTTGTGATGACATCATTAAAGAAGAAATTGCAGAGCTTACAAGTACTGTTGAAACGAATAACAGCAAGAAAAAATTACCTACACCACATGAGATTCGTGCTTCATTAGATGATTATGTTATCGGCCAAGATTTAGCGAAAAAAGTGCTATCTGTGGCTGTTTATAATCACTATAAACGTTTGAAGCATGGTGATGTTGCAGATGGTGTTGAATTAAGTAAATCTAACATTTTGTTAATTGGTCCAACGGGTAGTGGTAAAACATTACTTGCTGAAACCATGGCAAGGTTATTAGATGTACCTTTCACTATGGCTGATGCAACAACATTGACTGAAGCGGGTTATGTTGGTGAAGATGTTGAAAATATTATTCAGAAACTATTACAGAAATGTGATTACGATCCTGAGAAAGCGCAACGCGGTATCATCTATATTGATGAAATCGATAAAATTACGCGTAAATCTGAGAATCCATCAATTACACGTGATGTATCTGGTGAAGGTGTTCAACAAGCTTTACTAAAACTCATTGAAGGTACCGTTGCTTCTATTCCGCCACAAGGTGGGCGTAAGCATCCAAACCAAGAGTTTATTCAAGTTGATACGTCTAAGATATTATTTATCTGTGGTGGTGCTTTCTCTGGTTTAGATAGCATTATTGAACAACGTATTGACACGGGTGCTGGTATTGGTTTTGGCGCAACGGTTAAAGATAAAGACAACAAAGATTCGTTGAGCGATACGTTCAAGAAAGTTGAACCTCAAGATTTAGCAAAATACGGTTTGATTCCTGAATTTATTGGTCGTTTGCCTGTTGTTGCAACATTAACTGAATTAGATGAAGAAGCATTAGTTGAAATTTTAACTGCACCTAAAAATGCAATTACTAAACAATATGCTGCTTTATTTGGCTTAGAAGATGTAGAACTTGAGTTCCGCCCAGAAGCATTAACGGCGATGGCTAAGAAAGCAATGAGTCGTAAAACCGGTGCGCGTGGTTTACGTTCTATTGTTGAAGCTGTCTTGCTAGACACGATGTATGACTTACCTTCTGTTGAAAATGTAAGCAAAGTAGTGGTTGATGAGAATGTTATTTTAGGTGACGCATCGCCATTGTTAATTTATTCAGAAGAAGAAAATAAACTCGTATCGTCTGATAAATAAGCAATTAATCGTTATATAATAAAAAAGAGAGCTTTATGCTCTCTTTTTTTGTTTAAATACTTGAAAAAAAACAAAGCATCCCCAGTATTAAACTAACTTAAAATATTTGTATCATCAGTTAATTAATGAAGTTTAAAGACTGATGACTATTAATGAATTAATTTTCAATTCTTTTCCGGAGACAATATGAAATTAGAAACAGATCAACTGTTGACGTTACCTGTCTTACCACTTCGTGATGTTGTCGTTTATCCGCATATGGTTATTCCATTATTTGTTGGCAGAAAAAAATCTATTAGCTGCCTAGAAGCTGCGATGGAGCAGGGTAAAAAAGTATTATTAGTTGCACAAACTGAAGCTTCTTTAGACGATCCTAAAATAGAAGATTTATACACGGTTGGTACAGTTGCTAATATTTTACAACTATTAAAACTACCTGACGGTACTGTAAAAGTATTAGTTGAAGGTGTACAACGTGCGAACATTATTCGTAATATCGAAAACGAAGAGTACTTCTTTTCAGAGATTGAGCTGTTAGAAAGTGAGGCCGTTGATGATAAAGAAGAAGAAGCACTTATTCGAAGTGTATTAGGGCAGTTTGAATCTTATATTAAACTTAATAAAAAGATTCCACCTGAAGTACTTGCCTCGGTTAATGGTATCGATGAACCAGAACGTCTTGCGGATACGATTGCTGCACATATGCCATTAAGTTTAGAAGATAAACAAACGGCACTAGAACTTACGAATGTTACAGAACGTTTTGAATACCTGATGGGTATGATGGAAAATGAAGAAGATATTCTAAAAGTTGAAAAGCGCATTCGTAGCCGTGTTAAAAAGCAGATGGAACGCAGCCAACGTGAGTATTACCTTAACGAGCAAATGAAAGCGATTCAAAAAGAGTTAGGTGATAGCGAAGAAGGGCAAAGCGATCTTGATCAATTAGCCGATAAGATCGAAGCTGCTGGCATGTCTGAAGAAGCGAAAGAAAAAGCATTATCTGAGCTTAAAAAGTTAAAAATGATGTCGCCAATGTCATCAGAAGCAAGCGTTATTCGTACTTATATTGAAAGCTTAGTCAATGTGCCTTGGAAGAAGCGTAGTCCTGTTAAAAAGAACTTAGCAAAAGCACAAGAAATATTAGACGAAGATCATTACGGTCTTGAAAAAGTGAAAGAACGTATCTTAGAGTATTTAGCCGTTCAAACACGTATTAATAAACTAAAAGGTCCTATCTTATGTTTAGTGGGCCCTCCTGGTGTTGGTAAAACATCTTTAGGTCAATCTATCGCGCGTTCTACAGGTCGTAAATATGTTCGTATGGCATTGGGTGGCGTTCGTGATGAAGCTGAGATCCGTGGGCATCGTCGTACTTACATTGGTTCATTGCCTGGTAAACTTATTCAGAAAATGACTAAAGTAGGCGTTAAAAACCCATTATTCTTATTAGATGAAATTGATAAAATGGCATCTGATATGCGTGGTGATCCCGCTTCTGCTTTATTAGAAGTATTAGACCCAGAACAAAATAACAGTTTTAATGACCATTATCTTGAAGTTGATTATGATTTGTCTGACGTCATGTTTGTTGCAACGTCAAACTCAATGAATATTCCTGGTCCATTATTAGACCGTATGGAAGTGATTCATTTATCGGGTTATACAGAAGATGAAAAACTTAACATTGCTAATGGCCATTTATTAAGTAAACAAATTAAGCGTAATGGTTTAAAAGAATCTGAAATATCAATTGATGATAGCGCTATTATCGGTATTGTTCGTTACTACACGCGTGAAGCTGGCGTTCGTGCTTTAGAACGTGAGATTTCTAAGATTTGTCGTAAAGTAGTGAAAGATATTTTATTAGACAAAAAGCTGAAAAAAATAGATGTCACTATTGATAATTTGAAAGATTATTTAGGTGTTCGTCGCTATGACTTTGGTAAAGCTGATTCTGCAAATCAAGTGGGTCAAGTGACAGGGCTTGCATGGACATCAGTTGGTGGTGATTTATTAACTATCGAAGCGACCTCTGTACCGGGTAAAGGTAAGTTAACTTATACTGGTTCATTAGGCGATGTAATGAAAGAGTCTATTCAAGCTGCAATGACGGTCGTACGTGCAAAAGCAGAAGAATGGCGTATCAATAGCGACTTCCATGAGAAACGTGATATTCATGTGCACGTTCCTGAGGGCGCTACACCTAAAGATGGACCGAGTGCCGGTGCAGCAATGTGTACCGTCCTAATATCGAGCTTAACGGGCATTCCTGTACGTGCTGATGTGGCCATGACAGGTGAAATTACACTACGTGGTGAAGTGCTACCTATTGGTGGATTGAAAGAGAAATTACTCGCTGCGCGACGTGGCGGTATTAAAACTGTATTGATTCCATTTGAAAATACGCGTGACTTAGAGGAAATCCCTGATAATATTAAGGACCAACTCGAAATTAAGCCAGTACGTTGGATAGATGAAGTACTAGAAATCGCCTTACAAGATAGTATTAAAGGTTTTTCTGTTGGAAAAACCGACAAATAGGTGATTAATCGCATACAATCTGGGCTAGCTACCTAATTTTATTGAAATTTACTTGCTTGAATTTGAATACCGCAGTAGCCTAGCTCAAGTTTTTTACTATGTGCCATTCAAAATTAAAATAGCACCAATTTATTATAGACAGGGGATTTACAAATGAATAAAGGACAATTAATCGATAACATCGCAGAAAGCGCAGATATCTCTAAAGCTGCTGCTGGTCGTGCATTAGATGCATTCATCGATAGTGTAACTACTGCTTTAGTTGAAGGCGACAGCGTATCTCTAATCGGTTTTGGTGCTTTCTCAGTTAAAGAACGTGCTGCTCGTACAGGTCGTAACCCACAAACTAATGAACCAATTCAAATCGCAGCTGCTAAAGTACCTGCATTTAAAGCTGGTAAATCATTAAAAGATGCTATTAACGTTTAATCGTTTTTGTAGCACCGTTATGCATTAAGCGCGTCCTATGATGCGCTTTTTTGTTTTTAGTCTTAAAGAGTAAATATTATGTTAGAAAGATTACGCGAAGGCTCTCAAGGAGTCGTTGCTAAAAGTATTTTGATTGTCATCATACTTTCTTTTGCGTTAGCAGGGGTGAGTGGTTATTTAGGGACTACATCTGAAAATGCTGCGGTTACTGTTAACGGTGAAGCTATTTCGCAACAAAGTGTTGAACAAGCTTATCAAAATGAAAGAGCACGCTTACAACAGCAATATGGCGAACAATTTGATTTAATTGCTTCAAGTCCAAATTTTGCACAACAGGTTCGTTTTCAAGCAACACAAACATTAATTACTGAACGTTTGATTGCACAAGCTGTTGCAGAAATGGGATTACGTGTTGGCGATGAACAAGTAAAAGAAGCGATTCGTAACACACCAGATTTCCAAGTTGATGGTAAATTTGATAACAACTTATACTTATCCTTGTTACGTAACAATAATTTATCTCCATCGCAATTTAGTGAAAACTTCAAAACTGACTTAGTTCGCATTCAATTATTAGAAACATTAGTTGGCAGTGAGTTTGTTTTACCATCTGAAGTCGATCAAGCAAGCAAACTTCAAGGTCAAAAACGTGTTGCACGTATCTTGAATATAAAAAGCGATGACTTTCTTACTAGTGAAGCTGTAACGCCTGAAGAAGTTGAAGCTTTTTATGCCGATAACAGTGAGTTATACCAAGATGAAGAACAAGTTAATATTGAGTATGTTTTACTTGATGCGGCATCATTAACATCGGAAGTCACTGTAAGCGATGCAGATATCCAAGCTTATTACGAACAACATGAAAGTGATTACCAACGTCAAGAGCGTCGTAAAGTTGCTCATATCTTCATCCAAGGTGATTCAGCTGCTTCAAAAGAAAAAGCAGAAGCTATTTTAGCTGAAGTTAAAGCTGGTGCTGATTTCGCTGAACTAGCGAAAACTAAATCAGAAGATGTTTATTCTGCTAAAAACAACGGTGAGCTAGATTGGTTTGAACGTGGAGTGATGGATCCTGCATTTGATAAAAGTGCGTTCACATTAACTTCTGCAGACCCTGTTTCTGATATTGTTAAATCAGAATTTGGTTCTCACATCATCAAATTAATTGAAGCACAAGAAACTGAAACATTGCCTTTAAGCGAAGTTAAGTCGCAAATTGAAGTTGCGTTAAAAGCTGAAAAAACTAAAGAGCTATACGACAACTTATATCAACGTCTCAGTGAAGTTGCATTTGAATCTCCAGATAGTTTAGAAGAAGCTTCTGCTGAGGTTGCTGTTGATATACAAACAAGTGGTTTGTTTTCAGTTAACAATGCACCAGAGGCATTGAATGATAGTAAAGTGCTTAATCAAGTATTTGATGAAAACTTCCGTAGTGAAGGTTTGAACTCTGAAGTTATTGAATTGAGTGATGCTCAAGCTATTGTTGTTCATATTAAAGATCATAAAGATGCTGCAACTAAACCATTAGCTGAAGTTTCTGAACAAATTACATTACAGCTTGAAGAACAAAAATCAGCTGAAGCGGCAAAACAGTTTGTTGATTCTTTAATGGTTAAATTAGCTGCTGGTGAGTCAATTGATAGTGAGTTAGCTGATAAAGGTATTTCTTTCACTTCTCCGCTGACGCTTGCTCGTTATAGTCGTGATTACGATACACAAGTGATTCAACGTTTATTCCAATTAGCAAAACCTGAAGCTGATAAAGTAACACGAGATTACGTTGTGACTGCACAAAATGATTTTGCGTTGATTGAGCTGTCTGAGGTTATTGAACTTGATGTGAGCACTGCGAATGAGCAAACTAAAACGCAATTAACAACAATGTTAGAGCGCAGTACTTCTGAAGCAACTTATCAAGCATTGGTTACTAACCTATTAGCAAATGCAGACATTGAATATAATGTTGGTAATTAGTTAAAGTAGGTAATAAGTGTAAATTTATTAAGCGGCTCATTGAGCCGCTTTTTTTATGTTTATTTTTGTGATCTTTAAACTTAGAGGTTTTAGCTGGATAGTTGTAATAGAAAAAGGCTTAAAGTTTGATTAGCATGTTTTATCGGAGTTCTTCTTCACTATCCCAGAAGACTTTACGGAAGTGTTTACGGCAGACAGAAACATAGGTTTCATTACCACCAATCTCAACTTGTGCGCCTTCCTGTATCGCTTGACCATTTTCATCCATACGCAATATCATATTTGCTTTACGCCCACAGTGACAAATTGTTTTTAACTCTACTAATTTATCAGCCCAAGCAAGTAAATATTGGCTACCAGGGAAAAGTTCACCTTGGAAATCAGTTTTAATACCGTAACATAAGACTGGAATACCGAGTATATCAACTACGTAAGTTAACTGCCTAACTTGCTGTTTACTTAAAAATTGTGATTCATCAATTAGGATACAGTGTTGTTTTTGTTGTTGATGAATGTTGCCAATCATTTCTGCTAAATCGTCTGTGTCTGAGAAAATATGTGCATCACTTTCAATACCAATACGTGATGACACTTTACCTACACCTGAACGGTTATCTATTGCTGCAGTGAGCACAAATGTATTCATACCGCGTTCACGATAGTTATAAGATGATTGTAAAAGAGAGGTCGATTTACCTGCATTCATTGCTGAGTAATAAAAATAGAGTTGTGCCAAAATGTGATCCTATAATCAATATCATTAATAACCCTATGTATCCATTGAAAAAAAGTTTTTATGGATAGTAGGGCGTATAGCTTATGATAGCATTACCAAATAGCATTTTATGTTAATCCTTGCCCATAGATAGTTTTTATATCAATTTAATTTAACGGGAAGGTCTTGTTTTAAGCATGAGATTAATACTTAAGGAATGAATGATGAGTAAACCTATATTATATTACGTATATGACCCTATGTGCAGCTGGTGTTGGGGATACCGAGATAGCTGGCTGAAGTTGTCGACTAAGTTAACTGAGCTAGCAGCAGAACATCCATTAGAAATTCGTTATCAACTAGGTGGATTAGCACCAGATTCTGATGTTGTGATGCCAACTGATTTACAACAAACATTACAAAATATCTGGCGCAATATTCATGCGCAGTTAGGTACTCAATTTAACTTTGATTTTTGGACTGAATGTAAACCACAGCGTTCAACGTATCCAGCTTGTCGTGCTTGTTTGATTGCAAGAACGGAAAATAAAGAAAAAGAGATGTTATTTGCTATTCAACAAGGTTATTACTTACAGGCAAAAAATCCTTCTTTAACGGATGTGTTAGCTGAGTTAGCTGAGGGCATTGGGTTCAATAAAGCCTGGTTTAAACAGCAATTAGATGATGATGCGGTTAATAAACAGTTGTTCGAAGAAATTAATACAAGTCGACAATTACCTATTCAGGGCTTTCCTTCGTTAGTTTTGTCAATTGATGGGAAAAATATACCATTAGCATTAGAGTATTTAGATTGGCAGAAAACCTATTCTAAAATTGTTGAAATGCTTCAGTTGGTATCAAAGTAATATCGAATAGATTGGATCTATAACTCTGCTTTGATAAGCCTATACATCAACAATGTAAATATAAAAAGCCCAGTATGAAAAGAATATAGATTCGATTCATACTGGGCTTTTTAGTTACTACCATTTAGTAGAGTCACTAAATAATAGTAATATCACTAAAATAATGTTACCTATGCTGCATTTTCACGTGCTTCGATAAATTCAATTGCACGTTTGATGCGCTGTACGCTACGTTCTTTACCAATTAATGCAAGTGTTACGTCAAGTGAAGGAGACTGTCCTGCGCCTGTAATAGCGACACGTAATGGCATACCTACTTTACCCATGCCTACTTCTAATTCAGTTGCTGTATCTTCAATTACTTGATGTAAGTTTTCAATTGACCAATCATCAGTTGCTTGTAGTTTACTTTGTACTAATACTAATGCTTCTTTCGCTACTGGACGTAAATGTTTTTTCGCTGCTGTTGCATCAAATTCTTCGTATTCTTCATAGAAGTAACGACTAGAAGTGGCTAACTCAATTAATGTTTTAGCGCGTTCAGCTAATGCCGTTACAACTTCTGTTAACGCTGGACCATTAGTGATATCGATATTTTGTTGATCCATGTGCCATTGTAAATAGCCTGCAACGTATTCTGGATCTGATGTTTTGATGTAATGGTTATTTAACCATAATAGTTTTTCAGTGTTAAATGCAGAAGCTGATTTGCTAACATTCTCTAATTTGAATAGGTCAATCATTTCTTGTTCTGAAAATACTTCTTGGTCGCCATGTGACCAACCTAAACGTACTAAGTAGTTATTTAATGCGTTTGGTAAGTAACCTTCATCACGATATTGCATTACCGAAACAGCGCCGTGACGTTTAGATAGTTTTGCACCATCATCACCCAAAATCATTGAACAATGTGCAAAAGAGGGAATTGGTGCGCCTAATGCTTCATAGATATTGATTTGGCGTGGTGTATTGTTGATGTGATCTTCACCACGCACAACATTAGTAATGCCCATATCCCAGTCATCTACAACAACACAGAAATTATAAGTAGGAGAGCCGTCACTACGACGAATGATCAGATCATCTAATTGTTCGTTAGCTATTTCGATTTTACCGCGGATCTCATCAACAAAAACAACACTGCCTTGTTTTGGGTTACGGAAACGAATTACGCAAGCTTGATCTTCTGTTGCTGCTTCATTAACGGCAACAATTTTAGGATGGTTTGCATCGTAACGCGCCATCTCTTTATTCGCTTCTTGTTCAGCACGAATTTCATCAAGTAGTGTTTTTGGTGCATAACACTTATAAGCTTTATCTTCTGCTAATAATTTATCAACCATTTCATTATAACGATCGAAACGCTTAGTTTGGTAGTATGGACCTTCATCCCAATCTAATCCTAACCACTTCATACCTTCTAATATTGCATCAACCGCTTCTTGAGTAGAACGTTCGATATCGGTATCTTCAATACGTAAAACGAATTGACCACCTTTACTTTTAGCATGTAACCATGAATATAGTGCAGTACGTGCACCACCAACGTGTAAATAGCCAGTTGGGCTAGGGGCAAAACGTGTTTTAACTGTCATTAAATAGCTTCCTTATAATACGGCTTGAAGAATAGTGTCCGTATTTTAACGAAACCCCATCTAATTACATTAACTATTTATCGAGAAGCCGTATTTGCTTCATAAAAGGTATGAAATCTTAAATAATAAGCATTTATTGTTTACCCTTTGAGCAGTTAAACAAAAAACAACAATTTTATTCAAAAATGGCTTGACTGAAAAAAGTCGATCCCTATAATACGCCCCACAAACAACGGCATTCGATTTAATGTTTTTGTTAGTAAATAGTAATATGGGCGATTAGCTCAGTTGGGAGAGCATCGCCCTTACAAGGCGAGGGTCACTGG
>NZ_JBAKBA010000051.1:0-27674 GCF_038155225.1 Psychromonas arctica | reverse complement strand
GTTGTTCTCACTTCAAAACTCACAACGCAGTTAGGGGTGATTTTAACCAGCAAGATTGATCACCTTATTAATTCTTTTGGTATTAACACCTTTTCAGAAGATTCAATTTCCCTAGATATCGAACCGATCTGATTAGCGCTTGCTTCATCTCATCTACATAATGGGTTTACGTAAATGGTTTACATAGCAGATCTACAAAATTGATTGATATTAAGCATCTAATTGAAGTGCGCCTGTTTGCTTTAATTTACATATTTGATTTAAAAATGAATTAATACGGTAAGGCTGAAAATGCGTTGGTATTTTATTTTCTAATGCGGGAATCGGTGCCCTATCTTCACGTAAGTGAGTTAATATTAATGATAGTAAGGCAGAAAGGTAACTTTTAAAGGCTTCACTTTTATACAACTGATCCCAGTTAATAATGTATTCCTTACTGTAACCTTCAATCAATTGTTCTAGTTTATGAGTATAACGCTGAATTTCTGCATCTCCCATGCAATACTCTTTCACTAATTGTAAAAATAAATCTAAACACTCTCCGCGTGGCACAAGCGTAAAAAACTCTTTTTGCATGACCTCTGCTTCATTACCTTTCTCTGCATTAATGATACGAAATAAAATTTCGAACATATGCACAATGGTCCTATCTAAAATACGCTGTTTAGGAACATGTTGGTTTTGCATATCTTCAGCAACAATTTTAAATAGTGTTAAAAAATCAACATTATCGACTACTTGTCGAGAAAGTTTATCAGCAATGGAGACAGGAATTCGATTAGCTAATAACGTATTGAATGTTGAAGTTGTTAGTATCGATTTTAACGCTTTACGTGCTTTGTCTGTGCCTTCAAAAGGGACATTATTATTGGCAGACATTTTATTCCTTTAAGTAAATACAAATCCATGTGGTTTCTATTGTCAATAATCATCTCGAGGGTGATTAAATTGACCATTGCAGTTCATCATTTTAATTAATAATGAACATGACAATATTTTTCTACGTTTTCATTTGAGGGTTAAGTGATTAGCCTGAATGTAACGGTTCTGCTAATTCCCCTGCCCGATAATCTAAACTAAACTAATCGAAAGCATGCTAATGATATAAATAAATTGATCAACAGTTATAGTATTGAGCGCCCAGAGAACGAATGCGACAACGTTGTGCTATCAACAAACTCTAACTCTCCCCCCACTGGTACACCATGGGCAATACGGCTTACTTGGATTTTGAATTTTCTGGCCATTTCAGCAATGTAATAAGCGGTTGCTTCACCTTCAACCGTTGGGTTAGTGGCTAAAATAACTTCGTTGATATTACCTTTTTGCATCTGCTTTTCTAATAGGTTTAAACCAAGCTGCTCAGGACCAATACCATCAAGAGGCGACAAGTGCCCCATTAACACAAAGTAAGTACCAGAAAACAATGCTGTTTGCTCTATTGCCACCACATCCACGGGCATTTCAACAATACAAATAATTCCGTTATCATTACGCTTTTGATTATTACAGATAGGGCATAAATCTTCTTCAGTGAACGTACGGCACTGCTGACAATGGCCTATTTCAGTAACCGCTCGTGCTAACACGTCACTTAGCTTAAGTGCGCCATTACGGTTTTTATCTAACAAATGATACACCATTCGTTGTGCAGACTTTGGCCCGACACTTGGTAAACACTGCAATGCTTGTGTTAGCTCTTCGATTAATGGTCTATTTGACATGGTTTAATTTCTTCTATTTTAAAATCTGTTTTTAAATGACGCTATTAACGACTGCTGAATAACATTATCAATATAAGCAGTGGCAAATAAAATGTTTAACTTAATCATTAAGTCAGCTCAGTGCTTAACCAAACTCGGTTATTTTTTCTAACTCATAAAAGGATTCAGTAATGGTGTCGAGTTTATCATCTAATATTGCTCTCGCATCATTAAGACCTTGGGTATAATAATAACTACCGACTTTTTCACTAAAAAAATCGAGTAGAAACTCAGCATCAAATTGACCAAGCTCTTGATCTAACTCTTTTTCAAAATACTTTTGTATCTCGTCAACGATCGCGGTCTTTTGAGACGTTGAAAACTTGATGTCAGGCATTGTGAATCCTTACAAAAAATGCGATATAAATACGTTCAAAAACCAATCCAATAAATATCGCTATTAGACGGGTTTTTCTTGTTAAATGAAAGCGTTGTGCTTTAGCTAACATTCATACCGTTATTTCAGCTCTGTTATTTTGATTTGTTCAATGGTTGGCTCTAAGTTTTTATAAAGATTAATCGCGACCTGTTCAGCTAATGCTAAGTACGGTTCTACTAATGCAGGAAGTTCATTTTTAGCAACCGTAGGGCAACCTTCATCAGTATTTTGACGATATTGTATATGTAATGGTAATTCACCTAAGAACGGTAAGTTAAACTGTTCAGCTAATTTTCTACCGCCACCCGTTCCAAAAATAGCTTCTTGATGCCCACACTTAACACATGAATAGACACTCATATTTTCAATTAAACCAGTGACATGCACATCGACCTTATTAAACATGATCACGCCCTTTTGAGCATCAATTAACGCAACGTCCTGTGGGGTTGTAACAATCACAGCACTGGTCACAGCGACATTTTGCGACATCGTTAGTTGGATATCACCTGTACCTGGCGGCATATCAACAATTAAGTAATCTAATTCAGGCCAATCAGTTTCATTGAGTACTTGTTGCAATGCTTTACTTGCCATTGGGCCACGCCACACCATGGCATCTTTATCATCAATTAAAAAGCCAATACTATTACCAACAATACCGTGTGCGGCAATGGGTTGTAATAACTTACCGTCAGCAGACGTTGATTTAGTGTTTTTATGACCGAGCATAGTCGGTAAAGAAGGCCCGTAGATATCGGCATCTAATACACCAACCTTGGCACCATTTTTAGCTAATGCAATCGCTAAATTCACACTTACGGTAGACTTACCGACTCCACCTTTGCCTGATGAAACCGCAATAATGTTTTTAATATTAGGGTTCGTTTTAGTCCCTTTTTTATGTTCAAAAGTAGGCACTTTATAAGTCACGTTCCACGTGGGTGCTTGCTTGAAAATAGACGTTAACTGTTCAGTAGATTGTGCTTGTAATTCAGCTAACCAATTAGGTGCATAGAATGGCAAACAAATTGATATTTCAGCTGACTCTTCCTTGATGGTTAATAAGCGCTGCTTTGTAAATTTTTTGAGTAATTCTGATTCAATTATTTTCTCAAAACATTGTAAAACTTGTTGTTCGATAGTTTTCTTTTTAAACAGCATAGTCATTCCTTAAACCTAAATTGATGAATGAGTTTATCAAAATGATTAGATAATTCACCCTTATTAAAACGAAGTCTATTAAATATCTACGCTATCGTTGCTAAACATTGCTTTATTTATGCTTTTCAACGTTAGCTAATATAGATAAGAGTGGGATTTACCCTATTTTTTGGGTAGTATTACAAGCTGTAAAAAATCCGCTTAGACTTAAGGAATATCAAATAAAATGGCTAATCAAGATCGTAATATCCTTGTTACCTGCGCCCTTCCCTATGCAAATGGTCCAATCCATTTAGGGCACATGCTTGAGCATGTACAAGCGGACATCTGGGTTCGTTTCCAACGCTTACGCGGTAATAACATTCACTTTGTATGTGCCGATGACGCTCATGGCACTGCGATCATGCTTAAAGCTCAAGAAATGGGTATCACACCAGAGCAATTAATTGCACAAGTTCAAGCAGATCACGAAAAAGATTTTGAGGGTTTTAATATCAGTTTTGATAACTACCACTCAACGCATTCTGAAGAAAACAAAGCATTATCATCACAAGTTTATTTAGCATTACGTGATAACGGCTACATCACTAAAAAAGTGGTATCGCAATTATACGATCCAGAAAAAGAGATGTTTTTACCGGATCGTTTTGTAAAAGGTGGCTGCCCTAAATGTAAGGCTGAAGACCAATACGGCGATAACTGTGACGTGTGTGGTGCAACTTACAGCCCTGCTGAAATGATTAATCCTAAATCAGTTGTTTCAAATGCAACACCAGTGATGAAAGACACTGAAAACTTATTCTTCGATGCACCACAGTTCCAAGATATGTTAGTTGAATGGACTAAATCAGGTGCGCTTCAAACGGAAGTGGCTAATAAACTAAGTGAATGGTTTGAAAGCGGCTTGAAAGCATGGGATATCACACGTGATGCACCTTACTTTGGTTTTGAGATCCCAGATGCACCAGGTAAATTCTTTTATGTTTGGCTAGATGCGCCGATTGGTTACATGGGTAGCTTTAAAAATCTATGTGATCGTACTGACGGCCTTAACTTTGATGATTACTGGGCAAAAGACAGTACTGCAGAGCTTTACCATTTCATTGGTAAAGATATCATCAATTTCCATGGTTTGTTCTGGCCTGCAATGTTAGAAGGCGCGGGTTTCCGTAAACCTACTGGCGTTAACGTACATGGTTATGTCAGTGTTAATGGTGAGAAGATGTCTAAATCAAAAGGCACGTTCATCAAAGCGAGTACTTACCTAGAAAACTTAGATCCTGAATGTTTACGTTATTACTATGCTGCTAAATTAACATCACGCGTTGATGATTTAGATTTTAATCTTGATGATTTCACACAACGTGTAAATTCAGATGTAGTAAATAAATTAGTTAACTTAGCATCACGTACTGCTGGTTTTATTGCTAAAAAATACGACGGTAAATTATCTTCAGAAGTTTCTGAACCTGAGCTATACCAGCAGTTTGTTGATGCTGGCGATTCGATTGCAGAACAATTTGAAAAACGTGAATTTTCACGTGCTATTCGTGAAATTATGGCATTAGCTGATATTGCTAACAAATACATTGATGATAAAGCACCGTGGGCATTAGCAAAAGTTGAAGGTAAAGAAATTGAAGTACAAGATATCTGCTCAATGGGTATTAACTTGTTCCGTGTACTAATGACTTACTTAAAACCAATCATGCCAAAACTAACTGAACGTAGTGAAGCATTTTTAAATGAAACATTAACGTGGGATAGTATTAAGGCGCCATTAGCTGGACACCAAATCAACAAATTCAAAGCGTTATTCCAACGTATTGACCCGAAACATGTTGAAGCGATGGTTGAATCGTCAAAAGCAAGTGCAGCCGCTGATGCAGCAGCAAAAGAAAAAATAGCTGAAGCAACACAAGCTGAAAGCCAAAGTGAATTAGACAAAGAGCCTATTGCAGCTGAAATTGATTTTGAAACCTTTGCAAAAACTGATTTACGCGTTGCTTTAATTGTAAAAGCAGAGCATGTGCCTAAAGCGAATAAGCTATTAAAACTAACCTTAGACATAGGTGGTGAAACGCGTACTGTCTTTGCTGGTATTAAGTCTGCTTACAACCCTGAAGACTTAGAGGGTAAACTAACAGTGATGGTGGCAAACCTTGCGGCTCGTCAAATGAAGTTTGGTTTATCTGAAGGGATGGTATTGGCCGCAGGCCCTGGCGGTGAAGATATTCATATCTTAAACCCAGACTCTGGTGCTAAACCTGGTCAACGTATTATGTAATAATCGTTATGATTAATTAAATACTAAAAAGCCTTAAGCTTAACCACTTAGGGCTTTTTTTGTTGCTAATTATTTTATACCAACTCCGATAAATAGATCACATACTTAACGTAATTGGTATTAGTCATGATTATTCATCATTATGTTTATCCTAAATAAGAGAAAATGAAATAATAATGAAACAGCAGATCATTGGTTATCACCAAGATGACGAACATCATTGGGTTGCTCAATTACATTGTGGGCATTTTCAGCATGTCCGGCATAACCCACCTTGGAGCGTTCGTTTATGGGTAACGACTGAAACCAGTCGAAAAAAGATGATTGGACATCAATTAAACTGTGTTAAATGTGATACTGGCGAGGTGAAAGATAAACAATAACAAAACAGTCAGTTAAATGATCTGAATCCAAGTCTCCCTATATAACTCATTTCTTTCTATTAATTACTTATACCAAAAGAATTAATAAGGTGATCATTCTTGCTGGTTAAAATTACCCCTAACTGCGTTGTGAGTTTTGAAGTGAGAACAACTATCTCCTACAACTCACGCCTTATTAGTGTTAATTTTTCCTGCGCAATCTCTGATCACTTATTTAATTCCATTCGTATTATTTCTTTATGTATCTTTACTAACGAACAATTAATACGGATATTGAATCTGAACATAGCAGTTAATATGATGACTGAAATTGTTTTCATAAGCTTAATATAACGAGACAAGCATTAGGATTAGTTGTTAAACCAGCCATACTTAATATGACTGGCTTTGGATGGTTAAACTTATATCGATTACATTAAATATGTTATCTAAATTTTGCGCTGAAAAAACAGTTCAATTCAAGGTGTAAATTGACGTAAACGGCTGTTCCCTTTACGAAATTTACAACGAGGAAGTGAGCTGTTTTAACAAGTAAAATAGATAAGCTATTTACTGTGATTGGTATTAAATAGTTGTGATGTCAGCTGTTGGACCAACATCATCAGTCGATAATGGTGTAGGTACAATAATAGTAGGCTCTGATGAAAGCACTTCTAACTCGCCAGCACCTAACGTACCATCTTCATTATCAGCAGCAGAACCGGTTGCGTATGATTGGTTACCAGACCAGGTATTAGCATCATCATTAGCATAGTTATTAAATAAACTACCTTTGCTTCCCGTCACTAAGTTATCTGAAATAGTAATATCCTTAGGCACGATAGTATAGTTATCTCGACCAATGAAAATACCTCCGCCTAAATTGTTTACTAACGTATTGTCCGTCACAGTCACATTGGTTGGTGCTTCATGACTATTGCCATTAGAACTATCAGAGACATCACCTGAATCAATTAATATAGGACTTCTCCAACTCGTACCCGATAAGTTTTCCATATAGTTATTACTCACAGTATGATTTGCGCCGTAAACTCGAATACCGCCTGTTTCGTAATTAGCATCCGTCACTAAGGTACTATCGCCAGTACCATAAAAATAATTATTTTCTGCTTTATTATCATGTCCTAAACGGAATGATAGTGAGCCCATAGAGTTTAAAAATGTATTGTTTGAGAATGTATTATTTGACGTTTTAACCGTCATAATTTCATTTTCACCATCGGTATCTTCAAACAAGTTATATTCAATTAAGTGGTTTGTTTCTACATCTTGAGAACCCGAATCTCCAAAGACGATTGCTTCACGGTCTGAGTCACCTTCAGGGGTCGTATTGCCCTCTTTTACGTAAGGGACAATATTTTTAAAGTAGTTATGATGAATATGCGCATTAGTTGTCATCGTTTCAGTATCGTCATCATATTGAAATTTGATGTAACTACCTGAATTGATTTGACCATCGTCGTCTTCAACAACAATATTCTTATCCAGAAACTCATTATATGCAATTGAGATTTTTTCACTTGATTCAGTTAATACCACTGAAGTTTGTCCATCAGTAATATCTTTATGATCAAATGTATTACGTAACACTTTAATGTTTTTTGAATTTACAATTTTGAGTAATGTACTGGCATCATTTGGACCCAATACAAACCCCTGTAAAGTAATGTTTTGAGAGTTAGAAATAGCAGCCGTTTCTAAAATGATACTGCCAACACTTTCAGCACGGATTAAAACTTGAGTGTCGAAACAAGTATCCTTAATTGAGATTTCACCATCACCAGAAACAATAATTTCATCTCCACCTTGCACATCTCCACTGTTTAATAACTCGTTTAAGTCATCGATCGTTGAATTATGCGTTGCTCCAGTCACAACAGGATTTGCATCATCAGATCCGTCATCGTCGAATGCATCTGAACATGCATAAGTGTCTACATCCTCGTCGTCATTATCGTCTTCATCATCATCGTCATCACTGCCACTATCATCATCAGAAAGTGCATCGGCGGAAAGGATAGTAAAACGTATAGTAGCTTCAGTACCATCAATAGAGGCGACGGTGACACTATCTGATACGCTTTCATCTTCATTTAAGTCGCCCAGCGTTTCATTTTCTGGTACTTCATAGGTCCATTCACCATCTACATTAAGTGAGAATATGCCGTAAGTAGTCGCTATATCCGTTTGCACAATGAAAGCTTCTTCACCATCATCAGGATCTACAATGCTAAGGGATTCATTAACATCGCCATTTTTATAATACAATTCGACTGAAGTTTTTCCGCTTATTACAGCTGCGGTAGATTCAGTAGTGCCATCATCAATTGCGTCACTAGTATCATTTGAACTGCTACCTGAGCCACCACATGCAGTTAATCCAGCCATTGCTGAAAGTAATAATAATTTTTTATACACGGTCCATTCCTTGGTCTAATTATAGGTATTTGACAATGTAGTGATATAATATATTAATACAATTCATGAGATCACATTTCCTTATTCAAGCTATGGATAACTATTGATGTTGTGATCAATGTCTTTGGTAATGATAAAATCAAAGGGGTTATAATATATTGAGCTGATAAATAATTGAGCTGAAGTGTCATGTTTAAATTAATGATAAAAACCCACCATAAGTTAAGAATACACGCTGTACGAATGGTTAAATTAGATGAGCTTTAATGATATTCATATAGGCTCTTAAAGTTTTTTTAGACTAATTTTTTAAATAGCTAAAGTTTACCAAACAAGATTAAACATAATCATTTCATACATTGTGACAAAGCAAATTAAAGCCTTGAGTAATATTGATTACATTAAATAAGTGATCTAAATTTTGCGTAGGAAAAATGACTTAATTTAAGGTGTAAATTGAGGCCTTTGAAGATTAATTTCGTTAATCGTCTGTCAGAGAATTAACCAAAAAATGTTAATTATTTAAGATCTGTTCCCTTTACGAAATTTACAACAAAGAAATAAGTAATTTTAACCAGTAAAATAGATCAGTTAATTAGTGTTATAGGTATTAAGAATAAGGATAGATTAGCAGGGCAAGTTAATTAAACTTATGACTAAGTTAACCAGAGTAAATTAAGCGAGGTTAATTAGAGCCTGTAAATCAGCGTACAGGCATCAAAATGGATAACCAATATAACACTGTTGATATTTAGAAGTAATTATATAAAAGCTTCTCTATAGGTATTCAACAGCTTACTAATGTAAACCGTTGAATACAGAATTTTTACTGAGAACGTGTAAAGCTAAGCACTGGGTTTTTAATGACGAGTAAAATGCCACTCAATATAATCAAACTTGAAATAACAAACACCGTTGACACACTTTCCCCTAAGAATATAAAGCCTGCTATAGCGGCTAATACTGGCACTAATAACTGTACCACTGCAGCAACGTTATGACGTAAGTCTTTTAGTGCTTTATACCAAAGTAAATAACCAAGTGCAGAAGCTAACACGCCAGATAAAATCGCGTATATAACCCCTTCTAACGTTAAGAACGTTTTATCTATGTTGATTAATACAAAAAGGAAAACAAAAGGTAAAGTACGGAAGAAGTTAAAAATAGTATCAGATGTAGGATCAACACTTTTTTTACCCGCTAACGTATAAAATGCCCAGCTAATACCTGAAATACACATTAAAGCAAAAGCAACAATCGATGGGCTAGAGACTTGCGGGGCAAGTAGATAAACAAACCCTGCAATAGCTAATATCAAACCCAATAATTCAGCACGGCTTAATAAGTGCCCTTTAAGCACTCGTGTTAGCAGCATGGTAACTTGCACTGTCGCAAATAGAACTAATGCGCCAGTTGCTGTATCAAGTTGGATATAAGCATAAGAAAAGGTCATGGCATAAACAAACAGCCAAATTGCGTTAAGCCAACTGCCCTTACTTGCACCATTATTACGATTATCATTCTGACTGCTACCATTGTTGCTATTACTTAGCTGACTCGGTAAATCTTTTTTATCCGAAGAATCAGCATTAAAGTAAAAATGTTTCACTGATAGGAAAATAGCTAAAAAAATACTACCTGAAAGTAACCTGATCACAGTAAAGCTACCTGCATCAACTTGTTGTTCTCCCAATGCTAAACGACAAAAAACAGAATTTGCTGCAAAAGCGATTAATGCAAAACTGGTTAATAAAAAGGTTTTATAAGGGTTATTAGTATCATGTTGCATATTGGGCTCATTGGAGTAAGAGATAAATCTACTATAAAAACAGTTTTTTACAACATAGTCTAATCAAATTACTTTGTTATCTACAAAATAAATAGCAGAAATTAGTCAAATGAACAAAACCAGAAATAAAGAAGTGGACTATTTTTAAAGGGCTTTCAGGCTACTTGTTTAGGATCATTATTTAAAAGGATAGAGACGTAGCTAATATCTATATAAAAATATCTTAGCATACTGTTTAAAATTAAAGTTAGGGTGCTCTATCAACAATGTTCTCACTCAGTTTACTTTAATGAAGCAACAGTAAAAAGATAATAGTTACGTTTATAGTTGTACTTCTGCACTGTTAATAGCCTAAATTTATTGAATATGATGGAAACAATAAACTATTATTGTTTCCATCATTAAGCACATAAATTCTTAACGTTAGCCGTATATCACGATGTAAATCTACTTTGGCTATACAACAATAAGTTGATTTTTAAGACTCTGTAAATAACTCTATAGTCACAGTCAGTAGCTTATATAACAGCTTACCCTGATTAGAGCGGGTAAACATCAATTGATTAGTACCTAGTTATGAGACTACAAGTGCACTGATCAAACCGATTAGACCACCGAATACTCCACCCCAAACCACTAACCAGCCAAGGTGTTTTTTGATCATAGCTTGAATTATCTCTTTCACTAATTGGGGCGTTAGTTCATTTAAACGTTGCTCAATAATTCTTTCTATTTTTGCCAAAATATCTTGCATCATATCAGGGTGTTCAATTTCATTTTTTAGCAATTCAATAAATTTATTATCATTCGTTAAATCGATAATAGAGGTTTTCATGTGCTTTATAAAAGGTTCTCTTAATGGCTTTAATGATTCTTCGCCACCAAACATTTCTAACATTCCACCAAATGATGACTTCATAATCACTTTAATCAACCCATCATAAGTTGGGTTTAAATCTACCTTTTCAATCACAGGTTGTAAGTTTAATTGAGCAGGGGAGAAGCTACCTGCTGATAAAAATCGTTCTACATTTTGTGCTGTAAAAAACTGATTCATCATTAAATTTCTGATACCTGATTTAAACTCTTCAAAATGAGCAGGTACAACACCTGAGCCATATAAGAATGGTATTTTTTCAAATAACATGAAGATAGCAAGCCAATTAGTTAAAGCGCCTGATAACGCAAATAACCCTACCATGGTTAATATTGCGGCAAGTTCAGTTTCTCCCAAAAAAAGCCCAGCCCCTAATATTAATGTAGCAATTAGGTTGGTAACTAAACTCTTATTCATATTTATTCCTTTTTTATGGTCTTTTATTAAACATTAATAATGCATTTTCTATTTTTTATCGAAAAAAAATCCAGTTATAAAATAACTGGATTTTGATGAGTCACAAATTATTACAGATAAAAGCCGTAATTATTTTGAAACGTCTTCACGTAACTTTAAGCTACGTAATGCTTTATCTAATACACCATTAACAAATTTGTAAGACTCATCTGTTGCAAAGTCTTTTGCTAATTCAATTGCTTCGTTTAATACTACTTTATGTGGTACATCAGTACGGTATGTTAATTCAAACATAGCTAAACGCAGCACTGCGATATCAACCATATCAACATCTTCAATTTTACGAGAAAGGTAAGGTGATAATTTTGTGTCTAATGACTCAACATTTTGTATAACGCCAATTAACAATTCTTTAAAGTAAGGTACATCAGTTTTAGACATATCTTGGTCAACAGAGAATTGTTCAATAATTTGCGTTACACCCGTTTGAGTAATTTGCCATTGGTAAACAGCTTGTACAGCAAATTGACGAGCACGACGACGTTCAGCAGGTTTCATAGCCATTATCCTAATTCCGCCATCACATTAACCATTTCTAGTGCACTTAAAGCAGCTTCGCTACCTTTATTACCCATTTTAGTGCCTGCACGTTCAATTGCTTGATCGATTGAATCCGTTGACAATACACCGAATGCAACAGGGATACTGTAGTCTAACGAAACTTGTGCTAAGCCTTTATTACATTCATTGATCACTAATTCAAAATGAGGAGTTCCACCACGAATAACACAACCTAGTGCAACAATCGCATCAAATTTATTAGATGCAGCAACACGTTTTGTGATTAATGGTAGTTCAACCGCACCTGGTACACGAACAACAGTGATATTGTCATCTGAGATTTGACCAGTACGTTTAAGGGTATCAATAGCACCTGCTAATAACTGCTCGTTAATAAAGCTGTTAAAGCGAGAGATCACGATTGCGATTTTAGCGTGTGGAGCGGCTAAGCCACCTTCAATTATTTTCATTTTCTACCCTTATTACAAAATTTTGTGCATTCTAACACAATTTATTTCTATATCGACATTGTTTATTCAGTGAATATATTGAGTTTATTCAGTGATGTATTCAACCACTTCAAGTCCAAAACCAGATAGTGCATGGTACTTTTTCTGTGAGCTGAGTAATGCCATTTTTTGCACGCCTAAATCACGTAGAATTTGAGAACCAACACCAACACGTCTGCTTGCACCTTGTGCTTTAGCAGCAACACGTTCACCAGCATCTTCTTGTTTGATATATTTAATTTGTTCTATTAATGATTCAGCTGTTTCTTGGTGACCTAACATTACTAGCACACCACCGTCTTTGGATAAACGTGCTAATGCTGTACTCATTGGCCAAGTACGCGGACTTAAACGATCTGAAAAAAAGTTATCAGAAAATGTATTTTGTAAATGTACGCGCACATTTGTTGTTTGATCTGATTTTACTTCTCCATTCACTAACGCAAAATGAACTTGTTTATCAATAGTATCTTGGTAAGCCACTAAATCAAACTCACCAAATTCTGTTGGCAATTTACATTCGCTCACGCGCTCAATAGTCGTTTCATTGTTATTACGGTATTCAATTAAATCAGCAACGGTACCTAACTTAATATCGTGTAGTTTTGCAAATACTTCTAAATCACTACGACGTGCCATGCTGCCATCTTCATTTAAGATTTCAACAATCATACCTGCCGGTTCACGACCTGCTAATCGCGCCAAATCACAGCCCGCTTCAGTATGCCCAGCACGAGTTAATACGCCACCTTCTTGTGCTTTAAGTGGGAAAATATGCCCTGGCATCACGATGTCAGTTGGCTTAGCATCTTTTGCAATCGCAGCTAATACGGTTACTGCACGGTCTGCAGCTGAAATACCTGTTGTAACACCTTTAGCTGCTTCAATAGAAACCGTAAAGTTAGTTGAAAAGGCAGCGGTATTATCTTCAACCATTAATGGTAGTTTTAGTTGTTCACAACGCTCTGCCGTCAGAGTTAAACAGATTAAGCCTCGACCATATTTAGCCATAAAGTTAACAGCTTCAGGTGTTACTAAATCAGCAGCCATTATTAGGTCACCTTCATTCTCACGATCTTCATCGTCCATCAAAATAACCATCTTACCTAGGCGAATATCTTCGATGATTTCTGCTGTTGTATTTAACTTCATTTTGATTCCTTAAATCTCTTGTACTGAAAAGTGTACTAAAATTTGTACCGTTCTATTGCCACTAAACTATTAGCACTAAGCTATTGTCACTAAAATATGAGTACTAACCCATGAAGCCGCTTTTTGCTAGCAGCTCCATTGTAGATTGTTGTTTTGTCGTTGTTTTAGCAGCATGCTCACCCAACATTAAACGCTCTAAGTAACGAGAGATAACGTCAACTTCTAAGTTCACTTTGCTACCTACAACATATTGCTGCATTGTCGTTTCACTGATCGTATGTGGGATAATAGTCAATTTAAAACTAGCGCCATCAACATCATTAGTGGTTAAACTAATACCATCAACGGTAATAGAGCCTTTTTTAGCAATATACTTAGCTAAATCATCAGGTGCTTTAATCCAATATTCGATGGCATTACCTAAAGGTGAAATAGACGTAATTTCACCAACACCATCAACATGGCCACTCACGATATGACCACCAAAGCGATCATTCATTTGCATTGCTTTCTCTAGGTTAATCATGAAACCTGTTTGAATACTAGAAAAAGCACTTAGTTTAATTGTTTCGTATGATAAGTCTGCATCAAAACCATGATCACTTAAACGCGTTACAGTTAAACAAACACCATTATTAGAAATACTATCGCCAAGTTTGACATCATGCATATCTAAACCGCCCGCATCAACGGTAATAGTCATATCTTTTTCGTTATTTTTGATTGCAGTGATCTTGCCCACTGCTGCAACAATACCTGTAAACATATTATTCTCGATGGTTAATAAGACGAATATCATCGCCAATCTGAGTGACAGAATGTAATTTAAGCGTGATAATATCGTTCATCGTTGAAAAGTTGGGTAAGTTTACTAAGTTTCTAGCTTGATCGCCCATTAATTTTGTTGCTTGGTAGAGAATAAATTCATCAACCAAATTATTTTTAAAAAATTCACCCGCTAATGTAGCGCCAGCTTCTACCCATAAGTCATTAATTTCATGTTGATTAAGTAGGCTCATTAACGCATGAAGATCAATTTTATTATTTTCATTTTGAGTACAAATAATTTGTTCTACCTCGGCCTTACAACCTGAAAATGAAGCTGTGTCTCGTGCGCTCAAGGACACTAATAAAACTTTACTCGGTAAATCAAATAATTTTTCTTGTAGTGTCAGCTTATTGTGAGAATCTAAAATGATACGAATCGGTTGGCGAAGATTTGTTTCATCTAATAAGGCACTATCAAACGCTGGACTATTAACTAATTCTTGATAACGTACATTCAAACTAGGATCATCAGCAAAAACCGTTTTATTACCGGTTAAAATGGCACTTTGTTGTGCTCGATAATATTGAACATCTGCTCTTGCTTGAGGGCCTGTTATCCATTGGCTTAATCCATTTTTCAACGCCGTTTTACCATCTAAGCTTGACGCCATTTTAACGGTCACACGAGGTCGTTTTAATTTCATGCGCGTAATAAAACCAGGATTCAATGCCTCAGCTTGTTCAGTCAACAACCCTACTTCAACAATAATTCCTGCTTCTTCTAAAAGAGAAAGTCCACGACCAGCCACTTTAGGGTTAGGATCAACCATTGCCACAACCACTCGCTTTACGCCCGCTTTAACTAACGCTAAGGCGCAAGGAGGTGTTCTGCCATAATGAGAGCAAGGTTCCAAAGTCACATAACAGGTTGCACCTTTAGCTTGTTCTTTAGCAGCCGCTAGAGCATGAACTTCTGCATGTCCTGTTCCTGCTTTTTTATGGAAACCTTCACCAACAATCGTACCATCTTTGACAATGACACAACCCACATTAGGGTTAGGTGATGTTGTAAAACGTCCATACTTAGCAAGTTCTATTGCTCTAAGCATGTATTCTTTATCTAGTTCAGTAAATGACATCTGATGATTACTTTTTAATTTAAAATGTTAATCGAGTTTGAATTTTTATAGGGCTATTTATTCGCTGTATCAAGTTTGGCAATTTCTTCACCAAACTCTTTCACATCTTCAAATGCACGGTAGACAGAAGCAAAACGAATGTAGGCAATTTTGTCTAAACCTTTTAATAAATCCATGACCAATTCGCCGACCATTTTTGTAGGGACTTCTCTCTCACCTGTTGCACGTAGGGTCGATTTAAGTTTGTTAACTGCATTCTCTACTGCTTCAATACTGACAGGACGCTTTTCTAAAGCGATATTAATACCAACTAATAACTTTTCTTCGTTAAAAGGTTCACGACTACCATCTGACTTTATCAGACGAGGCATAATTAATTCAGCCAATTCAAAAGTCGTAAAGCGTTCATTGCATTCGTTACATAAACGGCGACGACGAACTTGAGAGCCTTCAGAAACAAGGCGAGAATCGATAACTTTTGTATCTTGTGCATTACAAAAAGGACAAAACATAGTGTATTTCTCTGTGTAATAAACGACGGAATAGCGTATTAGCTTGTTATATATAACTTTATTAACTAATAGCGGACTAATTATAGGGGTTAAGATAACCTGATAATTTAACATAATTTAACTCTAAAATGGGATTTTATAGTCAATAATTAAACAAAAAGTGTTATAAGAATTTAAATAATAAATTTTTTTATAAATTCGTTTTGAACTAATTATGTAGAGTAGCGATATATTAAGAGAAAAAACTTAAGAAAATAAACGGATACAAAAAAGCCGCTAAATAGCGATAAACTATTTAGCGGCTTTTTTATTTCTTAGTAATTAATAAATATAACTTGGTGGTGTGATAAAACCTTGATAACCATTTGCGTGCAACCCTATTAACCTTTCTAGTTGCTCATTATCTTCAACTGCCGTAATGATAACTTCAATATCCAATCCACGGGCCGTATTAATAACAGCTCTGCTTAAAGCAAGGCGTTCTGTAATCTCATTAACTTCTACATCGTTACTTGAGTTACATGATAAAGATTGATCTAGTTTTACATAATCTGGCTTGATTGTTTGTAGATATGCAACAGACCCCATTTTTCTTCCATAATGGTCAATACCTACTTTACCTTCTTTTTCTTTGACAATATTAGTAAATTTTTGACTCTGTTTTGGATAAGCCAACACTGTACTTTCCTGTATTTCAAAATGAAAACGATCAGGATTTTTTTGTCGACTGAGAAAGAGCCCTAACCAATTATGAAAGTTAATATCGAGTACACTATCTTGTGTAATATTAATGGCTACTTTCTCTTGATTAGCAAGCAAGGTCGGATGCTCTGCAATATCTTTAAGTAGAGACTGGTCAAATTCACTGCCTAACTCTAATTGTTCAATATAAGGCATAAATTGTGCAGCTCGTATTACATTTTCTCCAATTTGCAAACCGCTATAGATTTCACGCTGCATCACGTTGTCATTTTTAAATGACATGACGGGATGCCATTGCAATAAGAAATGACGTTGAATAATAGCTTCTTGTAAAAGTTCTCTCCACTGTGTTAATTCTAGTTCTTGTTCTTGATTATTTTCAAACCAATGAGAAACTTCATTATTATTTAATGCAGACTGTAATGCATCATCTGCATTTCCTAGTAATTTAGAAGCTGATATTCCTTGAGTTCTGACTGCAACACCTATTGCAAATTGCTCTTCATCTTTATAGTTTGCACTAACTATCGCTTGATTAATCAAACGAATAACATGTTGTACATACACTTTCAACTGCTGAGGTGATGCTTTTGTAACCAAGAAAACAAACTCTCTGCTAGAGATACGGGCAATCACACAAGGAGCAAGAGCAGGTAATGATTGTTGCATCTCTTTTGCTAATATCTGGATGGTGTTGTCTCTTACTTGATAACCAAACTGCTCATCTATTTTTTCTAACCAATCTAATCTCGCGATTAATAGACCTCCATAACCAGGATCTTTTATCCAACTTCCAAGCTGAGAATTTAAGTACAAACGGTTAGGCAACTGTGACACTTTATCAGTTAACTTTTCATTTTTTAAAGAAACTACTTCTGTATCTAATTGGGAAAACATAGTTTGTAGCTGACCTGACATACTATTGATTGCCAACACCACTTCTTTAAGTTCTATTGTATCAGGGGTTTCTAAATCAGGTTGAAATTCGCGCTTAGCAATTAATTTAGCCTGTCCTGCAACACGATGTAAAGGAGCTAGAATTTTTCTCAAACGAAAACGTAAAATAGTTAAAGATAGAACAAATAATATCGTTAACGTAATTAATGTATCACGCATTACTTTCCAAAGTTGACTGTACCCAATTGCAGGATTAGCTTCTAATTTCAGAGTCGCTAATTGTATCCAACCATTAGTAATAGTACTCTCAGTGCTTTGAGGTCCGAATAACTCTAGGTTCAAAAACCATTGTGGCACCCCTTCAACTTTTATAGGGTTATCCCAAACCTGAGTTTTATCATTGTCTAGCCAAGTAAGACTTACTTTTTTATAAAAGCCACCTTCAAAAATAACATTGATTACCGTTTCAGCAGATGCAACATCGCCTGTTTCAAGGTGTGGTTTCAACATCAAGGTCAACGCGTTTGTTGTATTATTCAAATCAGAAGATATCTGACTTTCCATAAATCCTTTTGTCTCGGTAAACTGAAAATACGCCAAACTCGTTACTACTAGTAAAAATAATCCTAGTAATAAAGAATTGATCTGATTAAACAGTGTCATAAATAAGTTACTCCATTGATGTAACAGGTTGCTTTAATTGATTAAGTCCCATACGAAGGTTTAAATCATTCCATCGTTTGAGCCTACTTGGTTTTCCTGCAACACGTCCTTGTTTTTTTACATTGTTTAACCATAACAGCTTACCGTTAAAGCTATACACAGGAATTAAGTCTTTGCGATCATTCGCTTTTTTTATTCGACCATCGATATTATCTAAGATCAATGGTTCTGATGTTGGAGTTGCATAATACGCAACAACCATATGATATTGATTTAATGTCAGTGACTTAACCATCACAATTCTTAATTTATCATCTGCAACACCTATCGCTAATAAACTAAAATATTTAGCTAAAGCAAAGTCTTCACAATCACCAGCATTGACACCTATAAATTCAACGGGTGTTGCCCAATAATTACTTTGTCCCCAAAGCTTTTTATCAGTAGTAAATCGTAATTGGTTAAAAAAACGATTTGTACTAACTAACTTTTGATGTTCATTTTCATATTGTTTATTAAGTACTTTTAACCATGCAGTACCGCGTTTAGCAGCACGGGCACCATAGTTTTTTTGCAGTGTAGAAATGAGCTTTTTACTATTGAAGTTTAATGAAACACTTGCATATAGATAATAACTACTCATATATGCAAGAACACTAATAACCAATATTTTTATTAATGAAGCTCGCTTCCAGCGCATTAAACTATTAATTACTGTTCACGCTGATCGACACTATAAATATTCCATTTCATATCAACAATCTCCTTACCACCAACAATCTCAGCAACAATACGTCGATTTTGTGCATTCACATTATCATCGTTACCTTCGAATAGAAGTTGATCAAATCCAAAGCCTTTTGCGTTAACTCTGCTGTCATCAATCCCATATTGTCTAACTAATATCGACTTAACCGCTTTAGCTCGATTTAGAGATAATTCTTTATTATGTTCGGCAGTTCCAACGATACTAGTATGCCCTTCTATCGATACATTAACCGATTTATATTCTTTCATTAAACCAGCTAATTTTTCGATTTCAGGATAATATTTGGCGTCAACAATAGATGAATTATTATCGAAGTTAACTAATAATTTAACTCTAATTTTTTCAACAATATCAGTACCGCAACCATCATTACCAACAGCTGCTCCTGAAATGGTATCAAGACAATTATCACGGGCAGTAATAATTCCATCTCCTTCAGGATCAGATAAATCGTATATTTGCTCTGTTGGTTTTTCAGTCATATCTATGATATTAATTGAACAACCACTTAATAATAAAATGCTGGCTAATAGACTAACCTTTTTCATTGTAAACTCCACCCTCAAATTGCTCTTCACCCTTCCATGACTCAGGACGAGTGACTCGTAATGAATCTAATAATATTCCCATTGCATGTAATATGCGATATTGAGCGGTTATTTCTGAAAACTCAGCTTCTAAGAAATCACGACGTGATTCAAAAAGTTCATTTTCAGTATCTAATAAATCTAATAAACTACGTTGGCCAACTTTAAACTGTTCTTTATAATCATCTTGTGTATTTTTCGCTGCAATAACATGCATTTTTATATATTTCTTTTGCAGATTTAAAAGCTCATAAGCATCCCATGATAAAGTAAAGCCTTCTTTTACTTCTCTATGTGCAGTCATGTTTAATGCTTTTGCTTGATTGATTCTATAAGCAGTTTCTTTGGCATAGGCTGTATCTTTTCCGCCTGCAAAGAGGTTGTATCTAAAACGTATCATGGCAACGACTTCATTATTTTCACCACCAACGCCAGTGCCTGTATTAGAACCATCGACACCATCTATATTATCATTAAAGTTAGCATCAACTTCAAAAGTCACATCAGGATAATACTTAGATTTAGCAGAATTATACTGAGCAGTAGCCGATTGAATATCATTACTTGCAGCCCAAACAGAAGGATGGTTCTTAAGTGCAATTTCAAGACCTTCGGCTTGCGTAGCAGGTAGCATACTGCTGTCAGGATATGGAATAACAAGATTCTCAGGTGCCTGATCGATCACAGTATAGAACATTGTTTTGGCATCTAAATAGTTATTTTTAGCTGCAATTAAGCTAGATTCAGCTTGTGCTAAACGGCCACTGATTTGTGACAAATCAGCTTTACTACTAAACCCTGAGTCCGTACGTTCTTTAATTTGATCATAAATATCAACATGCGATTGCAAGTTTTTCTCTGATAAGGCGACTAATTCTTTAGCTTGCATAAGACCTACATAAACCCTAGTTGCTTCTAAGCTAAGATCTTCTGCTACTGAATGTAATCGCCATTGTTCCGCACTTGTTGCATAACTGGTACGGTCAACTTCACTACTTGTTTCAAAACCGCTAAATAAATTTTGTCTAAAGCTTAAACCTAATTCCCTTCTAGTAAGGCTCTCTGTATTATTACCGGTATCATCATAGCCTCTTGTCGTAACACTATCAGTATACTCTCGGCCTACACCACCAGTTAAATCCAAAGTGGGATAATAACCCGCTTCAGCCTGTTCCACTTGTTTTTCACTTACTTTAAAGCGTGTAAATGCTTCATGAATTTCAGGGTTACTATCTAAAGTGTGTGCCACTGCTTGCTCTAGTGATTGACTATTTGCTTGCAAAGGTAGTAACGCCAGGGAACTAAAAGCAACTAAAGAAAAATTTTTAGTTATTCCACGTTTTAATGGTCTCATTCTATCTCCATGTCCATATCTAAATTTAATATTCACGTAACGCCATTTCTTTGGCTCTTAATATCGGGTTAAGTATATATTCAAGTACAGTCCTTTTACTGACCATCACGTCAACACTTGTCAACATTCCAGGAATAATAGGCATATCTATTTTATTATCTTTATTCATATTAGATTCAGTTGTACGGATTCTTACAATATAAAAACTATTGCCTTCTTCATCCTGAGTCGTATCAGCACTAATAAGTTCAACGACGCCATCCAAGCCACCATAACGAGTAAAATCATAAGCCGTGATTTTTACTCGTGCAGGTAAACCAACATGAATAAATGCAATATCTTTCGGGATAACTTTAGCTTCGACTAACAGTTTATCTTCTGTTGGAACAATTTCTAATAATACCTGACCAGGCTTAACTACGCCACCCAATGTATTGATATGCAAGGTTTTTACCGTTCCTACTACTGGAGAGGTAATTAAGGCTTTGCTTACTTTATCTTGAACACCTACTTGAGCTTCAGTGATACTTGATAATGCAGCCTGCTTCTCATTTAATTGCGCACGTGCATCCGTACGGAAATTGAATACAAGCTCGCGTCTTTTTAAAATAGACTCTTCTAGAGCAGATTCATTCCTAGGAATCTGAGTCCGTAATGCATTTAACTCTCCATTAAGCTGATTAACGGTACGCTGCAATTTTAATAACTCTACTTCAGGTACTATATTTTTTTTAGCCAGAGGGCGCGTTAATTTGAGCTCTCTATTGGCATAACTCAAACTACTTCTCAGCGTACCAATCTTCGACTGTAACTCTTTTATTTCTTGTTCACGTTGTAATATTTGCTGAGCTTGAATCGCAACTTGATTATCTAAACTATTCAAACGCCCAACATATTCATTTTGTTGGCGTTCGACTAAAGTGGCAGCTGTTGTTTGTAAATCTTCTGGGAATTCTAGTTTCTTTTGTTCTATTTTTATCTGTAACTTCCAATCTTTTGCATTGGCAATCAAAATACTACCAAGTTCAGCCCTCAGACGAATAATATCAGCTCTCAATGCATCGACCTCTTGAACTTGCTGTGCCATATCAGAACGAAAACGGGTGTCATCAATGCGCGCTAAGGGTTGCCCTTTAGTAACAACCATCCCTTCCTTAACATAAAGTTCTTGTAAAATACCCCCATCTAAACTCTGAATAACTTGTACTTGAGAAGAAGGAACCACTTTTCCTTCTCCTCGAACAACACGATCTAATTCTGCAAAATAAGACCAAACAAAGAAACAAACAAATAAAGCAGTTAAAGCCCATATAGTTAAGCGTTGTGCTGTAGGAGTTTCCGTTAGCATTGCACCATAGACATCATCAGCCATTTCTAAATCTTGTTTAGATATTTTCATGTTCAGCTCCTTTACTCGCAGTAAACTTTCCTGCTGAAAGTTGCTCTAAAACAATATCTTTAGGGCCATTTGCAACGATTTTCCCGTGATCTACAATGATAATTCTATCTACTAACTGTAATAAATGCATTTTATGAGTAATAAGTAATAAACTTCGATTTTTAACGGTCTGTTTCATAGATAAAATAAACTGTTTTTCAGAACGTGCATCTAAACTTGCAGTAGGTTCATCAAGTAATAGAACTTGAGGGTCGTTTAAAATAGCGCGGGCTAATGCCACTGCTTGACGTTGCCCCCTAGAAAGAGAAACTCCACCTTCGCCAACTTGTAAATCTAGCCCCTCTGAAGCAAGGTCAGTAAACAAGCAAACACCAGATAATTGTGCAGCACGTAATAATTGATATTCAGTAACTTGCCGCGTCCCAAATAGAATATTGTCTTTAATAGTACCGTGAAATAAAGTGATATCCTGTGGTAAGTAACCAATGTTACTTCTTAAGTCACTCGGGTGTATCTGCTCTTGATGTAAACCATCGTAACGTATACTACCTAATGATGGTTTATATAATCCAAGAATTAGTTTTGCAAATGTTGTTTTACCTGAACCATTACGTCCGATAATGGCAATTTTCTCGCCAGGTTTAATTTGTAAAGAAAATGGGTATAACGCCGTTTTTTCGGTATTAGGATATTTAAATGACACTTGTTCACATTCAATATTACCTTCAAGCTTATTACGGCTAACTAGATGACCTTTATTTTCAAATTCACTCTCTTGTTTCATAATGCCGTCTATTTGACGTAATGAACTCATTGTTTGATTATAACGAGTCATTAATCCAGCAATTCTGCCCATTGGAGCAATGGCGCGGCTTGATAACATAACAGCAGCAATAATTGCCCCCATTGAAATCAAACCTTCAGAAACACGATAAACTCCAAGAACAATTACGGCTATTACCGTCATTTGAATAATGAAACTAGAGACATTAGAAACGGAGTTAGTTACCATTTTAACTTTAAGTTGCCATTTAGCCGTATGACCAACCATTTGTTGCCAGGTGTGCTGAATTAATCCTTCGGCACCATTGGCTTTAATTGACTCTAAAGAAGATAAACTTTCAATTAAATGGCCATGTTTTAAACCCGAAAATTTATTACTTTCTTCAATAGCTACTTTTAATCGAGGTTGCACCGTCAAACTATAACCAAGTATAAGCACTGTCGCGATTACAGCGAAGTAGGCTAAGTCACCTGCTACTAACCAGATAATGAAAATGAATAAAATTGAAAAGGGTAAATCTACTAATGCGGTTATGGTTGCAGATGATAAAAATTCCCGAATGCTATCGAATTCACCAATTTGACGCGCCATTCCACCGATACTAGAAGATCTTTTCTCTAGCGGTATACCGACTGCTTTAGCAAATAATTTTGAAGATATTTCTACGTCTACTTTTTTACCAGCGACATCAATTAAATAACCTCTAATTTGCTTTAAAATAAAGTCAAAAACATACGCGACAGAAGCACCTATAGCTAATACCCATAATGTTTCGAAGGCAAGATTAGGTACTACTTTGTCATACACATTCATAATAAATAAAGGTGATAGCAGAGCAAATATATTAATTAATATAGAAGCAATAATAACGTCACGGTAAATTGGTGCAGATTCACGAATACTATTCCATAACCAATGAACAGTGGTTTCTTGTATATGCACATCAAAATGACGATCGCCATGATACTTTTGTTTAATTAAAAATAAATAACCAACATATTCAGATTCAAGCTCTTCAACAGAGAGTTGCTCCTCCCCACCAGTTTCAGGAAATGAAACTCGAACTTGATTTTTAGTCAAATCTAGCTCATGTAAAATACAAGCCCGCTTATTTTTAAGCATTAAAATACAAGGCAACAACATATCTGGTAGTGTATTTAAACTTCTACGATCTAACTTTGCACTTAAACCAGCTCGACTTGCAGCTTGAGGTAAAAGTTCAGGAGAGAGGTATTGATTGGTTAATGGTAAACCAGCAGCTAATGCTTCTGCAGAACAAGGTGTCGCAAAATATTCACTTAATAGCACCAAACAATCTAATAGAGGGTCGTGCCCAATACGAGTTGATGCATTAATTTCCCATTTATCTTGTTGAGAATTTTTTTGATTCAAAGTTGACCCTTTATTATCAATAACAATAGTAGTGCTATTTTAAAATACCAATAGTACTACTATTGGTATATAAAAATGCTTTAACATCTTATAAAGATTCTAGCCTATATATAAATGTAATATCAAATAATACTGTCATCTGTAGTATCGATAGCTGCTGCAGTTGTCCCTGTATCTACTACTGTTTCAGTGATAACTAAAGCGCCGCTGTCATAAAGACTGTTAATAACAGTTTCCACTTCATCTTCACTCAGTGGGCCATTATGAGTCACGCCATCTAATTGAGTATCTTCCAAGACAATCGTTGTCCCTTTAAATGTGTTAAACGGATTTTCATTAATATTATTACTACTGACGCTTAGGGTTGTATCTGTACCATTAAAACTAATATCGAAATATTTACCTAAATCACCTTCAGTTTCCCCTTGCAAGAGATCACTTAAGTCTAATTTATCGCCTTCTTCAACATTAAAATCGGAAATCGTATCAGAACCAAATGTGTCTTGATCTGTCCAAACAAAGGTATCTGCTCCATCGCCGCCAATTAAGATATCAGTACCTATGCCTCCAGTCAGGATATCGTCCCCTAACCCACCATCAAGGGTATCAGTTCCTTGTTCACCGTATAACTCATCATTACCTGTATTACCAAATAATATGTCGTTATTATCTCCACCAAATAATTGGTCATTTCCGCCAGCACCACTTAATGTATCATTACTAGATAAGCCGGAAATAATGTCATCTCCATCACCTCCCGTTATTTCATTAGGAGTGCCGTCACCAACAAGAACTTGATCATCGGTAGAGTCAGTGGAATCATCTATTGTATCAGCATCTATTAGACCTGATTCTGCATTATGAGTAACAGTGACGTAGGCTGTAGCAGTATTTGAAATATTACCATTTATATCAATAATATCATAAACAAATGAATCTATTCCTGTATATCCAGAATCTGGTTCATAAATAACCTCACCATCAACAATTGATATAGTCCCATTTTCGGGATCGCTGACTGAATTAACTGTAATTCCTTCTCCAGTATCATTAGACAATAGATCAATTGTGACTGATGTATCTATAACAGTGCTTATACCTTCAGCATAAGATAGGTTTTCTGCAACCCAAATATTATTAGCCTCAATATCTAAAATAGCAGTTCCTGCAGGATACATATTTAAGACAAGCTCATAGTCACCTGCTTGGTCCCAATAAATAATCTCTATTGAGTGTAGACCTTCGGTTAAAGATAATGACAAACTCGTTTGAATACTTGGAGTGATTGCAGAGAATGTGATAACTGCTTCACCATCAATAATTAGTTCAAAACCATCATCATGCTGAACATCGATGATATATAAACCTTCTTCTGCTACATATAAATTACCTGTTAAATCTATAATTCCGTCTGTTGCTGTAGCAGATGAACCACCATTAATAGTTGTAATAGAATCAGCATCATCATTTAAGAAACCAATTAAGTTGTTTGGCACTCCATCACTCACATTCGCAGCTAAATCAGATCCAAAAGCATTCGTGTAATCAAGTTGGGTAGAGGTAAATGCAATATCAGCAGTTGGATTAGCTGCTATATAATCTTTCACAATAGTTAAAGACGAGGTATTTTCATTTTCAAGATTTTCATCGTACCCCCAATATTGTCCGGAAAGACCACTAATAGGAGCCTCAGCATCGTCAACTGCAAGAAGTGTATCGGTACCATTAATGGTAACAACGATATCTTGTGTTTCACCATTTAGACTTACAGTAAATGTCTCTGTTATTTGTTCATCACTGTCTAAATAAGCAATAGCACTATTATCAACTTCATATGACCAATTGCCATTTGCATCGATTATTAACTCGCCTAAAGCAGTGTCACCTTCGTTTGCCCCTACAAATGTAACCTCAGGTTCAAAACTTTCACTATCAGTAGTATCTACGTCAGAAAAAGTGATCGTTCCTGAATCAATTAATTTGCCATCAGTAACCGAATCTCCTTCAGTAACAGAGCCTTCAGCACTATCGCCGACTAATGAATTAACAGTAATTTCTGTAGGATCTTCTGCCCCAAAAATAAATACGCTAATCTCTTGTTCCGTACCATTGACAGTGATCACAAAGTTTTCGACTATTTGCTCACTTTCATCTAAGTACTGCACCAGGCTATTATCAACTACATACGACCAAACACCGCCATCTGTAATTGTCATTGTACCCAGTTGGCCAGTACCTGAAGTTGAACTTACAAAAGTAACGTTCGCATCAAAACTAGCACTATCGGAATCGTCAGCATCGGTGAACTGGAATCGACCACCATCTGTAAGTTGTCCTGAAGTGACGTTAACATCTTCAGTTACGAACCCTCTTTCGAATGCAGTACCGACCGGTTCAATTGTTGTCGGATCATCTGAACCATTAATGGTAATAGTAATATCGTGCGTCGTACCATTTAATGTAACGGTATAAACTTCGGTTAATGTTTCATCTTCACCTAAATACTGTACAGCGCTGTTATCTACTTCATAAGACCAATTGCCATCAGCATCAATAGTAATCTCGCCGAGTGCAGTATCTCCATCTTCTGCTGGTGAAAACTCAATTGTAGGTTCGAAGTTCTCGCTATCTGTTGTATCAACATCACTGAACGTTAATGTACCTGAATCCGTTAATTTTCCATCACTATCGGCCGTATCTTCAGTCACCGAACCTATATCACTATCGCCGACTAATGAGTTAACAGTGATTTCTGTAGGGTCTTCTGCTCCAAAAATAAATACGCTAATTTCTTGTTCCGTACCATTAACAGTGATCACAAAGTTTTCGACTATTTGTTCATCATCATCTAAGTACTGCACCAGACTATTATCAACTACATACGACCAAACACCGCCATCTGTAATTGTCATTGTACCCAGTTGGCCAGTACCTGAAGTTGAACTTACAAAAGTAACGTTCGCATCAAAACTAGCACTATCCGAATCGTCAGCATCGGTGAACTGGAAT
>NZ_JBAKBA010000050.1:0-27865 GCF_038155225.1 Psychromonas arctica | reverse complement strand
CAACTATAAACAACAACTATAAACAACAACTATAAACAACAACTATAAACAACAATTATTAACAACACTGAAATAGAAATGAGAATGTAATGGCTGAGAAAAAACGTATTTATATCGCTTATACTGGTGGCACAATTGGCATGAAACCCTCTAAAAATGGGTTTATTCCCGTTGCTGGTTATTTGTCTGAAACGATTAAAAATATGCCTGAGTTTTATCATCAGGATATGCCTGAATTTGAAATGCATGAATATGAGCCGCTTATCGATTCAGCCGATATTTCACCTCAAGCTTGGCAAGTTTTAGCAACTGATATTCAACAGAAGTATCAAGAGTTTGACGGGTTTATCATATTACATGGCACAGATACGATGTCTTATACGGCATCGGCATTATCATTTATTTTTGAAAGTTTAAGTAAGCCTGTAATTATTACTGGTTCACAAATACCACTTTCACAGTTACGTTCAGATGCACGCGCTAACCTATTAAATTCTTTGTACATCGCTGCCCATCATCCTATCAATGAAGTGTGTATTTTCTTTAATAACCAGTTGTTTAGAGGGAATCGTACGACTAAGCAACATGCTGATGGGTTTAGTGCCTTTGTTTCGCCTAATTACCCTGTGTTATTAGAAGCGGGAATAGAAATTAAAAATGTTGCCGGTAAAAAACAGAAAATCATTAATACGCGTTTAACCATTGGCTCGATTGAGAAACAATCGATTGCTATTTTACACCTATTCCCAGGGTTAGACTGGCAAGTGTTGGACAACTTATTAAAAAGCCCACTACAAGCGTTAGTACTATTAACTTATGGCGTTGGTAATGCTCAGCAAGATCCGCAATTATTAAGTACTTTAAAAGATGCAAGTGATCGCGGTATTCTCATTGTTAACTGTAGCCAATGTTTAAAAGGCAGTGTGAATATGGAAGGTTATGCAACTGGCCATGCATTAAGCGAAGTAGGGGTAATTAGTGGCTTAGATATGACCACAGAGTCAGTGATTGCTAAGCTACATTATTTACTTAGCCAAGGCTTAAGTTATAAAGTGGTAAAAGAATTATTAACGACGGATTTACGTGGTGAGTTAACAATTACTGTTTAGTTGCTACCTTTAGTAGGAGGTCCTTACTCGTTACTATTGCATTACTTTTTATTGAAGGTCAACAGCTGAAAATACTTCAAATGAGTTAGGGTGATCGTTGCTCTAACTGCTTTCTATTTTCTATTAAATCGTATTGTTTCTAAAGGCTTCAATTAAGGTATCTATCATTTCCTGTGCCGCAATCGAAAGTGGTATTTTAGCTTTTGTGATAATGCCCACATGACGAGAAATTATTGGCTGTGAAATCGGTAAACAAATGGCGCCTTGCTCACGCATTTGCGCCTCACATAATGCAGGGACAACAGCGACTCCTAACCCCTGAGAGACCATTTTACCTACGGTTGCTAATTGGTGAGCATCAAAAGCAACATGTAATTCCATTCCTTCTTTCGCTAACGCCATTTCTATTAAATTACGTACACTGGAAGGTTTTTGTAAGGTGATAAACTCACATTCAAGTATCTGTTTCCATGTGAGTTCTTTCTCATTTTTGAGCGAACAATTCTGATGAGTTACCGCAATAAAGCGATCATTAAACAAGGCTTGAAAGTTTAAATCTTGTGTATTTTCTGGCTCAAAAGAAATGCCCATTTCAATATTTCCAGAACGTACCATTTCCACAACTGTATCCGTTAATACATCGTGAATTTCGATGCTGATATTGGGGTTTTTTTGTCGATAATTCATCAACACTTTTGGTAATAAAGAGGCTGCAAAAGAGGGCATTGCCGCCAGTGCTATTTTCCCTCTATCTAATGTAAATCTCTGTTTTAGCTCATTTTCTACCGAATCCCATGAGGCAACTAAGGTCTTAGCCATGGACAATAGTTGTTGCCCTTCAGCCGTCAATAAAGTGCTTCTTGTTGTACGAGTAAATAGACGCCCACCTAAAGAGTCTTCTAAGCTCTTAATCGACAAACTTACTGCTGGTTGTGACATGTGTACAAGGTGGCCTGCTTCGGCAAAACTTTGGGTCTGTGCGACGGCTAAAAATATACGAAGTTGTTTTACATTCATAATAAAACCAAATTAATAGATAAAAATAATAAATTTATTTAATGAATGAGTATGGGGCACACTGATAAAAATTAAAATGACATTGTATTTAAAGGTGGATCTATGGCTGGTTTTGACAAAGTAGTGACAACATATGAAGACGCTATGAGTGGTTTACAAGATGGTATGACCGTACTCGCTGGTGGCTTTGGTTTATGTGGTATTCCTGAAAATCTGATTGCTGAAATTAAACGTCTACAAACAAAAAATCTAACTATTGTATCGAACAATTGTGGTGTCGATGGTTTTGGTTTAGGGATTTTGTTGGAAGACAAACAAGTAAGCAAGATGGTGTCATCTTATGTAGGTGAAAATGCCTTGTTTGAAAAGCAACTATTAAACGGTGAGTTAGATGTCGAGCTAACACCACAAGGAACTTTAGCTGAAAAAATGCGTGCCGGTGGCGCAGGTATTCCCGCATTTTATACGGCAACCGGTGTTGGTACGCCAGTCGCAGAAGGTAAAGATACGCGTTTCTTCAACGGACGTGAATATTTGTTAGAAGAATCAATCACCGGTGACTTTGCGATAGTGAAAGGGTGGAAAGCAGACCGTTACGGTAATGTAATTTATCGTCATACGGCACAAAACTTTAATCCATTAGCTGCCACCGCAGGAAAAATAACTGTGGTTGAAGTGGAGGAGTTAGTTGAAGTAGGCGAACTTGACCCTGCTCATATCCATACTCCTGGTATTTATGTTGATCGCGTGATTGTTGGTACGTTTGAAAAGCGTATTGAAAACCGTACAACAAGCGAATAATGCTTTTGTAGTTAGATATAAACTGAGTTCAAGACATATTTAGTTCAATACATATCTAGTGCAAGACATATTTAGTTCAATACTTAATTCAATACATGCTTAGTTCAATGCATATTTATAGGTGATTTTATGGCACTTTCTCGAGATCAAATGGCCATTCGCGTGGCACGTGAGTTACAAGATGGTTACTACGTTAATTTAGGAATCGGTATTCCAACATTAGTGGCTAACTTTATACCGGACGGTATGGACGTGATGTTGCAATCTGAAAATGGTTTATTAGGGATGGGGACGTTTCCTAGTGAAGCTAATGTTGATGCAGACATGATCAATGCAGGTAAACAAACCGTAACAGCAGTCTCTGGCAGTTCTATTTTTTCATCAGCAGAGTCTTTTGCCATGATCCGTGGTGGCCATGTTGATTTAACCGTATTAGGTGCTTTTGAAGTGGATGTGAGTGGCAACATCGCCTCATGGATGATTCCCAATAAGTTAATAAAAGGCATGGGTGGCGCAATGGATTTAGTGGCGGGTGCCGACAACATTATTGTCACCATGACCCACGCTTCTAAAGGCGGTGACTCTAAATTATTAGAGGTTTGTTCATTACCCTTAACAGGTAAAGGCTGCATTAAAAAAGTCTTAACCGATTTAGCTTGGTTAGAAATTGAAAATGGGGCTTTTGTTTTAAAAGAACGAGCACCGGGTGTGTCGATAGAAGAAATTCAAGCTAAAACTCAGGGACGTTTAATTGTGCCTGACCATGTCCCTGAGATGGTGTTTTAAGTTATCAGTTATTTTCAGTAAAGCAGTTATTTTTAGCGAAGCTGTTATGTCTAGTAAAAGAGTTATTTTGAGTAAAGAGGTCATTATGGAAATTGTTATTGTTGCTGCGGGTCGTTCACCTATTGGGGCTTTTAACGGTGCCTTATCGTCATTAAGCGCAGTGGAATTAGGCCGTCAAGTGTTAGCGTCGATGCTATTAAAACAACCTATTTTAAAACAACATATCGATGAAGTTATCTTAGGGCAAGTGCTAACCGCGGGCTGTGGTCAAAATCCTGCTCGTCAAACGGCGGTGCATGCTGGACTCGTTCATTCAGTTTCTGCCATGACCATTAATAAAGTCTGTGGTTCAGGCCTAAAAGCAGTCCAGCTCGCCGCACAATCAATCGTCAATGGTGATGCTGAAATGGTGGTTGCTGGTGGACAAGAAAGTATGAGTCAAGCTGCACACGTTTTACCACAAAGTCGACATGGCAAAAAAATGGGTAACTGGTCGTTAGTCGACACCATGGTAAGTGACGGTTTATGGGATGCATTTAACGATTATCATATGGGACAAACGGCTGAAAATATTGCTGAACGCTGGCAGTTTACACGCAGTGAACAAGATACCTTTGCAGCGCAGTCACAACAAAAAGCGGCACAAGCACAAGCCGCAGGGCAATTCGTCGAAGAGATTGTCCCTATTAGTATTCCTCAATGTAAAGGTGAGGCGATTATTGTTGATCAAGACGAGCAAATTCGTCCTAACAGTAGCGTAGAGGGTTTAGCTAAATTACGTCCTGCTTTTGCAAAAGGTGGCACAGTGACGGCGGGTAACTCATCAACGCTTAACGACGGTGCGGCGATGGTGATCGTCACCTCTAAACAAAAAGCACTGGCATTAGGGTTACCAATATTAGCAACCATTACAGCATCAGCAAGTGCGGGTGTAGCGCCGGAAATTATGGGTGTTGGCCCAATCGAAGCGACTAAAAAAGCGCTGATTAAAGCGGCATGGACAATTGATGACTTAGAGGTTGTAGAAGCGAATGAAGCCTTTGCCGTACAAGCGATGACGGTCAATAAAGAGCTTAAGCTAGATACCAACAAAGTGAATGTTAACGGTGGAGCAATTGCATTGGGTCACCCCATTGGTGCATCAGGTTGTCGTATTTTAGTGACTCTAATACATGAAATGAAGCGCAGGGAATTGAATAAAGGATTAGCCACGCTTTGTATCGGTGGCGGAATGGGCGTCGCGATGTTGTTGTCTCGCTAAATACATCGATTCAGCTTATTCGCGTTATTGAGCATGTCTTAACGCGAATAAGTTATTGCTGAAGAGTGTCGTCAGAAAGCTATTTTTAAGAAAGCTGTTTTTAAGAAAAGGTCGCTTTTAAAGCCAGTATTAGAAAGTCATTGTTAGAAGATCATTCTCAGTAATAAAAGTTTCAGTAATAAAAGTATGAAAGCACTGAAAAGTAATAAAACTCTTAGTTCAAGATCAGTTTTTAATTCAATTGTCGGTCGTTATTTTAACTGCCACGACATTCTTAGTAATTAGTTATTAATAGTTATTAATCAGCAATCAGCATAAGCAGTAATACAAATAAAATGTCGAATTCTATCAACGCAACTAATGGCGTTTTATTAGCGATCCTCGTTAATAGATCGTCAATACGCTAACAACGATATAATAAGGAAATTGTAATGAATACCAACGTAGCACAACTCAGTCTATTACAAAGATTAAGCAAGTTTTTTGTGACGCTACTTCAGCGTTATCTCCCTGATCCCTTTATTTTTGCGATTGTATTAACCTTAGTGGTGTTTGTATTAGTGATGCCAAGTACAGGGCAAAGTCCAATACAAGTTGTTGATGCTTGGGCTGGTGGTTTTTGGAAGCTATTAACCTTCTCAATGCAAATGGCAATGGTGGTAGTGACTGGGCATGCGATGGCGAGTGCTCCTGCGTTTAAAAGTAAATTAGCGGTATTGGCTAGTATTGCTAAAACACCGAACCAAGCCATTTTATTAGTGACCTTTATTAGTGCGATCGCTTGTTGGATCAACTGGGGGTTTGGTTTGGTTGTGGGGGCTATTTTTGCGCGTGAAATTGCTTCTCGTGTAAGAGGCGTCGATTACCGTTTGTTAATTGCTTCTGCGTACAGTGGTTTTTTATTTTGGCATGCAGGCTTATCAGGCTCAATTCCTCTCGCGTTAGCAAGTGGCACTAACCTGGGTGCAGTGACTAATGGAGCGGTGACGTCACCAATTCCAACGTCTGAAACGATTTTCTCGACCATGAATCTGACTATTCTTGCGGTGATGTTAATTACGATTCCAATTTTGAATCGCTTAATGCATCCTGTTGGAAAGGATATTATCACCATTGATGCACAGTTATTAAAAGAGCAAGCTGCACAGCAAGTTAATGGGCAGGGTAAAGAGTCAAAAGGTAAAAACTTTCAAGGTAAAGAGTTACAAGCTGAAGCGTTAAACGATCAAGAATCGGCATCTCAAGAAAAAATGACACCTGCGGAACGTCTTGAAAACAGTCGTATTTTATCACTGTTATTAGGTGCGATGGGGTTCACTTATATTATCTATTATTTTATTAATAATGGTTTCGCACTTAATCTTAATATCGTTAACTTCACCTTCTTATTTTCTGCCATCTTGCTACACGGTACGCCTAAAAGCTTATTAAGTTCCGTTTCTCAAGGCGCTAAAAACTGTTCAGGCATCTTATTACAATTCCCATTCTACGCCGGTATCATGGGGATGATGACAGCAACAGGTGATTCTGGATCTTCACTGGCGGGTATTATTTCTGCGGGATTCGTATCTATTTCAAATGAGACTACTTTCCCTGTCTTTACGTTCTTAAGTGCAGGTATTGTTAACTTCTTTGTACCGTCTGGTGGTGGTCAATGGGCAGTTCAAGCACCTATTATGATGCCAGCGGGTGCTGCATTAGGCGTTGATGCTGCAAAAACGGCAATGGCGATAGCTTGGGGTGATGCATGGACTAATATGATCCAACCATTTTGGGCTTTACCTGCGTTAGCCATTGCAGGTTTAGGGGCTAAAGATGTCATGGGATATTGTATTATGGCGTTATTTGGTTCGGGCGTGATTATTTCACTTGGCTTGTTAGTGTTTTAATTAACTCATTAAGCCATTTATTCATTAAATCACTAACCTATGTCTGCGGCGTTAAATTAGTTTATAAGCTTTAGTTTTAGCTTTTAACGTTGTAGGCATGATCAATCAGTAACAACCAGTCACTAACAACCAATCACTAATAAACAATCACCAATAATCAATTTCCAATAAACTATCACCAATAATCAATATTAAAAGTTGAGCATTAAACAAGCTATGATCTGCTTTTTATTGTTCTGTTATTTTGTCTTTTATTGTTCTGTTATTTTGTCTTTTATTGTTCTGTTATTTTGTCTTTTATTATTCGGTATTAACAGCACCTTCATTGAAAGTACCTTGCATTAAGTGTGCTGTTACAAACTCGGTGAATACTTTTAAGCGAGAGGGCATGTATTTATTCTGCGCATATTGCATTGCTATCACACCTGCGTAATTACCTTTAATTTCCCAATCAGAAAGTACGTCAACCACTTCATTGTTTTGTAGTGCATTTTTAATGACAAAGTCAGGGAATATACCAATTCCAAAACCATCTTTAACACCATTTAAACGCATCTGAGAATGATTGACTGCATAGCGTCCAGAAACAGCTATCACGTGTCTTTCATCTTTTTTCATAAACTCCCAGATATGGTCGATAGCCGTTTCACCTAAATACAAACAATCATGCTCTGATAACTGTTGTGGGTGAGTCGGGCAGCCTCTGTTTTTTATATATTCAGGGCTTGCACAGAGTTTTAAATGAACCTTACCAATCTCTTTCATTATCAACCCTTCAGAGGGTTTATCGGTTAAGCGAAATACCACATCAATACCCTGCGCTATCATATCGATATCACCGTCTGATGCTCTTAGCTTTAATTGAATTTTAGGATATTTAGTCAAAAAAGGAGTGACTAGCGGTTGCAATACAATGGTTAAAAAAGCTTTGGGTGCGGCAACCGTTAACGTTCCTGAGGGCACGGTATGCTCTAAACTGGATATATCAATGGCCTGCTGAGCGGCTTCAACGATGATCGTTGATTGCTGATATATTTTTTTACCCGCATCGGTAATCAATAAGCGACGTGTGGTTCGTTCAAACAGCTTTACTGACAATGCATTTTCTAAGCGTGTGATCAATTTACTTAAAGCCGAAGGTGTAACCCCTAGCTTTTTGGCTGCCGTTGTAAAGCTTCCTTCATTCACCACAACTATAAAAGTGGCTAAATCGGGTAATAAAGTAATTAGTTTATTTGTGACCATGATTCACCAATGGTTTTTCATTTTATGGGCTAATAGTAGTAATCGGTTTCAATTAGAATCAATTTATTCGGTTTTATTATACTTTTAATCAACAACATTTATATGTCGCATTCTTTATAAAAGAGCGCTTTATAGGATGATCATTTATAAAAAGATTCCTTATAAAAAGAAATGACAGTTAAACGATAACCACTTAAAGAAGGAAATATGATGTCTTCTACATTTTATGCACAAATCAAAACACAAATAGAAACAGTAAAGAGCGAAGGGTTATATAAATCAGAACGTATTATTACTTCTGCGCAAAAAGCCGCTGTGTCAATCTCTACAGGGCAGGAAGTATTAAACTTTTGTGCCAATAACTATTTAGGTTTAGCCAATCATGAAACGCTGATCCAAGCGGCAAAAGATGGCATGGATGAACACGGTTTTGGGATGGCATCAGTACGTTTCATTTGTGGTACACAAGATTCACATAAAATCTTAGAGCAAAAGCTATCTACTTTTTTAGGCAAAGAAGACACCATTCTTTACACCTCATGTTTTGATGCCAATACCGGCTTATTTGAAACTATTTTAGGTAAAGAAGATGCGATTATTTCAGATGCATTAAACCATGCTTCCATCATTGACGGTGTTCGTTTATGTAAAGCAATGCGTTTTCGTTACGCGAATAATGACATGGCAGAATTAGAACAACAATTGATTGCCGCTAAAGAAGCGGGGGCTCGTCATACCCTTATTGTCACTGATGGTGTGTTCTCAATGGATGGCGTGGTGGCAAACCTACCGGCTATTTGTGATTTAGCTGAACAATATGATGCATTAGTGATGGTTGACGACTCTCATGCCGTTGGGTTCATGGGCGAAAATGGCGCAGGTACCCATGAATACCATGACGTCATTGACCGCATTGATATTATTACCGGTACCTTAGGTAAAGCGATGGGCGGTGCTTCTGGTGGTTATACTTCTGGTAAAAAAGAAGTTATCGATTGGTTACGCCAACGCTCTCGCCCGTACCTGTTTTCTAATTCTGTTGCGCCTGCGATTGTTTCAGCGTCTATTCGAGTGCTGGATTTACTTGCTGAATCTGGGCATTTACGTACCAAACTATGGGAAAACTCAGCACACTTTCGTACGCGTATGGAAGCTGCTGGTTTTACCATGGGAGGGGCAGACCATGCGATTATTCCTATTATGTTAGGCGATGCAAAAGTGGCTGCTGAGTTTGCAGAACGCGCATTAGCATTGGGTATTTACGTGGTCGCTTTTTCTTTCCCTGTTGTGCCTAAAGGGAAAGCTCGTATCCGTACACAAATGTCTGCAGCACATTCACGTGAACAACTCGATACCGCGATTGATGCGTTCATTAAAGTTGGGCTAGAGATGGAGTTAATTGGTCATGAAAATTAAAGCGTTAGCTAAATTAAAGCCTGAACAAGGGCTGTGGATGACTGAAGTTGAAAAGCCTGAAGTGGGGCATAATGACTTGCTTATCCGCATTAAAAAGACAGCGATTTGTGGTACTGACATCCATATTTATAATTGGGATGAATGGGCGCAACAAACTATTCCCGTACCTTTAGTGGTTGGTCACGAATATGTGGGGGAAGTGGTTGGCATGGGGCAAGAGGTTCGCGGTTTTAAACTCGGCGATCGTGTTTCTGGAGAAGGGCACATTACCTGCGGACATTGCCGTAACTGTCGCTGTGGTCGTACGCACCTTTGTCGTAATACAAGTGGTGTAGGCGTTAATAGAACAGGGGCATTTTCTGAATTTTTAGTCTTACCTGCGTTTAATGCGTTTAAGATCCCTGCTGAAATATCAGATGATCTTGCGTCTATTTTTGACCCTTTTGGTAACGCCGTTCATACCGCTTTATCATTTGATTTGGTGGGAGAAGATGTGTTGATCACAGGGGCTGGACCGATAGGTATAATGGCGGCGGCGGTTGCAAAACATGTTGGGGCACGTCATGTGGTGATCACTGACGTTAATGAATACCGGCTAGATCTCGCTAAAAAAGTGGGTGTTACGCGTGCCGTTAATATCAACAATGAAAAACTAGAAGAGGTGATAACTGAACTAGGTATGTCAGAAGGGTTTGATGTGGGCTTGGAAATGTCCGGTAATCCCTCTGCGTTTAATAGTTTATTAAAAAATATGAACCATGGTGGCAAGGTCGCTTTGTTAGGTATTCCACCTTCAGATATGGCAATCGATTGGAATCAGGTTATCTTTAAAGGCTTAGTGATTAAAGGTATTTATGGCCGTGAGATGTTTGAAACTTGGTACAAAATGGCTAGTCTTATTCAATCGGGCTTAGATTTAACGCCTATTATTACACATCACTTTAGCGTTGATGATTTTCAAAAAGGTTTCGATATGATGCGTTCTGGCAAGTCAGGAAAAGTGATTTTAGACTGGGAAAAATAGTGGCTTTGTTGTTTGTTAATACTGCTATTGGCTGAGTAATGCTACTTAATACTGCTACTGGCTGAGTAATACTGGTCGATGTGGCTATTTGAAAATGCTGCTGGTTAATATTACTGCTGGTCGATGTGGCTGCTTGAAACTGCTGCTGCTTAATAACACAGCTCGCTTATAGTTAGGCAGAAGTACTAAAAGGTTTTTATCAGTCGAACGCACTAAAAACTAGTTAAACATTGATACCATTCCGAAAAATAAATCGGAATGGTATCAGCTTAATATAGAGATATCGTGATAGTGCGATGGTCGTTATATAAATTATTCGTCAGTTAAATTTTCAAACAATCTATCACACCCTTTTTTTAATTCGAGCAATTCTTCCAAAGGCAATTTAGCTTTACATAACATTTGCTCAGGCACATCTTCAGCTTGTTTTTTTAAATTAATACCTTGCTCAGTGAGAAAGATTTCACGTACGCGTTCATCCTCTTCACCGCGTTGTCGTGTTAATACTTGCTTACTTTCAAGGCGCTTTAATAAAGGCGTTAACGTACCGGAATCCAAATGTAATATCTTCCCTAGATCTTTTACATTAATCCCATTATTACTCCAAAGCACAATCATCACTAAATATTGAGGGTAAGTTAAATCAAGCGCTTTTAACATCGGACGATATGCTCGAACAATGGCATTCGCCGTACTGTATAAAGAGAAACAAAGTTGTTTTTCAATTGCCAAGTTAGAACCAGGTTCTACTATTGAGCAAGAATGAGTTGAACAACTCTCAACTGATGAATGATCGACTTCTTCACACTGATTCATCTTTAAATCTACCTTATTGTTACTCATATTCAATCCGTTAAATAATTACATTGTGCACAATATACTTGCGTTATCGTTTCAATGCGAGATATAATTGCCGCACAATTAAATTGTGTGCAATTTAATTTGAATGATAATAATTTAGATATGCGATATATGAGCAATATTTAGCTCATGTTTGATTCGTATTTGATCGCAGCGTAAAACTGAAACGTATAGGCCCATGTTGTATAAACAAAGTCGATTCGCCGATGTAATGCATTCAAGTAAATCATTCTCATTAATACAAAATTTTTAATAAACGATGAATAGAATAAATCGTTTTAAAGGAGTAATAGATGAACAATTTTAGTTACCACAACACGACCGCAATCCATTTTGGTCAAGGTCAAATTGCAGCGATCACTAACAGTATTCCAAAAGACAAAAAAATATTAGTTACCTATGGTGGCGGTTCTATTAAGGGCAACGGCGTTTACGACCAAGTAGTTACAGCACTTGCTGACCATAACTGGGATGAGTTTTCAGGTATTGAGCCAAACCCACAATACGATACATTAATGAAAGCAGTTGAGCGTATTCGTGCAGAAGGTTTTGATTACTTATTAGCAGTAGGCGGTGGTTCTGTTGTTGATGGTACTAAATTCATTGCAGCTGCAGTGAACTTTGAAGGTGAAGAAGCGTGGGATATTCTTGCTAAACAAGGCAAGATTGAAACTGCACTGCCATTGGGTTGTATTTTGACATTACCAGCAACGGGTTCAGAAACGAATTCAGGTGCTGTTGTTACTCGAGGTAAAGAAAAATTAGCATTTGGTAATCCACTTGTACGTCCTCAATTTGCAGTACTAGACCCTCAAACTACATTGAGCTTGTCTGAACGCCAAACATCTAATGGTGTTGTTGATGGATTTGTTCACGTAATGGAGCAATACCTAACGTACCCAGTTAATGCAAAAATCCAAGATCGTTTTGCAGAAGGCATTCTATTAACATTAGTTGAAGAAGGTCCAAAACTGATTGTTGACTTACAAAATATGGAAGCGCGTACCAACGTAATGTGGGCTGCGACTCAAGCACTAAGCGGTTTAATTGGTGTAGGTGTTCCTCAAGATTGGGCAACACACATGATTGGTCACGAACTAACAGGTAACTTTGGCGTAGACCACGGTCGTAGTTTAACCATCGTTTTACCAGCAGTCATGCAAGTATGTCGTGAAGAGAAAAAAGCAAAATTATTACAATACGCTGAGCGTATTTGGAATATCACTGAAGGTTCAGATGATGCACGTATTGATGCAGCTATCGAGAAAACAAAAGCATTCTTCTCTGCAATGAAAACACCAGTATCGTTAAGTGAAATCGACTTAACACAAGCTGATGTTGATACAGCAATGGTAAGTTTAGAAGCACACGGTATGACTAAGCTTGGTGAAAACGGCACGATTGATTTAGCTCGTTCTCGTCAAATCTTAGAAACAGCACTTTAAGTTAAGCGGCTTTTTAAATAGCTAGTTTAATCATGTTACTGAATAACATCAGAGTCATTAATGGCTTTGATGTTGGTCACTACTGAATTGGACTGAACTAAGCTAAATAAAATTGAACAAGTTTATCTAACGATATTTGAAACTTGAATCTGCCAAATAATATAAACGCATGTCTAAGTAATTAGGCATGCGTTTTTTTTAGCCTCAATAGGCTTCTATTTTTTTGTTAATATTAGTCTTCGTCTGCGCTCTTCCGATCATATTGATTTTTATTTACTGTGTTTTCGCCCTGTCGGCGACTCTACTTTCTCTTATCAGAAGAGAAAGTAGGCAAAGAGACTGACACCGAGTCGCTTTCTTACCCAAACAATAAAGGACTTTCCTAACGCACCAGTTCATACAGCGCGTCCATGCGCTGAATGAACTTACAGCAAACGTCCTGTTTGCTGTTGCTGAAAGCCCTTCATCGTTTGGGAAAGCTCAACGGCGGGAGAGTGGTAGCCATTTTGAATATCATTTTTATTATGAGTTTTTGATGTGGTGTTTTAAAAAGACAAAAAGCAAGACTTGACCCCGTTCATAAACGCATGTCTAAGCAATTAGGCATGCGTTTTTTTAGCCTCAATAGGCTTCTATTTTTTTGTTAATATTGGTCTTCGTCTGCGCTCTTCCGGTCATATTGATTTTTATTTACTGTGTTTTAGCCCTGTCGGCGACTCTACTTTCTCTTATCAGAAGAGAACGTAGGCAAAGAAAGCTGTCACAGATTCGCTTTCTTGCCCAAACAATAAAGGGCTTTCCTAACGCACCAGTTCATACAGCGCGTCCATGCGCTGAATGAACTTACAGCAAACGTCCTGTTTGCTGTTGCTGAAAGTCCTTCATCGTTTGGGAAAGCTCAACGGCGGGAGAGTGGTAGCCATTTTGAACATCGTTTTTATTATGAGTTTTTTTGAGGTAGTATTTTAAAAAGACAAAAAGCAAGACTTAACCCCATTCACTTTTTTATTTAATGATCGAAACACCATCGATTTCAATAACCGTATTAGCATCCGTTCGTTCAATTATTTTCACTAACGTCGATTGAATCGTTTCGTCTTCCCTAGCGTCATTTTCACTCAAAAATGTTTGGTCTTGTGGTTTAGCATTCTCATCCGCAGTGAACGAAACAATGACTTTAGTTGCAGAATCCGACGTTTGACCAAAATACGCTAGTGAGATCTGAGGGTAGCCGTTAAATCCTTTTTTAACTTGCTTCGCGATACGCTTTTTTGCTTTATCTATATTCATCATTGAATCCTTGTGAAAGCCAAACCAGAGAAAATATAACGAGGTTTGTAGAGTAACTCATACGGCGGAAAATGGTTTAAAAAATCAACTTCCATAATAAAGTAATCATAATCTTCTTAGCACCAGCTAATAGGTTGTATCGTTATTTAATTTAATACGAGTGCAGTAAACTTGCTAAAGATATTGATTAATTTAGAAGGTTTAACGAGAGGAGTCGCCGATACGTCCGCATTTATCAAGGCTATCTGATATTTAATTACTTGGTATTTCGCGATGTAGGCGATCACCTTTTTCTTATCAGAAGAAGAAAATAGGCAAAAGGCAAGATTTGACACTATCGGAATACATTATTGGTGCTTGACTCGAATAAGATGTCGGCTGCGCGACACCTATTCTAATTTGTTAGGCAGTTTTACTTGTTAGTTGGCTTTTCAAAACACATGACCATTACGGTAGTTGTTTTATTCGTAGTTGTGTATTCAGAGGTGTAAGCAACTTTCCAACCGTCATACTGACTAAGCAATGCATTTGTCTTGCTTTCATCACCGGTCTTAAAATCCACACAACGAGTTTGCATTGATGTTTCATCGGTACTTGATGGGCGCAGGTTAGAGCTAATATTAGCAGGGGCACAACCAGTTATTAGTATAGCCGAAGATGCAAATAGAGCCGACAGTGTAGATTTTTTCATTATTTTATAAGTCCTTATATTATGGGTGATGATGAAAGTTGTATTAATTATATTGTGTAACGAAGCTGTAGAATTTCTTATTTTCAGCCTGTTTATTTTAAAAAAATGACAGTAGCTTATATTTACTTGAGATTAAATAGATTATTTTATTTTTATTAACTAATTGATTAAATTGAGTCAGAAATGGGATTATAGGGCTAAACATGAAGGATTTATTGAATTAAGAGCTTAGCACTTGCGACAATAATATTTAGGTTCTCTTCGTGTCCTTCGTGCAGCGCAGCGGCTTCGTGGTTGCTTATAGTCTTTTAAAATCAAAAGCTGATTAACCACGAAGGCTCGAAGGGGAAAGAAGGTTAGGTCAAAACAGTATTATTAAAGAATATTGTGGATTTTATTCGTGTGACGATATCATGGTTTTAATAAAGTCCATGTTTATCGGCAATAGCGAAAACCAAGGACGAAAGTGAGATCATTGATTAAACTTGGCGTCAGTGATGGTTTAGCCATTTTTTGTGCCAGTGGATTTATAAAAAATACCAGTAAAGGACCTTGTCGTAGTTCGAAAACCAAAGGGATCAGTAATGCGTTCTTAGCCAGACAAGGCTTGATGTCATTAAAGGATTTGTGGATTAATATTCACTATTCATCATAAGATGAACCATACTGTGCGGAGCCGCATGCAGGGTGATGTGGGGCTGGAGGTTAGATACCTCCGACTATCCGATTATGCTTCAGAGCACCCTAATTATTCTCAGCTCTTTCTTTTAATCTTTGAACATATTTTGAAACAGAGCCATCCCAACCACATTTAATACAGTGACCGGAAGCCATTTTATGTTCACATTTTGGATAGTCATAAAGGATATGAGCACACTCACTACATAATGACATCATACCTGATGATGTTGGAATAAACGTACTGCCACATTCATTACAATTATTATCGTTTAAACTCATATTATCCCTGAAACATTACAGCCTTATTAACCCATAAAATGTCATTTTAACGGTGGAAATACGACAAGAGTTAATGATTAAAATATTATTATTACTTTACGTTGGTTTATCGATAAAACAAAGCGAAAGTGTTGGGCAGCCATTCATTGAAGTTAGTTCGAAAACCAAAGGGATCAATGGTGCGATCAGTAATGAGTTTTTAGCCAGACAAGGATTGATGTCATTAAAGGACTTGTGGATTAATATTCACTCTTCACTCTTCATCATAAGATGAACCGCCCTGTGCGGAGTCGCATGCAGGGTGGTGTGGGGCTGGATGTTAGACACCTCGGGCTACCCGATTATATTTTGCTTGATACCGATGCTAACGCTTTTCTGGCTAGATTTAGTTTTTCTTGTCTTTGTAATTTTTCTAGGTGTGAATCAAGGATAATCTCGATCCCTGTTTTTACTACAGGAAAATATTGGAGACACTCTTGCTCAGATAGCTCATGTATACCCTTACTTAATATCCCGTACATTAATTTGTTTTCAACTAAAAACTCGGGGAGTTCACTTGCCACAAGCTCTATTTTTTCAGACATTTTTGCCCTATTGAACAGTTCCTCATTCCACGAGGCATCATCAGACAATTGTAACTTTGCCTCACTTATCAACTGCTCAAATATACGCCTTAAGTATACAAAAGAACCAAGCCCTACTCCATGTGAAGCTAACCCAATAGCTTTTGTAAATTCCATATAGTATTGTTTAGGTAAAATTTTACTATACTTTTTTACATCGAATATTTGAAGATCAGCTATGGAAGGTGTTTGCCCTACTTTTTCAAAAGTTCTGTCTGTTATCCTCACATAGAACTCAAGCTGATGACTTTTTACCCGCGTACATCGAAAATTAAACTTTTGATCCCCTCTATCAACCCAACCTTCAGAGTCTGTCATTCCACTCCAATAATTACCAACAATACGCTCAAATATGCTGTGTTCTTTACAAAAAGGGCAATATGAATCAAATGGCTTTCCGAAGTTAAATATGTCCATACCGACTTTTGAAGACGACTCATCAATTACAATTTTTTCATAAATCGGAGTGTTAATGAAAAAATCATATGGTGACGGATATTTATTATTACTCATACATCTCCTAGAAATATAACGCAAAGCTAAGCGGCGAAAGGATGTGAGTCCACAGCTCGCCGCGTAGCGGTGAATTTAGGGCTGATGCTTTAGCACCTTGTTAATTTTTAGCTAGGTTTGAGTGGATATTTCTCAACTAGCTCTGGTTCGATCACATTAGAAGATAGGTGCATATAAGCAACTGCGTATTCATTACATTTTTCGAAAATTTCAATCATTTCAAGTTTATGAAAATCTTCCGAGCCAAATTTTGCAGCCATCGAAAAATCTGTACATAACTCAAGGAATCCCTGAGCTTCACCCATAATTTTATTTATATACGGAATATAATCTGGGAAATACAACTGAATTAAAATGTGAATCTTATTCACTCGGTTATTAATACTCATCAACAACTGACTCATTTCCGATGCTGTATAGTTTTTACTGAAATTATTAAACCAGCTATCAAAAACGTCTTCGACACGAGCTATATCTAAAACTTGTATATTAATAGTTTCAATTAGTTCTTCTTTTTTCTTTAAGTTTAACTCTTTATCTTTAACTGCAATTTCATGCTTATGAGCCCTTTTCTGACGCCAATCCAACCATAGTTGACTCAGTATGACTGCGAATATTGCTAATACGCCAGCACTTAATGTAGCTATGGGTTGGTTTGTCTCTAAATATGTAAATAGTTCTTTAAACAATCTAGCACCTCAAAACCTTAAGGAAAAAAGAAGAAATTAACAGCTTTATTAACTCACAAAATGTCATTTTAACGGTGGAAATACGACAAGAGTTAATGATTAAAATATTATTATTACTTTACGTTGGTTTGTCGATAAAACAAAGAGCTATAGTTCACTTGTGAACTTTTTAATCATCTAAAAGCGTAGGGCGTTGCAATATTTACGGTGGAAATACTGCAGGTGAGAGATATATAAACTTATTGATTATTTGAAAGCATTAATACCAATCACACTAATTAACTGATCTATTTTACTGGTTAAAATAACTTATTTCTTCGTTGTAAATTTCGTAAAGGGAACAACCATTTAGCTCAATTTACGCCTTAAACTAAGTCATTTTTCCTGTGCAAAATTTAGATCACTTAGTTAATGTAATCGGTATAGCTCAAATAAAGTCAGGTGAATTTAACACTTCAAATTACAGATATAAAAGGAAAGTGTTGGATAGTCATTCATTGAAGTTAGTTCGAAAACTGAAGAGATTAATATACCGATCAGTAATGCGTTGTTAGCCAGACAAGGTTTGATGTCATTAAAGAATTTGTGGATTAATATTCACTATTCATCATAAGATGAACCGCCCTGTGCGGAGCCGCATGCAGGGTGGTGTGGGGCTGAAGGTTAGATACCTCCGGCTACCCGATTAGGCATTTTCATTGATACGCACATAATACCGAGTGTAAAGCCACTATAAATTACAAGGAATTAAATACTATGTCCATATTTATCCAAGGTATTGTCGCAAAAGACAAAACATACACAAACGTTAGGGATGAAAATCATCCACCTCTTAAAACAGTACGAAATTTATGTGAAAAATTATGGTTGAACTTTGAACCATTTGCAGATGATGATTTTAAAGTTGAAATTGCTAATGATTTTGATGCACGATTTTGGGAAATGGATCTAACCTGCTTTTTTATGGAACAAGAATTTGACCTTTCTTCAGCGAACCATGGGCCAGATATTTCTTTAACAAAAGGTAACGCTAAATATTACATAGAAGCAGTTTGCCCTCAAGATGGTATTAAACAAAACAAAATTCCAGAAATTAGAGCCAACAAAGGTGTACAAAAGTTACCTGATGATGAAATAACTCTTAGGCTTACTTCTGCCATTTCAACTAAGCACCGAGCATACAACGGATACTTGAAAGATAAAATTGTTAATCATGACGATTATTTAATCATCGCGATTAATAGTTGCCAACTTGATGGTGCTCATATTGATTTCCCTACTCCAAGAATTGTGCGCTCACTTTACCCAATAGGTCATCAAGTACTTAAACGAAATCCAACAACAGGCGAAATGGAAGAATCTATTGAATATAGTGATTCACTTACAAATGCTAATGGGTCGCCAATTCATACAGATATTTTTTTCAGGGATGAATATAAGAACATCAGTGCTGTTCTTTATGCCCACTACGATTGTTGTAATTACATAAGGAATTACACATTGATCCACAATCCTCTTGCCACAAACAAGCTGGAATTAGGTACTTTTCCAGTAAAAAGAGAATATTATGTTTCTGATTTAAGCGATGACGGTTACAACCTAATGTACTGTAATGCCTAACGCCTCGTTAACCAGCGTGTAGGTTGGCGTGGTTTTTGCGTTTTTTCTTTTTGCAAAAACGATGACAGCCTTTATGCGTCAGCGTTGAACGACTTGTTATGAGTTCAATGCTTTAAATCTGGCAAACAGTCTTTAAACTCACTTTGGATCTTACTCACGGCTCCCACAATCATATTATGCCCCGTTAGAATTGACACCATCATTGCAGTCATTGTTAATAAGCCATTTGACATTCTTATTATTTGATCGAGGAGTTCTAAAGGATAACCATTGGAATGGCGACTAACAGCGTGTATACCACCATGCACATAAGAGCTTAATGATTTCCAAGAGTAATGTTTAAATTCATTGAGCATATCAACAGCAATATCAGGAGCTTTGCCAGTGAGTTGCTTTATCATTTCGCTAAGCATAGGAAGTTTATTTGCTGATTTTTCATTTTCTAATGTAAGCGGATTAGATAATTTGGTTATCGCAAGATCCGAAGCTGCATAGAAAATCCACATAGATCTAACTAGTGTTTCATATTGTAACCTTGCGATTGAAATGGCTGAAGTGTAATTACTTGTACCAATCAATATCTTAATACTTTGCGCATGCTCAAATGAAACACTGCACATAGTCCAACTCGATTTTATGCGATTCGAATCATCATGAGCACCAAGTTCAAATAATGCTGATACAGCTTCTTCCAGTTCTACAGAACGTTGAATAAGATTATTAATAGTACCCTCCAATGACTCATAACAGCTTTATTAACTCACAAAATGTCATTTTAACGGTGGAAATACGACAAGAGTTAATGATTAAAATATTATGATTACTTTACGTTGGTTTATCGATAAAACAAAGATCTATAGTTCAGTTGTGAATTTTTAATCATCTAAAAGCGTAGGGCATTGCAATATTTACGGTGGAAATGCTGCAGGTGATAGATATATGAACTTATTGATTATTTGAAAGTATTAACCCAAATAAAGTCAGGTGAATTTAACACTTCAAATTACAGACATAAAAAAACCTAGCTGTGCTAGGTTTTTACTATTCTACAATTTAACAAATCATCTTAAAAAGACAACTCAATCCTAGAACGGGATATCGTCATCAAAATCCATTGATGGCTCATTAAATGACGCTGGAGCTTGTTGCGGTTTTGCCTGTGGCGCTGGAGCAGGCGCTGGTGCCGGACGTTGCTGTGGAGCAGGTGCTGGCGCAGGTCGTTGCTGTGCAGGTGTTGGCTGTGGCTGATATGCTGGTGCCATTTGCGGAGCAGGCTGATGTGCTGGTGGTTGTTGCGGTGCATTACCCCAAGACTGTGCTGGTGCAGCAGCTGGTTGTGGCGCTGCGCTTTGGTATCCACCTGGCTGTTGCGGTGCTTGGTAAGGTGCTTGGCCTTGTCCTGCATTTTGATTACGCGCATCTAGCATTTGAATGTCGTTTGCAATGATCTCAGTTTTGTAACGATCTTGACCGTCTTGACCTTGCCATTTGTTGGTTTGCAATTTACCTTCAACGTAAACTTTTGCACCTTTTTTAAGGTACTGGCCAACCATTTCGCCAAACTTACCGAATACAACAATGTTGTGCCATTCAGATTTGTTTTCGTATTCGCCTGTTTGTTTGTTTTTCCAGCTTTCCGTTGTTGCGATTGAAAAGTTAGCTACTGCGCCACCATTTTGGGTGTAACGCATTTCAGGATCTTTACCTAGGTTACCTACTAGGACTACTTTGTTTACACTACGGTTAAACATATTCTTGCTCCGCTATTTCGACTTATTTAAAGTATTTGTTAGTGCTAGTTAGTTAACTACCACTTAAAATTTATTGCGCTTTTTCTTACTTAACTGTTAGTTAAATCGTTACTTAACTAATCACTAAAATCATGACTTAAGTTGTGAATGAAACTATGACTTAAAAATTGAGTATTAGTTTTGCTATAAACAGTATTTTTGTTAGTCGTCACAATTACATTTAATGCGCTTTCTAATGCAATTAGTTAATCAATTAACTGTTGCTTACTTTTATCTTGTTAATTAACTGTTGCTTACTTTTATCTTGTTAATAAACGTAGAAATACGCTTATTAGTTAGGTTATGTCTATTAATAGAGAATAAAAGAGACATTAACATTAACTTTGTTAAGCATAAAAATAAGCAAATATTGTTGACTAGTTTATAGGATCTTGCCCCTACAATACCACCCATAAATATCTTAAAAATAGATATGTAGCGTATAACTTGGTTTCGGTGTCCCACACAGCAACAAGTGAGCGCATTAAATTAGTTTTTAAAATAGTTTTTTGAAAATTATGGCGCTAAAAGCGCAGGTAATAATAAGCGTCTAAGAAGATCAAGACTGTTAGTGTTGCTACATATTAAGCTAAATAAATAGTGTTTACTTTATGACTCGATAATCATTCATCGTATTATCTTTTTCGCGCAATAAAACTGTAAAGTCTTTATACTGCGCAGGTTATTATTTTATTTGTTTTTTTAGAACCTTTTTGGAGTTTTTTGTGCTGAGTTATCGTCATTCATACCATGCTGGGAATTTTGCAGATGTATTAAAACATACTGTATTAGCCTCTATCCTCGATTACTTATTACAGAAAGATAAAGCTTTTTGTTATTTGGATACTCATTCTGGCTGTGGTGCTTTTCAATTAGATTCAGCTCAATCACTTAAAACGGGTGAGTTTAAAAATGGTATTGGTGCGTTATGGAATCTTAAAAACTTACCGGTGCCAGTCACGCGTTATTTAGATCAGGTTAAAGCGTTTAATGGTGAAGGGGCGTTACTGTCTTATCCTGGCTCTCCGATGATTTGTAATCAAATGCGTCGTGATGACGATCGTATGTTTTTATTTGAACTACACCCGAATGAATTTACTAACATGCGTGGTAATTTCTCTGGTGATCGCCGCATTAAAATGGCGAATAGCGATGGCTTACAAGGTTTAATTGCGACTATGCCGCCTAAAGAACGTCGTGGTTTAGTATTGATTGACCCGTCTTATGAAATTAAAACAGAGTATGACGAAGTAGTTGAAAAGCTAATTGCAGCTCATCGTCGTTTTGCGACAGGAACTTACGCTTTATGGTATCCCGTTGTTAAACGTACTTTGATTAATAAAATGGAAAGAGCGTTAAAATCGTCTGGCATTAAAAACATTCAGTTATTTGAATTGGGTATTGAAGCGGATAAAGAAGAACGTGGCATGACGTCAAGTGGCATGATTGTGATTAATCCACCATGGACGTTACAAAAAGAAATGCAACATAGTTTGCCATTCTTAGCTGAAGCGTTAGGAATTGATGGTGAAGGTTTTTACCGTATTGAAACGTTAGTCGCTGAATAAGCGTTATCTATTTATTTTAAGTCTGTAAGTCTGTAGGTAGATAAGTAGATAAGTAGATAAGTAGATAAATAGATAAGTAGATAAATAGATAAGTAAATAAGCGTGTTTTAAGCATTGGCTAGTTAGCATCTGTCTCACTAGCCAATCAAGTTCTTTCCTCAACTTGCCTCAATAATAAAGCCTCTATTATTAATATCTTCTTTAAACGGTTTTTTCTTTAAGCCGTCTTTTCATTCATCCGTTTCTTCATTTTATTTCGAGTTTTATATCTGCTAAAAAGTTTAAGATTCACTAAAAAAATAATATTTATTGTCTTTAAACTGAGATTTTTGAATCAATATAAACTCAATAAACTATTTGTATTGAATGACTACCAATTCGTTAGCTGAGATGTTTGGTTGTAAATTACTGATTCGCTTATTCATAAAGGTTATATTGAGTAATAAATTATTGCTATGACTCTATTTATCGCTACTTTCACCAGCACCATCTGCATGATATATTAGCCTCCATTTATTTTTCATCTATTTAGCCCTTAAAGACTCATTTTTTAAGAATACCTAAATTGACACTTTTACATGGAATAAGTCATGACTAAATCGACCGCTGATATTCGCCAAGGATTTATGGATTTCTTTGGTAAGAAAGGGCATCAGACAGTGAGCAGTAGTTCACTCGTCCCTGAGAATGACCCTACCTTGTTATTTACTAATGCAGGTATGAATCAATTTAAAGATACCTTTTTAGGCACTGAAAAAAGAGCTTATACACGCGCAACATCAAGCCAACGTTGTGTTCGTGCTGGTGGTAAACATAACGATCTAGATAACGTTGGTTACACGGCTCGTCACCATACTTTTTTTGAAATGTTAGGTAACTTTAGTTTCGGTGATTACTTCAAAGAAGAAGCGATTGGATTTGCGTGGGAATATTTAACTGACGTTCTGAAAATACCAAAAGAGAAACTGCTTGTTACTGTTTACGAAAGTGATGACGAAGCATTTTCATTATGGGCTGATAAAATCGGCGTACCAGAAGATAAAATCATTCGTATTGGTGATAAATCACCTGAGAAAAAATACGAGTCTGATAACTTTTGGTCAATGGGTGATACGGGGCCTTGTGGTCCTTGTTCTGAAATATTCTACGATCACGGTGAGCACATTTGGGGCGGTCCTCCAGGAACACCTGAAGAAGATGGCGACCGTTTCATTGAAATCTGGAACATCGTTTTCATGCAATTTAACCGTAGTGCTGATGGCACAATGGAAAATCTACCTAACCCATCTATCGATACGGGGATGGGCTTAGAGCGTATTTCTGCGATTATTCAAAACGGTCATTCAAACTACGATATCGACCTATTCCAAGGGTTGATTCAGAAAGTAGCTGACGTAACAGGCGCTAAAGATTTACAAGATAAATCATTACGCGTAGTTGCCGATCATATCCGTTCATGTGGTTTCTTGATTTGCGATGGTGTGATGCCGTCAAACGAAGGACGTGGTTATGTATTGCGTCGTATTATTCGTCGTGCTGTACGTCATGGTCATAAATTGGGTGCAAAAGAAGTTTTCTTTTACCGTATTTATGAAGAGCTAATCAAACAAATGGGCGATGCTTACCCAGAACTAGGTCAACAACGTGAATTCGTTGAAAAGATCTTACGTTTAGAAGAAGAGCAGTTTGGTAAAACGCTAGAGCGTGGTTTATTGATTTTAGATAACGAACTAGATGCCCTAAAAGGCAGTGTGATTCCTGGTGATGTTGTATTTAAACTTTACGACACTTACGGTTTCCCAGCTGATTTAACCGCTGATATTGCGCGTGAACGTGAATTAACTATCGATGAAGATGGTTTTGATAGTGCAATGGCTGAGCAACGTAAGCGTGCTCAAGCAGCGAATAACTTCGGTAAAGATTATAACGACGTATTAAAAATTGAAGGCAAAACTGAGTTTATTGGTTATCAAGCACTAGTAGGATCTTCTACTGTGGCGACGTTAATCAAAGAAGGACAGTTTGTTGATAGTTTAGTGGAAGGCGATAACGCACAAATCGTGCTAGCTAAAACACCATTCTATGCCGAGTCGGGCGGCCAAGTAGGTGATTCGGGCGTGCTTAAGTTCAGTAACGGTATTTTTGTTGTGACTGATACTAAAAAATCAGGTGATGCTTTCTTGCATATTGGTTACGTTAGTATGGGCTCTATCAAAGCGAACGAGTCTGTTGAAGCTGAAGTCGATGCTGAACGTCGTAAATCAATTGCATTACATCATTCTGCAACCCATTTATTACACGAAGCATTACGCCAAGTGTTAGGTGAGCATGTGACTCAAAAAGGGTCGTTATGTGATGCTGAGAAACTACGCTTTGATTTCTCACACTTTGAAGCGGTATCAGCTGAAGCACTTAATAAAGTGACTTACATGGTCAACCAAGCCATTCGTAACAACTATGAAGTTGTGACTAAATTGATGGACATAGAAGAAGCTAAGAACCAAGGTGCTATGGCATTATTTGGTGAGAAATATGGCGATATGGTACGTGTTGTTCAAATGGGCGATTTCTCTACTGAACTATGTGGTGGTACTCACGTACAACGCACGGGTGATATGGGGTTATTTATTATCACTTCTGAAGCGGGTACTGCTGCAGGCGTTCGTCGTATTGAAGCGGCTGCGGGTGATGCTGCTGGCAATGTATTGCAAAACTTACGTGAGCAATTCAATAAAGCCTGTGATCTTGTTAAAGGTGATTCATTCACGTTAGGTGAGAAAATCCTTCAAACGCTAGAGCGTAATAAAGTCCTTGAGAAAGAGCTAGCACAACTTAAAGCGAAAGCGGCAAGTGAAGCAGGTTCAAACTTGACAGAACAAGCAATTGATATCAACGGTGTGAAAGTCGTTGTTGCTTACATGGAAGGCATTGACCCTAAAACGTTACGTAATAGCGTCGATGAAATGAAGAACAAGTTGCAATCAGGCATCGTGGTATTAGCAACAACAGTTGGTGATGACAAAGTAAGTTTGATTGCGGGTGTGACAAAAGACTTAACTAAAAAAGTCAAAGCAGGTGATTTAGTCAACGTTGTTGCTATCCCTGTCGGCGGCAAAGGTGGCGGTCGTCCAGATATGGCGATGGCTGGTGGAAACAATCCTGCAGCATTAAAAGAAGCTCTTACATTGGTAACTCCTTGGTTAACTGAACGTTTATAAAAATTAGGGGTCTATACCTTGGTTGTGTAGAAAGGAAAAGAAATGGCATTACTAGTTCAAAAATATGGTGGTACTTCCGTTGGAAATGTGGAACGTATCAAAGCCGTCGCCGAGAAAGTTAAAGCGACGAAAGAAGCGGGTCATGATGTCGTTGTTGTTTTATCCGCTATGTCTGGTGAAACAAATCGATTAATCGCCTTAGCTAAAGAGTTTAACGCTACGCCGACTGCTCGTGAGATGGATGTGTTGTTGACCACTGGTGAGCAAACGACTATCGCTTTGTTATCTATGGCGCTACACAATCTAGGTGTTGATGCTGTTTCAATGACCGGTGACCAAATTCGTTTAAAAACGGATTCTAACCATGCTAAAGCACGTATTTTAAATGTTGAAACTGAGAATCTTCAGAAGCATATAAAAGAAGGTCGTGTTGTTGTTGTCGCTGGTTTCCAAGGTCGTAGCGAAGATAATAACATTACAACACTAGGGCGAGGAGGTAGTGATACTTCAGCTGTTGCTATCGCTGCTGCATTAAAAGCAGATGAATGCCAAATCTATACGGATGTTGATGGTGTTTATACTACTGACCCACGTGTAGAGCCGAATGCTCGCCGTCTTGATAGTATTACGTTTGAAGAAATGCTTGAAATGGCTAGCTTAGGCGCGAAAGTGTTACAAATTCGCTCAGTAGAATTTGCAGGAAAATACAACGTGCCACTACGTGTACTTTCTAGTTTTAAAGATGGTGGTGGTACGTTAATTAGTTATGAGGAAAATAAAATGGAATCTCCTGTTATCTCTGGCATCGCGTTTAATCGTGATGAAGCGCGTTTAACTTTATCTGGTGTTCCTGATCAACCAACGGTTGCAGCTCAAATCCTTTCTCCTATTGGTGCTGCAAACATTGATGTTGATATGATTGTACAAAACACATTAGGTGACGGTAAAACAGACTTTACCTTTACAGTGCATCGTGATGACTACGATCAAGCGACAAAATTATTAAATGTTGTTTGTGAGAAGCTACAAGCTAATTCTGTACAAGGTAATAATGAGATAGCAAAAGTATCTGTTGTCGGTGTTGGTATGTGGAATCACCCTGGTGTCGCACAAAAAATGTTTGAAACCTTAGGCGCAGAAGGGATCAACATGCATCAAATAGCTACTTCTGAAATTAAAATTTCAGTGTTAGTTGATAGTAAGTATTTAGAATTAGCAGTACGTGCTTTACATAAAGCATTTGAACTTGAAACAGAACCAACGCAAGAAAAATAGCATTGGTGATATACACAGTAAATAAAAGATGAATTTACTGTGTAATGAGCCATACTCACTATCTCGATATAATTAGAATAATTTAGGAGCAATAAATATATGTTAATTTTAACACGCCGTGTAGGCGAAACTCTTATGATTGGTGACAACGTAACAGTGACTGTATTAGGCGTTAAAGGTAATCAAGTACGTGTAGGCGTTAATGCTCCAAAAGATGTATCAGTGCATCGTGAAGAGATTTATATGCGCATTCAAGCTGAAAAGAATGCCGCTAGTTAACTCTAGTTATTCTTAAAGAAAGAGCCTAAGGGCTCTTTTTTTATGTCTGAAATTTACCCAATGTAGATGAAAAATGAACAGGTTGCTCGAATAGCGAGCAAACGGAAAGTTTTCTACTAAAAAGTGTTTGACTTGTTTTCAGAAGACAGTAATATGTGCGCCAACAAGACGACGGTGGGGTGGCCGAGTGGCCGAAGGCGCTCCCCTGCTAAGGGAGTAACGGGTTTATAGCCTGTTCGAGGGTTCGAATCCCTCCTCCACCGCCATTCTTGTAGATTCTTAAAGCGGGTGTAGCTCAGCTGGATAGAGTACCTGGCTACGAACCAGGCGGTCAGGGGTTCGAATCCCTTCACCCGCACCATTCTTTATAAAGCTTACTTTTGTAAGTTTTTTTGTTTTTAGAGCTTATTAATATTATTCCCAATAATATTAAGCACCATGCGGGTGTAGCTCAGCTGGATAGAGTACCTGGCTACGAACCAGGCGGTCAGGGGT
>NZ_JBAKBA010000049.1:0-29087 GCF_038155225.1 Psychromonas arctica | reverse complement strand
AATGTGCACTAGGGATTGGATGAATCTGATCAACTAATTAGGCGGAATGGTATAAATCGACATTGTTCTCTTTCATAACGAAAAGAATGACAACGTTTAATTTCATCAATATTTAAATTGTCAGCTAATGTATAAGCTCGTTGTAAATAAAATATAATTAAGAGAAAAGCTTTGTAGGGGGCACACCTAGCCCTTCCCACTCAAAACAATATTCATTAGGAGATTGGCGTTTTATTTTTTTAACAAATTCAGGTTTAGGGGTACCAATTGCTATCGCGGCTGCAACTTGATCTTCTGCTTTTAAGCCAAGTAATGGCTTGACCTCATCATTGGCTAAAAAGGTATACCATAGTCCTCCATATCCTTGTAGATGTAATCCATTCATAATGTTTTGTGTCGCCGCTCCTGCAGATAAATATTGGTCCCATAAAGATACCTTATGATCAGGATCAACATCAGTCATCACGAAAAGCATCATCGGTAATTTTTTGAGATATTCCACAGCACGATACGCTTCATCTTTAAGTTCACCGTTAGGAGATTGACGTTTATACATAGCAAGCGTGACTTCTGCTAATTTATTCATTTTTTCTTCACCACGTGCAACAACAAATCGCCATGGTTTCAAGTTACCATGATCTGGTGTTGTCATTACGAGATCAAACAATTGCTTTAACTCTTCTTCTGAGGGGCCTGGATATGTTAATTTAGAATAACTATATGAACGACGGTCGAGTAATGGTGTTAGTGGATTCATAATAACTCTCTTATTATTTATTCTTATTCTTTGTGGGCAAGCCAAGTATCGACAGATTGATATGAGCTCAGTTTCCCTTTATCTAAGGTCATTACTTGATGGCACAAAGCGGTTAGTAGTTCCCAATCATGGGTGATCAAAATGAGACTTACTTGACGTTGAGCCTGAATTTTTTTCAATAATACAATTATGCGATAACGATTTTTCTGATCAAGGGCTGTCGTCGGCTCATCTAATATGAGGAGTTTCGACTCTAAGATTAATGCACGAGCAATCATAATTCGTTGACGTTGCCCACCAGAAAGTTGATGAGGATAACGTGATAACACCTCTAATGGTAAGTCAACATCAATTAATACTTGTGTAATTCGTTCACTTAAATTATCCACTCTTCCTTGAGCCTGTGGGCCTTCAGAAAGAGATTGAGCAATTTTCATTCTAGGATTTAAATTTGATTCGTTATCTTGAAAAACAAACTGCATCTTGTAGCGAGATAATCTTAATGAAGATCGCTTCTCGTTAAGCCATTCATGACTATCAAATATTACTTTACCTTTTGCTGGTATAAGGCGTAATAAACTTTTTGCGAGTGTCGACTTACCCGATCCACTCTGACCTATTAACCCTAAACTCTCCCCTTTTTTTAATGAAAAGCTGATACCAGAGAGTAGATAATGAGGAGTCTGCCACCACCATGTAGTTTTAAGCACAACGCTCAAATCCTTTACATTAAGGTTAACATCACTATGTATCGGTTTTGGACGCGTAAAAGTCATTACTTTCATTAAAGAGCGAGTGTATTCTTCAATAGGTTTATTAAATAAATCAGCTGTTTTTTGAATTTCTATTAAGCACCCTTCTTTAAAAACAGCAACAGTATTCGCAACTTGTTTAACTAAATTTAAATCATGAGAAATGAGTACAATAGCCATATTAGTTTGCTGTTGAATAGTTTTTAATAGCGTTAAAATTTGTTGTCTAACATTTGGGTCAAGTGCTGTAGAAGGTTCATCTGCAACTAATAATTTCGGCTTGTTGGCTATCGCTATCGCTATCAGTAATCTTTGTCTTTGTCCGCCAGATAATTGATGGGGATAACGAGATTTAAAACTCGCGGGTAAATCTACTTGTTCGAGTAATAAGGTTACTCTCTCGTTAAGGGTTAATATTGATTTTTCACTATGATGTCGATGAATAAATAAAATGCGCTTAAGGTGCCATGCTACACTTTTAACTGGATTAAGCGCTGAAAAAGGTTCTTGAGAGACCATTCCAATCTCTTTCCCTCGGACGCTAAACCATTCTGTTTCAGAAAAATCCCGCGTATTTTTTCCTGCAACTTGAATAACCCCTTGAACAGTACTTCCCCTTGGTTCGAGACCTAATAACAGTTTAGATAATAATGTTTTTCCCGCTCCACTCTCTCCAACTATCGCAAGTGTTTCTCCCGCTTCTACGTTAAAACTAATATCATCTAAAAGACAAGTTTGATTGATAGATAAACTCACATGACGAACACTAAGCATTATGATTATCCTTTGATGGACTTAGCCATTCTTGCAGACCCTCTCCAATTAAAACAACAAGCGTAATCACTGTGAAAATAGCTCCACAACCAACAAGCCCTAACCAAGGAGCATGTAAATTATTTTTTGCTTGAGCCACTATTTCACCTAAAGAAGGATAACCAGCAGGTAAACCAAACCCTAAAAAGTCAAGTGTCACTAATGCCCCTAAGGCACCTGAGAAAATAAAAGGTAAACTACTCAAGGTAGTAATCAAAGCATTAGGCATAATATGACGCCACATTATGCGCCAATCTGACACTCCAAGTATTAAAGCCGATTGAACATATTCTAATTGACGCGTTTTTAATACTTCTGCTCTTACAAGTTGTGCTAAATAGTGCCAACCAAATGATGCTAAAACCAACGTTAAAGTAAAAAAACTAGGGGCTGCAAGGCTGGCCACAATCATCACAACAAACATCACTGGAATCGCAGCCCAAATTTCACTAAGGCGTTGCCCAATTAAATCAACCCATCCACCTAAAAACCCCTGAACAACACCAGCAGTTAATGCTAATAATGCGATGATAAACGTTAACGACGATGCAAAAATAAGGCTAATACGTAGACCATAAATCAATCGACTCAGTACATCTCTACCTTGATCATCAAGCCCTAATAAATTGTCGCGACTTGGTGGATATGGGTATGTTAAATCATAATTAATAGTATCGTAATGGTATCTAACTACTGGCCAAACCGCCCAACCATTTAATGCTATTTTATCCAACAAGTACGGGGCGGTATAATCAGCTTCCGCTTCAAAGTCACCTCCAAAAGTAATCTCTGAATAAGTTTGTACAATAGGAAAATACAAGTCACCTTTAAATTTAATTATCAAAGGCTTGTCATTAGCTAACACTTCTGCAAATAAACAAACTACAAAGATAAATGCTAATATATAAGCAGCGACCTTACCTCTTATTAATATTTTATTACGTGTATTCTTTTTTGTTTCTTTTACCATCTTTTGAGCGTTATAACGCTTAGAGGCTATCTTTTTAATCATGCAGATACCTCAGAAAAATTCACACGAGGATCAATCAGGCGATATAGTAAATCACCTATTAAATTCAATACTAAACCAAGTAGGATGTAGCAATACAAGATACCAAGTACTACCGGATAATCTCGCTGTAAAAGTGCTTCAAAGCCTAAGAGGGCTACTCCATCCAAAGAAAAAACAATCTCTACTAATAAAGTACCACCAATAAAAATAGACAATAAATCTGAAGGTAGTCGCGCAATAATAATGAGTAAACTATTAGGCAATATATGTCTTAATACGACTTGATAACGATCCTCACCCATACAAACTGCTGTTTCAACATATTGTTGAGAAAATTGATCAACAACTGAATTCCGTGTTAATACGGTCAATGATGCTAACCCACTGGCAACACAAGCTAAAACAGGTAAAAACAAATGCCAGAAGTAATCAAAAAACTTACCTAATCCGGATAAAGTTTCATAATCAGGTGAAGCAAGACCGCGAAGAGGAAATAAAGCTAGAAAGCCTCCTCCAGCAAAAAGCATCATAAAAACAATCGCGATAATAAAGGTTGGAATAGCATAGGCAATAAATAAAAATAGACTAGAGATAGAATCTAACATGCCGCCTTTACTCGTCGCCTTCGCAATTCCTAATGGAATAGCAATTAAATAAGTCAATAATAATGTCCAAAACCCTAACGATAAAGATACAGGTAACTTGGAAATAATTAATTCACTTACCGACAACCCACTGAAATAACTTTTGCCTAAGTCAAAAGCAGCATAGCGTAGTAAAGTCTCTTTATAACGTTGAAAAACGGGTTTATCAAAACCATACTCTTTCGCTATTTTAGCTTCGAGTTGTTCATCAATTTCTTGATAATCATCTGTTTCTTCAATACCTTCAAATAACTCTGAAGCAGAGCTTTCTATACCTTTTAATGTTGCTAAAGCAGATTCAACAGGACCGCCTGGCAACAGCTGTAATAGGAAAAAGTTAAGTGATAACACGATAAAAAAAGTCGGTAGCAAAAGTGCTAACCGACGTAATACATAGAGACTAAACATTGTTATTCAACATCATTATTAATGTAGCCATTTAATATAATGGCTTAAGTTTATTGTTCACGATTATCCCACCAAAATTCGACTTCATATCCATACTTTGGTGCTTGTTCAGGTTTTTGAATATATGCTTGATGAGCGACAAGCTGAAAGTTACGTGCCCAAAGTGGTAAAGAATAATAATTCCATTTTAAAACTCTGTCTAATGCTTGCCCATAAGCTTTAGTTTCTACGTATGAAGTTGCATTAATTAACCCCTCTACCAATTCATCTACAACGGGATCAGTAATACCACTCAAATTATAACTTGATACAACCTCTGCAAACTCAGACTTAAGTGACGAGCGTAATTCAGTGTTAGGCGGAATACGCACTTTATATTGAATTGGCGTCATATCAAACTTACGTTGTAACAACAATTTATAATATTCAGTTCCTGTTTTTACAGCGACGGTTGTTTGAATACCTAATTTTTTTAGGCTTTGTAAATAACCACCAATCGCAGGTTTCATTGCTGCTGAAGGCAATAAGAAGTGAAGGCTCATGACTTCACCTGATGTTATATTAGTAAGCTTATTATTTTTAATCATCCATCCAGACGCTTTCAATAATGTTTGTGCTTTAATTAAATTATCACGATTACGACCTGAGCCATCAGTTGTAGGTAATAAAAATGGTTTACTCATGATACCAGGCGGCAATTTATCTAAAAATGGGGTCAGTATTGCACGCTCTTCTTTACCTATCTTTTTTTGAGAGGCTAAAAAACTATTATTAAACAGACTTGTCGCTCGAGTATATTGTTGTTTAAAAGCTTGTTTATTTAGCCACTCAAAATCAAATGCAGTGACCAGTGCTTCTCTTGTGCGAATATCTTTGAATTTATTTAAACGTAAATTAAATGCCATCGCAGCAACAAACGAAGGGGCATCATAATCAATTTTATCCTTGATGACTGTACCTAAATTAAATTCGCTGCCTTGATATAATTTATTCCAGCGTAAAATATCCGTCTCTGTAATATAATTAACACTGTCTGACTTTAATGCTTGGATAGCCGCTGCTTTGTCACGAAAGTATTCGACTTTAATTTTCTTAAAATTGTATTTACCTTTATTAACAGCAAGTGATTTACCCCAGTAATCATCACGTAATTGATAAGTAATATTACGCCCCGGATCAACTGAAGCAACTTTATAAGGCCCAGAACCAATCGGCACATCTAATGATGTCTTCGTAAAGTCTTGTTTTTCCCAAATATGTTTGGGTAACACAGGAAGATTACCCGAATTTAATATTTGTAGTTTGCTGCCATCCACTCCAAAATCGAGCTTGATGGTATGTGTATCAATTACATCAACTGACTTCAGAGATTTAAAACGGGATTGTAAACTACTTAACCCATCTTTTTGATAAAGTGCGATTGAGTAAGCAACATCTTCAGCTGTCACAGGGTAACCATCACTAAATTTAGCTTCTTTTCTAATATGATAAGTAACAGAAGAGTAGTCATCTGCTATATCCATTTTTTCTGCCAACCAGCCATAACGCGCTTTAATCTCATCTTTATCGTGGCCTCGTACTGTCAGGCGATCATACAACCAAAATAATCCTCTGACTTTTTTGCCTTGATCTATAAACTGATGTAATGAATCAAAACTACCCATTTCAACCATCACCAATTCACCTTGTTTAGGTGCATTTGGGTTAGCATAATCAAAATTTTCAAAATCAGCTTTATATTTAGGTTGATCATATAAACTAATTGCATGTGTTTCAGTGGTAGCGAATGCAGGAAAATTAACGAATATTGTTAAGCTCATCCATGCTAGTTTTTTGGTCCAATTAAGTTTGAATATCATTACGTACTTTTCCATGTAGATTGTTGATTTTGCTTGTTAATTTGAAAAATTTTACCTGCATCTATCCGATATACTTTATCAGCTAAATGAAAATAATGATCATCATGTGTGATAGCAATAATCGTCTTGCCACGTGCTTGCAGCTCAGGTAATAACTCCGTATAAAAAGTACGACGAAATGCAGGGTCTTGATCAGCCGCCCATTCATCTAAAATGATAATGCTTCTATTTTCAAGATAAGCGAGTAACAACGCCAAACGCTTACGTTGGCCTTGTGAAAGTTCAGTAGTATTTAATAAACCTTCTTTCACTGTCACTTTATTATTTAATGCTAACTTATCAAGATAATGCGTGACCAACTTCGTATCTGGTATTTTCCCTTCTTCATTAATCAAGTTTTTGAATAGATAGAAGTCAGCAAAAACAACAGAAAAATGATTACGATACCAACCTAAATTATCTTGATTAATCATTTCACCTGAAAACTCAATCGTGCCTCGATGTGCTTGATACAGGCCAGCTAATAAACGTGCACATGTTGATTTACCACAGCCATTACCACCAACCCAAAAGATTAATTCACCTTGATTGATAGTTAAATCGATAGGGCCAACGGAAAATCCAATATCGTCATTTTGCGTAGTATAATCATACTCAACCCCTTTCAAATTTAAGACTTGCCAATTTTCTGCTATAGAGAACTGTTTTGTTTGATGCTCATCTTCCTCTGCAAGCGCTAATGTTTTTACTTTAGAAAAAGCGATAGCACCTTGAATAAGAGAAGGTAAAGAACCGACAAAACCTGCCATTGGAGATCGTAAAAAAAGAACAGCAAGTACATAACCTGTTACTTGTTCAATAGTACCGATAGAGAATTGAACGTGCATTAATACGACAACAGCAATCACTAATAAAACAGATGTATTGATCCAACTTCCATTTAAAACAATCATACGATCCGCTTTTGTATCTAACTTACGCGTATATTCAGCTGTTGGCTCTAAATGCTCTTGATAAAAAAAAGTGTTACGTTCTTGGCTTAATTTAAGCTCATTACGCCCCTGAAGCATTGCTTGATAATTTTCATATAGGCTATCATCGTTATCTCTCACTCTTTTCTTATAGCCGCGAGATATAATCATTAACTTACGACCAATCCAAATTGAAAACGCACTCATTATCATTGTTGCAATAAAAAAAGGAATTGATAACCATAGTAAGTAGCCATAACTACAGAAAATGACTGAAATACCAAACACGACAAATGGTAAGCTATTAAAAGCCTTACTGATCGCGGCAATATCATTCGTTAATGTTGCCATGATGACAGGCTGACCCAATTGATCGATTCGTTCAACAGACGTATTCATCAAGCGACGACTAATGCTTAATCTCAATTCATATACAACTTTATGCCCTAACGCCGTGATTAAAGACTGCGAGAAAAAAGTTAAAAAGAATAAGAAAAGAATAAGAAGAAGGAATGTAAGTATTGAAAAAGACAGTTCTTCGCCAACACTCAACTTACCAATGACATCATTAATAAAAGCAATAACAGCAACACCTGTTACCGCACTGAGGGCACTCAAAAAAATGGCAAAAAAGAATTTAAGGCGACTATTTTTTAATAAAGAAAAAATCAATTTCATTGTAAGTCATAGAATATAAATAACATTCCAAAAATGATAACACGAATCAATATCAGTTGTATTTTTTTGTTTGTTTAAAAAATAATATAAACTTGAATTAAAGCTTAGATTAAAATAGTAAGTGCATAACTTGGATAGGTAGAAAAAGTGGCCAGCTGAATAGTTACTAATCGTTTTTTCTCCGGCAAGAGATGCAACAATGAAAACATATAAACAACTGACCTATGCTTTAAAGAGAATAGGTCTCAGCCAAGATTAAGTTGCACAACAGTTAAAAGTCAACCAATCGACCATCAGTAGAGAGCTTTTCCGCAATACAGGCAAGCGTGACTATCGAATTAAAGCTCAATCGCTTACTGATAATCGTCGTTTACGTTCCCACAAAGCAATTAAGATGACGAATAGCCTAGTTGCATTAATTGACTCAAAGATTCATATCGACTGGAGCCCAGAGTAAATATCTGGCTGGCTAAGGAAGAATACAATATATTTATTAGCCATGAAACCATCTATCTCTATGTTTGGTCTGATAAGAGACACGGAGGGCAATTATTTCAACACTTGCGTAGAAAAGGTAAAGCTTATCAGTCACGTAGCAAGGATAAACAAGCAGGCAGAGGTTTTATCAGAAACCGAGTGAGTATCGATGAACGTCTATCTATTGTTGAGCGGAAAACTAGCTTTACAGTATCAATGCGTGTTGATGATAAATCGGCTAAATCAGTAACAGCAGCGACAATTGCTTTATTGAAGCCGTTTGAAGGAGCGATATTTACTATCACAGCTGATAACGGCAAAGAATTTGCACATAATGAAGTGATGACTGAGTATTTAAAGTGTGAGGTTTATTTTGCAGACCCTTACTGTTCATGGCAACCGGGGTTGAACGAAAATACTAATGGGATATTACGTCAATATTGGCCAAAATCAACAGACTTTAAGAATGTGTCACAATCAGAAGTTGAAGATGTAATAGTGAAGCTAAATGATAGACCAAGAAAGAAATTGAATTATAAAACGCTAGCCAAATTAATGGCTGAGCATATGGTAGCTATAGCTTCTTAGTGGTTATGCATTTCAAGGTTGCATCCGCCATATCATCAAATTAAAGACGAAAAAAAACGCTTTTGCGTTTAAGCATAAAGCGGTTTTCTTAATGTGGTCGGTGATAGATGGAGCGAATAAGCGACAGCTTAGTGTCTGAGCTATCTTTTCAACTAATATCGTACCTTCAGAGCCATAAACGAAAAAATCCGCTTAACTATTTCTAGCTAAGCGGATTATTCTTAATGTGGTCGGTGATAGAGGATTCGAACCTCTGACCCTCTGGTCCCAAACCAGATGCGCTACCAAGCTGCGCTAATCACCGAAATTGTTAATATCTAATTAGTCAGGGATTGTAATTAACTAATTGATATTATTGTTTAAATGGTGCGGAAAGAGAGACTTGAACTCTCACATCTTACGATACTAGAACCTAAATCTAGCGCGTCTACCAATTCCGCCACTTCCGCATCTATTTAAACTTTTACTCTTTTTAACTATAATCATTTTTAAAAAATGGGGCGAATGACGGGGTTTGAACCCGCGACAACCGGAATCACAATCCGGGGCTCTACCAACTGAGCTACATCCGCCACTGCACTTTTAAAAATGGTACGCCCTACAGGATTCGAACCTGTGGCCTACGGCTTAGAAGGCCGTTGCTCTATCCGGCTGAGCTAAGGGCGCAAAAGCTGGACTTATATCTTACAACGATTACTCATTGTTTTCAAAATGTGGTCGGTGATAGAGGATTCGAACCTCTGACCCTCTGGTCCCAAACCAGATGCGCTACCAAGCTGCGCTAATCACCGAGTATTTTAGGTTATTAAAGAATAATTTAAAAATATTCTAAAACCAAGGAAGATAACCGTAAAGCTTGTTAACTACCGAAACGTTGAAACACTTAATGCTTGTCAACGAGGCGAGATATTACTGAGTTGAGTGGACATCGTCAAACTTTATTTACATATATTTTGTTGCTTGCTGAATAATTAGTCGCATTGATTAATATTAATTCATATCTCGTTATTATTTGTTCTTCTTTGTTGTTTTTAATACGCATTTCTATGTTCAATAAAATGATATTTATTATATTAAACAAAATATGTACACAATTTGTTCTACAATTCAGATATAGTGAATTAGTTGTTGATTTAATATAAGAGATCAGCAAGTTAACTACTTTTATTAAGGAGTAAATTGTCCATGGCTTATCCCGATTTACCTAAAGAAAAACCTTATTCATGGCTTAATATCATTCTCATCGTAATTTGTGTTTCTATGTTCGGTTATAGTATTTTTTATTTCAGCTATCCCAATGCACACCATCGTCTAATGGAACGTTTAGGCGTTGCCAGTGATTTTAATTTCGATTTTCTCAAAAAATCCGAGATGGTAGATGAACCAGCTATCGACAATAACGTTATTGAAGAAAAGGTTGAGGTTATCCCAACGCCTATAATTGAGCCTTTATCTACTGCGCAGCCTGCTGAAGTTGTTGAAGTAATAGAAGAAGAGGAAAACCCACTACCTGTACTAGAAGAATCTGATGATCTTGTTCTGTCGAGTATCGAAGAATTTAGTGAAACGGCATTAGTACCAGGTAATTTATTACAAACTGGTTTAATAGCGAGCACGGTTGTTTTTATTGATAATTTTAGTCGTGGTGATTTTATTGCCAGCTTTAGTCCTTTGTTTCCATCTAAAGAACCTTTTAAAGTAAAAAGAAGCGATGGGAAAATTTATGTCTCGATATACAGTTATCAACGATACGACGATTACAGTAATTACATCGCTTCACTTGATAGTAAAAAGTTAGTATATGCATATAAAACATTTAAGCCGTTGATTGATGAGTCTTATGCTGAGATTTCACGTGAAGGGACTCAATTTGACAAGGTATTGAATGATGCGATTGAAATGGCATTGAGTGTGCCGGTTATTAATGGGCCGATTACCTTAAAGTCCCCTTCTGTTATGTATTTATTTAATAACCCTGCATTAGAGGAACTAAATGATGCACAAAAATTATTGTTAAGATTAGGGCCTGATAACTTAACTAAAGTCCAAGACAAGTTAAGAAGTATTCAAGCAGAGTTAGTTAAACAGAGTATGGAAAGTGACGAAGTTTATTCATCGTCTGCATTAGAAAAGACTGGTGAGCCCGCGTTATCAAGTCAAGAAGACTAAATTATTAAGCAATAAAATGCTGTTGATAAACCGTCAGTAAAAAAGCCACTATTAGTTGATATCTAATAGTGGCTTTTTTACTGAAGTAACCTAATTGAAGTAACCTAATAAAAGATCTAATAAGAAACGATTATTTATGGAATACGTTGCTTATCCAAACTGTTTGGTAAGGCGCTAATGTGATCATTTCTTGTTGCATATCTAACTCAATACCTGAAATTAGTTCGATCCAATTATCCGTCATGATTAAGTTTAAATCATGAATAGCTAATTCCATCTCATGATCAGTAATATTGCTAATACAAAAGATGCTCTGCTTTCTATCTTGGCTCTGTCTCCAGAAACCAAACATTTGTAAACCTAAATGTAAGGTAAACTGGGTTGCATTAGGATGGAAAGCGGGTTGCTTAATACGTATGTCAAGCAAGCCTTTAAGCGAGCTGAGTACAACCGCATGGTGATTCTCACTGTCGGCTAATTTACTTTGCAGCTCTTGGTACTCCCAACGATGACGGTTAATAGAACGGTTTTGTTGGGTGTTTGCTACTTTTTCATAATCATTCTGCGTGCCTAATAAACTATGAATATAAACACCTGGAATACCTTCCAATCCAAACATGATCGCATGTGCACATATAAAGCGTTGTAGCCCTAAGCTGTCTCTACCTTTGGTTGTGCCTTGTAACGCGTCATATAAGGCGATATTAATTTCATAAGGTTTGGGCTCTCCTGTTTCAGTGGTACGCCAAGAAACTTTACCACCGAACTCCTGCATTGCTTCCACTAAGCTATTTAGCTCGTAATCATTTAACAGCCCTTCTGCTGGTCTTAACCCAATCCCGTCATGAGAAGCGATGAAGTTAAAGTAGAAAGTACCATTTTGCGATGGCGGCATACTCATTAACCAACGTTTAAGGTACAAACAATTACCCGTCACTAGGCTGTTAATTAATAAAGGAGGTAATGAAAAGTTATAGATGGCATGTGCTTCGTTGGCATTACCAAAATAAGTGAGGTTTTGTGTATTTGGTATATTGGTTTCTGTGATGATAACCGCATCACTAACAGCATGCTCTAATAATGTTCTAAGTAAGCGCACCACTTCATGTGTTTCTGGCAAATTGATTGAGCTACTATTTAGTTTTTTCCATAAGAAAGCAACGGCATCAAATCGCAGTATTTTCACCCCCATGTCGAGATATAAACGAATGATTGAAACAAAGCTTTTTAATACTTCTGGGTTTCTAAAATCAAAGTCGACTTGGTCGTGACTGAAAGTACACCAAACATGCTGCGTGCCTTTACCGGTATCGGTTTCTCTTAATAGGTCTGAGGTTCTTGGTCTAACCACATCGGATAAATCATCATCTGGTGATGCGGTATAGAAAAAGTCATAGCCAATACCTTCGCCTTTAATGAAGTTATCAAACCAAGCACTTCTGCTAGAACAATGGTTAATGACCAAATCAGACATTAGTCGACGGTCTTTGGCTATGCTTTGGATCTCGTCCCAACCACCTAATGATTCATTCACACTTGAATAATCGATAACTGAGAAGCCATCATCTGAGCTATAAGGAAAGAATGGCAGGATATGAACGCTATTAATGCTATCGCCGATATGATTATCAAGAAAGTGCTTTAATGTTTCTAATGGCTTTTCATCGGGTTTGAGTAAGCTGTCACCGTAGGTGATCATTATGACATCTTTTTGTGACCAATGGTTTTGATAAGCAATAGGTGTATAGCAGTTTTCATCCAGTCTCATCAGTTTTATTAACTGGTCGCTGAGTTCTTCATAATCAATGGTTTGGTCGACGTCTTTGTAAATGAAGTTAAGCTGTTGTATTAATTTATTTTTTAGTACTAACAACTCGTTTTCTTCGGCATTCAATTCTGCCATAACATTCCCCTTATTAATTGCCAATCATTCACTTTCAGTTGAATAATTGGCAATACTTTCTATATACAATTCATTATTTACAATTCGTCGAATAGCTCGATAATTCTTTAAAAGAATGAGTATTTATTCACTAAACTCTTGATGGTCTAATTCAACCGCTTCTTTTAGTTGTTCTAATACATCTGGCATAGCACTAATTACGCGACTCCAAGAAGGAATAAATGGCGTGTCCATTGGTTTATCTAAGAAGATCTGCCCTGCCGTCATGACGTTTTCTGCAAACATTTCAATGGCTTTTTCTTCATTATGAATATCAAGGTTCAGACCATTCATCATGGCATCACCACGATACATTTCTAAGTAATCAAGCGCTATACGGTAATAAGTTGCTTTTAATGTACGGATGCTTTCAGTGCTGAATGTTTCACCTTGGGTCGCTAATTTACGGATAAATGCCTTAGTGATATCAACCGACATTTTCGATAAACCGCCATCGACATTATCTAACGATAGATCTTGGTGTTTATGGTCGTAAGCATCTGAAATATCTACCTGACAAGTACGGTTACTCGCATAGTTACGATGCATTTCAGACAGTACGCCAATTTCTAATCCCCAATCGCTTGGAATACGTAAGTCGGTTAATACATCTTTACGGAAAGAGAACTCGCCGGCTAACGGGTAAAGGAAGCTATCGATAAACTCAAGGTATTCGTTATGTCCTATGGTTTTTTTAAGTGCTTTAACCAACGGAGTAACGAGTAAGCGCGATACGCGGCCATTAATTTTGCCATCAGCGACACGAGAGTAAAAACCTTTACAGAATTCGTAGTTAAACCCAGGGTTAGCAACGGGATAAATTAAGCGCGCTAATAATGAACGATCATAAGTGACGATATCACAATCATGTAATGCCACTGATTCCGTTTTACCAGAGGCTAAGGTATAGCCCATGCAATACCAAACATTACGCCCTTTACCGAGCTCTTTCGGTGCTACGCCTAATGCTTGTAATTTAGCATCAAGTGCTTTTAATCGAGGGCCTTCATTCCAGAGTACACGGTGATGTTGAGGTAATTTTTTGAAGAATTTAAGGGCGTGGCGATATTGCTCTTCGCTTGCTCTGTCTAACCCGATAACGATTTCACTTAGGTAAGGCACTTCGCTAAGGTGGTCAACAATATCTGGGAAGGCATCCCCTTCTAATTCAGAAAAAAGAGAAGGTAAAATTAGGCCCATCGGACGCGTTTTTGAAAATGACTTTAACTCTTCTTCAAGGTTTTCATTACTGCGTTGTCTTAAATTATGCATTGTAGTCACAATGCCATTTTGATAAAAATCAGCCATTAGTAAGCTCCTTGATTCAATAAATTAATTTCGATGATAAAATTTCGTTTAAACATTCCGACCAACCAGCTGGTCCATATAGGCTGCTTTGAAAAACATGTTCTTTCCTTGTTAATTCAGGAAAGTCATGGACTGGTGAACGGACTTGTACCGCGATAGTTGCTTGTTCCAGCATCGCAATATCATTCTTACCATCACCTAAAGCGATGGTCACAATTTCATTAGGTTGAGAACTTAAATCGATAGACATTTGATTTTGCTTATACTGTTCAGTCAACCAAGCTTGTGCCTGACCTTTATCACAGTGTCCGCTAATGTGGAGGAAACGCCCGCCCTGTAAAACATTTGCTCCTAACTCAACCATGATGTTAGTGAATTGTTCTTGCTGCTCTTCGTTTCCTAGCCAATTTAAGGGTTCCCCGTATTGGCGTTGTTTAGATAATGCTGCATTTTCAAGACTTAAACCGGTGAGTTCAGCTAGTTGTTCTACTGACATATCAGAGAAACTTTGAAAGGCTTCTTTGAATGAATCTTCGTTGTTTTTTAATAAAGCTAACCAATGGTCTTTATTTGGACAAAAAGATTTAACCCAGAATCCATTTTCTAAGTGAGTACCATTTGGTTGTGTTGGAAAGTAATTAACAGGAATGTAAATGGCCGCGCCATTTTCAATAATAAAAGGAGAGTTTAAGTTAAGTTGCTGACGAATTAATTGAATTTCAGGAAGTGTTTTACTGCTGTTAGGTATTATCGCAATGTTGTTCTGCTTTAACCTAATTATCATTTCTGTTGCGTCATCAGTTTGATAAGTATAATGGTCCAATAATGTTCCATCTAAATCGGTAAACACCAATATTTTTTTATTCATCTATATTCCGTTTATTTGATGAGATACTTCGAGTTCTTTTACCTAGTTATGTCTATTTATAGCACACTATTTTGTACAAATTTAAATTATTTACTTTTGTTTTTAACGATTTAAAAAACTAAAGGTTATATCATTCATTACAATTTAATATTAATTCCGTGCTGTGTTTTAGTACCAATAAATATAAAAAATACATTATTTAAATTTTTATTAAGTGTAATAAATTTAGCTAATAAACAAAAAGTAAGTTTTTCTACAATACATTAATTACGCAAAAATTACACAATTTGTACTAATTTCCTACATTTTAAAGTATCACTTAATGATTTAGATGTAAAAAAGACTAAGCAACATCCAGCTAAAAACACAGAGGCATCACTTAGTCTTTTAAGGCTGAGGCTATAAAAGGTGAAGGATTTATTGAACTCATTTATATCAAAAAATAAATTAAAAAGAATAAACTCGTACTTGATATCACCGTGGCACTGACTAATTCATTGATATTAAATAAACGCTTAATTGTCATTGGTTGAATAATTGATTTGTTCATTTTAATCCCCTTACAGTGAGTAGTCTGTAGTAGACACTAATGCCCATATGTTAATTATTGATGACACTTGAGCACTTTCTATTATTGTGTCATCCACCTCTTTTTTATTGTTCACTTGTTCATCTGAGTTGAGTTGTTCGGTGTTTGTTCTTAATTGTTCATTTGACTCAAGTATTGTCGTTTCATCTACTGTTTTTGTCGTATTTTGATTTGACTTAGATTTACTAAATATAGGTTTACTAAATTTAGGCTCACTTAAATTAGGATTGTCTGAATTAGAACGACTTAAGTTAGCTTCAGAATTATCCTGCTGACCAAAACCTAAGTTAATTTCATCTAACAGTAAGTCTGTATTCACTTGTACGGTATCAGGATCGTTAACGTGCATATTAATAGGTGTATTTTTCTGCTCATGACTTGTTACTTTTTCTTGCTGTTTAGCTAACAAGTTTGTTTGCTTTTCCTGTTTTCTTTGCTCCTCTAGCTTCATTTGCACAATTCGCGCAACACGTCTTTGTTCGATTTTCTCATTACGCTTTTGAACAGTAATTGCTAGTTTTTGTGTTTCTGGTTTGTATTCCATAACACGCACTTTTCTTAATCCATAGTTATAGGTACTGTTATCTAGTTTCATCGCTTCGTACTCACCTAAAGTTAATAGGGTGAGCTGTTCTTCTGAGACGCCTTGTTTCACTAGAAAATCAGCCACCTTTTTTGCACGCTCTTTAGCCAACTTTAGGTTGTAAGTTGCACTGCCTGATTTATCTGTGTGCCCTACTACTTGCCACTTTTTATTAGTTGTTTGCGATTTAATGTGATCAGCTACTGAGACCAACTCCAACTTATATTCAGGCGCAATCACTGAAGAAGATAGAGCGAAATATACATCTGCTACGTCATTTTTATTTTCTTGTAATGCATTGATATTATTGTCTGTGTTTAATTGATTAACCTCAGACGAGATTTGTGCAGACTGCACTTGCTCTGTTAATAGATTTTGCTCTGCAATCGCAGCTTGATCATTAACATCTATTGTTAACAGACTATCGTCTTGAGTACGTTTAAAGAAAGCGGCATTATTACTTTCATCATCAAGACTATTATGATTTGCTTTTACCGGTACCGTATAACGACTCAAGTGCTCAGAAAATTTCATTGCTTCTTTATTAGAACGGTAATCTTCCAATAACAACAACCCTCCCGTTAAAGTAGAAAGCGCAACGACACCAACAATAGTGTTTTTAAGATGAGATGATTTTTTTGATGGTCGAGTATTCATAATGTTTATCCCTTTTGAGATTAATAATGCAACTTCGGCTGCTGTTTAGATGTCAGTATTACAACAAACCTAAATGGCAAAATTAGGGAGCAAAAAAGGCAAACTAATGATCAATTATGTTCAAATAATGGCAATGGGGTTATTTGATTGTTTTTACGCTCCACCAGCGCCACAATGAATCACTAAAATAAGTAAATGAACCAATAAACAGGAATGAAAGCGAACATGAAACGTATTGCAATTATTGAAGATGACCAAAGTATCCGAGAAAACTATACCGATCTTATGACGCGTTATGGTTATCAAGTAGAGGGTTACGAAGGTAGAGAGCAAGCAATGCAGGCATTCACAATCCGTTTACCTGATTTAGCGATTATTGATGTTGGTTTAGGCCATGAATATGATGGGGGCTTTTTATTGTGTCAGCAATTACGTCAATTATCGGCCACGATTCCTATTATATTTCTCACCGCTCGTGATAATGATTTTGATAGTATTTCAGGATTGCGTTTAGGCGCAGACGACTATTTAAGTAAAGAAATTGGTTTAGAACATTTAATGGTACGAATTAGTGCCCTATTTAGACGTACAGAATTAAGTCAATCAATCCAAACTACAGAATCTTCTGTTTTAACACGTGGTGCTTTAACCATTGATAATGACAAAATGCAAATTAGCTGGAATAAGCAACTGCTTGAAGTGACTATTACTGAGTTTTGGATCATTCATGCGTTAGCCAATAAGTCAGGTGTCGTCAGAAGTCGTCAACAATTAATGACCGATGCCAATATGGTGGTCGATGACAATACCATCACTTCCCATATCAAACGTATCCGCAAAAAATTTATACACATAGACTCCGCGTTTGATGAAATAACCGCTATTTATGGTATGGGCTATCGTTGGGATATTTCCCCAGAGGCACAAGCGTAATGAGGTTTAAGTGGGGGCTGCGTAGTAAGTTATTAACACTCAGTAGCTTATTGTTATTGCTGCCTTGGTTTGCCTATCAATTTGTAATTGAGATGGAAAACTTCTTACGTTTAGGTCAACAACAAACCTTGCTCGGTACAACCAGCGCAGTAGCAACTGCCTTGCATGAACGCCCTAGTTTATTTAATGAAGATGACACACCAATAGCTGATTTTAAGAAAGGTCATGATCTTTATGTTTACGATTTAAAAGATCCTATTTTACTTGATGGTAATATAAAGGATTGGACGGCGATTAAGACGCTTAACAACAGTTACTCAAATGCCATTCACTCAAATACCACCAGCGAAACTACTCAACATAATCAGGATGATGTACGTTTCAATCAATGGCTAGGTAAGCAAGGCGGTTATTTATATGCCTATTTTGAAGTGTTTAACCCTCAACCCGTTAAGCGTGAAAGTATTAGCTCATCCATAACGGACAACGATCATCTTATTATTGCCATGAGTTCTCCTCAAGGTGAGTTACAACGTTATATTATTTCCGTCGCTGAAGACGGTTGGTTCAATGGTTATCGATATCCTCAACACAGTATTTATGCCACAAACGTAACGCGTGAAAAATCCATACAAGGTATTTGGAAGTCCACTCCACAAGGCTATAACATCGAACTACGTCTCCCTCTGTCATTACTAGGCAATAAGTTAGGATTTCAATTAAATACGAGTTCGACTATCAACAGCGGTAATATTGATAACAGTATCAGCACTTCTAATCTATTAGACATCAATAAACTCGGCAGTGTGTTAATCCCTTCTCCTGAAATTGAGAACATATTATTAGCCATGAGCCATACCCGTTCTCGATTGTGGGTGGTAGATAGGCAGCAACGCGTGATAGCAAAAACCGGAGATATTCACCAAGCGACCGGCACCTGGCCTAGCGATTATTACTCTGATGGTAATAATTCGACTGAAAACTATAATGGGGCTGAAAAAAACAAGATCTCTAATGGTTACGGTGCTAACAAAGACGATGCTAATAACGACGATACTAACAACAACGTGTCGAGCAGTTCTAGATCCAATACAGATGAAGGAATAAATGAACCTTCAAGCTTTTGGTCAACGATCGAATCATTAATATTATCGCCACTTTATGATTTGCTCTTAGATAAACCCGACAACAGTTTTATAGATGCACAAAAAAACGCTACACAACTCGATTATGAATTAATTGATGAGGCTCTCACAGGCAAAGCAGCCACACAATGGCGGTTAAACTCCGATCAAAAAGTGTCGATTTTGAGTGCTGCACATCCCATCTTCATTAACGGTAAAGTCGTTGGTGTTGTACTTGCAGAAGAAACAAATCACGGGATTTTAACTTTACGAAATCAAGCTTTAGAGAAAATGTTTAATGTGTTGATTGCTATCATTTTCATTGCAGGTATTTTACTATTTTTGTTTATTTCTACCGTGGTAAAACGCATTCGGCTATTACGCGATCAAAGCGAACATATCCTCGATAACAATGGGCGTTTAAATGGAGAGTTCAAACCAAGCCAACACAGTGATGAAATTGGAGATTTATCACGTAGCATGGCAGATATGGTAAAACGATTAGGCCAATACCATCATTATGTTGAGCAATTGTCAGCACGCTTATCTCATGAATTGCGCACACCCGTTGCTGTGGTCAGATCTTCTCTTGAGAATTTAGCGTTATTACCTGCAAACGATGAACAACAAAAGTACATACAGCGCTCTCAACAGGGAATCATCCGACTTAATAAAATACTGACCAGTATGAGTGAAGCGAGCCGGATTGAACAAAGTTTAGAACAAGGTGAAAAACAAACTATCGACCTAAAAATGCTGATTAATAGCTGTTTACAGGGTTATGACATGATTTATAAACAATCAAACTTCATTGAGGATTTAGGAGAAGATAGTTTATTGGTAAATGCCGATCCCGACTTTTTGGTACAATTGTTAGATAAAATCATCCATAACGCCGTTGAATTTTCCTCTGATGGTAAAGCAATAAGTGTCAGCTTAACTAAAAAAGACAGCGCTGCGGTGTTAACCATTGAAAATACAGGTCCGTTATTAGCGACAGATCAACAACAAGACTTATTCCAATCAATGGTGTCTATCAGACCTTCATCGCAACAGCATGATACACATTTAGGCTTAGGTTTATACATTGCGAAGATGATTTGTGATTACCATCAAGCCACGCTTTCGATTGACAATAATCATCAATTAACCGGAGTGATCGTCACTATTCGCTTTCCCTTATTGGCGCTATAAATTAAGATGTTTGGTTAAATAGACTGATTACATTATAAAGCTAGATATTTACATAGCTAACACTATATCAATACAGGATTTTCAATGCGCGTATTCGCTACCTCAGATGAAGCTCAATTTGCATTAACTCAACTCAGTAAAGTACAATTTTATTTTGTAGAAAAATTAGAAAAACTATCCACTGGCACCAGTTTTAAAAGTGTGGAATGGCTACGCGATAACGGCTCTCATGGTGGTGGTAAGCGATTTGAAGCGAGCACTAATACCATATTTAACCGAGCGTCAGTCAATGTATCGCAAGTACAATATGAAGATAGACCTGACAAAGCTTTTCTATCTGCTACTGCATTATCAACAATTATCCACCCTCAACATCCATTAGCTCCTTCAATACATATTCATGTTAGTTGGACAGAACTTAAAAACGGCAAGCAATTCTGGCGCTTAATGGCAGATTTAAATCCAGCAGTTGAAGACACAAACGATAATGTTTTATTTAATGATATGTTGAAAAAAGTCAGTGGCGAGTGGTTTGATAGCGGGATAGAGCAAGGCGATCAATATTTTTATATTCCTGCCTTAAATAAACATCGTGGTGTGAGCCACTTTTATTTGGAAGGGTTTACTGGGAACGAACAAACACCCAAAGCCTTTTCTATTGATTTCGCCACTGAAGTGATTGACTGCTATATCGCATTGCTAGAGGAGAAATTTAGTCGTTTAGCACCCCCTTCTGATAGTGAATTACAACAACAACTTGATTACCATACGTTGTATTTTTACCAGGTATTAACCTTAGACAAAGGCACTACTGCAGGCTTATTAATACATAATCAAAATGATGTCGGTACACTAGGCTCTTTACCTGCTTATATAAACCGAGACTTGTTAGCAAGTTGGATAGCGCTATCCGATGAAGCACAACAACCATTAGTTCAAGCATTAGTTGATCTTCTCCCTAAACAAAAAAGCGTACACGTCACACCTGAAATAAAAGCAAATATCGCATTAGCTATTCGCCAACATTACGCAACCTTGAAGTAATCACTCTTTAACAAGCAATGATGCGTTGGTGTTAAGCCTTTGACTTTGGGCCGCTGGCTTTAGCCTGCATTTTTTATGTGTTGACTTTAGATCCTTTGACTACGGGAAACTAACTTTAGTCTGCATTTTTTGTGTGTTGACTTTAGATCTTTTGACTACGGGAAATTAACTTTAGCCTGCAGATTTTTGTGTGTTGATGTTTGTTCCTAAAAAGACAAAAAACATAAACCCTAACACCAAAAACTCTGCAAGCTAAAAACAGGATTCGCAGAGTTCCTCCACTCATGACACTAGGCTATAGCCTAATTCGCCATGCTCCTCAGATCAAAAGAGCTTATTCATATGTTATATTCAGTAAAAGCCTACAAACTAAAAACAGGACTCGCAGAGCTCTTCCACTCATGACACTAGGCTATAGCTTAATTCGCCATGTGCCCCAAATAAAAATCAACATAATAATACCAATCACACTAATTAAGTTATCTATTTTACTTGTTAAAATAACTTATTTAATGTAATCGGTATAAAAAGCGGTGAGCTAAAAACATTTTGTTAATTAACTTCAGACAAACTCTTTCCTTTACATAACATTTTATAAAATATCCCCTCTTACACTTCGTCTTTTACGGCACGACTTTATCTACATTCCCCCTATATCCGCAACAACCTTAACTAGGCCTTTACTTACCCTTTTGATACTTCTAAAATCGGTGCAATTCTTTTCCCCCTTTATTATGCGGAGCACTTTATGAGCAGCAAACTAACTATTACTCGTCCAGACGATTGGCATGTACATTTACGCGATGGTGAAGTGTTGAAAGATACCGTGCGTGATACCAGTCGTTATATGGGTAGAGCCATTGTGATGCCTAATTTAGTGCCACCAGTCATGACGACTGAAAGCGCATTAGCATACCGTGAACGTATTTTGGCAGAAAAACCAACAGCCACATTTACACCATTAATGGTTATCTACTTAACGGATAATACAAGTGCGGAAGATATCAAAAAAGCCAAGGCATCTGGCCACGTTTATGCAGCAAAACTTTACCCTGCTGGTGCAACCACCAATTCAGATTCAGGTGTAACAAACGTAGATAATATCAAAGCGGCATTACAAGCGATGCAAGAAGTGAATATGCCATTACTAGTACACGGTGAAGTGACCTCACATGATGTAGATATCTTTGACCGTGAAGAAGTTTTCTTGAAAGAAGTATTAGCACCGATTGTGGCTGATTACCCAAACCTTAAAATCGTACTTGAGCATATAACTACCGCAAACGCAGTGGATTTTGTAAATAAAGCAAGTGATAACGTGGGTGCAACCATTACAGCCCATCACCTAATGTTTAACCGTAACCATATGTTAGTAGGTGGTATTAAACCTCATTTCTATTGCTTACCTATTCTAAAACGAAATACGCATCAAACAGCATTAGTAAAAGCGGCAACAAGCGGAAGTAAAAAGTTCTTTTTAGGGACCGACTCTGCACCACATTCAATTGGCGCTAAAGAATCAGCTTGTGGATGTGCTGGTTCATATACTGCCTTTGCAGCATTAGAATTATATGCAGAAGTCTTTGAAGCAGAAAACGCATTAGATAAATTAGAAGGTTTTGCTAGCTTTAATGGTCCTGATTTTTATGAATTACCACGTAACACAGATACTGTTACTTTAGAAAAACAATCTTGGACAGTACCTGAAACATTAGTTTTTGGTAATGATGTTGTTGTACCTATCAAGGCAAACGAAGAGATGACTTGGAAAGTAGTTTAAATTAATAAGTCGTTAATAATAGTAACTAATTATTGTAACTAATTATTAATACTAACCACTGTTAAACCGTTTCATACTTTTTATTAAATAATACTGCCAATAAAAAAGGGTCATATTACATAATGTAATATGACCCTTTTTATATCTAACCATCTTTTTTTACTTAAAGAGCGTAGTAAATAGCCGGATTATTTATCTTCAAATAATGGCATTTTCTTTAAATAAGTCGTTAACAGTACAATACGTACTCCGTTAACACGCCCTTCAATGTGTTCAGGGTTATCAGTTAATGAAATATTACGTACTGGCGTGCCACGCTTAGCCGTAAAGTTACCACCTTTCACTTCTAAATCTTTAATTAGCGTAACGTTATCACCCGCTAATAAAACCACACCGTTAGAATCACGAGTTGGTGCAACCGCTTCTATTTCATCTGCAGCAACCCCATATTCAGCCCATGCTTTTTGTTCGTCTTCCATGTACATCATATCTAATAAGTCTTGAGCCCAAACTTCACCCGCTTTACTTAATCGTGTTAATAAACGAAAAGCAGTGACTTGTACGGCAGGCACTTGACTCCACATACTATCGTTGAGACAACGCCAATGGTTATTATCCATCTCTACTGTTTTTTCAATTTGAGGGAAACAAGTAGAACACACTAATACTGATTTATCTGAATTAGGTTCTTTAACAGGTGGCACTTCAAAAATAGACAGTTCATTGGTAGATGAACATAATTCACAGCATCCGTTACTACGTTCTGTTAAAGCGGCATTGATCGGCATAATATGACCTTATAGTTAGTAGGGTAAATAAAGGGCGCTATTATGCACCCTTTTAACCACAATAAAAACCATGAAATAGTAGGCTTATTATTAATAGCAATTAATCACAAATATCATTCGGTCCACCAGCGACTTGCCAATCAACCGCGGCTAATATCGAATAAAAATCACCTTCTTCAAAATAGTCTTGTTCTAATGACGATAATATTACTCCGCCTGCAAATGACTGTGCATATTCAGTTTTATCATTAACCGTTGGAACGCCGTTATAGTTAATATCATCAAACCGATTACCATCTTCATCTTCAACGTTAACGGCTTCATCAACACAGACATTATCAAGGTCATCATCAGCTATTTCACGAAAACTTAATGCACCGTCGCCATCTGAATACAATGGAATAGCTAATACTAGCTTATTCTTTACTACACAACGATCTGTCCAATACTCTATTGCGTCTTCAGCATCTTCTAGAGACGAGTGTAAGTCGTCATTGTCTGTTGTATTTAATGCCATCACATTAATAAAATCTGGGTAATCTAGCGTATCATCTTGAACACCATCATCTGTTGCATCATCATCTTGGCCTGTATCAACAACAAAACTAAACAGTACGCCTTGATCTTCCGCTACCTCAGAAATCTCTTTAACGAGATCTTCAAAAAGGTCACCTTCATCATCATTTTCGGGAAATTGCCAATTAATATCAACACCATCTAAATCGTATTCTTTAATCAGGTCTTCAACATTATCAGCAAAGTTATCTAAAGCAGCATCGCTCGCCGCAATCGCATTAAAAGCAGAGTCACTTGAATTACCGAAAGAAACCATTGCAAAGACACCTACATTTTGTGCCAATTCAATCATCTCTTCAAATTCATCTAAATCGTCACCTGTTGGTAAAATCAAATCACCATCAGATTCCACACCTATTTTGCTATAGATAATATGAGTAAGCATGCCGAAATCTATATCATCAAGTGTTTCTTCATCGCTAACAGACCAATAAGCAATTTGCTTGAAATTAACTGTTGTAACATCTTCTCCACATGCAGTTTCATCTGTGCCATCAATAATATCTTCTATTATGTCATCAACTTGGTTATCACAAGCAGTTAAAGTGAACAATGGAATACATATTAATAGTGCTTTTATTAATTTATTTGAGCTTATAATTTTAGTCACGAAGCGTCCTATTCTTATTCATTTTAGGTATGGTCGATAATATCACTTACCTTAAGTGGTCAAGCAAGTTAAAATGGTAAATTAACTCTATATAAATTACCAAATTAGGCAAAAGCTATGAATGAAGCATTAATAATTGCAGATAAACCCTTAATTTTACATCGTCACCCGCGTCGTAAGAATGAAACATTACAAGCGTGGGATTCAGCAGATGAATACCTGATCAATCATTTCAATGAAAATGAACTTGGTAAATACGTTGCTGAAGATGGGCAGTTATTAATCATCAATGATGGTTTCGGTGCATTAAGTTGTTATTTTAATGACATTGAAAGAACCGTTGTTTCGGATTCTTTCTTATCAGTTAGTTCAATTAAACTGAATATGCAACGCAACCATTGCACTCCTGAGACACTATTAATTCAAGATAGTTTGCAAGAATTACCAACTAATGCAAAAGTTGTGTTAATTAAAGTGCCTAAAACATTGGCATTTTTAGAATATCAACTACAACAATTAAGTGCTGTTATCGATAAAGATACGATTATTGTTGCAGCAGGTAAAGTCGATGCTATCCATAAATCTACATTAGCTTTATTTGAAAAATATATCGGTACGACTAAAACATCATTAGCGAAGAAAAAATCACGCTTAATATTTAGCTTGCCTGATCAAAACGAAATCCCAGAAACTGAAGTAGCTATTACTTGGGAAATAGAGCGTCTAGAATGGAAAATCCATAACCATGCAAATGTATTCTCTCGTAATCATTTAGATATTGGCGGTCGTTATTTAATGGATAACTTACCTGAAGGCGACTTTACTAAAGTAGTTGATTTAGGTTGTGGTAATGGCGTTGTGGGCATGGCAGCGGCTGAAGCTTACCCTGAAGCGCAAATTACCTTTATCGATGAGTCATACATGGCGGTTGATTCAGCACGTATCAACATGTTGAAAAACTTCGAAGAAGAACGTTCTGATAATACACGTTTTGTTGTTAATAATGGTCTAGTAGGTTTCAAAGCACGCAGCTATGATCTTATTTTATGTAACCCTCCTTTCCATCAACAACATACCATCACTGACCATATCGCATGGAGCATGTTTAACGACGCGCATTTTTGTTTAGCGATAAACGGTGAGTTGGTTATTGTTGGTAATCGCCATTTAGACTACCAAGACAAGTTAGATCGTATTTTTGGTAATTGTGAACTGATTGCTGAAAACAAAAAGTTTGTTGTCTTACGTGCAGTAAAATACGATTAATCTTGTCGTAATAAACAGCCGTTGTAACCTGTCTTTATAAAATAAAAAGGCTGTACTCGTTTTAGTGCAGCCTTTTTTAATTCACTCTTATCTCACACTACTTATCATCTGAATCCAAATAATAAAAATTAATTAAGTAAGTACATTCAGTTAATATTCCGCGATTAGATCAGAAGCTTAACTTCGAGTTACTACTTTTCCACACGTATACATTTCACCATAAGAGGTAGATTTAACTTTAAGTGTTGTTTGCGTTAATGCCATTATTGTTCCTGATTCATTAACCGTCGCTGGTAAAATCTTTTTTAAATTTAAAAGTGCTTCTAATTCAGGATGACTTACATTTTTAAAATTAACATCTTTAGATTTAATATTAAGCTCATTCCCCTTAAGCACCCAAGTAGAATTATCAGTCACACTGTACTTAAGTTCAGGCATACCATTAATTTTAAAAAACAAATAACCACTGCCATTAGATTGACCATTAGCTAGATAATTAATTTTATAATTTACCTTAATCGACATTTTAGTATTGGGCTCTTCTACTTCATGCTGACATAACCAAGTACCATATAAGTTCTTTTCAGTAATTGATGATGTTGTTGGATTAGATGGCGCCGTTGTTACTTCTGCAGCAACGCTCGGTATTGCATAAATAAACATTAATGCAGGCAGTACTTTAACTAAGTTCATGTTTAACCTTATAACAAACGGAATAAAAAATAAGTGTTAGGTTTAAAACCTTGAGCATTAAACCTCTACAACCCTTAGTCAACATTCTAAACAAATAAATCCTTTTCTCTTATAAAAATTATTTTTATTTAACCATTATAAAAATGAGTTAGAGCTGATGCCATATAAAAGACACTACTCCTTGATTGAAAGCGTATTTCATTAATCGTATTTAAGGAGCTCATTTTAACTATTTTTATTTAAAATAAGAAAATTGACTAAAGTCGAGCCTCGACGTATTAAAGCAGACATAAATAACAGCTATAAAAAAACCTCACTCAAAGCGAGGCTAAATCATAAAGCGATTGGGTAAGCTAATCATTAACCCGTCATATTTATGATAGATTAAAGTTGACCTTGACGGCGTAAACTTAAACCGATAATTGCAAGTCCTAGTATCAATAGCGTACTTGGTTCTGGCACTTGTACTGTTAAAGTAGAAGTACCAACTCTAACACTAGTAAATGGGCCTGAATAAACTAACACATCTAATAAGCCATTACTATTAAGAGCGGCTAATGCATTGACTTCAAGATCGCCTATATAGCCGCTGCCTAACGTAATTGCACCCGAATCAAAATCAAACTCATCAATTTGAAATAACAGTGTCTCCCAGAAACTAAGGTTGTTAACTTGAATGGCTAAATTTGCACTTGTTGCACTACCGAATGTAAATCCATCATCTGTAATATCATGTTGATAAGAAATTGAGTTTCCAAAGCCACTAAGCGCTTGATCTTGATAGACTACATCTACAATAGTACCCGCAAAAGAGCTTGTGCTAAACAACAAACCTAATACCAATCCTATTTTTTTAATATTTGAAAATTTAAATATGTCCATATTCCACCTCTATCCTATTCAATGTAAGAAATAAAAAGCTTAATAAAATTAAATCATAAAATATAAAAATATTAATGATTAGCATGTATGATTTTGCATCAAGCGTGCCACTATATTTTTGTTTTGTTTAACAGTTAGATAGAATATGAAAGAGCAATAAGATGAAAATATTGTAAAAAACATCAACACATTGAGAATTTATTATCTTAAGTTAAATCGACTTTAAAGAAGAAGTTGTCGCTTTCTTATGAGCACAATAGTTATGTAAATGACCTAAACTTTAAAAGTCATTTTAATATATATAAAGAAATGTTTTAAAAAATAAAAATAGGTATAAATTTACTTATAATAAAATAGTCTTAACTTAAAACACATAATTCGAGATACAAAAATAAAAAAAGTAAATAATAACCAGATAATAATGCATAGTATTTCGACATATCTTATCTGCTTTATAACGTTGATTACGATCTCCATGACTATCGAATCCAATTTTAGCTAGCCATTAAGTCATTTTCACGCCAGCATCTCTTCATTTTTAAAAGCATGAGACATCAATTGATTGTCGAAAATTGTATCGGGACACTAGCTTTAGCCTACAGTTTTTTTGTTAATTTTGGCTATGTTGATTGATTATGATCCTTTGCCTTCGGGCGTTGGCTTTAGCCTGCAGGGGTTGTGTGTCGATACTGATCTTTTGACTTTGGGGCGCTGGCTTCAGCCTGCAATTTTTGTGTGTTGAATTTGATCCTTTGACCTTGGGCCGCTGACTTTAGTCTGCAGGTTTTTATGTTGGTTTTATGATGAAAAATAAAAACGACACATAACCCAACACCAAAACCTCTGCAAGCTGAAAACAGGACTCGCAGAGCTCCTCCGCTCATGACACTAGGCTTTGCCTAATTCGCCATGCGCCCCAGATCAAAAGATAAACACCCTCAATCAAGAATCTAAAGCAGTAATTCATTCCTTTTCGGGGCGCTGGCTTCAGCCTGCAGGCGGTTGTGTGTTGACTTTATATTCGAAACCAAAATGACAACCCCCAACACAAAAAAACCTGCAAGCTAAAAACAGGACTCGCAGAGCTCCTCCGCTCATGACACTAGGCTTTGCCTAATTCGC